>JBBQWT010000003.1:0-215046 GCA_038210375.1 Terriglobales bacterium | reverse complement strand
GGCGATGCGCTCCGCCAGGGTTTCGCCTTCCAGCAATTCCATGGCGATGAACGGCTGTCCATCGATTTCACTGATCTCGTAAATGGTGCAAATGCGCGGATGGTTGAGGGCGGAAGCCGCGCGCGCCTCCCGGCGGAAGCGTTCCATGGCATCGGGATCTTCGGCGAGCTCGGCGGAAAGAAATTTCAGGGCCACGTGGCGGCCCAGGGTAAGGTCTTCAGCCTCGTACAAAACGCCCATGCCGCCGCTCCCCAGCTTGTGGAGAATGCGGAAATGGCCGAGAACCTGTCCAGGCTGAGCGGGAGTGATCACCTTCGAAAAATGTTAGGCTGACTTTCAAGGCAGGTCAACCAAGCGGGTTGGATTACAGTCTGCACCGGCACGCTTTCCGCGGCAATCCGCATAGCATGGTCGGGTTGTGGGACGTGGCGGCATCAATTTGTTTCACCGCACAATTGGGATAGAATTCTTCTTCCAGTACCCTCAATGCACGCCATCGCCGGAGAGACGCTAACCATGTCTGACGACATCACGGAAAAAGTGCTGGATGTGATCGCGGCCAGCAAGCGCATGCCCCGGGAACAGGTGACGGCCACCAGCACCTTTGAAGAGCTGGGGATGGATTCCCTCAGCGGGCTCAACTTGATCTTCGATATTGAAAGCGCCTTCGATGTGTCGGTGCCCGATGAAGTGCTGGAGCGGGTCAAGTCGGTGCCGCAGTTGATCGAAAACCTGAAATTGCTTCTGGCGCAGAAAGCGGCCCCGCCGGGTCTGCCTCAATAAGGATGCAACCGCGCCGAGTTGCAATCACAGGCATGGGCGTCATTTGCGCCCTGGGAAATGATCTGGCATCGATGTGGCCCGCCTGCCGTGATGGCCACCCGGGAATCGCCGCCATCACCTCGCTCGACACCACCAACATCCGCTACAAGAATGGGGCCGAGGTACGCGGCTTCGATCCCGCCCAGCATTTTCAACCCACCCAGGCAGACTTCCTCGATCGTTTTGCGCAATTTGCGCTGGTGGCGGCGAGGGAAGCGCTCGCGTCATCGGGGCTGACGTTTTCTCCGGGTGAAGGCGCCCGGACGGCGGTGGTCACCGGGTCATGCGTCGGCGGGCAATCCACCCAGGACGCCGGCTTCGTTTCCATCTACCAGCAAAAAACCAATCGCGCGCACCCCCTCACCATTCCTCGATGCATGGCCAACGCGGGCGCCAGTCATATCGCCATGGAACTGGGAATCTCCGGGCCCGTGTACACCATTTCCACCGCATGCTCTTCCGCCAATCACGCCATGGGACAGGCGTTCTGGATGGTGCGCAGCGGGCTGGTGGACGCCGCCATCACCGGAGGCAGCGAGGCGCCTTTCAGCTTTGGGTTTCTCAAGGCTTGGGAAGCCATGCGGATCGTGGCTCCAGATACGTGCAGGCCATTTTCCAAGGACCGCCAGGGCCTGATCATGGGGGAAGGCGCGGGGATGCTGGTGCTGGAAAGCATGGAGGCGGCGCAGGCGCGAGGCGCAAATATTTTGGGAGAAATTGTCGGCTTCGGTATGTCGTCCGACGCCGGGCACATCACGTCGCCTACGGTAGAAGGCCCGGCCTCAGCCATGCGTTCCGCATTAGCCGATGGCGGCCTGGCGCCGGAAGACATCGGATACATCAACGCCCACGGCACCGGGACAGCGGGCAACGACCGCATGGAGACGGCGGCGATCCGCAGCGTGTTTGCCCAGCATGCGGACAAGCTCGCGGTGAGCTCCACCAAATCGATGCACGGTCACGCACTCGGAGCCGCCGGCGCTCTCGAAGCAGTGGCTACGGTAATGGCCCTCCGCGATCAATTGGTTCCTCCGACGATCAATTTCCGGGTGCCCGACCCGGAATGTGATCTCGATATCGTTGCCAACCAGGGGCGGCCCGCGGTCATCGGCGGCGCGCTCTCTAACTCGTTCGCGTTTGGCGGATTGAACGCCGTGCTCGCCTTCCGAAAAATCTAGTGAAGGATCCTAGCGTTTCAGGTGGAACCCAGTGAATTTAGGAGCTGGTCAGGCTGAGATTAATCGCAAGAGTGGTTCCCCCCGGGTTTGTATCTCCTCCTGGAACCGCTCCCGTTTTATATGTCCTCTGGCAAACAACGCACGTCGTACCTGTCCCACGCCAAACAAAGCACGTTTATATGTTTCCGGCAATCAGCGCAAGTTTCATACGTCCTCCGGCACAGAAGCGTTTTGGAATTCCCTTGGGGAACAGCCGCGTTCTATCATGTCATTCGACGCAGAAACTCATATGTTTGTGGTTCTTCCGGGGGGAAGCGCATGTTTTACATGAATTGTCATTCCGAGCGAAGCCGAGGAACCCTTTGTTTCCCTGAGGGTGGCATGAGTGTCATCCAGAATCAAAAACTTCACCCGGTCATTGAATAGGTTCTACGCGCAGCCTGCCTTGATCTTCCGTGGCAAACCAGGAAATTTTCCACGATCCAACGATGTTCGTGCTTTCTAAAAATCGGTTTCTTCTTCGTCCTGCTGGGTGAAGGAGTTGTTTCCTTCCGGGCGTTAGAGTCAACGGCAGGCTGCGCGCAAAACCTAAGCATCGCTTCCTTATAATCTATGCGGCCTGGCCGGCTGGCCAGCTTTGGGTCAAGGAAACAAAAGGTTCCTCGGCATCGCTCGGAATGACAATTCATATCAAAAATAGGTTTCAATCCAGGAGGTCATTTAAAAGGGAGGCTTCTGTTCCCTAAGTTCCCTTAAACGTAGCGCTTATGTCCCAGAGCACATGCAAAACGCAGGGCTGTGTCTCGAGGAAATAAAACGGATTGCCTGTCCTAAAGAACATATAAAAGTGCCCACATGTTCCGGTGACGACATGTGACAGCGACGTTTCGGTCAACGCAACGATCGGATACACCTAGACTCGTCAATCTCGTCCCAGCGAAAATCTCACCGTGATCTGAGTCTCCACCTCCACCGGCGTGCCGTTCAGCATGTAGGGACGATAGCGCCAGGTTCTGACGGCGTCCAGCGCGGCGGGGATTAGCAAGGGAGGGCCGCTGACTGTCCGGATATTTTCAATGAGCCCAGATGGACTGATGGTGGCTTGCAGCACCACGGCGCCGGATATGCCCGCCATTTTCGCGATGGCCGGGTAGGGAGGCTTCCGTTGCTCGATGACATAGCCTTCGAGTACGCCTTCTGAGACCAGGAGTTTTTTCGGGCGTTCGGGGCGCGCGATTACCGGGGGAAGAGGTGGCGCGATGCGATCGCCCATCAGTTTGTTGAGGCCGGCAATGTTATTACCGCCGGGGCCTGCATCGGCCCATGTGCTTCCTTCGACCGATGAACCAGGATCAGGCGACGGGGCCGTTTCGGTAGTATTCATGGCAATCGTTTGGGGAATTCTGGCAGGCTGGCGATACTGAAGGTCAATCACCTGGCTTGCCGCGCGATTGGCGGCAGGGTGGGGCGCCGGCTGCCGGGCTCCCGGTGGGTGCGGCGATGCCGGCGCCAGCAACATGTTGGATAGCGCATGGCTGGGCAGCGCTTCGGTGTAAATCAGCGGCACGATCACCATCACCCCCAGCACCGCCAGCTCGACCCCCAGCGATAACAGCGTGGTCCAGCCTTTTTTGGTTTTGCATCTTCCCGTGGATTCGACAAGGCTATCCTCAAACATGGCGTCTCTCCATTCCCGCCTGCTGTGCAGGTCATGGGAGCTTAGACACCGGCGACGCAAGGATTGCTCCTGCGGAATTGCTTCCTCGAACGATGGCTCCCAGGGAGAGTGCTTCCTCATGCGATTCCCCACCCGCGATTTGCTTTATGGCCGCATGGCGCAGTGTGTAACATGTGGTTACCAGATTTTCCTGGGCGGGGTGATATGGCGGTTGGGGCACAAGCACGCAAGCGGTTTTCGCTGGTTCTGATCAAGCCGTCGCACTATGACGATGATGGGTATGTTATCCAGTGGTTTCGCTCCGCCATTCCTTCAAACACCCTGGCTGTGCTCAACGGTCTTGCCCTGGATTGCCACGAGCGGCGGGTGCTGGGCGACGATGTTGACATCGTCACTACCGCCTACGACGAATCCAATACCCACATCAAGCCGGAACGAATCGCGCGAAGCCTGCAAGGGACCCCCAGTCTGGTGGCGCTGGTGGGGGTGCAGTCTAATCAATATCCGCGGGCGATGGATATTGCGCGCACTTTGCGCGCCGCCGGGGTGCAGGTATGCATTGGCGGTTTTCATGTCTCGGGATGCCTGGCGATGCTTCCCAGGACGCCCCCCGAGCTTACTGCAGCGATGGATTTGGGGATCTCTCTCTTTGCCGGCGAAGCCGAGGGGCGTTTTGAAGGAGTCTTGCGCGATGCCTGGCAGGGCGCGCTGAAGCCGCTCTATAACTACATGACCGAGTTGCCGGCGCTGGAAGGCGCGCCCGTGCCTATTCTTCCCGCGACCCGCATCAAGCGCACCGGCGGACACCTCACCAGCTTCGATGCCGGACGCGGCTGCCCGTTCCAATGCTCGTTCTGCACCATCATCAACGTGCAAGGCCGGAAATCGCGTAGACGGTCGCCGGACGATATCGAAGCCATCATCCGCCGGAACCTGGCGCAGGGCATCAACCGCTTTTTTATCACCGACGACAACTTCGCGCGCAACCTGGATTGGGAGCGGATCTTCGACCGCATCATCGCCATGCGCGAGCAGGAGAAGCTCAACATCAAGTTCACCATCCAGGTGGACACCATGTGCCACCGCCTACCCGGTTTCATCACCAAAGCGGGCCGGGCCGGCGTTGCCCGGGTCTTCATTGGACTCGAGAGCATTAATCCCGCCAGCTTAATGGGCGCCCGCAAGAAGCAGAACAAGATTGCGGAATACCGCAAGATGCTGCTGCAATGGAAGGCCATAGGAGTATCCATCTACGCGGGCTACATTATCGGGTTCCCGACTGATACTCCGGAATCGATCCTGCGCGACATTCACATCATCCAGCGCGAATTGCCGATCGACATTCTGGAACCTTTCTTTCTTACCCCGCTGCCGGGTTCTGAAGACCACCTGAAGCTGCACAATGCCGGCGTCCCCATGGATGCGGACCTGAACAAGTACGACCTCGTGCACACCACCACCGGGCATCCGCTGATGTCGCAGGCGGAATGGGAAAAGCTCTACTGGGATGCATGGCGGCATTATTATTCACCTGGCCACATGGAGACGGTCATGCGCCGCGCCAATGTAACCGGATCGAATGCGGGAAAGGTATTGTTCCTGCTGCTGTGGTTTCACTCCTGCATCACCCTCGAAGGGGTACACCCGCTGGAAGGCGGCTACCTCCGATGCAAATATCGAAAGCAGAGAAGGCCGACGTTTCCGGTGGAAAGCGCGATAGTGTTTTACCCTCACTATGTCACTGAACTGGCGGTCAAACAAGTCAAGTTGCTGCGGTTGATCGTGCGTTTCGGGAGGTTCCGGCTGGGCCTGAAAAAAGATCCCGCCGCCCGCTTCTATTCTGATCTTGCCCTGACCCCGGTTGAGGATGAACAGAACTCCCTGGAGATGTTCTCGGTAGCCGCTTCTTAACACAGCGCAGCGATCATCGCCAATTGTTGGTTGCCTATCGTGGTCCGACTGCTGCTTCCGCTCCTGTGGAATCGAGTAGAATTCTGATTCGGAACCGCGCCGCAAGCGGGCGCACAAGTTCACTCGGAACCCACTCATGCGCATCGTCATCGTTGGTGGCTGCGGCCACGTCGGTCTGCCTCTGGGCATAGCGTTTGCCCGCCAGGGCATGTCGGTGCAACTACTCGATATCGCCGCCCAAAGCGTGGGCATGGTGAATAGCGGAAAGATGCCATTCATCGAGGAAGGCGCGGAGGATCTTCTCCGCTCCGTGGTGGGAAGAAATCTTCACGCCACCCTCGATACCTCGGTGGTGAACCACGCGGATGTGTGTATCGCGGTGGTGGGAACACCGGTCGATCAGCACCTCAACCCCACGTTAAAGCTGCTGCACAGCAGCCTCGACCCTTTGATCAGGCACATGCGCGACGACAGTCTTCTGGTTCTACGCAGCACGATCTACCCGGGAGTGACCCGGCTGGTGTACGAGCGCCTGTTTGCGCTGGGTAAGCGCATCCATCTGGCATTCTGTCCGGAAAGGATCGCCGAAGGCAAGGCCATGCGGGAGCTGCGCGAGCTTCCCCAGATCGTGGCGGCATTCGACGATGAAGCCATGCGCCGGGCATCAGAGTTGTTCCGGTTGCTGGCGCCGGAAATCGTGGAGCTGCAGCCTCTCGAAGCGGAGCTGGCGAAGTTGTTTTCCAATTCCTGGCGTTATCTTAATTTCGCGGTTTCCAACCAGTTCTACATGCTGGCGGAAAATTACGGGGTCAGCTTTGACCGCATTCATCATGCGGTAACGTATCACTATCCGCGCATGAAGAGTTTCGCCCGGGCGGGCTTTGCCGCCGGGCCATGTCTTTTAAAAGATACGCTGCAGCTCGCCGCATTTTCCGGCAACAATTTTTTTCTCGGCCACGCCGCCATGCTGGTCAATGAAGGCCTGCCCCACTTCATGGTGGAAAAACTGCGCCGATTGCACCCTGACCTGCGCCAGAAATCAGTGGCCATACTGGGTATGGCGTTCAAAGGAGATTCCGACGATTCCCGCGAAAGCCTGTCTTACAAGCTGCGGAACCTGCTGCTGGTGGAAGTGAAATCGGTGGATTGCTCTGACCCGTTTGTTGCCGACCCTTCGTTCGTCGCCCTCGACCAGGCGCTGCAGGCGGACATCATTATTCTGGGCGCGCCCCATTCTTTATATCGCGGGCTGGTCATTCCCGAGGATAAGATTGTGGTGGATGTCTGGGGGTTCTGGGTTTTGGGAGATTCCGCGGTTAAACCCTCTCTCCCGTCGCGGGGACTATGAAAATTCTGGTCACCGGCGCCGCCGGTTTCATCTGCGGATATCTGATCGAGGAGCTGCTGGCCAGCGGCCATGCGGTGGTGGGCCTCGACAACTTCAGCAAATACGGCCGCCTCGAGCGCACCTTCGACGACAACCCGCGCTACAAATTTGTCGCGGCCGACGCCAAGGACGGTCCGCTGCTGCGCGATCTGCTCGACGACTGCGACCACTTCGTGGCGGCTGCCGCCATGATCGGCGGAATTTCATACTTTCACGAGTTTGCTTACGACTTGCTGGCCGAAAACGAGCGCATCACCGCCGCCGCTTTTGACGCCGCCATCTGGGCGAATAAGAACCGCCGGCTTCGCAAGATCACCGTGCTTTCATCGAGCATGGTGTACGAAAGCACCACGGAATTCCCCACGCCCGAAGACGCCATTCTGCGGTCGCCGCCGCCGCGCTCCACTTATGGGTTCCAAAAGCTGGCTACCGAATATTTCTGCCGCGGAGCTTTCGAACAGTATGGCCTGCCGTACACCATCGCCCGTCCCTTTAATTGCGTGGGCATCGGGGAACGCAAAGCGGTCTCTGATCGAAAGGTGTTCAGCGGCAACGTCGAGCTGGCGATGTCGCATGTGGTCCCCGATCTTATCCAGAAAATCCTGAAGGGGCAGGACCCATTGCACCTTCTGGGCAGCGGAAACCAGGTGCGTCACTACACTTATGGCGGCGATCTCGCCACCGGCATCAGGACCTGCATTGAGCACGAAGCCGCGTTGAATGAGGATTTCAATCTCTCATCGCCGGTGGGCATAACGGTGCTTGATCTGGCGCGGCAGATCTGGAAGAAAATAAACGGCGACCGGCCTTTCCACTATGTGAGTGACCCGGCCTATGAGTATGACGTGCAGGAGCGTTCTCCGGATGTAAAAAAGGCGGAAAGAATGCTGGGCTTCCGCGCGCTCACCCCGCTGGCGACGATCCTCGATGAAGTGGTCCCCTGGATCGCCGCGCAAATTGAAGTGGGGGCGCTGTGATGGACGCGGCTTCACTGCAGGTGCTCTATCGCGAGCGATTCAGCGGGCATGAAGTGTATCGCAACCAGGTGTGGGAGATCCTGGTACGGAATTTCTTCCAGCGCTGGATCAAGGACACCGATCGGGTGGCCGACCTGGGAGCGGGATATTGCGAGTTCATTAACAACGTGCGTGCCGCCTCCCGGATCGCCATTGATCTGAATCCCGAGTGCAGCCGTTATGCGGCGCCTGGGGTGGAGGTGGTGGCGCACGATGTCTGCCGGCCCTGGCCGGTCAAGCCGGAATCACTCGACGTAATTTTTACCAGCAATTTCTTCGAGCATCTGCCTTCCAAGCAGGCGCTGGCGGAGTGTGTGTCCCAGATTCGGACCTCGCTGGCGCCGGGGGGAAGGCTGATTGCAATGGGCCCCAACATCCGTTATTGCTCTGGATACTGGGATTTCTTCGACCATCACATTGCGCTGACCGAGCTTTCACTGCAGGAGCTGCTGCGATCGAACGGCTTTTCCAACGAAAAAGTGGTTCCAAAATTTCTTCCCTACACCATGGTGGGCAAGAAGCCGAATCTGCTTCTGGTCAGGCTCTATTTGAAGATGCCGTTCATCTGGCGAGTGATGGGACAGCAATTTCTTGTGATCGCGCGTAAGAGTTGACCAAGTTGCGCTCGCTGAGCATCATCATTCCCGTTTACAACGAGGGCAGCAACTTCGCGCCGCTGTGGGCGCGTTTAACCAAGGCCGTACCCTTCGACTTCCATGCGTTTGTCGTATATGACTTTGACGAAGACGATACCCTGCCTGTGGCCCGCGGTCTGATGGATGAAGGCGAGCGCCGGATGCAACTGGTACGCAGCAGCGGCCACGGCGTGGTGAGCGCCATCATGACCGGCGTTGAGGCCGCATCCGACGGGCCGGTGGTGGTGGTGATGGCCGATCTCGCCGATGATCTCGACAAGCTGGGCTCGATGATGGAGTTGTACGAACAAGGTTTCGATGTAGTGGCTGCCAGCCGCTATATGAAGGGCGGCCGCCTGATTGGGGGGCCGGCGGTGAAGCAAATGCTATCCCGGATGGCGGGCGTCAGCCTTTTCTGGCTGCGCGGGCTGCCCACTCACGACGCCACCAATGCTTTCAAAATTTATGACCGCGCTATGGTGAAGAGATTTCAGGTACAAAGTACCGGGGGCTTTGAGCTCAATCTCGAGCTGACTGCCAAGGCCTTCCTCGACGGTTACAGCATCACCGAGGTGCCGGCGAGCTGGTGGGACCGGACCCGGGGAAAATCGCGCTTCCAGCTCATGCGGTGGCTGCCTTTGTATTTGCGCTGGTATTTTTACTGCTTTCAGCCACGAAAGGCGGTGCCCCGCAAGGTGGTTCGCCGGGATGGGGGCGGTCACAATGCCGAGCGGTGAAACCTCAGGCGTGGACATGAAGAGGCTAACCTGGGAGACCCCGCGCGAAGTCGCGCTCTACGATTTTGTATGGCGCTGGCTGGACTGGCTCGGCAGCCCAGCCAGGTTGTTTACTCTCGCTATGGTTGCCTTTGTGGTGAGGGCCCCAGGTCTGCTGCTGCATCCCCGGTTTTGGGCTGAAGAGGGAACATTTTATTTCGCGCATGCTTACGGCCATTCATTCTGGGACGCAATTACCTATATTCCGCCGCAAATTCCTTACTATCTTTTTCTGACTAATCTCGGAGTTGCCCTCGCCGGGCGCGTGCCCATTGAATGGGCCCCCTTGATTACCAGTTTATTTGCCATGGTGGTGCAATTCCTACCGGTCGCGCTAATCGTGTGGAGCCGGTCAGAACTGTTCAATGCCAACGCCAGGAAGGCCTGCGGCGTGCTGCTGGTTCTACTGGCGCCTTCCGGCTGGGAGCTATGGCTTACCACAACCGGCCTGCAGTTCTGGTGTGCATTGATCGCCGCGCTGATTCTCCTTGATGTGGCGGGGCCGGTGGGGCGATGGGGGAAGGTAATTTCGCTGGCGTTGCTGGCGATCTGCGGCTTGACCGGGTTGATCGCCTGCTTCCTCACGCCGTTATTTATTCTGAGCGCGCTGCTACGGCGTCGCTGGCTTCAATTCGCCCAGGCGGCGGTTCTGATTGGCTGCTGCCTCTTTCACTTGTCCATTCTGGTTACTCATACGCAGGGCATCTCCCAAAATCGGTTCTCTCAGCTGGATTTGAATACTTTTGTGTCCATCGTGTGGACACGGGCACTGGTGCTTCCTTTTCTGGGACCTGATATTGCCAGGGTACTTGGATTCGGGTTGCGCACTACGCGCAGTTTTGACGCCATCAAGCTGTATGCGATCACGTGGCTCCTGATTGCCCTTGGGATAGGCGCGGTGGTCTTGCTATACCGCAAAGTGGAAAGAACTTTAACTAATCTCCTGCTGGCCGGGAGCGCCCTGATGCTGTTGGTGATGTCAGTGGTACTGGCGCTGGGTCAGAAATCGGGATTGATCATGTATCCGGCGAGCTCACGATATTTCTATGTTCCCAACGTGCTTTTGTTGATGTTGATGCTGAACTACGTGGTGGAACCGGAGCGCATCAAGGTCAGCTGCCGCCTGCGTTCGCTGATCTTGTTTTTCGCGATTGGCATGAGCATTTTATATTTTCCTTCCAGCACGCTGAGCAGCCCACAGTCGCCGCGATGGAGCGCTGAAGCCGCCAAGTGGCGGAAAGATCCTGGTTACGCGATGGAAATCTGGCCGAAGGACTGGTATGTGAGGTTGGAAAACCAGTCCGGCGGAACCGGGCGAAAACAAGAGAGCAGGGAATAGAGTTCCAGCGGGTTTGATCAGTGCGAGTCTTGACGTTGCCACGCTTTAACTTATGAATCCAGCGAACCTATCCCGGCCGCCCACGGTACTGGTGCTTGCGCCGCTGCCCCCGCCCTACGCGGGGCCGGAGATATTGACCGAATCTCTGCTGCGCTCGCCGCTCCGCCTTCAGTTTGATCTGCGGGTGGTGAATACGACGTTGAATCGCGCCAACAGCGAGCGCGGCCACCTGCGGCTTTCCAACATCTTTCGTTTGGCTGTTATCGGTTGCAGGGCAGTGTGGACCCTGCTGCGATATCGTCCGCGCATCAGCTACATGACGCTTTCGCAGAACACCGCCGGCTTTCTGCGCGATTGTATTTTGTTCTGCCTGTTGAAAACGGCGGGACAAGAAGTCGTGCTGCACTTTCACGGCGGTAACCTGCACGTGTTCTATGCCCGCTCGCCACGCTGGCTGCAATGGCTGATTGCGATGGTGCTGAAAAATGCCGCGTGCGTGATCGTTCTGGGGGCATCCATTGCCGCGCGCTTGAGCGCTCTGCCGTTTCCGATCCGCACCGCCGTGGTATGGAACTGGTCAGACGGGCCGGAAAAATTCGAGAGTCATGGGCCGGCGCCCGCGCCAGGACCGGTTACGGTACTGGCCCTGGGAACAATTTCCGTGGCCAAGGGGAGCGCCGACCTGCTGCACGCCGCGGCCGCGACGCTGGACCGCAATTCCGCCACCCGATTTTTGTTTGCCGGGGAGATCATCAGCCACGAGAAGAACGTTCTGTTCGATGAGCAAGGTCGCACAATTCCGGAAGAAGCGATTGCCAGGCTGGCTACGGACATGACCCGCAAATTTCCCGGCAACATCATTTTCCTGGGGACGGTTGACCGGCAACGAACCTGGGAATTGCTAAGGGCGGCTGACATCCTGGCGGTTCCCTCCTACAGCGAAGGTTTTCCGGTGGCGATTGTTGAAGCCATGGCCGCCGGCTTGCCGATGATCTGCACCCGTGCAGGCGCCATCGCCGATGTACTTACCCAGGATGAGAATGCCGTATTCGTAGAGCCAGGCGATCGTGAGGGCTTGGCCCGTGCGCTGGAAAGTTTGATGAACGATCCCGCGCGGCGTCGCGCCATGGGCGCCGCGAACCTGCGCCTTTACCGGGAAAGATTAACTCCGGAAAAAGCTGCAGTCGCAATGGGAGAAATATTCAGCAAAGCGATAACGGAGCGCTGAAGTGATCGTGTTCGGAGGCTACAAAACCAAACCAGCATGGGATTTGGTTTTTTTGCGGGCGCTGGCCGATCCCCAGGACAGAATCTGGATTTCAAACAGCTTGGGCCAAAGCTTGCCGGTTACAAACAGGCGCTTCCTTTGCGGGTCGTAGGCGATGCCGTTGAGCACGTCAGCCTGGGTGGAGTCGGCGGCTGATAAAATCCCGGTGAGATCGATCCACCCCAGCACTTTGCCGGTGGCAGGTGAGATGCGTGCGATGCGGTTGGTCTGCCAGATATTGGCGTAAATTTCTCCGTTAATATATTCCAGCTCGTTCAGTTCGGTAACGGGCTTGCCGTCATCGGTCACCGAAACTTTTCGTACTTCGTGAAAGGTTTTAGGGTCGAGAAAACGGAGCGACGAGGAGCCGTCAGACAGAATAAGGTGGGCCCCATCCTGGGTGAGCCCCCAGCCTTCGCCGGAATACTCAAAGGTGCGCAGCAAGCGAAAGCTGCCGCGATCGTACACAAATCCCTTCTGGGCCTTCCAGGTGAGCTGCACCAGGGTGTTGCCCCAGTTGGTGAGTCCCTCGGCAAAAAACTCCGCCGCGACGTCATGCTGTTTTTCGACCCGGCCGTCGCCGAGGCTTACCCTTCGCATAGACGAACGGCCATAGAGGCCGGTGCTTTCGTACAACTTCCCATCCAGAAAAATAAGTCCCTGGGTGAAGGCGTTGCCGTCGTGGGGATAAGCATGGACGACGCGGTAGGCGTCCACAGGCGCGGCGTGCGCCAGCGGAGAAGCGCCCATGGCACCAAGCAGGAGAGTGGTCAGCAACCAATTTCTGGTGGAGCCACCGTGGCCGGAATAATGCTTATGCATTACAGACCCGGGCATACGGGCCACACTAAAACCAAAATTCTGCGATGGGTTGGGCATGGGGACTGAATCAAAGGGTATCAAATGAGAGGGTAAGTCAAAAGCGAGCACGGGGTGAATCCGCTATACCTTGCGGGTTTCCAGGCTCTTGCGCGCCTCGATGGCCAGCGGGTCGTGCATGTGGGAGAGGTCGGCGAGAAGCCCCGCGGCTTCGGGGGATGGGTCGCGGGCGATCAAGCGAAGCGCAGCCCGGCGCGTGGCGAAGTCGAGAGTATTGATGCGGAAGATGCCTTCCAATCCCTGGCGGGCGCCGGCCCCGGGCATGGAACTAATAATCTGGATGACGCGATTGATGAGCTCGCGGTTGGCCGTTTTGGCGGCAACAAGGTCCACCAGTCCGGGCACGCTTTCCGGGTCCTTCATAAACATCAGCTCGTCGAGCGCCTTTTCCATGACACTGGGAGCCATTCCAGAAAGAGAATTAGCGAGCACCGCGGAGCGTCCCGGTCCTCGTCCTTTGATGGTGGCGTTGAAAGCCGCCTCCTGTACGCGCGCGTCGGGGTGTTGCAGCGCCGGGCCGATATGCTGGGCCAGATCAGGGTCTTCAATCTGGGCCAGCAAATTGCACATGTTGCGGACCACATACCAGCGGCCGTCATGCAGGTGCTTGCGGGCCACGTCCAGCGCTTCCAGCCGCAACATACCTATCAGGCGCAGGATCGCGATGCGGGAACGTGCGTCTTTCTCATCGATGAGGTGAGCAAAAACTTTTTCAATGCTGGCGGGCGCGCCAAACCGGAGCATTCCGGCAGCCATCTTCGCCCACGCCGAATCGTCTCGCCGCACCAGGTAAATTTCGATGATCCGCTCCACCGTGGTGGCGGGCAGCATGCGGTTCAAGGCGTCACCGCAGCAGCGTTGATGCAGCGCGGGATTGCGCTTGCGCGACTGGTCGAGGACGCGGCCAATGGCGAATACCTCCGCGAACTCTTCAAAGTGCACGATGGCTTGGGACAACGTACTCAGAATGCCCGCGGCGGCGGCGTGGACGCCGTCGGCGACATCCTCGCGTATCAGCGTGTGGCCCAGCCGTTCCACGGTAGGCACGACATAATTGACGCGCGCCACCGACACGGTGCGCACCAGTTCCGCGGCGCGGTCGATCTCTTCACGCCTGATCCGCAACTCATCTTCATCAAGAAACTCGAAGTAATGAGTGGCTAGGTCGGTGGCCTGGCCCAGTTCACGCCCCAACACAAGAGTTTTTAGAAATTCCACCAGGCGGCCAAATTCCGCGGGCGTGTAGCGGCTGATTTCCATGAGATGGGCAAACTTATCGGGATTGCTCTGGCCCAGCCATGCCAGCTCCG
The DNA here is from genome assembly GCA_038210375.1 of Terriglobales bacterium. Lineage (GTDB taxonomy): Bacteria > Acidobacteriota > Terriglobia > Terriglobales > Acidobacteriaceae > JBBQWT01. Next base: position 200,848 of record JBBQWT010000003.1, on the reverse strand, counting down.
CGGGGTCGCGAGTTGGTTCTTCACCGGCCAGCGCCCCAGGTTCATCTGGCGGATCAGCTATTGAAGGCGCATCTTTTTCTTTCGATTGGCTCGCCAGTGGCACGATCTGGATGCCGTCAATTTCTTCGTGGGCTGGTTGCTCTGGGGCGCCCGAGGTTTCCGGCGCGTGGGTCGGGGATGAAAGAATTCCGATCAGTCTCTTGAAACGGGTGACGGTCAGCCCGGGAGTGAAAATAACCGCGCCAATTCCGCGTTTGAGGAATTCTTTTTCCAGCGGGGCCAGCGAGGATTCGACGGTCAAAAGGTCGTTGAGGACCACGTGATTGTCGCGAAAGCCGAGGGTAAACTGGCCTTGTTTTTTCAGCAGGTCATTCAAGAAATCAAAGCTCTGCTGCACCGGTTTCTGCGCGCTCTGGTGTTCCGGCGCAAAAGTGGTCAACGACCTGAGTGAGGCCTGCAGAGAATGCGCGAAGCGCAAACCCAAAGCGTAAATCTCGTCGCTATCGAGCATGCCGTACCGATCTCCTGATTATTTGAGCTTAAGCCTGTTTGGCGGGCGATGAAAGCGAAACCGGGAGGCTGAATAACGGTAGTAACACGCTGAACGCGGAGATATTGTGCTGAAAATCGCCGTCCAGGGGTTGATGTGGCGCGCCTCAGTTGGGACGCGGTGCGGATTTTTCCAAGGCGGTGCGCACCTCGCTGGAGAGAAAGTCTTCGGCCAGCGGGTCATGAATGGTTTCGTAGTCTTCTAAAAACTTGCGCGACTGCGGCGAGTAGTGATTGGCAATGGCGAACAGGGCGGCACGCCGCGTGGCTGGGTTCAAGGTCTTCAGCAGAAAAACGTTCTGCAGGGCAGGCAGGTTTTGTTCCCCGGGAACATTGGCCAGGACCTGCACCGCTTTTCGAGAAATCGAAACTTTGCTGGCCTCGTCCACAATGAACTTCTCCAGCGCGGGAATGGCATCGCTGTCTTTGAGATAGAGCAACTCGTCGAGCGCCCGGTCGAGGATGTTGGGAGCCAGTTTGGGCAGGGCCTCGGCCAGCACCTTGCCCCTGCCGCTGGAAGCGCGGCTCTTGATCAAGGCCTTGAAAGCAGCCTCCTGTACTCGCGCGTCCGGATGCTGCAGAGCCGACGCAATATGAGTCGCAAGCTGCGGATCCTCGAGGTCCGCGAGAACGCTGCACATGTTGCGCACCACGAACCAGCGGTCGTCTTCCAGGTGCTTAACCGCGACTTCCACGGCTTCAGCCCGAAGTTGAGTAGTCAAGCGAAGCAGAGCCAGCCGCTTGCGAGTGTCTTTTTCTTCGATGAGCCGGGCAAAAACTTTTTCCACGCTGGCGGGCGCCGAATATCGCAGCAAATTGGTGGCGGTCTTGGCCCACGTCGCATCATCCGGCTGCAGCAGAAACAGTTCGATCACTCTCTCGATGCCGATTTCCGGCAAGAGCCGCGACAGCCCCGAAACACAGCATTTCCGGTGCTTGGCCGAGTCCCGCTTCTGCGAACGATCGAGCGCCAAACCGATGCCCAGAACGTGTTCAAAATCCTCGAATCCGCTAATGGATTGCGACAGCACGCTCAAAGCATTGGCGGTTTGAAAGTGAATCAACCCTGAAACATCTTCGCGGGCCAGCACTTTGGTCAGCCGCTCGATCACGGTAGGAACAAAGCCGACGCGCGCCAGAGGGATGCTGCGAATGACTTCCGGCGCCCGGCTCAACTCCGCAATATCGAGTTCCAGTTTTTCATCTTCGAGAAAATCGAAGTAATGGATGGCCAGTTCACCGGCCTTTTCAATCTGGCGCAGCGTCACCAGTTCCTTGGTAAATTCCATCAGGCGGCGGAACTCCACGGAAGAATAATGACGAATCTCCATCAAATGTTTGAATCGAGCCGGAGCGCCCAGCGCCGTCCAGCGCAGCTCATCCTGTATCTTGTCGCGTATATGTGGAGGGATGGCGTAATCCTTGATGAATTGCGTGAGCTTTTTGGCCAGCCGCGCGGAATTCTGAGTGGCCTGAAGGCTGCGCGCCAGCACCTTCACCACCTCATCGTCGATGACCATCTTGCCCGGCGTATCATCGGCGCTCTTGAAACGGTTGCCGGCCCACTGCAACGCCGTATCTTCGATAAACTCACCCGCAATCTGCTCCGGAGGCATCCCGCCGATCTCCTCGCGGCGCTCCTCCGGGAAAGATGCCAGGATCTTATCCACCCCCATATCGGCCAGGATCTTTCCCAGCGCCATACAGGACTTGCGGGGGTTTCCCTGTTCCTCGATCAGGGAACGTTCCACTGAGTTTTCCATGAGATCAATAAAACTCAGCGGCTTGCCCGCGGCGAAAAACTTTCTTTCCTTGATGACTTTCCCTTCCCCACCTTCGCCGCCATAACCTCCTCCCGGGCCCGATCCGCCGGCAAACCCGCCGCTCGGTGCACCGGCAAACCCTCCGCCTGGGCCGCCGGCAAACCCGCCACTGCCCGCCCCTGCTTGTTCTGCCCCTGGGCTGTAGCCGCCATTGCCGAAGCCCCCTTCGACTTGCGAAGGCTCTCCATAGGGAGTGTCCGGCATATTGATGGGGACGCCATGAGAGAAATCTCCGGCTCCCATGGCGGCGAACCCTGACATTACCGCCGAACGGGTGGAAACGTCGTAGCAAGCCGATTCCAGCAGGGAATCGATGGAATCCATAAAATCTTTGGGAGCATCTTCGGAAGCAAACTGCTTCGACATTACGAAGGCTTCAGAATCGGTTTCGATGATGGTGTCGCCTTCCTCATTTTTCTTCTGGTTGGTCGCTGCCGGAAGAAACCTTACCCCTTCAATTTCATTCTGATCGAGGAATGCACGCAAGCCGCCCGCCCGCTCAATGACTTCGGGAGCGCCCGAGAGCAAGCTGATCACACGCTGGAACTGGTACAAGGTCAACCCCGGCTTGAAGGTAACCGCGGAAACTCCGCGCTTAAGAAATTCTTTTTCCAGCGATCCAAAGGAAGAGTCATAGGTCAGAATGGAGTTCAACAAAATCTGGTTATCAACAAATCCGAAGGTGAACTGACCAGATTGTTTCAAGACATTGTTCAGATGCTCGAAACACTGTCCGATAAATCGTTCGGCGCTGGGGTGCACCGCGGAAAACATGATCGCCGATTTCAGCGCGATCTGCAGAGACCGAGCGAAGCGTAAACCTTGAATTTTTACTTGTTTTGCATCCAGCATCGGGGGCACCAGTCACATAAGGTCGAATGCGATGTCCTAATCCTAAACCACAGTCAAAGACTTGACGATATACCAAAGTAACTTCTCGGCAGAGCCTTTGGTGCCTTCTTGCGGTCTCCTAGCAGCAGTTTAATCGAGCGTTCCACCCGGGACGTTAGAGATGCAATCAAATACCTGTGCATACACGTCTGCAGTCCGGTCCCAGGAGAAACGCCGGATATTCTGGCGTCCGGCAAGCTGCATTTCCAATCTCCGGCGGGGGTTGATTCTGAGTACGTTGATCGCGCGGGCCCAGGGCAAAGGCTCCTCGGGCAGGTACCAGGCTGCCTCTCCTCCAATTTCGCGGGAGATCGGCGTATCCAGCGCCAGCACCGGACAACCTGCTGCCATGGCTTCCACCATGGGCATTCCAAACCCTTCATATCGCGAAGGGTACAGCAGGGCAACTGCCCGCCTGGCGAGCTTGAACAATTCATTGTCGGGAAGCACGCCGGTGACCTCCATCACATTCTGGTCACGGCGAATGATGTCGCGAAAGCATGCGTGGACCTCCCCGGTCAGCACCAGGCGCATATCGCCCGGAATGCTCCTGACCGACGCGAGCGCCAATGGAAGGTTCTTGCGCGGGCCGTGAGCGCCCAGCATCAGCACGTAAGGCGCTTCGGTGCGTGCTTCGCACAACTCGCAGGATTCGTCCTCTTGAAAATTCAAACCGTTGAGCGCCACTACAATCCGGGATCTAAGCTCCGGCATCAGGTCGGCAAGGTCGCTAGCGGTGGTGTGCGACACAGTGATGATGGAGTGGGCGCGCCGCATCGAGGAAGTCATGCGCCACGCTTGATAGCGCAGAGTGGGATGACCATTCGCGTAAATGAGCCAGCTCAAGTCATGAACTGTAACTACCGCGGGACGGTCGCAAAGTTGTGGGATGACATGGTTCGTGCCCCAATAGATGTGGTACTTTCCCGCCAGCAGGGTGCTGGCTTCGAACATCGCCAGGTTAAGCCGGGGAAGAGACGGCCAGGTGATAAGGTCTGGACCGTCTGGCGCCTGGTAGCTCGGGGCGAGCCCGGTCAACGAACAACGAGCGGGCAGACGCGAACACACGCTGGTCACCATCCGTCCCACCCCCCAATATGGTTTATGTAAGGGACGGCCATCGTAGGCGATGATCATAGTAAGGAGCGGTTCAAGGAAACGAGAAAAGGGTAGTCGCCGCGCTAATGATGATTATTGCGCAGCCCGCAATACGGAAATATCGCGCAGTACCTGCCGGGCGCGCGCTATGTTGCTGTGCTGGCTGTGCAGGCAACGCCGGTAGCCGCGCTCGGCAATGGCTTTTCGCGCGGATTCATTCTCTGCAAAATTACGAACGTGATTCAGTAATTCGTCCGGGGAGCTGTAAAATATTGCCTCTTTTCCTTCTTGAAAAAGGCTTTGTAATTCCGCGGTGCGGGGCGCCAGCATAAGGCTTCCGCACGCGGGAATCTCGAAACAGCGGGTTGTGTATTGATCGTGATTTCTTCCCGACAGGAAAACAAGAGCCATTTTCGCCCCGGCAATGATGCGCACTGATTCCTCTCCCCAAATCATGTCAATCTTCTGGCGGCGGATCAAGGACGAGCGGGGGACTTCATCCCAGCGGTTCCCATAGATTTTCAGCGGCACGCCATTGGCCAGCAGGTGCTCCACATATTCACGGCGGCCATCAGGTTCGTAGTGACCGACGAACACCACTTCGCTGGGTGACATCATCGGTTCAGGGCAAAGAGGCCGGTGGAACCCCTGCACGAAGTAGGGCAGCAGCAGTTGGGGATTGGGGACTCCATGGGCCTGGGCCTGTTCAACATTACCAATGCGAAACATGTAATTGATGTCGCAATTACGAATGTATCGAAAATAGAGCCGCCATTGAATGAAGGCGCGTCCATCATCGAATGGATTGTCATTGTTATAGCTGGCGATGACCAGCTCCGGAATCGACTTTTTCAACTCCCGGAGAGTTTCGGGATAGATATCCACGCAGCGGTATAGGAAAAGCGCTTCAGGTCTATCCCGCTGTACCGCGTCACGCAGATTACGATTCAGCGCGTTCATCTTCGGACCGAACATCAGCTTGCGCTCAATGCGGTTCTGAATTTCCGACGCAGCGTAATCCAAAGTCTTAAAAGGTATGACGGTGCAACCGAGAGTCGCGAACCCGGCGGCCAGGGCCTCCTGGTAAATGTTGCGCCGCCATTCGCCCGCCACCATGACCTTCATATTCGGCTTGTCCAGCCCAAATGAGCGCGCCCGATGTTACCAGACCCCGCTGTTCGAGAAACCTCAACCGGGTAGGCGCGGCGCAATTCCGATTATGCGCCTCCGTCTGCTATGCGTTCGTGAAAAAACTGGCCGGAGGGACCCAGCCGAAATACAATCTGCGGATTGCCCATAAAGAGGACGCACCCTCCTGGGCCGACGAGGAAAGCGTTGCGCGATCGACCAAACCCAATACGCCGGATCGCAACGCTAGCTGGTAAATATATTGCGGCATTTGGAGTCGTGTCTGGCCTCAGTTTGATGGTGAAGCTGCGGGTCATCCCGTCATTGGCAGGGCTTCTGAAGACCGATGGCGGTAAGCAGGTCAGGGTAAGGGTCCCCGGGGTTCGTTCCCGGATAACCTTTCGGCTGAATACCACCGACGTTGTCACATTTGAACAGATTTTTCTGGAAGAGCAATATAGTGGGCGCCAATTCAATGCGCCGGAGAAGGCGAGTTCTCGAACCGCCGTATCCGGGGACGAAAAAAAAATCAAATTCATCATCGACGGCGGGGCTTACGCCGGATATGCCTCGCTTTATTTTGCCAACCGTTATCCCCATGCACAAGTCATCGCCGTGGAGCCAGAAGGCTCCAACTTCGAATGCCTCTCCGCCAATGTTCTGGGCTATGGAAATATAAAGGCGCTCCAGGCGGCAATCTGGCCGGAGGCAATACCGCTGCGAATCAATAATCCCGGCGAACAGAAATATGCATTCCAGGTGGGAGCAGAGGGCAGCCCGGCCGAGAGAAACATCAAGGGTGTAACCATCGCCCAGCTGATGGCCCAGTCGCAAGCCGAACGGATCGATATTTTGAAGCTCGACGTGGAACGCGCCGAGGAACAGATTTTCGGTTCCAACTTTGAGCCTTGGCTGGGCGCCGTCAATACCATTTACATCGAGTTGCATGACTGGATGAGAACAGGATGCGGTGATCCCTTCAGGGTGGCTATAGCACGGCACAACTTCGCCGTCACCCAGCGGGGAGAGATTACGATACTCACCAAACCAACCGGCGAGGCTCCAGTCTGATCTGGCATTAGCTTGCAGCCTCGGAATTGAGCAGCGCTCGTTTTCGCCCCACGCCCCAGCGGTAGCCTCCCAGGGCGCCATCGGCTCGCACCACCCTGTGGCAGGGAATTGCCAGGGCCACAGGGTTACCGGCGCAGGCGCGGGCCACCGCGCGGGTTGCCTTGGGCATCTTGATGGCGGCGGCGACGGCGCTGTAAGACTTTGTGGAACCTGGGGGAATGCGTTTCAACTCCTCATAGACCCGGCGCTGGAACGACGTCATCCGGATGTCCAAAGGCAAATCCAGTGACGAGGTCTTGCGGTCGAGATACGCGATGATCGCGGCCACCGTTGATTGCAGTCCTTTTTTATCAGGAGTGATTATGGCGCGAGGAAATTCACCCTGTAACGCGGCCAGCAGCTCTTCCCGGTTATCGGCCAGCGCTAGTTCGCAGATGCCTTTTGAGGTAGTGGCCACCAGCAATTTGCCCAGGCTGCAGGCGGCGATGGTGTATCCGATGGCGACGCCGGGGCCGCCTTTGCGATACGTTGCCGGAGTCATGCCCATGCGTTGCGCGACCGATTCGTAAATGCGGCTGCTGGAGGTGTACCCCGCGTCGTAAGTAGCGTCGGCGATGGAGTGGCCCGCTCGCAACGCGGTCTTGAAGTGGGAAAACCTGCGGGCCTCGACGTATTGGCCAATGGATACTCCCGTCTCGCGCTTGAACGTGCGCTGCAGATGGTGATGGCTCAATCCCAGGCCGGCGGCGAGCACCCTGTGGCTCAACGTGCCATCGAGATTGCGTTCCACAAAATCGCACACCGCGCGAGCCACGGCGGCTGCGCCTCGGCCGGACTTTTCCTGGCGCGGATCGCATCGCCGGCACGCCCGGAACCCGGCATTTTCGGCGAGAGCCGCCGAGGAGAAAAATTTCACGTTTTGCGGGGATGGCCGGCGCGAAGGACACGATGGCCGGCAATAAATTCCGGTGGAAGTCACCGCGTAATAAAGGATGCCGTCAAAGCGAGGGTTGCGATCCAGCACCGCGTGCCAGTTGCCAGCCTGGGGGCCAATCTCGGGGTTTGATTGTGCGCCGCCTAATTCAATTTGCACTGCCATGCTTGCCATCAGGATACCTCTGCCGGGGGGCTGGTTGCCATGGTCAGAATATTAGGACGGCCAAGCGCAATCTATCCGAACGCCGCTCTTGAATTTCCTTATACTTTTATCGTGGAACGAAAAATCTTCTGGCTGGCGTTTACGGTTTTGAGCGTCATCGCTGATTTCTGGCTGGGATTATGGTGGGGCCTGCTGGCGACCATCCCCATCATTTTCGTAAGCTGGTGGATTGTTTATCGCAGCGACTGGTTTGATTAAGCGCGCAGTTTTCCTTTTTGCCGAGTGTCCTATAAAATTAATCGGTCGCGCCGCGCAACACTTCGGTGAGTCTGCAAGTTTCATCTCAGCCAATCAGCTATCTGGTTCCGGCGAATCTCACTCATGAAAATTCACGAATATCAGGCAAAAACGATCCTCTCGAAGTATGGGGTCAGCATTCCCCGGGGCGAAACCGCTGAATCACGCGAAGAGGCTGAGGCAGTCGCCAAGCGCCTCATGGATGCCGGTGCCAGGGGCGTCGTGGTCAAAGCCCAGATTCATGCGGGTGGACGCGGCAAGGGTGGCGGCGTCAAGATTGCCAAGTCGGTCGAAGAGGCTGGGGTTCTGGCCTCGTCAATCCTGGGCATGCAGCTTGTCACCCACCAGACCGGGCCCGAAGGCAAGAAGGTGCAGCGCCTTCTCATCGAAGAGACCCTGCCCATCGCACGCGAGCTCTACCTGGGCATCGTGGTGGATCGCGTGAGCGCGGGCCCGGTGTTCATGGCCTCCAAGTCGGGCGGCATGGATATTGAAGAGGTGGCCGCCAAAGATCCGGCCGCCATCCTTAAGGAGTTCATCGATCCCGCGATCGGGTTCCAGGCTTTCCAGGCGCGCAAGCTGGCCTTCGGATTGGGTTTGAAGCCTGCCGAGATCGGCCAGGCGGTCAACTTCATGCTGGCGCTCTACAAGGCATTTGCGGAAACCGATTGTTCGCTGATGGAGATCAATCCTTTCATCACCACCGACGACGGACGGCTGTTCGCGCTCGACGCCAAAATCAATTTCGACGACAACGCCATGTTCCGCCACGCGGATCTCAAGCAACTACGCGACGTCACCGAGGAAGATCCACTCGAAGTCGAGGCCTCGAAATACAGCCTGAATTACATCAAGCTCGAAGGCAACGTGGGCTGCATGGTCAACGGCGCCGGCCTGGCCATGGCGACCATGGACATCATCCAATACGCGGGCGGGGCGCCGGCCAATTTTCTCGATGTGGGCGGCGGCGCCACCGCGCAGCAGGTGGAGCAGGCGTTCCGCATCCTGTTGAGCGACCAAAATGTGAAAGCGGTGCTCATCAATATATTCGGTGGCATCCTGCGGGTTGATACCCTGGCCAACGGCGTGGTGGAGGCCGCCCGCAAGACCGGGATGGCGCTGCCCGTGGTTCTGCGGCTTGAAGGCACCAACGTGGAAAAGGGACGCGAAATCCTGGCCGCATCCGGCTTGAACTTCATCATCGCCGAGACTATGAAGGACGCGGCGGAAAAGGTAGTGGCCGCCGCCGGCCCGCCGCCCTCGCTTCCCGGTAGTCATCAATCCGCGCATCCAGGAGGCCGGGCGTGAGCATCTTAGTCGATAAGAAAACGCGGCTGATCGTACAAGGCCTGACCGGACGCGAAGGCACGTTCCACGCCAAGGGCTGCGCCGAATACGGCACCCAGGTGGTCGGCGGCGTGACTCCCGGCAAAGGCGGGACTACCCACGAAGGCTGGCCGGTCTTCAATACCGTCGCCGAGGCACGGGATAAAACCGGCGCCGACGCCACCGTTATCTTCGTGCCTCCGCCAGCCGCTGCTGACGCCATCATGGAAGCGGGTGACGCCGGCATCCCGCTGATCGTGTGCATCACCGAAGGCATCCCCACACTCGACATGGTGCGCGCCTGGAAATTTCTGCAGGACAAGAACAGCGCCGGCCAGAAGCTGCGGTTGATCGGGCCTAACTGCCCGGGAATCATTTCTCCGGGCCGGTGCAAGATTGGCATCATGCCGGGACGCATTCATCGCGAGGGCCATGTGGGCATCGTGTCGCGATCCGGCACCCTGACCTACGAAGCGGTGTACCAGTTGACGCAGCGCGGCATCGGGCAATCGACCGCCATCGGCATCGGCGGAGACCCCATCATCGGCACCAGTTTTCTCGACGCCATCCAGCTCTTTAATGAGGACCCCGAAACTGAAGCCATCATCATGATCGGGGAAATTGGAGGCAACGCGGAAGAAACCGCCGCCGCCTACGTCGCCAAAAACGTAAAAAAACCAGTGGTCGCTTTTATCGCGGGACAGACCGCGCCGCCGGGCCGGCGGATGGGGCACGCCGGGGCAATCATTTCCGGAGGGCAAGGCACCGCGGCGGAAAAAATCAAGGCGCTCGAGGCGGCCGGCATTCGCGTGGCGAAATCTCCCGCGGTGATCGCCGAAACCCTGGTCGCTGCCACCGCCAAGTAGCCGGCCACAACCTACGAAATAAGAAGGGAAGTTTTTTACACATGAAGACTCTACAACGCACCTTTTCAATCATTAAGCCCGATGCGGTGACCGCCGGCGCAACCGGCGATGTCTTAAAGACGTTGCAGGACCACGGCTTCCGCATCATCGGCATGAAAATGCTGCTCATTACCAAGGAACAGGCAGAGGGCTTTTATGCCGTGCACGCGGGCAAGCCATTCTTCGGTTCGCTGACCGATTTCATGTCCAGCGGGTGCATCGTGGTGCTGGCCCTGGAAAAGGAAAATGCTATCGCTGACCTGCGAAAGCTGATGGGCGCAACCAACCCCAGCCATGCGGAGGCGGGCACCATCCGCAAGAAATGGGCCACCAGCATCGAGCAGAACGCCATGCATGGCTCTGATGCCGACGATACCGCTCGCTTCGAGATCAGCTATTTCTTTGCCGGTTACGAGTTATCCCGCTAGGAGTTCGGGGCTTCCTCGGAAGCTGAGTGCTTTCCAACCCTCTCCGGGTTGGGTTCGCGTGGCGCTTATGGCTCCGCACCAGGCTTGAACGCGAAATCAAGCCTGGTTCAGCCGCTGCCTCGAAAGATTTATGATGAATCGAGGCATGAATCCAATCATCCTCTAGTCTTACCCGGCAGCTTCAAAATCCATGACGTAAGCCAGCGGCTGCAAAACCGGACCGTGGGCGAGGTTTCCCAAATGAAACTTTCTGAAGTAGCTCATCGTTTGCATGCCCGGCTGGTTGCGGGCGAAGGCCAGCCGCAGCCCGTGGATGGTGACGTCGAAATCACGGCGGTGGCCGGCATTGACCAGGCTGGCCCGGGCGAGATCACTTTTATCGCCAATCCCAGGTACGCGGGCGCGATCTCGACCACGCGCGCCACCGCGGTGATTGTGTCTGATGGGTTTCCGCCCGCGCAAATTACCACACTGCGCACGTCGAACCCGCGGCTGGCATTCGCCCGGTCGGTTGAGCTTTTCTACCAGCGTCCGGTTTACTCTCCCGGCTTGCATCCCAAGGCGGTCATCGACCCTTCGGCAAAATTGGGGCGCGGAGCTTCGATCGGGCCTTGCGTGATCATTGACGCCGACGTCGAAATCGGCGATGGATGCGTGTTATTGCCGCACGTGGTGATCTATCGCGGGGCGCGAATAGGCCACCGGTTCTTTGCCCATTCGCACGCGGTGGTGCGGGAATATTGCCGGATCGGCGATGACGTCACTTTGCAGAATGGCGCGGTAATTGGCGCGGATGGCTTCGGCTTCAGCAAGGATGATGAGGGCGGCTGGCAGAAAATCGTGCAGTCAGGAATCGTCGCCTTGGAAGACCGTGTGGAGGTCCAGGCGCACGCCTGCGTTGACCGCGCCAGCATTGGCGAAACGCGAGTCAAACGCGGGTCCAAAATCGATAACCTAGTGCAGGTGGGCCATGGCTCAGTGGTCGGTGAAAATTCGATGCTGTGCGCCCAGTCCGGTCTGGCGGGTTCGACCACCCTGGGCAAGGATGTAATTTTGGCGGGCCAGGTTGGGGTTGCGGGACACTGCCATATCGGCGACGGCGTGGTGGCTACCGCGCAGAGCGGAATTCCCCACGATGTAGCGGCCGGCGAGATGGTGAGCGGGTATCCCGCGATCGAGAACAGGCGCTGGCTGCGGTGTGTGGCCATGTTCAACAAGCTGCCCGAGCTTGGCAGGGCGGTTCGCAAGTCTCGCGATGGCGTAATTCCGTGATTCGACGGGCTAGCCTGGGGTGAGAACCGGGCATCCAACGATGTGGTTATCTCAGAGATTCGCTTGTTACTGCGTTGGCAGCATTTCATGCGTAGAATTAATTTCGAACCGTCGATCGATGGTCTGGGGCCGGGGTTAGAGATATGGTCACTGTAAACGGGAGTATCAGCTAAATGGCGAGGTTCTCATTTCGTCAACGGGGTCCGCTGGAGGAATACACCCGGGATCTTAATTTGACGTCGTATGCTCCTAAAATCACACTTGAAGGCCTGATGACGGGAGTGGACAATGTTCGCCACGACGTTCATCTAAGCGCAAAGTTCACCGAGGGCGCTCGCCAGTACATTTTTAGACTCATCACCAGACTGGGCGGGGTGGAAAACCTGGCTAAAGAACAGCCGCAAGTTTCCACGCCCCGGACTGGCTCGCGCATTCTCACCCCGCAAAACACTGTCGAGAGTAATGCCAGACGGCGCGGGATTCCTGGGCCCGAACCTCCTCCACAGGATCTGAAGCGGTTGCTGATTGATATCCATGTGGCAGCTTTAAATGCGGCCAAGCTCGAGAACAACATCAGCATCGATGTGCTGTCGCGCCTGGCGGTTCTCAAGTTCCTGCGTTTAGAGCTGGGCAATCAGTTTTCCCAAGTTGTGGAGCGTTGTCTGGTGCGGGTCAAGGCCATCGAAAATCCAAAATTTGGGGCAATGGGCGATGCGGATGAAATGCGCCAGCGTTTTGCTTCGCTGCAGGTGGGCAAGAAGCCGCTGCTTCGGAAAGTGGCCGAACAATTGTTCACTACCATCCTGGAGGTGGAGCGGGAAACGTTGTCCAAGATGCGGCGATCGCTGTTCGATGATTCATCCTCGGAAATATATGACATGTTTCTTAATCGTCTTTTGTTTACCGTCGATGGCCGCGATGACTACGTAAATGCGGAGCGATACGTCATGCTGGGCAATTTTTTCCGCGACCCGGACCGCTTTGCCAATCTGTTTGCCATATGCCGGGATTTCTTGAAGGCCATCGGGTTGATCGCGCCCGATGACGATGAGGCTCCCGACCTCCTGCTCAGTTCCCCAGCTAACGCCGAGGAGTTGTTTGGCGGCGGAAACCCCGATACGGAGACGAGCAAGGGAAGGTCTCAGACGGTTCTGCTGGAAATGCTTGTGGAGGCGCTGGAGCGGGCGAACGTGATGGATCACATCATTGCCTCTTATGAATGTGTTCCTATGCTGACGCAATACCCCAAATTGAACCCGCAGCAGTTGAAGAACGCGCTGATTTCGCGCTCCGAGCGGCGCCGCGTGGAAATCATGCTGGGCGAAGCCAAGCAGTCGGATGCCCCCTTACAGGCGGCGCTGCGACGCATCGAGAACTGCCGCGGGGATGAGCGTTCCCGCCTGGCCGGGCGGTTCTTCTCTGATTTTGTTCGCTACAACCGCGACCGCATGCGCATGAACGCCGCCATTTCCGCCATGGACATGGTGAACGTCATTTCCAGCGAGAAACTACGCCAGCTTTCTACCATCAACCACACCCTGTATGAGTTCGAGATCGGAGAAGCGAACAAGGCCGGGGAAGACCGGGTCATCCATCATGCGGTGGTCAAGGCGGATGTTCGCGATTCCACCCGCCTGACCAGGACGCTGCATGACCGCGGGTTAAATCCGGCGTCGTTCTTCAGCCTGAATTTTTTCGAGCCGGTGAACGGCTTGCTGGCAAAATTCGGCGCCACCAAGGTATTTATCGAGGGCGACGCTATCATTTTGGCGCTGCTGGAGCGCGAGCACCAGCCGGAATTTGCGGTGGGCCGCACCTGCGTGCTGGCCAAGGAGATGGTCACGGTGGTCGGCGGCTACAATGAAAATTCCACCGCTGCCGGCTTGCCCATGCTGGAAGTCGGCCTGGGAGTTTCTTATCAGGATTCATCCCCCATGTACCTGCTGGATGGCGACAGCCGCATCATGATCTCCGAGGCCTTGAACGAAAGCGACCGCCTGGCCTCGTGCACCAAAGGCGCCCGCAGGTTTCTCTCCGGTGTGGAGGGTCTTTTCAACGTTTATACCTTCCAGATTCTGGACGAGTTTGAGGCGGGGGGCGCGCCTGAGGATTTTCTGGTGCGCTATAACATCGGCGGGATCCATATCAGCGCCGCCGCATTCCAGAAACTGCAACAGGAAATTTCATTGAAGCTGCACGAGATTGAGCTGCCCACCATCTGGGACAACGAACTGGTGCGGCTGTATAGCGGAATGGTGCCCGTGGGAACAGGGTTATTTCATGAACTGGTCATCCGCGAGGGAATCGTCGCTCACATCGACGCGCAGAATTTTGATCTCAAGGCTTGGACCGATATGCGTTATTACGAGGTCTGCACTAACCCCGTCATCTACGAATACATTCAGAACGAGTTGACCCTGACCCAGATGCGTCCTCTGCCGATCACGTCTTAACGACGCGGATAGTGGTGCTCACTGCGTTTGCCTGTCCTGCAATCGCGAATTTTGCGTTTGAACTTGACCTCGATCGAATCAGGGTCAAAAAGTCGCATAAAAAAGACCAAGCCGCATAAACGCCCTGGGGAATTGTCATTCCGGCCGGCTAAGTTGGAAATCAAAACGCCTTGCGATGGCGAGGGCGAAAGGGAATTGTGATCATTGCTTCCAGGTCCACCGGATTGCCATTCCGGGTGGCCGGACGGAAGCGCCATCTTGACAGTGCTGACCTGGCATTCTCGTCGAGCCGCTCCTGAATTCCTTCAACCACCGCCACGTCGCTGACCGTTCCGTCGCGCCGGATGATGGCGTAGAGCACGACCGTACCCTCCACTTCATTCTCGATCAGGTCCGGCGGATAGGCGGGGTCAACCTTCACCAGGGCGACGGGCGCGGTCAACTCGCCGCGATCACGGGTGGCCCGCAGCTCGGCGAAGCGAATGATCCAGCTTCCCCCGATCGACGTCAGGTTGGGCATGTTCAAGGTGAGCGAATAATATTTCTTGCCCGTATAACTTCCTTCATCGCTGGCCGCGCTATAGGCTGGCGCCTGCGCGCCCCGATCTCCAGGATTGACGCTTCCCAGCCGGGGCGGCGCCATGGCTGCGGCCATTAAGGCCTTGCGCCGGGCAGCTTCATCTGCGGGATTTTTCGCAGCCGGTGTGGTGCGCAATGGCGCAGCCGCGCCGACGATCCCGGTGGAAGGGCCGCCGCCCGTGATGGATACTCCCGCGAGGTTCGTTCCTCCCGCCCCATTTCCGGGGCCGCCTGCTCCGCGGCCGGTTCCGCCGGGCCCGTTGCCGCCGCCGGCCAGATCCGGCGTCCCCGGAGCGCCCGGCTTGCCGGCTGGGGTTGCCGCAAATGTGCCGCTGCGGCTTCCCTGGGGAATTGCAATGGGTCCGTTGGGGTTCACCGGATTCAGGCCCAGCGCGATTAATTGTCCGGCGGCAGTCGCGGCCGAGCCGCGACTGGATGCTCCCGCTGGAGGCGGCGCGGAATCCGGCCCCGACGCTCCGCCGGCGGTTGTCCGCTGTTCGGGAACGGGTAACGCCGGCGCCGCCACTGAGGTATTGACGTCGCCGATATTGAGGTCTCCCGCGCGGCGCTTTACCAGTTCTGGCGGCGGCTGTAAGACCGATGTGCTGCCCAGTTTTTCTAAACCGAACTGCGAAAGCTGCCGGTTGGTGACCGGCACGGCGGTCATGGACGAAGCGTCGAGGTTGGGCATCCTAAGCTGCGCCGCCGTGCGCGCCGATGCAGCCACCGGCGCTGCCTTGGGTATGGGCGACCAGATCACGATGTTGGGCAGCGGTACATTCTGCCGAATGATCGCCGGCGCCACCGGGTTCACTATGGTCTGGCTGGTGTTGTCGGGATTGGGGGGAAGCGAAACGATGGCCTGCCGGGAATAAGCGGGCTGGCCTTTGCGCGCGACTTTAGCGGGAGCGCTGCCGCCCTGCAGCGGAGGCAGGTATTCCGAAAGCTTGTAGTAAGTGATCGAGTTATCTTTGGCGACTTGAGGGTGCAGGCTTTTCATGCCGAAAAACCAGCTCACCGAGATGCCATAAATCAACAGAAAAAAGAGACCATGATAAAAAATCGACTGCACCACCGAGCGCCATGGCAGGGGGGAATAAACCAGGACGTCGGGCCAGGCTGCTCCCGGAAAGTGTGGATAATGAATCCTGGGCGGGGGGACAATCGCTTCGCGGATGTTTCGAGCAAACGTAGCGCCCCATGGCTCCAGCTTGACGGCGAACTCCGGAACCTTGACCTCGCCGGGGGAGGGATGACCAAAGTTTTCGCCTGTTTTCGGGGACTGGGGCATCTAATCGCAAGATAGCAATTGTGTGTGATTATAAACAAGTAAAAGTGCGGCCCGCAGGGAAACCTGGGAGTGCTGCACTGGGTTGCAAAACTCGGCAGCAAGCCGCGGGTGAGATATGAAAGTAAAAACAGGAAGAATTTCTTACGCATTTCCGGCCGCGGGGCGTCGCGCGTTCATCAGAGCGATGGCGCTGGCGGTCGGCGTGCTGGCGATGGGAACGCAACTTGCCCAGGCTGCGGCGCGCGGCTTTCAGGATAAAGATGTTTCCGGCATGTACAGCTTCGTACAGGAAGGCGAGTTCGTGCAGGTCACGGTGGAAACCGAGGCGGGACATGAGCCGCGGGTGACCGGTTTCGTTTCACGCTACGGTCAGGACGACAGTGACAAAGGCCTGTTTCTCGATCAATTCTTCAGCAAGGCGGCGTTGAAAGACGACGATCTGAGCTTCACCACCAAACCGGTTCATGGCATCTGGTTTGAATTTAAAGGCAAGATCGCCCCCGATAGCCTGAAGAAACCGGGCGAGCAGGGCGCGCTTCGCATCACCGGGATACTGACCCAATACAACACCGGGGATGACAAACAATCCCGCGGAAAATCACGCGAAATCGTGTTCAGCTCATTTCCCCGCGATGACGCGCCCGCTCCGTAGTCCCCGTGCTGCTCACGGTTGCGCTTCAACGGTCTTCAAGAATTCTCTCGCCACATCTTTGACGTCGCGATGATCGCCATCCACCGCGTAGTTCAGGCGCTGCATCTGCTGGTCTGAGATCTTTCCCGCCAGCTCCCGCAAAATTTTATCGAGTCCAGGGAACCGCGTCAGGGTTTCCTGACGCACCAGGGGCACAGCCTCGTAGGGAGGGAAGTAGTGGCGATCATCTTCGAGCACTACCAAGTTGAGCGCGGCGATGAGGCCGTCGGTTGAATTGGCGGCGATCATATCCACTTGACGCTCCCGGATGGCGCGGTAGAGAAGCCCGAGATCCATCACTCTGGGCGGTTCGGCGAACTTCAGGCCGTAGGCCGCCGCCAGGCCTTTGAATCCGTCAGGGCGCTCCAGAAATTCGTAGCCCACGCCAGCCCGCCATTGCGGAGCGAATTGCGCGGATCGGGTCAAGGTCGCGACCCCATCGCGGCGGGCGTCGTCCCCGCGCACCACCATGGCAAACGTATTGTTGAAGCCCAACGGAGGCTCCACCGCTACCTTGAACCGCGCAGCGTAGTCGGCGCGCACGTTGGCCAGGACCTCCTGCGCGGATGCGTGGTTTTGCGGTTTCTTGAGTATCGCCAGCAGCGCGGTGCCGGTGTATTCCGGATAAATATCAATGCGCCCGGCGATCAGCGACTGGTGGGCGATGTAGCTTCCGGTGAGGTAGAAACGGCGGTCCACCGGGATATGGAGGCGGTTTTCGATATGCTGGGCGATGATCTCTCCCAGCACCACCTGCTCGGTAAAGTTCTTGCACCCCACAACGATGCGATCGGAATGCGATGGCCGGCAGGAGGTGACGGCGAGCAGAGAAAGCGCACACAGCGCCAGCCACGCCACGCGCACCCGCCACTGCGTGGTTCGCGCCGGCAGATGGAACGACAAGCGGCGCAGTTTCATGCGCGGCCCGGGCGCAATTTTGTCTCGATCAATCCCAGGATGAAGTCGGCGGTGATCGCCATCAGCGCGGCGGGAATGGCGCCCGCGAGGATGAGCGAGTTATTGACCATGGCCACGCCGCGAAAGATGAACTCTCCCAGGCCGCCGGCGCCCACCGCGGCGGCGATAGTGGCGACCCCCACGCAGATGACAGTGGCCACGCGTATCCCCGAAAGGATCACGCTCCCCGCCAGGGGAAGCTGCACCTGCAGAAGCAACTGACGGTCGGTCAGGCCCATTCCGCGCGCGGCTTCGACCACTGCGGCGTCCACGCCCCTGATCCCGATAAAAGTATTGCGCACAATCGGCAGGAGAGCGTAGAGGGTAAGCGCCGTGATGGCCAGGCGTTCCGCGCGTTCGCCCAGCCAGGGCGCCGGTAGCAGAAAACCGAACAGAGCCAGGCTGGGGATAGTCTGAATGATGTTGGTGGCGCCGAGCACCGGCTTACTGAGCCACCGCCTGCGGCTGAGCAGGATTCCCAGCGGAACGCCGATGGCAATGGCCAGCGCCATGGAAACGAACACCAGCCACAGGTGTTCCAATGTCAAGGTGGCGATCTCGTGCCGGTTCTTGAGGATGAAGTCGAGCATTATCCTGGCGCTCCCGCGGATGGGTGCTCGCTCGACGGAGAAAGCGCAATCACGTCATCGCTGGTGTCGAATGCGGAAATATATTTGCGCACGCGCTCGTCCGAGGAATTGAGAAATTCCGTTTTTCTGAACCTGCCTACCAGGCTGCCCGCCTCCAGCAATGCGATCTGGCTGCCAAGGTAAAGGGCCTCTCGCAGGTCATGGGTGACCAGCACGATGGTCTTCCCCAACCGTTGTTGCAGCGCTTTAAACTGCCGTTGAATCTCGGCGCGGCTCATGGGGTCGAGCGCTCCGAAGGGCTCATCCATGAGCAGGATGGGCGGGTCCCCGGCGAGGGCGCGGGCCACGCCGGCCCGCTGCCGCTGTCCGCCGGAAAGCTGGTGCGGGTAGCGTTCGCGAAAATCTCCCGGCTCAAGATCCACCAGGCGCAGCATCTCATCGATGCGTGCGCGAACCTGCTCTGGGTTCTGGCCGAGCAATCGGGGCGCGATGCCCACGTTTTCCGCGATAGTGTAATGGGGAAAGAGCCCGCCTTCCTGAATGACGTAGCCGATGCGGCGGCGCAGGCCGATCACGTCCCACTGGGTTGTAGGTTTGCCCTCCACCAGCAATTCGCCGCCGGTAGGCACAAGTAAATGATTGATGAGTTTTAGCGCGGTCGTCTTGCCGGAACCGCTACGGCCCAGAAGCACCATGGTGTCGCCGCGGTGAACCGTCAGCTTGAGCTGGTTGAGCACTTCCTTGTTCGGAGGAATGGAGTAGGAGATGTCGCGAAATTCGATGACTGCGTCACCGGGTGCGGTCGGAAGTGGAGAGGACGCTGGCTCAGCCATGGATGCTATGCGACGTGGGCTGAATTATACGTTTCTGGAGAAGAGGAGGAGGAGTTTCTCTGCGCTGCCACGTGGCAGACGCCGCCCTCACATTCAAGTTGGTTGACCCTTTAACCGAGCAATCGAACAAATAGCAACGACCAACGCGATCAAGACCCACATAAAAATTAATTGCGGATTCGAGGGACCGGGTTGAGTGTTTTGCCCCAGCCGAGGATTTTCGCGATATCCTGATGGGATTTCAAAGATCAAGGGATTGATAAGGCCGTCTGACAGGTCTTCAACTTTCTCTTCCAGAATCACAGACCGAACCCTGCGGTTGTCAGAGGGAGCGTAAGTAATGTTGCGGGTGTGTTCGACCGGAAGGCCTGTTGGCAATGGGCCTATGTGGTGGAATCGGGGAACCTTTCGATAGTCATCAATGAGCACGGTGCCTACCAGGTATTGAAGTTGATCGGCCGCGTAATCCGGGACACAGTTATTGTCGGGCCGATCATGGTCGATATACCACCCGTCGATGATTTCCTGGCCGCCATCGCCCTTTTGACTGCGGGGCTGCTTTGTCGTCGTGATGAGATGCTTCGCCGAACGTCCGAAAAAGAACTTGCTTTCGCCTGTATCTATCGTCTGACTTTCCAACGGCGCAGCGCTCTCAGGGTGCGCCTTAACGTACTCGTCGAATTGTGCGGAGGTCCAATACCTGACCATTTTGTATTTTTTATATTCGCGCGCTTCCAGGTCGACCGAGAGACCCGTTTTGGCGGTGCAATCTGAGATGTTCACAAACGAAGGCGTCGATTCACCTCCCAGGCGATCCACCTTCCGCATCGTCCCACTGCGATAATAAATATCACGGGTGATTGTAGGTTCCTCCCCGAGGGGTGTCGTCGTCCTGCGGATCTTAATCGTGGAACCAGCCTGAGATAGTTGCGAATTCCCACTTGTGCCGTGCGTCTTATATTGGTTGCAGCCTCCAGCTGACACAAATGCAAGCAGAATGGCCAGCCCTCGAAGTAAAGTTATGGCTCTATAGCGTCGTGCTTTCTTTTCCTGATTCATTGGTGCGGCTTGGGAACGCTCAACCGTTCGGTGGATAGGCTGTCGGTGTAGTTAGCACAATACGACAGAATCGCCGCCAGCCAACTGTTGTCAGCTTTAGCTCCCGTTTTCGGCACTCACCGGGATTTCTGGTTCGCAACGCAAGCCCCCACGTCCCAGCCTGATATCTATCAAAAACCCATTTTCCCTTATAGACTCCTTATATATGGCACGCCCCCCGGCTCGAACTTTGCTCATCAGGCTACCTGCGCTCTTTATTTCGTTGGTCTTTTTGCTGTCCGCAACCTGCGCCATGGCTCATCCCGCCTGGCAGCCGGTTCGTGCCGAGGATTTTGTTATCTCTGAGGATGGGGCGCAGCGGGCGGCGGGTGCAATCATCCTCTATCGGGAGGAAGTGGCGGACGACAGCCACCACTTTACCTTCAAATATGTTCGCGAAAAAATTCTGTCTGAGGATGGCCGCGACTATGCCAACGTGCGCATCCTCTACTTCAGCGATCTTTATGCGATCACCGAGCTCCAGGGACGAACCCTGCATGCCGATGGCTCCATCACCGAGTTTGATGGCCAGAGTTACGATCGGCCTATGTATAGCGGCAGTCGGCTACGGGCGATGGTCAAGACTTTCACCCTGCCCCACGTTGAAGTGGGCTCCATCATCGAATACCGCTACAAGCAGCAATGGCTGAAGGACCTGCCGTTTTCGCGGCGCTGGATCATCCAGGAAGACCTCATGCAGAAGCACGTGAAACTCGCCTTTGTTCCGGCGGGACATCGCGGTTTTTTCGGGCGGTCGCGCAATCCGGTCTATTGGGCGGTTTCGGGGACCCCGCCCGGCCTGGCGCCGAAGGCCAACCGAAAAGGCACGTTGGAAATGGAGTTGCATGACGTTCCCGCTTTTGAGCCGGAGGAATTTTCCCTGGTGGATGCCGACCTGAAGATGCGGGCATCCTTCTTCTACGGCAAGAACAAGTCGTTCAACGTCGCTAAATTCTGGCGCGATGAAGGATCGATCTGGTCGGCGGGCGCCGACAAATTTATCGGTCACAGCCAGGCCGTAGCCGAAGAGGCCGCCAAGGTCATCGCCGCCGGCGACAGCGACGAGCAGAAGGCGCGCAAGCTCTACCTGCGCGTGCAGCAGATCGAGAATCCCGGCGGCGTGCGAGGACTTTCCGCGGCCGCCCTCAAAACCTACCGTTTTTCCTCCAACATCGAGGGCGTCGTGACCCAGAACATTGGTGGACACCTAGACATCAACCGCGCCTACGCGGGCCTGTTGCGCGCCGCGGGAATCAAGTCGTACATGATGCGGCTGGGCACCCGCGAAGGCCAGATGTTCGATGCCGACCTGCCCGACTGGAGCCAGCTTACCGATGAGATCGTCGTCGCCCGGATCGATGGCAAGGACCTCTTCCTCGATCCCGGCACGCGCTACTGTCCATATGGTCTGTTGCGCTGGCAGTACACCATGCTGGGCGGACTTCGCCAGGTCGCCGGCGGTACTGAGATCGCGCACACTCCGCCGCCCGATGCGTCGCAAACCGTGACCCGGCGCAACGCTGACTTTTCGCTGGACCCCGCTGGCAACCTGGCGGGAAATATTACCGTGGAGTTCACCGGACAGAGCGCGTTGGTGTATCGCATGGCCGGCTGGCGCGACGGTGAAGACGGACAGAAAGAATTGCTGACCAAACAACTCACCGAATGGTTGCCGGCGAGCGCCCAACTGAAGGTCAACCAGGTCGAAGGCGGCACCGACGAAAACCTGCCGCTGGTGGCGCATTTCTCCGTCACGATTCCATCCTACGCGGCCAGCGCCGGCGAGCGGCTTCTGGTGCCCAGCGAAATCTTTGCGGCCAACACCAAACAGGTCTTTACCCGGGACCGTCGGCTGCACGCCATCTTCCTGCCCTATCCTTTCCGCGAGGTCGATCAAGTGTCGATGGCCTTGCCCGCGGGGGTTGAGGTTGAGGGCCTGCCGAGGCCGCATGCCGTTTCAGTTCCGTTTTCTTCTTATCACACGATGCGCGAGCAGAGCGGTCGTACCCTGATCTTCAATCGGGATCTCACCCTGGGCGCGACGTGGCTGCCCGCTGATGCTTATCCCGAGTTGCGTGGGTTCTACAAAAAGGTGAAGGCCGGCGATGAGGAGCAAGCGGTGTTGCGGATCAACAGCACGCCGCAAAACCGTTTGCGGACGATCACGAATGGGCTGGGGCCGTTGTTGATGTAGGTGGGGCGCAAGTCTTGTAATTGCGTTAATGCGGAGCAATCTCCTAGTTCCTAAATCGAGGTACGCATGTAATAGCCTTGCCCGCCTGCCATTTAAGGGTTGTAATTTCGAGCGCAGCCGACGAATCGAGTCGAGAACATTGGCATTCCATCTGCCCACGTTGCATCTGATCGCGAGACAAAAAGTTTTATTACCCGGACCAAACGTTTATCTTTCTCCCGGTACCGAGAGCGCGTCTTAAATGAATTGTGATTCCGAGCGAAGCCGAGGAACCCTTAGTCAATTCATATATGAGGTGTACTGCTCTCCCTGGGGCTAAGACTTTTAAAAATGGGCTGACCAGCCCCCACTTCTCGTTAACCGGGATGCAATGGCATTTTCCCGGCGAACTCTATTTTCTGTGGTATAAATCCCTTTAATACGGGATTCTGGGCCCTATCCCACCTTATATCTCACCCCTTTTGCGGTTGTGCAGTGTACTTTACTTTGCGGGCTTCGAGGCATGCCATGCGATTATCTTTTTTTCTTACCCGTTCCCGTTTTCTCGTCCTGTCAATTTTGCTGCTGATTTCTTTCTCCCGCGCCCGCGCCTTTCAGGTGTGGCTGCCGCTTTCTCCGCAGGAGCTGAAGATGACCGCGGAGCCCCAGCAGCCGGGCGCTGATGCCGTGATCCTCTATCGCGAAGAAGTTACCGATGAAGGCAAGCAATTCCGCTCTACCTACATCCGCGAGAAAATTCTTACCGAGCAGGGCAAGGCGCTGGCCAGCGTCAAAGTTCCTTACGACAACCGCCAATTTTCGCTGGTGGACATCAAGGCGCGCACCATTCAACCCGATGGCTCGATCATCAATTACGAAGGCAAGCCGTTCGACGAGGTGGTGGCCAAAGGCCGCGGCATCAAGATCATGCAGAAAGCGTTTGTGCTGCCGGCTGTGCAGCCGGGATCCATCATCGAATACCAGTACAAGCTGCACTGGTACGACGATATCGCTTACGACGCCTATTGGACGGTGCAGGACGACCTATTTCAAAAGCACGCAAAATTCAAATTCATTCCCTTCGCTTCCGGCATCGTGCGCAATCGCCGAGGTGAAGAGCTGCCCTCGGTGTACTGGGTGACTATGGGGTTGCGCAAGGACATGGCGCCGCAGTGGATCGATAACCACCAGGCCCTGCAGGTTGAAGTCAACGATATCCCGGCGTTTGTGGCGGAGCCTTTTTCCCTTCCGGAAGAACAACTCAAGTGGCGGGTCTCGTTCTACTGGGCACGCAACGCGGGCGCCGGTGAGTACTGGAAGACGGAAGGAAAGTACTGGTCGAAAGAGGTGGATAATTTCATCGGCCATCATTCCGCGATCGCGGCCGAGGCCGCCAAGGTGGTCAGCGCGGGCGACTCTCCGCAAAAAAAAGCGGAAAAACTTTATGCCCGCGCCCAGCAGATCAAGAACCTCACATTTGATCCCGCGGCCGCCAAGCAGGCGGGCAAATCCAAACCCAGCAAGAACATAGAAGACGTGCTAAAACTGGGCGAAGGCAACCACATCGAGATCAACCGGCTCCTGGCCGGGATGCTGCGCGCCGTGGACATTCCCGCCTACATGATGCGCGCCAGTACCCGCGATGAAAAGGTCTTTGACGCCAACCTGCCCAACTGGAACCAGTTGAGCGGTGAGCTGGTGATTGCCACCATCGATGGCAAGGAAGTGTTTCTCGATCCGGGCACTCGCTTTTCTCCCTTTGGACTCTTGCGCTGGCGCTACACCGACACCCTGGGGGTGCGCCAGAAGCCGGACGGCAGTACCGAGTTATCGCAATCCCCCATTCCGCAATATAACCAGGCCGGCACCCAGCGTCTCGCCAACTTCACCATGGATGCGGAAGGCAACCTGAAAGGCAAGGTCACTCTCGGATTCAGTGGACAGGAAGCTTTATGGCACCGCATCGAAGGCGCGCAAACCGACGAAGCCGGACAAAAGCTGATGATGGAAAAAGAGCTGCGCGAGTGGCTGCCGGCCAATGCCGAAATCAAGGCCGGCGCCAGCGAAGGATGGACCGAGTCTGGCGGCTTCCTGATTGCGCATTTCGATGTGGTGATTCCGGCCGCGGCCTCTTCGGCCGGCCAGCGCCTGTTACTGCCCACCCAGCTTTTCCACGTCAACTCGCACCAGGCATTTACCCGGCCCAAACGCATGTACTCGGTTTTGCTGGAGTATCCTTATCGTGACGTGGATAAGGTGAGGATCGTGCTGCCGGCGGGCTTGCAGGTAGAAACTCTGCCCAAGGAACAGAACGAGACCCTGGTGTCGGAAGACGGCAAGAGCGCATTCGGAATATATAAAACCAGCTTCCAGCAAAAGGGATCAATAGTTTCTTTCGAGCGCGATCTGGCGCTGGCCGCATTCGCCTTTACGGCGGATTTTTACCCTCAACTGAAAACATTTTTTCAAAAGGTGAAGACCAGCGATGATCAGCCTGCGATCCTGCATTCTTCGGCTGCGGCCAGCAACTAACCCACGCCGGTTATTCACTTTTGTGGTGCTGCTGGCGGCATTCGCCCCGTGGCTGCAGGCGGGCAGCGCGCCGGAGTGGCTGCGCGCCGCCGCTCGCGCGCCGCTGCCCGCTTACCCGCCTGACACCAAGGCGGTGGTCCTGCTGGAGCAGCACGATTCCACGGTGAAGGAAAATGGCGAGACCATCGTGGTGTACCGGCGCGCGGTAAAGATCCTGCGCAAAGAGGGCAGGGACGAAGCCGATTTTGGCGCCACTTTCGATAGCGAGGCCAAGCTTAAATACATTCGCGCGTGGAGCATCGGGACCGACGGCAAGGAAGCCGAGTGGAAGGACAAGGATTTCGTCGAAACCAGCCCGTATTCCGGCGAGCTCTACAGCGACGAGCGCATGAAGTTGATCCATGTTCCCGGGGGTGAGCCCGGAGCGGTGGTGGGTTTTGAATATGAACGCCGCGAACGGCCGTACCTGCTCGACATCAACTGGCACTTTCAGGAAAATATCCCGGTGAGGGAATCGCGCTATAGCCTGCAGCTTCCCCCGGGCTGGGAATACAAGAGCTATTGGGTCCACTACCAGGCGGCGGCGCCCACTTCTGACGGCGGCAACCACTTCACCTGGCAGTTGCGCGACATACCGCCCATCGAGGTCGAGCCCAACATGCAGCACTGGAACGCGGTAGCGGGGCGCATGGCGGTTGCCTACTTCGGCAGCTCGCAGGTGGCTTCACTCAAGTCGTGGCCGGAAATTTCTCACTGGTATTACAACTTGACGAGGGCCAGCCGCGAAACCACGCCGGAGATCAGCCAGAAGGCGCGCGAGTTGACCGCCGGCAAAAAAGGCCTGGTGGAAATCGTGGAGTCGCTGGGCGCGTTCGTGCAGCGCGACGTCCGCTACGTGGCCATTGAGATCGGCATTGGCGGGTACCAGCCGCATCCCGCGGCCAGCGTTTTTCGCAACCGCTACGGCGATTGCAAAGATAAAGCCACCCTGCTGAATACGATGCTGCACGAGACCGGAGTTGAAGCGTCTTACCTGCTGGTGCACACCTCACGCGGAGTGGTCGATCCCGATGCGCCTTCTTCGTATTTCAATCATGTGATTACCGCGGTCGAGCTTCCCGCGACGCTCGACGCCAGGAAGCTGCAAAGCGTCGTCAAAGCCAAAGACGGCCGGCGGTACCTGTTGTTTGATCCCACTGACACATACACCCAGGCGGGACAATTACCGGTGCACCTGCAGGATTCATACGGACTGCTGGTGCGCGAGCAGGGTGGAGAGTTGATTCACCTGCCATTGCTGCGTCCCGAAGCCAACGAGCTGCGGCGCACCGCCACATTGAAGCTGCAGCCGGATGGCACGCTTTCGGGTGAAGTGCGCGAGGCGCGTTCCGGCGAAGGCGCTTCATTCGGCCGGGAAGTGTTCTCCAGCGGGGAAAAAGATGGAACCGAGCTTGTAAAGTTTCTCGACTCACAACTGAAACACAGCCTAAGCGGCTTTACCGTGGAAAAAAGCAGCATCGAAAATCTTGCCGCGCTCGATAAAGACCTGATCATTCAGTACAATTTCTCCGCGCAAAAATACGCCAAGACCGCCGGAGACCTGCTGATCCTGCGACCTCGGGTCATGGGCGCCAAGGGCGAAGACCTAGGCAGCAAGCCCCGCAAATACCCCGTGGAATTTCGCGCCGCGTCGCATCAATCCGACGTCTTCGACATCGAGTTGCCCCCGGGCTACTCGGTGGATGAGCTGCCGCGCCCGGTGAAGCTCGACGTAGGCTTCGCCGAATACAGCAGCAAGACCGAGATGAAAGGATCAGTGCTGCGCTACAGCCGCGATTACACCATCCGCCAGGTGCTGGTACCCATGGACCACATGGCTGATCTCAAGAGGCTCATGTCGGGGATCAATGCCGATGAGCGCAGCAGCGTGCTGTTGAAACCCTCCAACTGAGAAGGTGTAGGGTATTGATGCGGTCGTTCCTGAATTTGAACTGTACGTTGAACTTCCGTACAATTGTAATCGAGGACCTATGGCGACATTTGCGACAAAAGGACCCAAAAAAGAGCGTTTTGAGGCTCGACTTACTCCTGAGCAAAAAAAACATATTGAACGCGCGGCAAGAATAAAAGGCACATCGGTATCAGATTTCGTTGTTTTGAGTGCCGAAGACGCTGCCTTGCGCACCATTCGTGATGAAGAAGTTTTGACCTTGACTGAACGGGACAGGCACGTTTTTGTCGAGGCGCTCTTAAATCC
This sequence comes from Terriglobales bacterium, assembly GCA_038210375.1. GTDB lineage: Bacteria > Acidobacteriota > Terriglobia > Terriglobales > Acidobacteriaceae > JBBQWT01. Next base: position 173,507 of record JBBQWT010000003.1, on the reverse strand, counting down.
TCCGGAGCCTGGCAAGAGACTGCGAGCCGCTGCCATGCGACATCGAGGGCGATTCAAGGTTTAAATGATTGGAATGGAGCCGAAGTCGTCGTCCCGTTTCGTGGTTGAAACTTTGGCAAAATCCCACGACCGGGCGATGTTCTCCTGCGGCGATAGCGTCCTGGATCGCTACCTTCGGCTCCAGGCGAGCCAGGATGCCTCAAAGCGAGTGGCGGTTTGTTTCGTGTTGACTCCGGATAGCAAGCTTATTGCCGGCTTCTATACGCTCTCGCAATATTCCGTGGAACTGGAAGATATGCCTCCCGCCCTTGCCAGCTCTCTTCCCAAATATCCGCAGGTACCGGCGACCTTGCTAGGTCGCTTTGCCATCGACCAAAAATTCAGCGGCAGGAAATTGGGAGAATTCATGTTGTTAGACGTACTCGCACGCTCACTGCGGCAAAGTAAGCAGATTGCCTCGGTTTTCATTGTGGTAGATGCAAAAAATGAAAGTGCCAGGCACTTCTATCAACACTATAATTTTATTTCGTTGCCCAATTCCCCCAAACGTCTTTTTTTGCTAATGAAGACCGTTGAGAAGCTCTTTGCGGAGTTGGGTTGAACCCACTTACCCGGTTCCTGTGTAGGATTGGCGTGCAGAGTTTTTCCTGGAGAGCCTGTGAAAAAAAGTCTGATCGTATTGTCACTATGCGCCGCACTCCTGCTTGCCGCAGGTTGCAACAAAACCGCTTCCACCAGAAAAAAGAGCTACAAGCTGGCGATGATTCCCAAGGGCGCCACTCACGAGTTCTGGAAGTCGGTACATGCCGGGGCGCTTAAGGCTTCGCAGGATTTTGCCACCCAGGGAATCGAGGTTTCCATCAACTGGAAGGGGCCGTTGCGCGAGGACGATCGCGAGCAGCAGATCCAGGCGGTCGAAGGCTTTCTCAGCCAGGGCATCGACGGCATCCTGCTGGCGCCGCTGGATAGCCGCGCGCTGGCTCGTCCTGTGGAAGAGGCCCGGCAGGCGGGGATTCCCACCGTGATTTTTGATTCGGCGCTGGAGTCAAATGACATCGTCAGCTTTGTCGCCACCGACAATACCCGCGGCGGCGAGCTGGCGGCGGGTGCAATGGGCAAGCTGCTCAGCGGCAAGGGCAAGGTCCTGCTGCTGCGTTACCAGGAAGGCTCGGCCAGCACCGAGGAACGTGAAGGCGGGTTCGTCAAGAAGCTGAAGGCCGATTATCCCGGAATCGAATTGATCTCCTCCAATCAGTTTGCCGGGGCCACTCGCGACACCGCCAAGCGAACTTCGGAGAACCTGCTTAACCGCTATGCCGAGGAGGTGCAGGGGATATTCACACCCAACGAATCCTCCACCGCCGGCATGCTGCTGGCGTTGCAGGACATTCATCGCGCGGGCAAAGTGGTTTTTGTGGGCTTTGATTCCAGCCCCACGTTTGTGGACGCGATGCACAACGGGCAGATGCAGGCCATCGTCGTGCAAAACCCGTATCGCATGGGCGAACTCAGCGTGAAGACCATGGTCGATCACCTCATGGGCAAGCCGGTGGAGAAAAAGGTGGACACCGGGGTGACTTTGATCGACACCAAAAATGTCGATAGCCCTGAGATTCAGCATTTGCTGCACGCGCCCGTGGCCTGAGCGGCCTGGCGGTGCATTCTGCCTGCGGCCATTCCGGGTTCGACTTTGCCCTGTCTGGCGCGAAGTATGGAAGCATGAAGACATACCTCACCCATTCGGGAGAAGAGACGGTGGCCGCCGGACGAGAGATCGCCGCCACCCTCATTGCGCCGCAGCTTATTTTATTGCGCGGCAATCTGGGGGCGGGCAAGACCACGATGGCCAAGGGCATGATCGAAGCCTGGGGCGCGGGTATGGCCGATGAAGTCACCAGCCCCACCTTCACCCTGATTCACGAATATGCGGCCGCCGCAGGTTGCATCTACCACATCGATCTCTACCGCGTGGAGACGGCGCGCGAGCTGCAAACCCTGGGCCTCGACGATTTGATGGATCCGCAACACATCCTGCTCATGGAATGGGGAGAGAAATTTCCGCGCTTTGCCGCCGAGCGCGATGTAGAAATCCTGATCGAGCACCTGGGCGGCGACGAGCGCCGCATCACCTTGCAACCGTAAGGGGATTCCTCCCCAACCCAAGGGCTGCCGGTCTTAGAAACCCATGATGTTATAGCCGCAATCCACGTGCAGAATTTCGCCGGTGACCCCGCTGCCGCCATCCGATGCGAGGAACACCGCGGTGTCGGCCACTTCCTTGAGATCGACGTTGCGCTTGAGCGGGGCGCGCTCGGCATGCGCTTTGAGCATGTCGCCGAGGCCGGAAATTCCCCTCGCGGCCAGGGTCTTGATGGGGCCAGCGGAGATGGCGTTGACGCGAATCCGATTTTTTCCCAAATCAAAGGCAAGATAGCGGACCGTGGCTTCCAGCGCCGCCTTGGCGACGCCCATTACGTTGTAGTTGGGAACCACCTTTTCCGAGCCAAAGTAAGTCAGGGTGATGATGCTGCCGCCGTCCGCCATCAAGGGCAGTGCGGCCCGCGAGACCGCGATCAGCGAATAGACGCTGATGTCGTGGGCCATGCGGAACCCTTCGCGCGTGGTCTGCACGAAATCGTTTTTCAGCTCTTCCGCGGGGGCGAACGCCACGCTGTGCACCAGGGTATGCAGCGTGCCGTGCTTCTCCTGGATTTCGGTGAACAGCCGCTTGATCTCTTCATCATTGGTAACGTCACACCGGTAGGCTTCCGCTCCCGGGAGGGCCGCGATCAGGTGGCGGGCTTCTTCTTCGAGGCGTTCGCTCTGGTAAGTGATGAGCAGGCGGTATCCCGCGGCGTGCAAGCCTTGCGCGATGGCCCAGGCGATGCTGCGCTTGTTGGCGACTCCGAAGACGATGGCGGTGCGGTCCGTGGTGGTCATGATGGAAGGTCCTTTCAAAATCTCAGGGAAGTGTTTCAGCAGGCGAAGGCCGCAGGCGGCGCGATCAGCTTTCGCTTGGGACCGGCCCGGCGGCGTCGTCGCCCAGCAGGATGCCCACATCGCTGCCCTTATCGGCCTCGGTCAGTTGGGCCGCCGAAGCGCGGTTTGCCGCCAGTTCTAAATATCCCATGCTGCCCAGGACGCCGAATATCTCTCCCGGCATGCCTTGCGAGTAAGCGTTGCGTATGGTCCGGGCCTCGCCCTTTCCGACCAGGATTCTAAATGCTGGCGGGTTGGCCTGGAAAATCTGGGGAATATCGTGCGGAGTGAAATTGGTGATCATGTTGCCGAACTTGTCAGTCTTCAGGACCACGCCTTTCATCAGCTTGTCGTTCAGGGCTTTGGGCTTCGGCGAGGAGTAACGGACGAAGTCGGTGACCTCTTCGCCGAACTTGGCGGCCTCCATGCCCTTGCTGAGCCATCCCGCGACCGCGGCAAAAATGTCACGGCCATGGAAGGTATGGCTGACCGGCTGTAAGAAATAGTGGTCCGCGGTGATATGCCGAACCGAAAGCCGCTCTTCATTCTCGTAAACCAGTGAAAGAATGCCATTGTCCGGCGCCAGAAAAAAATGGCGCTCGGTGGTGACCAGCAAAGGCCGCCGCGCGCTGCCTACCCCGGGGTCAACCACCACCAGATGAATGGTGTTAGGGGGGAAATAGCGCGACCCCTGGGCAATTACCAGGCCGCCATCCAGAAGATCAAAAGACCGCACCGCATTGCAGATGTCGATGATCACGGCGGAAGGGTTGATGTTAAGGATCACGCCCTTCATCGCTCCGACGTAGTGGTCGTTCAAACCAAAATCGGTGGTTAATGTGACAATGCGCTGGTTAGTCAATCAATCTCCTCATAACCCCGTGAGGGATTCCCGCGACGTTAGCGCGCCCCCATTCCAAAGTCAAGTAACGTCGGGCACCCGTCCCTCTGTTGCTGATGGAACTGGAGCACCCGGCCCGCGTTCAGTCTGGCGGTGTCGGTAAAACGAAAAAGCCGCCCGGCAACTTGGGCGGCTTTCTCTTTCAAGGGAGAATAGTTCCAACGGAGGTTAACCATCGAAACTTTCTGGGAAAATCTTATGACCCATGAACTGGGGTGTCAAGCCTTTTAAGTAAGATAAATCTCTTTGTTTTCAACATCTTACAACAAGTGTTCCCTTCGGCAAAAACGACATATTTTGTCACTTTCGCCTCGGAGGAAAGACCTAACTCCAAGCCTACTATTGACTTAGGAGTAAAAAAAGCGGATTTATTCCTCCAGGTTCAGCCTGATGAACTCCACGTTTTCGGGCTTGTCGAAGACCCGTTCGGGAAAGAACTTTCGCGCCAAAATCCTGATTCCGCCAAAGGCCACCCCGGCCACCAGGGTTACAAAGATGATGACTGCCACCAGGGAGATGAGCGCGATCAAAAACTTGCCCACGTTATCCTGCGGCCCGAGGTGCGCGTCCTCATGCCAGGTCACGTCAGCGTCATAATGGACTGCGCCCAGCAGGGACTTGGCCTCGCGCGCTGACATCTGTCCCGCGGCGACCACGACCAGTGGGCCGGAGCGCTTCACCTGGAATTCGCCGGTGAGTGTAACCGGAGCCGGGGCCAAACCCGGCACAGCGGGCGAAGTTGAAGATGTGCTTCGGGCCGTTTGCGAGGCGGCGGTACTTCTCCAGTCCTCAATGGTCTTGAGGTGGGCGGCGGCGATCTGCGGCGTGGGATATGAAATGACCATGAGCGTGGCATTTCCCAACGAGGTGGAATAATCCTGCAATGCCACCTCGCTGCCCGAAGAAAAATCGACAAGTGAGAAGCGCAGAGGGGCGTGCAATTTTTCGAGGACAATCGGCCCCATGATGTATTTTGCCGAATTGCTTATGGCCTCTCGCGCCGGCAGGTAGTTGGTGAGGGAGGGAAGAGTAACGGCCTCGGCGGCGGGGCGCGGCAGGTTTTCGGCCAACTCCCGCAAGTCAGTGGCCGACATGGCGGTGATTTTTTCGATCACTACGTCGAGCAGAATGTTGTATCGGGAAAATAAAATACGATTGTTGGCGGAAGCCGCCGCGTCCCCGATTTTTTCCGGCTGCATGCGAGGTTCGCGGTAGAACGTAAAGGCGCCGTACGCTCCCGAGGCATCGGCAAAACGCGCTGCGCGCACCGTAATTTTGCGCTGGTTGCGGGAATAGGTTGCGGATTGGAAATCCTTGAATCCATATTCGTTCATGACCGCGGGGTCGGCGGGGTCGGCAATCTTTGGGTCGTAACTGGTTTTCGCGTCAGGACCGATTTCCCACCCGGCGAAGGCGGAGGGAAGTATGGCCTCGCTATGGGCGGCGGCTGGCTGCGGCGCGGGTTGCACCGCCTGCGCAGAAACCGCGGGGAGCGCTGCGGCCAGCGCCGTTAACAGCAACAGGAAGCTTTTCTTCAAGAGCAATCACCTTGCCATGGGCAGGATCGAGGCGCTGGTCAGGGACTGGCGCTCAGCGGTCTTCTCTTAACAAGGATACTAGACACCGCGGACGCGGGAAAGGCTCACTGGCCGGGGGAATCGGCGATTTTGGATGCTACTTTGACCCCGCTGAGACCGCTGGCATAGCGCAACACTCCGCGATAAAGCGATTCCGCAATCTTCTGGCGGTAAAGCGGCGTCTGCAAGCGTTTTTCATCCTCGGGATTGCTGACGAACGAGATCTCCGCCAGGATGGAAGGCATGTTGGCCCCGATCAGCACCACGAAAGGCGCCTTCTTGACCCCGCGATCGCGAATGCCGGAGTGCCTCCCGGCAATACCCAGGTACAGCGCATTCTGAACGTCCATGGCAAACTCTCGCGACTCGTCGATCTTGTCTTTGAGTGCGATCTTCTTGACCAGGTCCTGCAGCTCGTGGATGGAGGTCTCGGAGACAGCGTTTTCGCGCGCCGCCACTTCCAGGGCATCCCGGGAGCTGGTGAAATTCAGATAGTAGGTCTCAACCCCGCGTGCTCCCGCGTCCCGGCTGGAATTGGCGTGGATGGAAATAAAGAGGTCGGCGCGCTCGCGATTGGCGGTCCCAGTCCGGCTTTCGAGGGGGATAAACGTATCGTCGTCACGGGTATAGATGACGTCGGCGCCCATGCGGCCCTCCAGCAGTTTGCCCAGACGCAGGGCCACGTCGAGCACCAGGTCTTTTTCCTGCAGGCCGCTGGGGCCGATGGTGCCGGTGTCATGCCCGCCGTGTCCGGCATCAACGACGATGCGGCTGATCTTCAATCCCAGGGCGCGAACCAGCGATCGCTCGCCTGCGGCGGTAGGCTGCGCTTCGCGCGTGAGCACCGCATCTTCGGGTTTCAATCGTTTCTTCTTCGATCTCGGGGAAACTGATTCGAAGGTCGGCTTGGTGGTCGGCTTGGCGGTGTCTTTCACGCCCGGCTCGGTCATGGCGGCGAGTTCGACCGGCTGGTTGTGGACCGGCGGCGGGGTCACAGTGAGCGGAGGCTCGACAGCCGCGTTGCCCGCCGGCTTGGTGGTCTTCGGTTTTTTGCCGGCGTGAGCGGTGGGTGAGGTCACGTCCACCGGCGGCATGGGAGAAATGTCGCGCCCGGCGCCTTCATTGGCTGCCGCCTGGGTATTTTCTGTAGGGAAGACCTCGGCGGAGCCCGCGGCCTTGCCGGTACGCGCGTCTTTCAGGCCCGCGTCTTTTGCCGGCGTCCGGTTGCGCGCGGCCGGCGCTTCGGCCACCAGGGTTTTCTCCGGGGCCTTGCCATGAATATCGACGATCAGCCGGTAAGGGTTGGGCAGAAAAAACGCCGAGTACTCTGAAACTTCATCCACGTCCAGCACGATGCGCGTGGTATCCGCCGTGTATTGCGCCAGCCGGATGCGATGCAGAAACCCGTCTTCCACATCGAATGACTTGCCCGCCAGGGTGGACGCAAGTTTAGTGTCGTGCAGATCAAAAAATATGCGATCGGGGGATGAAACCCGACCCGCCTCGTACTTCACTTCTTCTTCGAGATCGATGGCCACTCGGGTGTAATCGGGGGTGGACCAGTGGCGCACGTTGGTCATCAGCGGAAGCTTGCCTCCATGGCGCGCGCGCGCAGCCTGGCTGCCGTCCTGGGGGTGGTTTACCTCGCGCACTTCGCCCGCCCCTGCCTGCGGAGGTGGCGCTGCGGCATTCACCCGGGGCGCGGCCGGACGATCAAGCTCGGCGAGGGCTTCGCGGGCCTGCGGCGCCAGCCGATTGCGGGGATTAAACTTGAGGAAACTCTGGAAGGCTTCGCGGGCGCGGGCGGGGTCATTCAGGTCATCCTTGTAAACCTGGCCAACCGTAAAGATCGCGTCATAGCGCAGCTTGCTGGTGGGGTATTCCTTCACCAGGAACTGGTACTGCGTGATGGCCTCGCGCGAGCGCTTTTCATCTTTGAACACGCGGCCCATCTCCGTAAGCAGCTCGGCCACCGCCATAATGCTGGTATCGGCTCGTGCTGAGCTGGCGGAGGTGAAATACACTTTGCGATAAGCATCCACCACGCGCTGGTAATCGCGCTCCGAGCGCTGCGAGGCGGGCATGCCGTTCAGGGCCTCGCGCATTTTTTCGGCAGTCTGGAATTGAGTGAGGGCGGCGCGACGCGGCCGCGAAACCGCTAAAGCGGGCGCCGGCAAAAACAGTGATAAAAGCAGGGCGCCGGCCAGGGCCCCATGGAGACGGTTTTTGGGCAGGGTGGTCAATTGCTTCGGTTCTACTTCATTGTGTCATTAAAAACCGAATCGTCAAGTTGACTGGTGTAGACCCCGCTACTCGGCGTTGCTGAAGAGAGTGTGGCCGGAAGCGTCGTGCAGAATGCGGATTGGGGCGGACGCCGGTGAAGAAGACAAGATCATCGGCGTACCGTGCTGCCCGTAGAGGGCGGTAATTTTGCGAACGTAGTTCTGGGTTTCGGCGTAAGGAGGTATGCCGTTGTGCCTCTGCACCGCGCCCGCGCCGGCGTTATAAGCGGCGAGGGAGAGTGACACGTCGCCGTTGAAATCCTGCAGCAGGCCGGCCAGATGTTTCACTCCGCCATCAAGGTTCTGGCGGGCGTCGAAGGCGTTGCGCACATTCAAGGAGCGCGCGGTGGCGGGCATCAACTGCATCAAGCCCATGGCCCCCTTGGGAGAACGCGCCTTCGGATTAAAGTTTGATTCCACCTGGATGAGCGCCCGCACCAGGTCAGGATCCACCTGGTGGCGTGCTGCCGCTTCATCGATCGCCGCATCCAGCCTGGATCCGGAGATCGAAGCCGCCAGGGGCTGGTTCGAAACCCGTTCGGCACGCGCACTTCGCCGCGCCGGTTGAGCAGCCCGAATCTCGGTGGCGGCTGACAACGCGCGGCGCATGATGGCATTGGAAATCCGGGGGACTTGCTTCCAGCGACGCTCCTGTTTGCTCCAGTACACCAGGTTTCCGGGGGCAAGCTGAGGAACAAGCTGCGCCGAGATCTGGGGAAGGTTGGCGGTGGCGTCAATTCTTTCCGCGCTGCCGGCTGCGGCGCGATTGACGCTTCCGCGGCGAGCGGTCTTCCGGGTGGAGCCCCGAACCGTTTTGCTGTCCTGGCTGGCCGGGGTCGCGGCCAAAGCTTTAAGCTCCTGCTTGGGCGACACTTCATCGTTACGGAAGATAATGCGGCCTTCTTCGCTGACTCCGGTGATGCCGGTGGTGCTATCTCCGGCCACGGCGCAAATGGAAACCCCCAAAACCAGGCAGCCGCCTAGAAGTGACGATGAAAGTTTGCGCGAAACCCGGCGGGCAGCGCGTTGCGAAATTAGGGAGTGCGGTATCATGGACTCTGGTCTTTAATATTGTTTTATCGCGGTAGATTTGCGGCTGTGGCAGGCTTTACCTGGGGGGACTCAGCTCAAAATCGAATCGCAAGTCAAGGAAAGTATAGGCCTGGGGAAGAGCGGTTGCAATGGATTTTTATAGGGTAATTTTCCGTATTACGGGTGTAAAGAACGGTATTACCGGTACAAAAAAAGACAAACAAGGCAGCTTTTACCCTGTTTGATTACGAAAGTAATGGGTCTCGGCCGAGGGTGCTCCCGACTCCTGGGACGGGTCAAGCCAGCGTGGAACCGGCAACAGACGCGAGAGGCGCGGCATCGAACTACACTCCGTCGGACCCCGGAGCCGGCATGCTGAGCTGAAGGAGATTTTTTGCTGAAATACGGCTCGATGAAGCTCGCAGTCTGTGCAGGACTGTTGATGGCGCCATTGAGCGTCCAGACATACGCGTCTGGGCATGCCCCCATCCTGGTCGAATCCCCGGATGTTGCTCCGGGCCTGGCCCAACCGCCCGCCGGTTCCACTCCGGCCAATCCGGCCAGCGATACTCAGGGCGCTCCGGCAACCACCGTCACCTCACCTGCACCTTCCTCCGCCCCCCAGTCGCCGACTAGCCCGGCGGCCACAACTCCGGTCCCGGCTTCGCCTTCACTTGACGCCCTTGCCGGGACCCCCGCCGGTTTCTACGCGGGAGCGATCGTTCACAGCATTCAATTTCGCGGAATCTCCGGGGACGCCGCTACCAAAGCGCGGGCGCTGGTCACCCAGGAGGTGGGCCAGCCTCTGGATAAAGCCAGGGTGCGCTCCAGTCTGGCCGCGCTGTATGCCACCGGTCAATTTGCTGACCTGCAGGTCGAGGCTTCGAGCCCGGCCGCAAACCAGGTGGACCTGACGTTCGTTACTGCGGGAAATTATTTCATTGGCTCCATCAGCCTCGATGGCGCGCCGGGACCTCCATCGGAAGGTGAGCTGATCCACTCTCTCAAACTGGAACTGGGACAACTGTTCACCCAGCAGAACCTGCAGCGCGGCCTGGCGAACATGAAAAAAGTCCTGGAGGACAATGGTTATTTCCAATCCAGTGTAACCAGCGACTATGACTGGCGAGCGGCTGACCAGCAGGTGAACCTGCACATCTACCTGAAGTCTGGCCACCAGGCCCGGGTGGGAAAAATCACGGTCACGGGAACGCCGGGCCTCGACCTTTCACAGATCGCCGGCATTGCCCATATGAAACCGGGAAAGCATGTTGCTGTGGCGCGCACGCGAAGCGCGCTGCAGCGATTGCGCAAAAAGTACAAGAAACAAAACCGGGTCACCGCCCAGGTCTCAATTACCGACCGCATCTACCAACCGGCCACGAACACCGTGGATTACGCGTTTCACATCGAGCGCGGGCCCATCGTCGATGTAAAAGTGGATGGCTACAAGTTGAGCAAGTCGTTGATACAGGAATTCGTCCCCATTTATGAGGAGAATGCAATCGATGACGACCTGCTGAACGAAGGCGGCAATAATATTCGGGACTATCTGCAGACCCAGGGTCGGTTCGAAGCGACCGTCGCCTCCTCCCGCAGCAGCGATCCGGCGGGTGACCGCGAAACCGTGGTCTATAAAGTTGATCGCGGTGAATTGAGCAAGCTGACAACGGTCGATATCGAAGGCAATAAATATTTCGACCGCGACGTCATCAATGAACGCATGCAGTTGCAGGCCGCGGACATCCTGAACCGCCACGGCTTGTTCAGCCAATCGCTGGTGCGGCGCGACGCCGCCGCCATCGAAGGCCTCTATGTGGCCAACGGCTTTCAAAAGGTGAAGGTCACTCCCACGGTCACCGATGACTACCTGGGCGTGATCGGGCGCATGCGTGTTCTGATGCATGTGGATGAAGGTCCGCAGACGCGGGTGGGATCATTGATCGTCTCCGGCGCCAAGACCATCAGCGAAGATCGCGTGCGCAATGTGATTACGGCCGTGGAAGGCCAGCCTTATTCCAGTTTCAATATCGCCGGAGACCGCGATGCGGTACTGAACTACTACTTCAATCGCGGCTTTCCCGACGCCAAAATGGAGGTCACTGCCGAGCCCGATCCGGCCAAAGCCGACCGCATGAAGGTCACGTATGCCATCACCGAAGGCAGGCAGATCTTCGTAAACCGGGTGATGGTAAGCGGGCTCGAGAACACCCAACCCAAGGTGGTCAGCCGCGAGATCCAACTGCATCCTGGCGACCCGCTCAGCGAGAGCGATCTGCTGGATTCCCAGCGCCGCCTCTACGACCTGGGAATCTTCAATGAAGTGGATGTAGCGGTGCAGAACCCCGATGGTGGCGCCGAGGAAAAAAATGTTCTGCTGCAGGTGAAGGAGGCCAAGCGTTACACCTTCAGCTATGGAGTTGGGGTCGAGGTACAGACCGGTTCGGTCAACGGAGTCAGCCAGCGCCAGTGCATGCTGACCCCTGGATGCCGGTTGTCGCCGCAGGGCCGCACCGGAGTCAGCCCGCGGGTTTCGCTGGACGTGACCCGCCTGAACTTTCGCGGGCGTAATCAGACCATCGTTTTCAAGTCACGCCTGGGCCGCCTGCAGCAACGGGCCCTGCTCAGTTACGAACAGCCACGCTGGCTGAACCATGACAATCTGACGCTGACCATTACCGGCTTTTTCGACAAGAGCCAGGACGTTCTCACATTTACCTCCAAGCGCCTCGAAGGCTCGATCCAGGCGAGACAGACATTGAGCAAGGCCGCCACCGTGCTGTACCGGTTCAGTTACCGCAGGGTGAACAGCGATCTCGCACTGATCGATCCGGCGCTGCAATTGCTGTCCGCGCCGGTGCGCGTCGGTCTTCCCAGCCTGACCTACATCCGCGATACCCGCGACAACCCCACTGATTCCCACAAGGGCACCTACAACACTCTCGACGTGGGAACCGCGGCCGGCATCTTCGGCTCGGAATCGAATTTTTCCCGCTTGCTGGTGCAGAGTTCCAGCTACTACACGCTGGGAAAAAAGAAATGGGTGCTGGCTCGATCCATCCGCTTCGGATTCGAAGAGCCCTTCGGCAAAAGTTCCGGGATTCCGTTGCCCGAACGGTTCTTTACCGGGGGCGGCAATTCCCATCGCGGATTTGCGGTCAACCAGGCGGGGCCGCGCGATCCCAGTACCGGATTTCCGGTGGGCGGGGATTCGCTGCTGATCAGCAACCTTGAGCTCCGCAGTCCGCCCATCCCTCTGCCGCTGCTGGGCGAGAACCTGAGCGCCGCGATTTTCCACGACGCCGGCAACGTCTTTACTTCTTCCGGAGACGCGGTCGCCAACCTGTTCCGTTTCTCGCAGAAATCTCCTGATAACTGCCGCAGCCAGCTGCTCACCGCGAAATGCGACCTTAATTATGTGCAAAACGCGATCGGAGCGGGCCTGCGCTACAAGACCCCCATCGGTCCGGTGCGAATCGACCTCGGCTACAACCTCAACCCGCCGACCTTTCCCATCCGGCTGGAACATCGCTACGAAACGTTGCGGCATATCAATTTTTTCTTCAGTATTGGACAGACATTCTGATGATGACTTCTTTCACCGCCGGTAACGGCGCGCGCAGCAATAAGACGCGGCCCATCCATTACCGGTTCGCGGCGGCCGCCTTCACCGTGATTTTTGCGGCCACCCTGTGCGCTGGCGAGGTCATCGACCGGCTGGTAGAAGTGGTGGATCAACATCCCATTCTGCAAAGTGAGTTGGACGACCAGGTGCGCTACGAATCCTTGATGGAAGGCCGCCCGCTGGATAAAGTTACGGTGGGAGATCGCCAGAATTCCTTGACCCGCCTGACCGACCAGTGGCTCATCCGCCGCCAGATGGATCTGGAAAAATTCAGCGGCGCCGGGCCCGAAGCCATTGCGAGTGCGGTAAAAGAAGCCCGCGCCCAGATTCCCGGGGCAGCCGCCGATGCCGGGTGGAATCGCCTGCTGGCCGGCTACGGCCTGACCAGCGACGACATCACCGCCCATATTGCCACCCAGATCGACACCCTGCGGTTCATCGACCTGCGCTTCCGGCCTACGGTAAAAATCGACGCCGCCAGCGTTAATGAATATTACCAGCTCAACGTAGTGGCGCTGGCGAAGAAAAATGGCAACCAACCTCCGCCGTTGCCGAAGGTTTCCGCGTCGATTGAAAAAATCCTTACCGAAAAACAGATTGATACCATGCTGGCGTCCTGGCTGCAGAGCCTGCGCCTGCAGTCGCGCGTCGAGCTGGTCGAAAGCACTCCCCGAGGCCGTCCATGATCCCGCCGCAACTGCGATCCGATCCAGGCAACCGGTGGATGCAGGGTGGGATCGCCGCCCTCCTGTTGGTTCTCACCGTGGCCGCGGGCCTGTATTTGACCGGCGCGGGATTTCAGGAGAAGGTCCGGCTCAGAGTGATTGCCGAGCTGGAGCTAGTCACCGGCGGACGCGTGGAGATCAAGACCTTTCGCTGGGACCTCAGGCACTTGAGCTTCGAAGCATTCGACCTGACCATCCATGGGTTGGAAGCTCCCGATGATGTGCCCTACGCTCATATCGATGACTTGATGGTGCGGCTCAAGGTTTTGTCGCTGTTCAGGCAGGAAGTGGGCTTGCGCGAAGTTGTGGCCGGGCACGCCACCATTCATATCATTGTTTATCCTGACGGAACCACCAACCAGCCCGTCCCCAGGATCAAGCAACTGGGCAACCGCACGGTAACGGAAAGACTTTTTGATCTCGCCATCGACCGCCTGCAGGTGAATGACAGCGAGCTTTTGTGGAATAACCGGCGCATGGCGCTTGATTTCACGGTCAACAAAGTGCTGGCGGAAATGACGTATGACGCACTGCAAAAGCAATTCAATGGCATCGTCACCGTCGCCGACCTGCATACCCGGCTGGCGGATAAGACCTTTCTTCCCGCCAGCGCCGAGGTCAGGTTTGTTCTCGCCGCCAATCATGTGACCGTGCAATCGTTCACCTGGCATTCCGGCAAATCCAACCTGGCGGGCACCGGGTCCATTACCGATCTTCGTGATCCCCGCGGAGAGTTCAATTACAAAGGCTCTTTCTATGTTTCGGATTTTGCCGCGATGCTGCGCCGGCCCCAGGTTCGAAACGGCATCCTCGGAGTGGATGGAAAAGCCACGGTATCAGCGAACCTGTTCACCTCCACCGGCAAGCTGGATTTGAAAGACCTGCAGTGGATCGACCAGAACGCGAAGCTGGCGGTCAGCAGCAGCACCGCCGACTATTCGGTTGACCGCGACAAACTGGTGGTGGATAACCTGGTTCTGGAGGCGCTGGGCGGCTCGGTTACCGGTCGAGCCGAAATTTTGAACTGGCTGAATTCTCCGTACCAGGCGCCGCAGCCTAAGCCATCTGCTCAAGCCGTCCATGGGAATGTGGCGCCCAGTCAGCCCGTCATGGTCAAGGCAGGCCCCGTGCGCGGCTCCGCCGACTTGCGGTTGAATGCTCTGCAGCTTTCGAGCCTGGTGGCTGCGGCCCCGGCGATGATGACGTCGATTGAGCGCGTGCATCCCGCGGGATCGGTTTCCGGCAGCTTGCTGGCAAGCTGGATCGGTTCGCCCCTCAACGCCGACACCCGCGTCAACCTGCACATCGTGCCCCCGGCGCACGCGCCCGCCGGCCACATGCCGGTGGCCGGCGAGATTCAGGCGGTGTACCACTCCGGCAGCGGAGTTGCCGATGTAAGCCAGTTGCACTTATCGAGCCCGACCACAAATCTGCAGGCCAGCGGCATCCTGGGCAGAGAAAATTCACGGATGCACGTGCTGTTCAGCGCATCCAGCCTCCGCGAAGTCGGCCCCTTGCTCTCCGCGTCGCTCGCCGCCCAGCGCATCCCCATCGAGCTGCAGGGGCGCGCATCATTTGACGGCTATTTGAGTGGCAGGCTGGCGTCTCCGCAAATCCAGGGCCATGTCGATCTCGGCCCCTTTGATTCCTTCGTCAAAGTGGCAAGTTCCACCGCCCCGGGCGCGTCTGCTGAGGCGCCGCGGCGCGTCCATTGGGATTCAGCCGTCGCCGACATCACTTATGCGGGCGGTACCATCGCCACCAAGGCAGCGGTATTTCGCCGCGGGCAGACCGAGCTCACCGCCGCCGGCCGCGTGCGATTGCGCGGCGGCGCCATCGACCCCGGCTCGCCCCTGGAACTGCATGCCAAAGTTGCCAACGCGAGTCTTGCTGACCTCGAATCGATCGTGGGCGCGCAGCTTCCCGTCACCGGAACCCTTAATCTGGCGTTGGATGTCACCGGCTCGTTGCGCGATAGCCACGGCCAGGGGACCCTCAAGATTACCGACGCAACTCTTTACGGCGAGCCCGTCAAACAAATCAGCGCGGCCATCCGTCTTGCCGGCAGTGAAACCGATTTCGATAACATCGTGATCTCGCATGCTGCCGGCAACATCACCGGCAGCGGCGGCTTCAACCAGGTGAACAGGGCCATCCGGCTGCAATTACAGGGCAACGATTTCGACCTTGCCCGGGTCACGCTGTTGAAGAACAAGAAAATCGATATGCAGGGCGTGGCCAGCTTCCACGTTCGCGCCTCCGGAACCACCGCCCAACCCATCATCGACGGCGATGCTCGCTTCACCAAACTGGTGGCCAACGGCGAGCCCGCGGGAGATGTGATCGCCCAGGCCGTGACCCACGGATCCACGATGCATCTCACCGCAACCTCGCAGCTCAAGCAGGCGCAGCTTGCGCTCAACGGTGATGTGGAAATGCGCGGCGACTTCCCCGCGCAATTGGCCGCCACCTTCTCCAACCTCGACATCGATCCGTTGATCAAGAGCGTGATCCCCGGCGACCTCGAAGGACACAACATTGTCGCGGGGTCGGCCACGGTGCAGGGCCCGCTGCGTTACTGGCGCAAGTTGAGCGGTGCCGCCGAGATTTCGAAATTTTCCGGCAACATCAAGGGGGTCATGCTCACCAACTCCGGCCCGGTGAGGTTCACCGTGGCCAACCAGGTAATTGCCATCGACCAGTTGCACCTGGTGGGCGAAGACACCGACATCTCGGCGAAGGGAACCGTGCAGCTTGCCGGGGAACGCCTGGTCAACGTGCGCGCCGATGGCAAGGTGAACTTGAAGCTGTTGCAGACGCTGAACCCTGAGCTGATCGCTTCCGGCTCGAGCACCATCGGCGTCACCGTGGGCGGCAGCCTTGCCAAGGTTGCCCTCACCGGACAGATCCAGGTGGTGGGCCGGGTGCAGTTCAACAGCGCGCGGCTGGCGCTGGTCAACATCCCCAACACCTTGAGCGATATCAAGGGTTCGCTGGTCTTCAACGAAGATCGCCTGCAGATGAGCTCGCTCAGCGCCAAAACCGGGGGCGGCACCATCAGCCTGGGCGGTTTTGTGGCGTACCAGAAAGGCGTGTTGTTCGATGTTACGGGGACGATCCGCGGAGTGCGCATGCGCTATCCCCCGGGAATCAGCGCCACTGCCGACGCTGACCTGCGCTGGAATGGCACCCCCGCGGCTTCACTGCTTTCCGGCGGAGTGACGGTGGTGAAGTTTGGCGTGACCCCGCGCTTCGATTTCGGGCAATACCTGGCACGCGGCAAGGTAGGGCCCTCGTCGGCAAATTCCGGCTCGCCAGTGGACAACATGCGGCTTGACGTGCAGGTCACGTCCACTCCCGAGCTGAATGTCGAAACTTCGCTGGCCAAGCTTTCCGGCGACGCCGATATCCATCTGCGGGGCTCGGTGGCGCGCCCATCGGTGCTCGGCCGAATCAACATCGTGGAAGGCGAGGTGTTCATCAGCGGCACCCGCTACCGCCTCGATCGCGGCGACATCACATTCAATAACCCGGTGCGCATCGAGCCGGTCATTAACCTCGAAGCCTCGGCCAGGGTCAGGGAATACGATCTGACCATCGGATTCCACGGCAGCACCGATAAGCTGAGCACCACCTACCGGTCCGATCCGCCACTGCCGCCATCCGACGTAATTGCTCTGCTGGCGCTGGGCAGAACACGGGATGAAAGCACCATCCAACAGGTGCCCGCGCAAAACTTCGGCGATCCGGTATCCAACGCCCTGCTGGGAGAAACCGGCAGCGCCTCGGTCAGTAACCGCTCGCAGAAACTTTTTGGCCTGAGCCGAATCAAAATCGATCCCCAGGTAGGCGGCCCGGAAAACAATCCCAACGCGCGCATCACCCTGGAGCAACAGATCTCCAACAACGTGACCCTGACTTACATCACCAACCTGTCGCAGTCGGCGCAGCAAATCCTGCAAGTGGAATTCAATATAAACCGCAAGGTGTCAGTGGTGGCGGTGCGCGACCAGAACGGCGTGTTGGGATTTGATCTGCGGGTGAGAACGCGAAAGAAGTAAGCGCCATCTTAAAATCATGATTTCAAGTTTCTCGTAAAAAGGGACACATTCGGGAGAGGGAAAGCTCGTGGGGCACCCTAATCTTATGGGCCACCCGCCACCCTAATCCCATGGGCCACACGCCGAAATCAAGAAGAAATCAAATCGGACACCATGGGAACTGAAAAAGTTGGGAAGTTTGATCTCTACAAGAATAGTGACGGAGACATCGTGACAAGACTCAAAGGCAGCAGTGGACCAGGAGAAGAAACTGGCTACACCACTGATAATCTGAAAAATTCGAATACGAGACCAGATTAGGAAAGAAAATTGGTTAAGAGTCATGGCGCGTGTAACCGTATGGCTGTTCATCGAATCCTCTGATTTGGGTAGTGCTGAAATTTCCTCTAGAATCGGCATTCCTTCGGACCAATCGTGGCGGAAGGGTGACCCACGCGGGAAAACCGGGAAGGTCTTTGACACGAATTCGTGGAAGTTAGAGTCGCGGTCGGAGGTGGATGAGAATCCAATTGCGGTCGGAGAAACCATCAGCCGATGTCTCAGAGAGGTACTAGACCGGGTCGGCGGTCGTGCTGAGAATTTCCGAGCAGTCGCTTTGAATCAAAAGTCGGGGGCTGTACGTTGGGGTCACTGCGGATGAGGCACCCGCCCTGGAGTTCGAAAGAGAAACGCTCAAAAGAATCAGCGCTCTCGGCGTTGATTTCGAAGTTGACCTAATGGTATAGGAAATCACGTGGATTCATGAATGACTTTAATGGATTCTTGCACGAATACCGGAACGAACGGGCTGGGAGCCCCTCGAAAAGAGTGAAGGCCGGGTGCCCCGCTCGGTTAGGGTGCCCCATTCACTGCGGTACGCAATGAGTGGGCGAGATATCTTTCAGCGAAATGTATTTCCCTTTAGCGGGATACTTCCGATCTGGTAAAGCCGATGTTATCTTCCGGCTATGTCGGGGAACCAAACACCTTCAACGCCAATTCATTTGAGACCCTAGCGGTCGGGGTTGAGCATGTCTCGCCCACTCATTGCGTGCCGCAATGACGTGGGGAAATCGGGGACAGACGGGACGTTTTCTGCGACAGAAGTGCGCGGATCCCTCCCAAACTCAAGACCATCATCGGGTTGAAATGCTGGCGGCCGATGTGGGTAACCCCTTCGGGGAATTTTTCCGCCGGGTTGGTTCAAGCCGAAATTCTCCAAGCCCGCAGAATTACCAAAACCTTACAATAAACCTCATCCTTTTAGACCTCATCCTCATCTAATTGTAAAGAGCAATAATAAGGAGCAAAACTATGAAAACATTAGGGTTAAGCGGGAAACTCGGGAAGGTGCTAACGGTCTTAGGCTGCGGTCTTTTGCTGGCAGCCAGTCCGGCACTCGCGGCGACCGCCCCGCCGCCAAGCACTCGCGCAACCGCAGTGAGCGGGCGCGGACGGTACGACCAGCACATCGAAGACGAAGTTAATAAACGGTTGCACGCCAAGAAGCAATTCAAGAACATCACCTCCAGCGTGGAAGATGGAGTGGTCACCTTGCGCGGCTATGTTGATCTTTTCTACGACAAGATGCGCGCCGAAAAGAAAGCGCATGAACCCGATCACGTGGAAGGCATTCGCAACCTGGTTGAAGTGCATGGCGTGCAGGTGCCTGACGCCGTGCTCGGCGAGAAGATTGCCAGCCGGCTGCGCTACGATCGGATCGGCCAGGGGCTCATGTTCAACTCGCTGACCGCCAGCGTGCAAAACGGAAATGCGGTGGTGGGTGGAACGGTGCGCAGCGAGCCCGATCGAGCGTCGGCGATCACCCTCGTCGAAACCACGCCGGGCGTGAAAAACGTGGTGGACGAAATCAACGTCGCCCCACTCTCACCCATGGATGACGAGCTTCGCATCCGGCTTGCGCGGTCCATATACGGTTCGCCCACACTGAGCCGTTACGCCAACGATCCCCAGGCGCCGATCCGGATCGTCGTGGAAAATGGCCACGTCACTCTCACCGGAGTCGTAAGTTCAGCGATGGACAAGCAGATCGCCGGCGTCCAGGCGAATAGCGTCCCTGGAGTGTTCAGCGTGAACAACCAGTTGTACGTAGCCGGCCAGGGCACGCACTAAAACTCGCGCCTTCGAACTGGAGTGGCAGGACGCAACCACGTCCTGCCGTTTTTTCTTCGGCCCCGGGGCCCTCGCATTGCGCCTGCGGTTGAACCCGATCGTCAGGCCAACTGGTTTACAATTTTTACCTGCCGTGGCCGCCAATCCCTTACGCAATTTCGCAACCACCCTGGAGATGATCAAGTGGGAGCACTCGCTCTTCGCACTGCCATTCGCCATGTGCGGAGCCATGCTCGGGGCCGGCGGATGGCCCCCCGGGAGGGTCTTGTTCTGGATCATCGTGGCCATGGTTTCCGCCCGCTCCGCTGCCATGGCATTCAACCGGCTGGCTGACCAGGGGATTGACGCCGCGAACCCGCGCACTCAATCGCGCGCACTGCCCGCGGGCCGGCTCTCCCGCCAGTTCGTCATCGTGTTCATCTTGTTTTTTTGCGGGCTGTTTATATTGGCCGCCTTCCGCCTGAACCGCCTCGCGTTTCATCTGGCCCCCGTTGCCCTCGCCGTGGTGCTGCTTTATTCCTATACCAAGCGATTTACCCGGTGGTCGCACCTGGTGCTGGGTTTCGCGCTGGGCATCGCTCCCTCGGCGGCGTGGATCGCGGTGCGCGGTTCCCTGGATCCGCGCATCCTGGTGCTGACCTTCGCGGTCACGTTGTGGGTGGCGGGGTTTGACCTCCTCTACGCTTGTCAGGATTGCGAGTTCGACCGCCAGTACGGACTGCACTCGATTCCGCAGCACTTCGGCATAGCCCGGTCGCTGATCTTCTCCCGCCTGCTGCATGCGGTGGCGCTCCTGCTTTTATTTATGTTGCTGAAGGTTTTTGCCCTGGGATATTGGGCGCTGGCGGGGACGGTTATCGTAGGCTTGTTACTCGCTTTTGAGCACTCGCTGGTTTCATCCCACGATCTATCAAAACTGAATGCCGCATTTTTCACCATGAACGGCGTAATCGCAGTCGTGTTCTTCGGTTTTTTGGCGGCCGACCTGCTTTTGCGCTGAGAAGGTCCCCGCCCCTGGAAAATTCCCGGGCAAAAGAAAGAGGGCGCCGACTGGCGCCCATCAGGTTAGTCAATCAAGGAATTACGGTCGGCGGGGCGGGACGTTGGGGTCGATCGCGTCTTCCACGGCGTCTTTGGTTTTGCCCCAGTCCTTCTGAACTTTTCCGGCTACTTCCTTTACCGCCCCCTCGACCGCGCCCACGACGTCATCGTTGGCCTGACTGATATGACGTTCCGCGCTGCCTTGTTCTTCACGAATCTTGCCCTTCACTTCATCTTTGTTGATCATTGGAGTCTCCTTTAGTTAAGTAGTTAAGTTAGTGTGGTGAGCGTTGACGTTGTGGATTCCGGAGAACCCATCTAAGCCGCTCCCGACCGGCCGGGACGCAACTGGAAAATCATGGTCAAGACTGCCCCTACCAAAAGGATGTGCAGAAAGCCGTGCAGGGTAACACTTGCTACCATTCCCGCCAGCCATAAAATCAAAAGCAGAACAAAAAGAACCCACAGCATTGTGCTAAATCCTTCTCGTCTCCATACAATTGGTTGCGAGTTATTCGGCTGAGGTTGTCCCCATTTTCGGGGCGGCGCAAATTTTCTCAGCGCAACGGAAATTGCGCCTTATGTTTGGACCGGAAGGGTTGCCTCGCCTTGGCAGGTTTTTCACTTTGCAATCGTGCAGAGATTTGACTCCTTTCATGCAACCGCGTTGAACCAAACAAGAGATGAAACTGCTTATACAAGGCGAGCTCGGCTCCTTCAGCCACGCCGCCGCGCTCGAAATGTTTCCCGCGGCCACAGTCATGCCCTGCGCATTCTCCGCCGAGGTCTTCGAGCGGCTTATAGCGGGCCGCGCCCCGGCGGCGGTCATCCCCATCGAGAATTCCCTGGCGGGCTCCGTGGCCGAACACTTTGATCTTCTGCTGGCCCACGCGGACCAGGTATTCATCCACCGCGAATTCAATCTGCGAATCCGGCACTGCCTGCTGGCTCCGCCGGGAACCCGCCTGAAAGATGTGCGCCGCGTGTTCTCCCATCCCGTGGCCCTGGCGCAGTGCCGAAAGTTTTTCGCCAGTCACCGTGAAATTGTTCCCTTGCCGTTTTATGACACCGCCGGGGCAGTGAAGCACGTGATCGAGCAGGGAGCAAAAGATGCGGCCGCGATCGCAGGGCGCACCGCAGCCCAGGTGTATGGCAGCGCAATTTTAAAATCTGACCTCGAAGACAATAGGAAAAACTTCACGCGCTTTCTGCTGGTTCGCCGCAACCGGACCGTCGCCCGGGGCGCCAATAAGATCTCACTGGCGTTTTCCCTGCGAAATGTTCCCGGCTCGCTGGCCGGCGCTCTTGAGATTTTTGCCGCCGCCGGCGTCGATTTGAGCAAAATCGAATCTCGCCCGGTCCCCGGTCGTCCCTGGCAATATGTTTTTTATGCCGACCTGGTCACCGCTACGGGACCCGGGCTGCGCCAGGTCTTGGCAAAGCTCGCCACCCGCGCTGAAATGGTAAAGGTCTTGGGCATGTACCGGGCTGTCTGAAGAGTAACTTCGGGCAGCCGCTGATTACGAACGGAGAGGGCCCGCCCTGAGAAAAATCTATGCCATCCAAAAACTTTTTCGTATAGGCGATATGGGAGTAGCATGCCCGGTGAGAGCCATCTTTGCATCTAAACATCGGGTTGGTTCATCCCATGGGTTAACTGATCGATAACAGGTAGGAAGATCGCACCGGCACACCGGGAAGGCCACCGGGATGCCGGGAACACGCCATATAAAGAAGGTAGATCATGAAATCAGATATCGAAAGCAAGACCAGCGCTGAGGCGGTAGTGGAACGTGACCCGCTTCGCGCGCTCCCCGTGCTGCCGGTGCGCGACACCGTGTTGTTTCCTCATGCGGTGCTGCCGCTTACCGTGGGCCGCGAGACTTCAGTGGGTCTCATCAATTCACTGGGTGAAGATAAGACCATCATCGTGGTGGCCCAGCGCGAGGCGCGCGTGGATAGCCCGCAACCTAGCGACCTCTACGCCATCGGCACCCTGGCGACCGTGCATAAGGTTGTGAAGATGCCCAACCAGAGCCTCTTCGTTTTTACCGAGGGCCTGGAGCGCGTGATCCTCAAAGATTTCGTCCAGACCACGCCTTTTATGACGGCTACGGTTGACCCCATCGCCGAGCTTATTCCTCCCTCCTCACCGGAGATGGAAGCCCTGCAGCGCAACGTTTTGAACCTGTTTCAGGAAAACGTTTCCGGTTAGCCCACCCTGTCGGACGAGCTTCAGACCGTGGCCATGAATATTGAAGAGCCCGGACGCCTGGTGGACTTCATCGCCTCCTCGCTACCGTCGCTGGCCACCAAGGACAAGCAGGAGATCCTCGAAACCGGCGACGTATACGCGCGCATGCAGATGATCAACCGTCACCTCGCCAAAGAGCTTGAAGTGCAGCAGCTGCGCAACAAGATCCAGACCGAGGTGCAAGACCAGGTGCAGCAATCGCAGCGCGACTACTACCTGCGCGAACAGCTCAAGGCCATCCAGAAAGAGCTGGGCGAGCAGGATGAAACCCAGCGCGATACTGAAGAGCTGCGCAAGAAGATTGAAACCGCCGGCATGCCCGAAGACGTGAAGAAAGAAGCGACCAAGGAGCTGAACCGCCTTTCCCGCATGTCCCCGGCCTCGGCCGACTACTCGCTCACGAGAAACTATATTGAGTGGCTGGCAGTGCTGCCCTGGAGCAAGTCATCGGGTGGGGAAGTGGATATCGCCAAGGCGCGCGACATTCTCGAAGAAGACCACTACGATCTGCAGCGGGTGAAAGACCGCATTCTCGACCACTTGTCGGTGCGCAGATTGAAGCCCGATATGAAAGGGCCCATCCTGTGTTTCGTCGGGCCTCCGGGAGTAGGGAAGACCTCACTGGGCCGCAGCATCGCCCGCGCCATGGGCCGCAAGTTCCAGCGGCTGTCTTTGGGCGGCGTGCACGATGAAGCCGAAATCCGCGGCCACCGCCGCACCTACATCGGCGCCTTGCCCGGCCAGATCATGCAAGGCCTGCGCCGCGCCGAAACCAACGATCCAGTGTTCATGCTGGATGAAGTGGACAAGCTGGGACGCGACTTCCGCGGCGACCCGTCATCGGCATTGCTGGAAACCCTTGATCCGGAACAGAATGCGACCTTCCGCGATAACTACCTCGATGTCCCGTTCGACCTTTCGCGGGTGTTGTTCATCACCACCGCCAACCAACTCGATCCCATCCCCGAGCCGCTGCGCGACCGCATGGAGATCATCGAGCTGCAGGGGTACACCGAAGAAGAGAAGATCCCCATCTGCTTCCGCTACCTGATTCCCCGGCAGACCGAGGAGAACGGCATCAAGGCCGAGGACATCTCATTCTCGCCCGAAGTGCTGAGCTTCATCATTCGCCACTACACCCGCGAAGCCGGCGTGCGAAACCTCGAGCGCAACATCGGCACCATCTGCCGCAAGCAGGCCCGCCGCATCGCCGAAGGCAAGACCGAAAAGCTGACGGTCACGCCCGAGATCGTGCAGGAATTTCTGGGCGGCATCAAAATCAGGGTCGATACCGAAATCGCTGAGCGCACCAAACGCTCGGGGGTCGCGGTAGGCTTGGCCTGGACTCCGGCCGGAGGCGATATCCTGTTCATCGAAGCCAACCGCATGAAAGGCAAAGGCGGCTTCACCATGACCGGCCAGATCGGCCAGGTCATGCAGGAATCGATGCAGGCGGCGCTCACCTGGGTCAGGTCCAACGCGCGCACCCTGGGCATATCCGATGACTTGTTCAAGGACATCGATATTCACATCCACGTGCCCGCGGGCGCCATTCCCAAAGACGGCCCCTCGGCCGGCGTAACCATGGCCACCGCCCTGGTATCGCTGCTGACCGATCGCCGCATTCGTCCTTTATATGCGATGACCGGCGAGATTACCTTAAGCGGCAACGTGCTGCCGGTGGGCGGCATCAAGGAAAAGCTGCTGGCCGCGCGCAGAGCCGGCGTGAAAGATGTGATCCTGCCCGCCGAAAACAAAATGAATGTGGAAGAAGATCTGACCAAGGACCAGATCGCGGACCTGACTCCGCATTACGTCACCAGCATCGAGGAAGCGCTGGAAATAGCGCTTCCGTCCAACCCAAAAGAAGAACGCCACGACGACGCTGAGCGAGAAAGAGTACTGGCGGCCGCCAGCGTGGGTTAGCTTCTCGAACTTGCAGAGGTCTGATCCCGTCTTCAGCCGGAGATCAGCGTAATCAAGGCCGCGGTTTTTTTGACACCCTTCAGCGGCGATTGTTAGTATCAATTCTCGGCGACATTCCCACCTTTTCAAGGTCCCCGTCGTCTAGCCGGCCTAGGACATCGCCCTTTCACGGCGGTAACACGGGTTCAAATCCCGTCGGGGACGCCATACAAACTGGTCAAGCGGCGCACGATTTTGCGACCGCACTCCTGTAAGACTTTGGGTAACTGGAATCCGATGATTTGGACCGGATTTTTCGTGTGCGTCTCTTCCCAGTTGGTCTCTAAAGTCGCTTTTGTTTCCAAAGTTGCGAACAATTCGACATAACCTTCGACGACAAGACTTCAATCATGGTCTGTTCCCCGCTCCTTTTTCCAACTAGAGTTACAGGTAGAAGGCAGGTTTCTTATGTGGCACGCGGCAGGATATTTCGACGAAAGCGATGACAATGACCGAGCCTACGCAGTCGCAGGTTTCATCGGACACCAGATGGACTTTTTGCATTTCGAGTGGGTTTGGCGGGAGAAAATTCTAGAAAAATATAATCTGGAATATTTTAAGGCCTCAGAACTCAGCTCCGGTAAAGGGCAGTTCCAGCATCTACGGGATGAGCCCGACAACTTAGAAGATAGATTGTTCTCAGAAAAAGAAAAGAATCTTTTCAACAAAATCAAGGCAGAATCCATTGATATCATCGTTCAACAAGAACTACTCGTTGGCTTAGGGGTTATCGTCGTGCGGCCCGACTACGAACGTTTGCTAGAAGAATATAAATCTAGCGGCACGCTACTTCCGCATCCCTACTTTATTTGCGCCCATCTGGTGATGGTCGAATCAGGTTTCATTATAAATCGCATAAATCACGATCTGTCTAAATCTCAGCAAGGTTTGTTGCGGCCAGTGTTCGACAGTCATGAGCAGTATTCCGGAAAAGCAAAACAAGTTTTTGATGAATTTTGCGGGAAGAATCCCATAACATCGAGATGCCTTTTGCCACCAATCTACGAGACAGAACAGGACTACGTAATGCTTCAAGCCGCGGACAATCTCGCATATGAGTGTCGCAGATTACTCGTCAACCTAGAACACGACAAAACTCGTCCTGAAAGAAAGGCGATGACCAGACTGAAGGAGCGTGTTTATAAAATTTATAAACTGGACTACTGCGCGCTAAAGACCATAATTGAAGCTCAGCAACCCGACGCCATCCCTTTTGAGGCCGACATTCATAACCGTCATCAACTAATCCAAGAGTTAGACCAGATGGAGAAGGAACAAAATGAAAAGTTCGGAATTTCCCAAATTCAACACGCTGATGGGCAAGCTGTTAAAGGTTCCGCACAACGCGATAGAGCCAAGCTAAGTGCGGAAAAGGCCGCCAAGAAAACCAAAGGCAAAAGGACAAATTGACAGTCAAAAATTATATTGTGGTTTCACGGTCGAGGCGGACTGTGCTCCGGCCGCGCAGGGCATACATTAGTTCCGAAATGCCGGGCATATCGAAATTATTCCCGCGCCGAACTTTTCGGATTTCTTCGGCGTGCTCCTCCAGCAGCGCGATCGTATTCGCCTCCGTGTGTGGATCAGCCGCGGGATCGAGCGCGGCGAGACGCTGCGTGGTCTCAAAGTGCTCCTGTTTGCAGGCGGCAAGCTCCACGTCCAGGTAAGCGCTCACGGCTGCGTCGCCGTACATTTGGCCGAGCACGCGCTTGGCGGCCTTCTCGGAGTCCAATTCACAGGGCGTGAGTTGCGGTGCGATAACCCATGACAGCGGCGTCTGCGAATAAAACACCACAGGCGCGTTGAAGTACTGCCACACATGGCGCAGTTCGTGGGCGAGTGTCAGCACGAATGTCATGTCTGGGCCCCCCGTCACCGTCGCATCGAGATAAACCAGCAGCTCGTAGGCGCCGATTATGTCGATGACATGGGCGGGGAGTTTCTGGCTGGCGATGATGCGACGCGAGACCGTGCAGGCGTGGATGTCGCTCTCGCCGGTCGCCTCTTGTTCCCACGCGGGACAATTATATTGACAGTTCTCTAGCCGGTATTCCTCCAATTTGCTGCGCGCAAAATCGGCTAGAACGGAGTTGACCTTGTCGTCGAGGAACAAAAGAAAAGGTTCGCCGTCGACGCCTGAGTGCTGCGCGATGTCCCTCATCCTCTTCTCGTCGATGGCCGTGCGGTTGAAGATGTCCATGGATCGCTGACCTGTATTTTAGGCTAACAGCGACCCTTGGATTAGTGCTAACGAATGCCGACCGGGCCGCGCACCCACTCAATCAGTTTTGGCGGAATCACTTTCAATCCGCGCCACTGGAACTCATCTTCCTCCACTCTTCTGCAAACACGCAAACCGACAATGTGGGAGTCCGAAGTGCTCCTCGGGAATTGCCTGCTGTTCTGGCTGAACCCATCAGAAGCCCGTACATTTTTCAGACAAGACAAAAAAAGGGAAGGCCGCCGGGCGGCATGGTCTGTCTGATTACTGCTGAAACATCGCAACAAAACTTTCAAGGGGTTAATCGATGTAAATTGATCCCATCTCCGGCAAGCTCTGGGGTAGACTCGCCCAAGCTATTTTCCGGGCGAGTGCTCTTTTACAAACTGCTTCGCAAACTCCGCGTTCGGATACTTCGGCTCGACCTGCAAGGCGCTCCTGTAGCTCGCCAGCGCGTTCATTGTGTCGCCCGCTTTCACGTACGCCTCACCCAGCGAGTCAAACGCATTGCCAGACGCCGGGTAGCTCTGCGTGTTCCATTTGAAAACATCGATCGACTTGCTCGTGTCGCCGCGTCGGACAAACACATAGCCAAGCTGATTGACGGATTGCTCTGCGATGATGGGAGACGTCGGGTCTTTCGCGCGAAGATCATCCAGGAAGGACATCAGTTCAGCCGCACTCTTTTTCGCGCAGATATGCACTACCGCTTCACTCGTAACCCGGCGGAAAGGGTCTTTGTCGCGTACATAGGTCGCGGCCGCCTGGGGATCCTCCCGGAGGTCATGCGTGATCTCCGCTAAATCGAGCGCGTAGTTAGCCTGCAATGCGACGAGTATCGATTTGATTTTCGCGCTATCGAGCCACTGGCCGTGCACCATGACCCCGGCAATGTTGCGCGTATTGTCGATGTTGGCGAGAGGATGAGCATTGAGTAAAAGGAGGTCCGCAACTTTGCCCACCTCAATCGTGCCAGACTGATCAACCCGGCGGAGATAGGTAGCTGGGATGACCGTTGCAGCTTGCAATGCCTGGAACGGCGTGACGCCGGAAGCCACAAACTCGTGCAATTCTTCGTGGAGCGAGAAACCCGAGACCGGGCCAAGGTCGGTCGAGTCCGTGCCGGTCATCAGGGGAACGCCTGCGTCCTCGAAGGCTTTGATGAGCTTTCTCTGGAACTGAAGCGAGGTGCGGATGCGGTCATAGTCCGCCGCTTTGAATCCGGTTGAGTAACGATTCACGCCAGGTTGCAGGCCGGCGAGCGTCCAGGGCGATAGATATTTCAGGGCAGGCGTCTTTAGAAAATCATTGATGTCGGTCGCCTGATGCACGATGTCCCGGTACGTATCAATCGTGGGAACGACGTACACGCCCGAGGTCTTCACCATATTCGTGAGTTGGGGGATCTTCGACTCATCGTAGACGATGTCGTGATCGTCGTCGTTGCCCTTCGGATTGAAGAACGTGTAAGTGAACTCCTCCATGTGCGCGATCGACTGCCCGGAATTCAGCGCCATTTCCGTGCCGGGCCCGCGGGCGATATGCCCAATGAAGAGCAGATGTTTCTTGTGCACCTCGGCTGCGACCGCTGGGTACACATCTTTTGCCACTGAGTTATAGATCTTAAATGCGTCGTATCCAGCGGTCGCTGCGTCATCGACGGCCTTTACCGCATCCTCCTTCGTCTTTGCGCCAAAGAAGATCGGCCCAGTCGTAAAGATGTTGGGGCCCAGCAATTTGCCTTCGGCCACTTGTTTCTTCCAAAGTAAATGCGCGGGGCGCCCATCGAGGTTGAAGACGGTGGTCACACCTTCGGCAACATACAGCGGCAATTCCGTCTTCGAGAGCAGGTGGACGTGGGCGTCCGTGAGCCCGGGTATCAAATACTTTCGTCGGCCGTCGATCCTCCGAGCGCCTTTAGGCACCTTGACGGAATCTACGGGCCCAACTGCTGTGATCTTCCCACCAGCGACCACGACGACCTGATGCCGGAGAACAACTTCGCTATTCATAGGGATGACAGTCACATCAGTGATTGCCATCTGGGCAGCTGCAGGAGCAAGAAGGAGAAAGACGAAACAGACGATTCTCATTGGACTTCACCTTAGCACGGCGGGCGCCGAAGTGATCCAGAGACTGGGAAAACGGCTGACTAGAACCCGACCAATCCGGGTTTGTTCTCGATACTCGAACTTTTCGTGATAGCCTGGCCGAATTCCCAACCGTGCAGACTTCTCTCGCATTCCGGCCGCTTGATCGATCTGACTTTCCGCAGCTTCAACACTGGCTCGCAGCTGCCCATGTCGCTGTCTGGTGGAATGAACATCTTGATTTAGCAGGTGTTGAAGCGAAGTTCGGTCCACGGGTGGATGGCGCCGAGAAAACTCACGTCTTCATCGTGGAGCACGAGGGTGCGCCCATTGGTTGGATTCAGTGGTACCTCTGGGCTGACTATCCCGAACACGCCGATCAATTGGGAGCAGACCTCGCTTTCGCGGGCATCGACCTTGCAATTGGAGAATCTGGCATGACAGGCTTGGGATTGGGTCCAATCGCAATAAGCGAATTCCTCAAGCAATTCGTTCTCCGCAACCTCGGCGTTTGCGGCGTCATAACCGATCCTGAGGAAAACAATCTCAGATCTCTGAAGGCGTTCAAGAAGGCCGGCTTCAGGGTGGTCAGGACAATTCAGCTTCACGGTGAGAATTGCAGACGAGTAGTAATGCGCCTCGATCGCCTTTAGGCAGCAGAAATGGCCTGCTCGGTAGGATTATTTCTTTCAAGAATTTTCGCCACGCGTGTTCGTCTTCCCCTCGATAGCCGAGCTTACTTCTTCCTGGCCGCGCGTTGAGCGAGGGCTTCGGAGTTGGCCGCCACTGCGGCCCGGATGAGTTGCTTGAAGGCAGCTTGGTTGATCTTTTCTCCTTCGCGGAAGTCGATCGCGCGCCGCGTGTTGCCTTCCAGGCTGGAATTGAAGAGCTTCTTCGGGTCTTTGATCGAGGCGCCGCGGAAGAAGGTGAGCTTCACTACCTGCTTGTACGTTTCCCCGGTGCAGACGCCGCCGTCATAGGACCAGACCGGGATTCCGGGGGATTTTGGCTTCTCCCACTTCCACTCCTCCTGGATGTCGGGATCGGCATCGTGGATGAGCTGACGGATAAGAGCGAGGGTCTCGCCTCTCCAATCCTGCAGCTCTTTGATCCGCTTGGTGATGTTCGCTGAAGCGGTCTTGCTATCTGGACCACTTTTCGCCTTCATGTTCTCTCCGATCCTTCGTTTTACCGCCCAGCCCGATACCGGCAGGGGAGTGTATCAGGGTTGTCCAGGCCGCATAAGCTTTTGGATTGGCTGGTGTGGGCTATAAATTTCTGCTGCCGCATCATAACCGCGCACGACAAAACCTGATGCTTCTAAAATAATCCGATAGAGAAACGCCCAGGCCAATGCCCCAACCGAGTATCTAACCCAGAGAAATCCCCTCGTCAACTTTTCTCGTGACATCGTGTGGCTGCTTCCGAGGCACTTAGAGCCAATCGCTTGGGAGCGATCAGGATGTAGCTGCTCAAAAGCAATTCTCTCACTTCTTCCCAGTTGATCTTGGACCCGCGCAAACGCAGAGCGACCCAACCCTTCGATGCAATATAAGCAGGGAGATAAAATTTTTTCGGCTGGGCCTGCGCCAGAGCCTTGTTGTCACCGGCCAGTACTCTGCAGCTGACAGCGACCAAACCGTCATCATGATGATTATTAAGGAAGTACGCGAAGGTCTTTTTCCGGACCAGAAACTGCGCGTGCGATCCATATATCTTACGTGTGGTTTCCGGAAGAGCCAGCGCAAGAGCAGTGAGATGGGTGAGTCGTGGATCTTCAGGGAGAGGTTTTCTCATACGATCGGTTCCCATCATATTGCAAGATGAGATGGAGCCAAGAATGCAGTTTCCGCAACTCGTTCCTCTGTATCGTGGGCTACGATAGATGGTTTAGGAAGCCCCAATGTTGCCAGTGGGCACGCCGTAAAACTACCGTAAATATAGGAAGCGAGTTCCCTCATGCACGTCGCTGAACTGTGGCGTTACCCCGTTAAATCGATGGCCGGCGAGCCCATCGAACACATACAAGTTGGCCCGCTCGGCTTTGCTGGAGACCGCCAGGTTCTCGTGGTCGGCCGCGATGGCCACGCCATTACTTCGAGAACTCACCACCAGTTGCTGGGCCTTAAAGGCACACTCGGCGCTGACCACAAGGCGTACATTTCCGGGTATCCGTGGGATTCACCCGAAGCTCTTTCGTTGGTTCGCCAGACTTTGGGACTTGAAGTGGGGCTGATTTATTACGAAGGTGTTAAGCGTTTCGACGTTCTGCCGCTGCTGGTGGCGACCGATGGAGCCATCACCGCATTTGGCCATGATGGGCGCCGCCTCCGGCCCAACATCGTGGTGGGTGGGGTTGAAGGCCTGGCCGAGCGCGCCTGGCCGGGCAAGTCGCTTCGCATCGGGAACACACTCATCGGGGTTCAGGACCTCCGCGCCCGCTGCGTGATGACGACTTTCGACCCCGACACTCTGGATCAGGACATTGGCGTGCTCAAGGGAATCGTTCGCAGGTTTGGGGGAAAGCTGGCGCTTAATTGCTACGTCATTGAGGGCGGCGAGATCCACGTGGACGACCGGGTTGAGGTTGTGGACGACCCCGGGGGCTCGCGAATAGCTTCCGGAAATTAAAAACGGATGGGTTCGTCCGCACCGCGGTTCGTGTTAGTCAATTCGGTCTTCGACACTACTTTAGTGCCGGGTTTCTCCCGCACCTGCGGCCTGAACCGGCAAATCACCGTAACCCAGCCGGCGGTGGAAGAAATCAAATACCATGCCGAATAACTGCAGCGCCAGCTCGGGATCGTAGCGGACGCCTTCATCCCGCATAAACGCATGCGCGCCGTTCACTTCATGCCAGCTAAAATTTGCGCCCACCTCATTTAACCGCGCCAGGATTGTGGTGCGGCCTGCGAGCGGAATATGCGGGTCCTGCCGGCCGAAGATCATCAGCAACTCGCCCCTGATATCTTTGGCGCGCGCCAGCGAATCGTCTTTCATGCCCTTGCCCAGGCCACCCTTGTGGATGTCGGTGGCATAGAAACACACCGCACCCAGCACGTCGGGATTCATGGCGGCGCGGAACGATAGGTGCCCGCCGATGCAGATGCCGATTGCGCCCAGCTGGCCGGTGCAGTGGGGGGACGACGCCAGGTAATCGAGCACCGCTCGCGCGTCGCTGTCGTAACTCGCCAGTTCTTTGGTCGTCTTCAGAATGTTGCCGCGATCGGAGCCCGCAGTGTCGTATTCGAGCACGGTGCCGGCCGGTTCAAACTCGTGATAAATCTCGGGGATGGCCACCACATACCCGTGTCCCGCCAGCACTGCGGCCATCCGGCGGATCGGACCTGTGACCTGGAATATTTCGCTGAAGAATACGAGCCCTGGGTACTTGCCCGGAGCAGCAGGCCTGACGACATGCGTGCGCATCGGCCCGGAGGCTGTCTTTAGTTCTACGGGTTCATCGGTGGTTACGATCATGAGTTGTCGCTCCCTCGGAATAAGGCATTCATTCGGGTGTGCAGTCTGGAATCACCGGGGGGTTCTTCTCCGAGATATTCCCGCGAGATGATCTTCGGGGCCGATTCCGAGCGAGCATTATATCTGCTTGGTGACGTCCGTCCGAAGACGCCAGACTGCCCGTAATTTAGGCGGGGAAGCTTTCACTCCCGACCAGCTCATGAAGGATAACGCTGATATAGATTGAAGGAGTGTAGGGAATCAGCCGCCAGTAGTACGCTTTCATATTGAAAAAAGTCGTCGCCCGAGACTGAAAACAGAATCCCAGATATGCGTTCATGAAACAGCCATGCGATGAAGCGGTAATCCGCTCGGGGAATGCGGCGAAGCCTGCGCCACCGGCTGCCAAGCCCTGGATACTGGCTGCCACCATCATCGGGTCGAGCATGGCGTTCATCGACAGCACGGTGGTAAACGTGGCGCTGCCCGCCCTGCAGTCCGGCTTTCACGCGACCGTCATCGACGTGCAGTGGGTGGTGGAAGCGTATGGCTTGTTTCTCGCAGCCTTGATCCTGGTCGGCGGCTCGCTGGGTGACCGGCTGGGCCGCCGCAAAATATTCATTATTGGTGTAACGGTGTTCGCGGCGGCTTCCGCGGCTTGCGGGCTCGCGCCCGATATTCGCCTGCTCATCATTGCGCGCAGCGTGCAAGGCGTGGGCGCCGCCCTGCTGGTGCCGAGCAGCCTGGCCATTATCAGCGCGTCGTTCGACCAAGCCAACCGCGGCGCCGCTATCGGCACCTGGTCAGGATTCACCGCCATCACCGCCGCCGTGGGACCGGTGCTCGGCGGGTTCCTGGTGCAGCACGCTTCGTGGCGCTGGGCGTTTTTTATCAACGTTCCCATGGCCGCTGTGGTGATCGCGATTACATTATGGCGGCTGCCGGAAAGCCGCGGCCCTGCGGACGCTCGCCTCGATTGGCGGGGAGCGCTGGCGGCATCTGCCGGGCTCGGCGGGCTGGTGAACGGGTTCGTCGAATCACCCATGCTGGGTTGGGCGCATCCCCTGGTTTGGGGCAGCCTGGTGGTGGGAGTACTGGGGCTTTCGGCGTTCGCATACATCGAATTACACGTCGCCTCGCCCATGGCGCCGCCGGGCCTGTTTGCCTCTCGAGATTTCACCGGCGCCAACCTGCTGACGTTGTTTCTGTATTCGGCCATCGGGATTTTTTTCTTTTTGTTCGCCATGAACTTGATCCAAGTACACGGATACTCGGCGACCGCGGCCGGTGGAGCTTCGCTGCCCATGATCCTAATGATCTTTTTTCTCTCGCGCTGGGCAGGCGGGCTGATCGCGCGCTACGGCCCTCGCATTCCTTTGATTGCCGGGCCGATGATTGCGGGCTTGGGATTTGCCTTGTTCGCTCTGCCCGCCTGGGGCAGCAGTTATTGGACGCAATTTTTCCCGGCCGTCGCCATACTCGGCCTGGGAATGGCGATCACCGTCGCGCCGCTGACCACGGTGGTCATGAGCTCGGTGACGCAGGATCATGCGGGCGCCGCGTCGGGAATCAATAACGCCGTGGCCCGCGTCGCATCGGTGCTCGCCATCGCGGTGCTGGGGATGATCATGGTGAACGCCTTTTCATTGCGTCTGAATCACAACCTGGCGGGCCTGACACTGGCGCCGGGTGTTCTGAATGATATTCGCGCCAATGAGATCAAGCTCGCCGGACTCCCGATACCCGAGGGCCTTGACCAATCCGCGAAAGCCGACATCGAACAATCAGTCCGGGATGCATTCGGCTACGGTTTCCGCATGGTCATGGGGATATGCGCGGCCCTGGCCGTTGCCGCGTCCGGCGTGGCCCGGGCGATGATTCGTGGCCAGGGAAGGACACAGACATCCGAATGACAATTCCGCTTCACCGCAAACGCCAACTGAAAAATCCCCAAGACAGCATCCTAGTAACTTGCCTGATAATCTGGCGGAAAGGTTTACGCCGGGGTAACGCCCATCTGGAGATGAAATATGCTCGTTAAAGTTGATGTCAAAGGCCTGATCAAGGAAAAAAAGTGGGATGAGCTGCTGATGGAGTTGGAATCGCTCCACTACTCCGACATCGCTGACTTGATCATCGAGCTTCCCCCGGAGGACGAAGGTATCGTTTTCCACCTGCTGAGTAAGGATGAGGCCGGGCGGGTGTTCGCCTACCTGCCGCGAGAACATCAGGAAGGCGTGTTGCGTTCAATTACCAGCGACCAGGCCCGTACCGTCTTCGTGGGCATGTCGCCCGATGACCGTACCCGTCTGCTACACGAATTGCCCGCGGAGGTGACCCGCCGCCTGCTGGAATCCTTGCCGCCGGAGGATGTGGCGGCCGCTCGCCTGCTGCTCGGCTATCCCGAGCATACCGCTGGACGTTTCATGACCCCGGCCTATGTGGCCATACGTCCCGACATGACCGCGGGCCAGGCGCTGGAACACGTTCGCGCCGTCGGCCGCGATAAAGAAACGCTCAACATCATTTATATAGTGGCGCCGGACGGAAAGCTGGTGGAGGATATTCGCCTGGGCTCCCTGGTGCTCGCCGACCCCGCAACGCCAGTGCTGGAAATCAATGATCCTCCCCTGGTTTCGGTGAAAGCCACTGATGACCGCGAGGATGTGCTCAAGGCTTTCAGGAAATATGATCGCGTCGCGCTGCCGGTGACCGATGCCGACGGACAAATACTCGGCATCATCACCGTGGATGACGTGCTGGATGTTGGTGAGCAGGAAGCCACCGAGGACATTCAGAAAATCGGAGGCATGGAAGCCCTCGACGCTCCTTACTTGAGCGTCGGCCTGATGGCGATGATTCGCAAGCGCGGCGGCTGGCTCGCCATTCTTTTTGTGGGAGAAATGCTGACCGCGACCGCCATGAGCCATTTTGCCGACGAAATTGCCAAGGCCGTCGTTCTGGCGTTGTTCGTTCCGCTAATCATCAGCACTGGCGGCAATTCCGGCTCCCAGGCGACATCGCTGATCATTCGCTCCCTGGCCCTGGGTGAGCTTAAGCTGCGCGACTGGTTTGTGGTGTTTCGGCGCGAAGTGCTTTCTGGCGTAGTCCTGGGAGCGCTGCTCGGCGCCATCGGCTTTCTGCGCATCATGCTGTGGCAGCACCTGCACCTGACCAACTATGGCGCGCACGCCTTGCTGATCGCGGTGACCGTATGGCTCAGCCTTATTGGAGTGGTGTTGTTCGGCACCCTGGCGGGAAGCATGCTGCCGTTCATTTTGCGCCGCGTCGGCTTTGACCCCGCCACCAGCTCGGCGCCATTCGTGGCCACCCTGGTGGACGTGACCGGTTTGATCATCTACTTCAGCATCGCGTATGTAATCCTGCGCGGAACCCTGTTATAGGCCCAGCTAAAAGTTTCCGCCCGCGCCGCACAACCGGGTTATGATGCTGCCGTGACGCGACGCGACCGGGTTCCGCTTTCCCTGCTGGCAATCGATCTCTCCGCATTGGCGTGGTCGGGAATGTATCCTCACGACCGCTTTACATGGTTCCTCGAGGTGGTTCCATTTCTGATTGCTCTGCCCATTCTGCTGGCCACCTACCGCCGCTTTCGTCTCACCGATCTAACCTATTTTCTGATTGCGCTGCACGCCATCATCCTCATGATCGGCGGGCATTATACCTACGCCGAGGTGCCGCTCTTCAACTGGATTCGCGATCATTTCCAGTGGAAGCGCAACGAATACGATCATGTCGGCCATTTCGCGCAGGGCTTCGTGCCGGCGATCATTGCGCGCGAAATCCTGCTGCGCAAACGCGTATTACAGCGCGGCGCCTGGCTGTTTTTTCTGGTGGTATGCATTTGCCTCTCCATCAGCCTGCTCTACGAGCTGTTTGAATGGACGATGGCGATCGTCAGCGGGACTTCTGCCGACGCCTTTCTCGGCACCCAGGGCGATCCGTGGGACACCCAAAAAGACATGGCATGGGCCTTGGTAGGAGCACTGACTTCAATGCTGACCATGCAAAGGCTGCACGATCGGTTCCTGGCTCGCTTGCCGGAGGAACTGAACTAAGACTGATAAAAGCGTATTACAGTTGGAGTGCGCTATTTCTGCCGAGCCGCCTGCACCATCTCCACCAGAACTTTTCGAGATTCATCGCGGCTGCCCACAGGCCGGATAAATGCCAGGCGAGCGCCTTTCATTCCTTCAGTCGTAGTCAGTCGAACGTTGAACCCCAGGCGATCCACCGCCGTCATGGCAGCATCCTGCGCATCAATGCCCGCAATACTGCGCGCCAGCAATATGAGTGCTTCTTTGTGGTCGGCGTTCATGTGGGTAATGATTTCGGATGAGAAGTCGGCCAACGGGTCGGGCTGGGCGTTGCGATAGTCCGCTGCCAAAACCCATCCCATGACCCCGAAGCCGCCGACGTAATAAACATCTTCGACTTCCAGCCGGTAAAAAGCGAAATCATCGAAATCCACCCAGTATTTGCTGCCCGGATGGCGTTCGAGGTAGAGTGCACGCGCGTTCGGAGTATCTTCGGCGGGCACGCGGATCCCGTTTCCCACCAGGGTGACTCGCGCAGAGCCCAGGGGATCGCTGCCGCTTTCCGGTTGCGTGACCAGCAAACTGGCGCGCGAATCCGCCTGCAGGTTCTGGGTATGCATCGCCATGGTGCTGATGAGGAACAACGGTCGTCCGCGCTCATCGAGCCCGTAAGGCATCACCGAGCCAAAAGGGAAGCCGGGCTGTTTGCGGGAAAGAGTCGAAAGGCTGGCGACCCGGCCGATATGCACCACGGTGCGCGCGCGCTCCGCATACGTAGGCTCAGCGATCTCCGGCTGAGAGCTTCCCGGTCCGGGGCCGGCGTGTTTACCTGGCGATGAAGTAGAGGACATAGGTTAAGCGGGAGTTTCAAGCCTTCAGTTTTTGGCAGTAGTGACTTGGGGTTACTGAAATATTTATAAATCTTCGGGCTTGAGCCCAGTGCGTTTCGCTATCCTGGCGGCATTTTTGGCCCAATACTCTCGCCGGCATGAAAACTCCAGATAAAACTAGGAAAGCCTTCACGCGTCAGCTTCAAGTGAGACCCCGATTGGCTTTTTTGTGCCCAACCTGTCCTAAACCGGGCGCCCGGCACTTTTCGTGCAGATGTGCTGGGCCAGGGATTTAACAAGTTTCCAGGAAACTTATAACCATCGGTTTGGTGGCTTGGTTTTGTTCTTCAATCTGATCGGCAATTACTCTCATTGCGATCGCATAAACGTGTGAAAGCGCCTCTTCCTCGGTTTGTCCATAAGCCATTACGCCTGGAATGTCAGTTACTTCCGCGATCTATCGCCCGTCATCTTCGCGTTCTGTTTCCACACAGAAATTCATTGAAATCCTTTTTCACGGCATCGCGCATTCTTGCTGAATGCGAACGTCCCAATATTCAGTTGTTCAATTGTATCTAAACGTAGAGCGGGCTTCAGCTTAATCTTTTTACGTTTAATTTTATGACGATGACCGATGCCACCGGTGACCAACTCTATTCGACAATAAAAAAATATGGATGGATGGAGGGTTCTCTGCTGAATCTCTCCACCACTTCCCGGCATCCAAACCGGGAATTAGACGGCCCGCAACTGGTTACTTTTGTAATTTGCGGGGTTCTCACTACCCGGCTAATCTTAAGTTGTTAGGACGGGCTGTCGTCTTCGGGGGGAGACGGCGGCCTTTTTCATTTTGTCCCGGCATCGCCCTTCCGCAACTCCCACCAGAAATAAAAAGCTCATGTTCCGCGGCATATAATGACGGCTGCGTGATTTCAGCCAAGAGGTGCAATGTGACCGCCAAGTGGAAAGCGGTAATCGTATTAATCTTGGGAACAGCACTCTGTTCCATGGACGCGAACGCGTCGCCGGCCCGCCGCACCCACTCCAAAACCACCGCGCCCACCGCCGCCGAGGCGGAGAAATTCGTAGCCGCCGCCGAAAAGGAGCTGTTTGAGCTGGGGTTGAAGGCGCAGCGCGCATCATGGGTGCAGGAAAATTTTATTACCGATGACACCGAGAGAATAGCCGCCGACGCCAACGATGATCTGACCGCCGCGGGTACCCGGCTGGCCACCCAGGCGGTGCGCTTTGATGGCCTCAAGCTGCCTTACGATACCGCCCGCAAGCTCAAACTGATCAAGCTGACGCTGACCGTTCCCGCGCCTCACAATCCCGCCGAGCGCCAGGAGCTTACCCGCATCGTGGTCAAAATGGACAGCGATTACGGCAAAGGGAAGTATTGTCCCGCCGGCGAAAAGACATCCGACGGCCAGCCCCGCTGTTACACCTTGAATGACGCGGAAAAAATCATGGCGGAAAGCCGTGATCCGCGTGAGTTACAGAAGGCCTGGGAAGGCTGGCACAGCATTGCGCCCGCGTATCGCCCAGACTACGTCCGCTTCGTCGAGCTGGCCAACCAGGGCGCACGCGAGCAAGGCTATGCCGATGTAGGAGCGCTGTGGCGCTCCAATTACGACATGACTCCGGCGCAGTTCGCCGAAGAAGAAGAGCGGCTGTGGCAGCAGGTGCGTCCCCTGTACGAGTCGCTTCACACCTACGTGCGCAACCGGCTGCGCGATCAATATGGCGCCGCGCTGGTGCCGGCCGATGGTCCCATTCCCGCTCATCTGCTGGGCAACATGTGGTCGCAGCAATGGAACAATATTTATCCGCTGGTCGCGCCGCCCAGCGCTGATCCTGGTTATGACCTGTCGACGATCTTGCGCGAGCGCCACACCGATGCCAGGCAGATGGTCCGCTACGGCGAACACTTCTATACTTCGCTGGGATTCGAGAAGCTGCCCGATACCTTCTGGCGCCGCTCCCTGTTCGAGAAGCCCCGCGATCGCGAGGTGGTCTGCCATCCCAGCGCGTGGGATATCGACGCCATGAAGGATGTTCGGGTGAAAATGTGCATCGAGCCCACCGCGGATTTTTTCTCCACCATCCATCACGAGCTCGGCCACGACTATTACTACATGTCCTACGCGGGCCAGTCTCCGCTGTATCAGAACGGCGCCAACGATGGTTTCCACGAGGCCATAGGAGACACCATCGCCAAGTCAGTCACGCCCGAATATCTGAAAGAAATCGGATTGATTAATACCGTGCCTGATGAGAGCAAGGATATCGGCCTGTTAATGGACCGGGCGCTGGAAAAAGTCGCGTTCCTGCCCTTCGGCTACCTGGTGGACCAATGGCGATGGAAGGTATTTTCCGGGGAGATCAAGCCCGAGGATTACAACAAGGCATGGTGGGAGCTGCGGCTGAAGTACCAGGGGATTACGCCACCCACTCCGCGCAGCGAGAAAGATTTCGATGCCGGCGCCAAGTATCACGTAGCCAGCAATACTCCGTACGCGCGCTATTTCCTGGCCGACATATTGCAGTTTCAATTTCACCGCGGACTGTGCCGCATCGCCGGCTACCAGGGCCCGCTGCACCGCTGCTCCATCTACAACAACGCGGCCGCTGGCGCGGCGCTGCGGAAGATGCTGGCCATGGGCCAAAGCCGTCCCTGGCCGGAAGCGCTCAAGGCGTTGACCGGGGAAGACAAGATGGATGCCACCGCGCTCCTCGATTATTTCGCTCCCCTGCAAAAGTGGCTGGACGAGCAAAACCGCCTGCACAGAGTTGCGGACGATCGACGATCACTGTATGGGGGAATTGGCGGGAATTGATTCTGGAGCGTTACCGGGCGCTCATTAAAATCGAAAGGCCACCTCAGAGGGTCGCCCGAATCTTATGACTGAAAAGTTAAGCGGAGAATTTTTCGCGCTCTTTGTGGTTAAAAAATAAAAGCATCTAGACCTTGGTGTGCTATTTGGAAGGCTTAAGCGGTTTCTTTTCCCACTTCTCAGCGAGGCTTTGAAAATCCTGAAAGAATGTCTGTTTTTCGCTATTGTCCAGTTTCTGCTCTTCGATGCAGTTCCTAAACTCCTCTATAAAGCCGTGAAGAACTTGCCAATCTCTAATCGTAATTGCGCAAGCCATTCTCTTGTATAGTTTTTCGTCATATGCTTTTCCAATGATTCCACACGCCACAAATTCGTTAGTGTTCAAGATAGTCATAATCGCCTTGTACTCTTCGCTCTCTTTGTCTCCCAGAAACCGCGCTAATTTGGTATCTTTGGCTTGAACAAGTTTTAGTAATATTGTTTTGGCGGCTCTGAGCTCAGGAGTGCTTCTATGATGGAGCATCATCTCCACGGTAGCGCGTCTTCTTTCGCTTCGGGATCGAGACAGGACAATCCATAAAGCCCCAACCGCAGAAAGGAAAAGGGCTCCGGTTTGAACCCAGAACCCTTTTGTTTCCCCTAGCCACCAAATAAATTTTTCAGAACCTTGTGGCTCGACAGTTAGCCATCCCATCCTTGAAGTGTCGTCGTCATGTTGTTATCCTCCTGGGTTTTGTTGTCAACCAATTCCATTTTGGCTGTTTCGTTAGACTTCTACAAGTAACCATGGTCACTACTGGTTACGTTGCCGCTTTGAAGGCATTGCTCAGTCGCCTATGTAACTCCCTTGATCGGGCTCTCTTAAGAGTATTTAACACGCAAATGGTGGGTTTATTGTGTACACCATTCCCGCAAGTCATTAGATGGGTCTGGGCGGTTGCACGATGCGTCCTACGCTAAAGAAGTAGCAGTACTAAGTCAAACATTTTATTGCTGATTACCAATTGATTAATATGGCACAAATTAATACTCCGATTGTTTCTCGCGCCGAATTTACCTAATGCTTTCAGCATAGGAACCCATCGATCCCACCTCCTTGCTATTGCACTTGATCTCCCATATAAAGCTCCTGAGACTCCCCACCCACAAAGCTTAGGAGAACGAAATTGAACATCATCATTGCGCGGCGCTGGATATTATTTATGGTCATGCTGGCCACCCTGGCCGGCGGCGCACTCTCGCAGGTCCCAGTGAGCGACCCTAGTGTGCTCGACGGATACTCCGCGCAGGATTCCAGGACCGAGCGCGATTGGGAACAGAAGTTTCGCGCCATACCCAGCGCGAAAAATCAGCGCGACTACATGGAGCGGCTGAGCGCGCGTCCCCACCACGTGGGATCGCGCTACGACCAGGACAACGCCGAATGGATTCTCTCGAAATTCAAGGAGTTCGGCCTCGACGCGCACATCGAAAGCTTCGATGTGTTGTTCCCCACGCCTAAAGAACGCGCGTTGGAGATGCTCGAGCCCGCGCGGTTTGTCGCCAAGCTGGCCGAGCCCACGCTGCCCATCGATCCCACGTCAGGCCAGCAGGCGGAACAGTTGCCCACCTACAACGCCTATTCCATCGATGGAGACGTGACTGCGCCGCTGGTGTATGTGAACTACGGCTTGCCCGCTGACTACGAAATTCTCGAGGCCCAGGGAGTGTCGGTCAAAGGCGCCATCGTGATCGCGCGCTACGGCAATTCATGGCGCGGCATCAAGCCCAAAGTGGCCGCGGAACACGGCGCCGTCGGTTGCATTATCTATTCCGATCCCCGCGATGATGGGTACTTCTCGGGAAACGTTTTCCCCGCCGGACCCATGCGCCCTGCCGATGGTGTGCAGCGCGGCAGCATGATGGACTTCGCCTCTTCGTGGCCCGGCGATCCCACCACGCCCGATCGCGGCGTGGCCAAACAAAAGCGCCTTGCGGTCAAAGATGCGCCCAGCATCACCAAGATTCCAGTGCTTCCCATTTCCTATGGGG
This sequence comes from Terriglobales bacterium, assembly GCA_038210375.1. GTDB lineage: Bacteria > Acidobacteriota > Terriglobia > Terriglobales > Acidobacteriaceae > JBBQWT01. Next base: position 131,427 of record JBBQWT010000003.1, on the reverse strand, counting down.
ACGCCCAGCCGCTGCTGGCCGCGCTGGCCGGGCCGCTCGCGCCGGAAGCATTTCGCGGCGGCTTGCCCATTCCTTATCATCTCGGCCCCGGACCAACCAGGGTTCATCTGCTCGTCAAATCCAACTGGGATATTAAAAAGGTATACGACGTCATCGCCCGCATCCCCGGCAGCTCCGCTCCCGATGAGTGGGTGGTGCGCGGCAATCACCACGACGCCTGGGTCAACGGCGCCGAAGATCCCACCTCCGGCCAGGTTGCTCTGATCGAAGAGGCGCGCGCCCTCGGGGAACTGCTCAAGCAGGGATGGAAGCCCCGCCGAACCATCATTTACTGCGCCTGGGATGGCGAAGAACCCATGCTGCTGGGTTCCACCGCCTGGGCCGAAACCCACGGCAGCGAACTCGAACAGCATGCCATCGCCTACATCAATACCGACGGCAACGGGCGCGGCTACTTCAGCATGGCGGGCTCACACATCCTCGAGCATTTCATCAACGGCGTGGCGCGAGATATTGAAGATCCGGAAAGCAAGCTGACGGTGTTCCAGCGCGATCGGCTGGCCCAGATCCGTTATGCGACTAGCGATAACCGAAAGCTGATCCGCGATCGCGGCGACTTGCGGATTGGCGCCCTGGGCTCGGGCACCGACTTCACCGCATTTCTCGATCACCTGGGCGTGCCCAGCTTGGATCTGGCCTACGGAGGAGAAGATGACGCAGGCATCTACCACTCCATCTACGATGACTTTTACTGGTACACGCATTTCTCTGACGTGGATTTCGCCTATGGCCGCGCTCTTTCCCAGACCGTTGGCACGGCGGTGCTGCGCCTGGCAGACGCCGGCGTAGTTCCCTACGAGTTCACCGGCTTCGCCGATACCATCCACCTGTATATGAAGGAACTGAAAACGATGCTCAAGGAGAAGCAGGAGGAAATTGGCGAGCACAACCGGCAGATGGATGAAGAAGTGTTCCGCGCGACCTTCGATCCGCGCCATCCCACGGTGGCTCCGAAGCGGGAAGAAGTGGCCCCGCATCTGAACTTCGCTCCACTGGAAAATGCGCTGGACATGCTGACCCGCAGCGCGGAACGCTACAAGACCGCACTGGCCAAAGCGCGCGCGCCGGGCGACCTTGGTATATCCCCCGCGATGGTAAACGCTCTCAATCACAAACTCATGCAGAGTGAGCGCCGATTGCTCGACAACGCTGGTCTCCCCCGGCGCCCGTGGTACCGGCACTTGATCTATGCTCCCGGGGTGTACACCGGCTATGGTCCCAAGACCATGCCCGGTGTGCGCGAAGCGATCGAACAGAAACGATGGCTGGAGGCGGATGAAGAAATCAGGCGGGTGGCGAAAGTGCTGGAGAGCGAGCGAGAACTGATCAACTCAGCAGCGGCGGACCTGGAAAAATGGGAAGGGCCAACGGAAGGAAAGACAGCGGGGAATTAGAAGTTCCAGAACGAAGGTAATCTAGCAAAGGCTTATTTTTTTCGCGGAACGGAGCTAAGCGCTGTGGTTCCCCCACGAGGTCCCTCTTTGCCCTGACGGCGCCGGCGGCGAAACATGGAGGCGGGCTGCCCGAAGATTTCATCGAAGCAGTCGAAGTCTTCGGCGTCCACGATCTCGCCGAGGAACATTGCAATGATCGGTGGGCTCTGCATCTTTACTCCGTGAAATCGCAGATAGGTCTCCGGGGCCCGCAAAGCAGCGGGACACCCGATCAGTGCGGGGTTTGGGGCGAGGATGATTAACTGCGATCAATCAGCAGCCGCTGATCATCAGTTACGAACGGCGCAGACATAGTTGAAGGTGATGGTTCCGCTGGTTTTCACGTGGGCCGTGACAATTGTCGGGGTGGCGGTCGCCCAATACCCACCAATGACGGTGGGATCGGTCACCGGCGTCAGGGAGCACACCGGCGCCGACGTAAGGGCCGTACTGGCGAAGGTATAAGTGCCCGTGGTGGAACTGGTAATCGTTATCTGCCCTGCCAGGTCGGTATTGGCAGCCTGCCCGGTGCGCAGCGCAAGTGCGGTTATTGGGCCATTCACTTCCTCGTCGCCCTTCCACGGCCGCAGCGCAATCCATCCCAGATTGATTGTGCTGGTTCCGCAGCTGCCGCCGCTGAAAGCCACGTGGTGCCCGGCGACGGCCGCAGTCAGGTCAGCATCAAAATAGTCTCCCGAACTGGTCGTGCCCAGAGCGTAAGAAGTCGTCCACGTCAGGGTCCCCGGAGCCGACCATACGGTTGCGCTGTTGAGGTCGAAGAGGGAAAATGCCTGGGTGCAACCAGCACTCGCCTTGCCAAATACATATACCCTGATCTTGCCCGCTGGAATAGAGGTGCCCACTACAAAGTAGCTGCCGTTTCCCGTGCCGTTGGATCCTCCGACCGAGAACCCTCCGTTGGCCGGCACGGAATAGTAAGCCCGAGTGAGCGGCACAGCAGCATCAGGGGTGATAACCCTCGTCGCTTCGTTCACGCCTTGCATTTCGGCGGGGGTCAGCAGCAGGTCGGACATGCTGTCGTAAGTCGTTGCCGCATTTCCATTGAGAATCGAGTAGGTGTCCAGTTGGCCGGTTGGCGGCATGGAGTGATCAATGTGGGCCAGATGATTGAGTGGGATGTTGCTGTATCCCATGACTACGATTTCATTGCTCAGGCCGGTATCTCCAACTGAGCTGGTTACCGAGCTGGCATAGGCAAGAACCCTATTCATGCTGCCGGTGATATTTAAAACGTTGGAAATGCCGTCTCCGGCCAGGCTGGTGTCGTTAATCACTCCCTCAGAGGCGTCCCATTGCACAGTGCCATTTCCCGCGCTGGCGCCGGATAGCAACTGGCCCCCTTGCACCACAAAGCCGGTACCCGTAAACCATGAGTGCGGGCCGCTGGTAATCGGCGTGTTGGCCTCATCGTAGTAATCATTCAAGGAGATTTGGCTGTTGCCAAAACGGGTGAATACCTTTTCTCCCAGAAAATAGAAACCGTGCCCGGAATAAAGGTCAATTCTGTCAAATTCACTCATCGAGCTGTCGTACTCGATCAGGGGATAATTGGTGTTGTTTGCGGTGAAATCCATCCAGTGGTTGGCATCAGCTGCCCAGTCCTGCGAGTTGGGATTCACTGGAGGTGGAGCGTCTCCATAACCAAGCCACAAGCGGGAAAACTGAATATTTTGGAAGGTGGTCCCGTACGGAGTTGCATTGGTGTAAATGCCGCAGGAATGGTTCTGGCCTAAATTTGCCCCGGAGAGCCCCATAAAAGAGACATTCATAAACGTCGCTTTTTGAAAGCCTGGGTTGCCATTATCTGTAACTGCCCCATCGCGCACCGGAACAGCAATCGCGCAATTTCCCGCCGTCTCTATGGTCGAAGTCCCGGTTACGGACGTGTACACCTTAGCGGTCGTCACCGTAGTCAGGCAGTTGGTCGCCAGGGTTGCTACCGCGGTATTGCGGTTGACGCTGGCAATGGTCGTCACCAAATCAACGCCGGCGGCACCAGCGCCCACCAGGCGTAACCCATGTCCCACATCGCCCTGCGACCACATCGAATTCGAAGAGGAGGCCAATGCCGTTCCGGATGTACAGGTTCCGTCATACTCGGTCTTGCCGAGGAAACGAGTACCTCCCACGGTGGTTGAAACGTCCACGGAATCATCCACCACGAATGCCAGGTTACTCACCAGAAAATTTTGATAGACGAAAAGGTAAGCAGGGTCGGTGGGGCTGAGCGAAGCAAAAATATCCTGTCCCGGTTTACTTTGTATAACTACGCATCCATGGGTGGGGAGCCCGATGGGGTTAGCCCCGGAGCAATCCGGGCCAATCAGCGATACCCCTTGCCAGCTCAGCTTGCTGGTCAGGTAAATCGTCGAGCCATAGATAGCGTTTCCAATGGAGGGGAAGAACACTTCCTTGTTTTGATTGAAAGCATCAGTAAGCGCGGCCTGGATTGCCACTGCATCATCGCTGACGCCGTCGCCCTTGGCCCCGTAATCTCTAACGTTGATAATTCCGTTGACCGCACTTAGATTGAGCTGGGCGACGGCGCCGAACGATGTCGTGCCCGTAAAATTCTTATTGCCCCCGATGGTCTGGTTCGAGAATAGATCAGTGAAATTGTAGGCGGGGCTTGTCGCCGGGGTCGGCACTACGGTGGTGATGTCCAGCGCCGGATTAATGGCGAACATGTTAAAGCATGAAGACTTTACGTTTCCCGGCCATAGGCACGTGCTGTAATAAGTTCCAGTAGGCGAAATAGCGGTGTTGTAAGTAAGGCCGCAAGATCCAGGCCCTGGAACTTTCCTCAGGGCGGCGATGACTCCGCCTCCGGTAGTGGCGTTGACTCCTGCCTGGGCGTAAGTGATCGTAGAAGAATTGGGAACCGTCGCCACCGTAAAAGTCCCGTTAAAACTGGGATCGGTCATGGAAGAGACCGTAATTACATCTCCCACCAGAAAAGTATGGTTCGCCGTGAAGGAGACGGTCACACTCGACTGCGTGCCCCTGCGCGAAAGGCCTGCCGAACTGAATGATGTGCTCTGGTTGATCGTGCATGTGGTCTGGGAACTGGGAAAAATGGCAGTCCCCGAAATGGTGGTATCGATCCCCGGCATCAGCGTAAAGACAACTTTCCCCGTGCTGACGATGGTCTGGGAGAGATCCTTGATCGTGCCCGTGATCGTAGTCAGGGTTTGCCCGCTGGATGTGGCCGTCAACGACAAAAGGGCCAGGGCGATCGGGAGGTTCGAGCTCGCAGGCAGCACGGCAGTAAAGATTTCCTTAACATAAAGTTCCTTTCATTTGACCGATCAGTAATTGGATCGCCCTTGAATTGCGCATGAAGAGGTTAGGGGGACCGCAGGAATGAGCGCGGCCCTCGCAATAGAAGCCGGGGCGCTGGAAACAATTCGGGTTTCTCGGAGAATCGGCCGTTGCGCACAGCAGCGACTTGCGGAAAGTCGGCGTCAGAAAATTCTGAATCGATGATCAGGCTCAACCACTATGCCCGACTGCGTTTTTGATGTGCAATCACTTTCCGCCGGTTTTCTAGAGTAAGTTTGCAAGGGGTAAGAAGAAAATCGGCCCACAGACCCGCCCGGAACGGGTGGTTCTTGCGAAGGCTTTTTTTGCTGGGTTATGCCATTAGGGGGTTCTAATGATGATAAAATCGGAAGTGAATTTAGCTTTCCGCAATTTTGCAAGAAACACTCGCGCGTAACTATCCGGCAGCCCTTTGTCCCCCCTGCATTGAGGCATACCAACCTAGCCCTGCCAGGAGGAATGTGGAATGAACGAGTTGATTCAGAAAATCTGTGAACGCACGGGCCTCACCCCCGACCAGGCCAACTCGGCGCTAAACGTTGTGGTTTCCCATTTAAAGGAAAGGCTGCCTGCTCCGATTGCCGCCCATGTGGACGGTGTTCTCAGCGGCGCCGCCTCCTCCCAGTTGGGTGGTCTCGCTTCCCAGGCGGAATCGCTTGCCGAAGGGTTTTTCAAAAAGAAATAGCTGTATCGTCCCAGTTCCACAAAATTAAATTCTTACGGAGAAAAAATGAATATCAAGAAACTGACCCTGCTGTTCGCTGCCATGGCCGTCATGATGGCATCACTCGCCCTGAACGTCACCGCTGCTGACACCAAGACCGCTGCCGAGAACAAGACCGCTGCCGCGGACGCGAAGAAAGAAGCCAAGGCCGCTAAAAAAGAAGCTAAGAAAGAGGCCAAAGAGGCCAAGAAGGAACAAGCTGCCGGCGGCGCCAAAGTTGACCTTAACACCGCCAGTGAAAAAGACCTGATCGCCCTGCCCGGCGTAGGCGCAGCCACCGCGAAAAAGATCATCGCTGGCCGCCCTTACTCTTCCGCCGATGATCTGGCCAAGGCTGGTGTGCCCGCCCGCACCATCGCCAAGATTTCTCCGATGGTCACCGCCTCCGCTGCAGCCGCCAAGAGTTCAAGCTCTTCCATGTCCTCTTCTTCCATGGGCTCAATGAAGCCTGAGACCAGGGCGGAAAAGAAAAGCAAGGCCGCCTCATCCATGGGTTCCTCTATGTCGGCCGACCAAGGGACTCCGGGAGACGGCAAAGTGTGGGTCAACCTCGAAACCAAGATCTATCACCGCGCTGGCGACCGTTGGTACGGCAAGACCAAGAGCGGAAAATATATGACGGAAGACGAAGCCAACAAGGCCGGCTACCGTGAAGCCAAGCACGAAGGCAAAACCAAGAAATAACATTCGGCTTTAAACTCAAGGAGACTTATGAACCGCAGAAAATTGACCAATCTGCTGGCCGCGCTCACCATGCTTTTCTGCATGTCGGCGCTGGCCTCATCGCAAATGGCGGCCAGCAAGCACAAAGCCGCAAAGACGCCAAGCCAGGTCGCCGCCAAACCCGCAGCCGCGGCGGCCACGTCCGACGCTGACTTGCTCGATCTCAACACCGCCACCAAGGAACAGCTTGACGCTCTTCCGGGAATTGGCAGCGCGTATTCCCAGAAGATCATCGACGGTCGGCCTTATCGGATGAAGACTGATCTGACGCGCAAGAAGATCGTTCCGGCGGCGACCTACAAAAAGATCGCCGGCAAAGTGGTTGCCCGTCAGGCAGACAAGCCCATGGCTGCACCCGCAAAAAAGAAGTAGACGAAAGGTCTTTACGCATCACGCCCTCCGGCCTTATCCCGGCGGGCGTTTTTTTGTCTGCAGCGGTCTCGATTTCAAATTTGTAAATATTTTGTAAATCACTGATATATCAGCACCTTAACGTTAAATTGAGGCGTCTAACCTGACAACTAATATTCCTGGTACAGGGTGCCTTCGATCATGAACTCTTATGAACCACGTCTTACGATGAAAACGCCTCGTGCGCGCATATCCGCGGCAAGTTTGGCGCTGTTGTTCGGGGGATTGGTTTTGGTTGTCAGCGGCGCGCCGCAGGCAAATGCGCAAGCCGCCGCCCCTGTGACTCGTTCGGTGGGCGCGATTAAAGCCATCACAGGCACCCACATCACGATGTCTCCCGATTCCGGTTCCGACCTGCAAATTCAGGTCGACGACTCTACCCGTCTGGTGCGCACCAATCCCGGCGAAACCGATTTAAAGAAAGCGGCCGCGATCAAACTGAGCGACTTGCAAACCGGCGACCGCATGCTGGTAAGGGGAAAACTTGCCGGGGACGGAAAGACCCTGACGCCCTCCATCATCGTGGTGCTGAAGAAAAGCGATCTCTCCGATTTGCAGCAGCGGCAACTTCAGGATTGGCAGAAACGCGGAGTGGGCGGGCTGGTTCGCGCAGTGGATGCGGACGCGGGAACAGTAACGATCTCCGTGGCGGCGGCCACTGGCAATAAGAATGTGCTCGTGCGTTCCGCAAAAAACTCCACGGTGCGGCGCTACGCTCCTGATTCAGTAAAATTTGACGACGCCAGACGTAGTTCGCTGGCCGACATCAAACCGGGTGACCAGCTTCGTGCGCGTGGCGCTTCCAGCACTGATGGCGCTGAACTCACCGCGGAAGAAATCGTTTCCGGCTCGTTCCGGAATATCGCGGGAACAATTCAATCCGCCAACCTCGGCGCCCACACCATCACCATCCTGGACCTGTTCACCAGGAAGCCCGTTACAGTGCGCTTCAGCAGCGACTCGCAGCTCCGCAAGCTTCCGCCCATGATTGCCCAGCGGATCGCGATGCGGTTGAAAGGTGGAGCGCCGGCCAGCGGCGCCCCCGCCGCGGGCGCCCCGCCGGCGGGAATGTCCAGCCCCTCGGCGCCTCGAGATACTTCAACGTCCCCAGGCGCCTTGGGAGATTCTGAACGAATGCGCGGCGGCAACCGGGGTTCGGGCGGTGATTTTGACCGCACCAGAGGTCCCGGCGGGGGCCGTCCAGGTGGCGGCGCCGCCGACATGCAACAAATGCTCAGCCGAATGCCTCCGCTCGATCCCGCGGAATTGCAAAAAGGTGATGCAGTCATGCTGGTGGCCACCGGCGGTGTACAGCCAACAGCCATCACGTTACTGACTGGCGTCGAGGCGATCCTTACCGCATCCCCCGACGGAAGCTCGGCGGCCTCGCTATTGTCGCCCTGGAACCTCGCATCATCGGCGGCCGACGCTGCCATTAGTCAGTAAACAAAAAACTTCCAAGTTGTGAGGGTTTGATGAGAAGCGGTTCGCGGCACTATTTCTTGTTCACCTTGATTATTTCCCTGGGACTGTTGACGAGCAGGCTGCCTGCGCAGGTTTCCACAGGCACACTTCGAGGCCAGGTCACTGACCCCTCGGGAGCGGTAGTGCCGGGCGCGGTCGTATCCGCCAAGACTTCGACCGGATCTGCAGTGACTGCGACCAGCAATGGGCAGGGCAAGTATGAAGTGAAGGGACTAGCCCCCGGGCAGTACACCGTGACCGCGGAGGCCAAAGGATTTGCCGCTTCCGAACTGCCCTACGTTGAAGTGGTGGCCGGGAAGTCTCAAACTCTCGACATCCAGATGGGAATCGTGGTGCAGCAGCAGGAAGTTCAGGTGCAGGCAGACAGCAACGCGGTGAATACTGATCCCACAAGTAACGTAGGCGCCATCGTGCTCAAGGGCAAAGACCTGGAAGCGCTTTCGGATGATCCGGACGAGTTGTTGCAGGACCTTCAGGCCCTCGCCGGACCCTCTGCCGGCCCTAATGGCGGCCAGATTTATATAGATGGCTTCACCGGCGGCCAGCTCCCGCCCAAAGCATCGATCCGCGAAATCCGCATTAACCAGAACCCGTTCTCCGCACAGTTCGACCGTCTTGGCATGGGACGGATAGAAGTATTTACCAAGCCGGGCAGCGATAAATTTCATGGCCAGGTGGTATTTCATTTTAATAATTCAGCTCTAAACACGCGCAATCCCTTTGCCCCCGCCTCCCCTGCCTATCAGATGGAAGAGTTTGAAGGTAATTTGAGCGGGCCGATCAGCAAGAAGTCTTCTTTCTTCGTGAACGCTGAGCAGCGCGACATCAATGAAGCGTCGGTGATTAACGCCTTCGTGCTGGATTCGTCTTTTAATCCCACGCCTTTCACCCAGGCCATTCTCAACCCCCGCAAGCGAACCTCCCTGAGCTTCCGGCTCGACGATCAATTGACCGCCAGCAACACCTTGACGGGAAGGTTTCAATTCAACCACGACGACAACCGGAACGGCGGCATTGGTCTTTTCTCGTTGCCCTCACAGGCTTTTAACGGCAGCAGCTCTGAAGAAAATGTGCAAGTGAGCGATACCCAGATTCTTTCCCCCAAGTTGATAAACGAAACCCGCTTGCAATACATCCGGTCACACAATCAGCAGCGCTCTCTGGATTTTTCTCCGACAATCCTTGTGCCCGGCTCATTTACCGGGGGAGGAAATCGTCTGGGGACCACCGCTTCAGACACCAACCGGTATGAGCTGCAAAACTACACCTCAGCGTCCCACGGGAACCATTTCATGAAGTTTGGCGGCCGACTGCGGGCGGTGACCCTGGCCAACCAATCCACCGGAAACTTTAATGGGAGCTATACGTTTTCTTCACTGGACGCCTACCGCATCACCCAGATGGGAATCCAAACCGGGCAGACCGCCGCACAAATTCGTGCCGCCGGCGGAGGCGCCAGCCAGTATTCCGTGGTGTTGGGCAATCCTCTGGCCACCGAATCTGGAGTGGATGTCGGTCTTTATGCCGAGGATGACTGGAAGCTGCGCCCCAACTTTACTCTGAGCTACGGCTTGCGCTTCGAGAGCCAGAACAATATTCACGATCATGCCGATTTTGCTCCGCGCGTTGGTTTTGCCTGGGGTCTGGGACACGCAAAGGGAACTCCGAAAACAGTTTTGCGAGGCGGCTTCGGATTATTTTATGACCGTTTCTCCGACGATCTGGTATTGCAGTCCCTGCGGCTGAACGGCGCCAACGAAGAGCAGGTCGTAACCGCCTTGCCGGATTTTTTCCCCAATGCTCCAGCTCCCGGGTTGCTGGTGGGCGCGCAATCCTCGCCCACCATTTACCGGCTCGACCCTCGCCTGCGCTCTCCCTACGTGATGCAGGGCGCCATGACCCTGGAAAGACAGCTATCCAAGACCTCTACTTTGTCATTGACCTACTTGGCCTCGCGGGGCATTCACCAGTTTCTGTCTCTGAATATTAACGCTCCTCTGCCGGGCACGTTCAATCCCCTGGTTGCCGGGAGCGGCGTTCGACCGTTGGGCGGCACTTCTAACATTTACCAATACGAATCGGAAGGCCTCTTCAAGCAAAAGCAGCTCATCGTTAACATGAGCAGCAGACTGGGAGCGAAGCTTAGTGTATTTGGTTTTTACAGCCTCGGCTTTGCGAATGCAAATACCGCGAACGCATCCAATTTCCCGTCGAACCAGTACGATATCTCGCGGGATTTCGGCCGGGCGTCATTCGATATTCGCAATCGCGTGTTTATCGGCGGCTCGATTTCTCTGCCGCATTCCATTCGTCTCAGTCCGTTCATCATCGCCAACTCGGGCTCGCCCTTTAACATCACAGCGGGGAGAGATTTGAATGGCGATTCCATATTTAATGATCGTCCGGCTTTCGCAGCCAATCCGTCGGCCCCGGGCGTCGTTGCAACTAAATACGGCTTTTTCGATGTTTCGCCTGCGGCCGCGGCTCATCCCATCCCCATCAACTACGGCGAGGGACCGGGGCAATTCACAATTAACCTGCGCGCAGGCAAGACTTGGGGATTTGGCAAGACGGTCGCAGGCGCCGGCGGCCCGCCCGACGGCGGCAGGGGTGGCGGCGGCGGTGGTTTTGGCGGACGCGGTCCCGGCGGTCCCGGCGGAGTGATGATCGGGTTGAATGGTAGGGGAGGTGGGGAAGGGAATCGGGGACCCGGTTCAGATCATCGCTACAACTTGACCTTTAACGTTTCCGCGCGCAATCTTTTCAACACCGTAAACCCCGCGGCTCCGGTAGGGAATTTGACCTCGCCTTTGTTTGGCCGCTCCAATGCGCTTGCCGGTGGCCCGTTTGGATCGCCCGCCGCCAACCGGCGAGTAGAAATGCAATTGCAATTCGCGTTTTGAACTTCCCCCGGTCGGCGGGGCGATAAAATTTAAGAGTCTCAGCTCACCCGGTAAAGAACCACCAATCTTCCTCCCCGCAATACAAAGCCCATGCTACCCGCTAAAATAGCAAGCCAGCATGGCACACCGCGCAGTGAATCCGAATAAGGCGGCGCCTGGTCGTCAATTTGCCGCGATGGATTCCATACTTTTTGCCGGTCTGTTGGCGCTCCTGATGTTCGGACCGCTTGCTTTTGGGGGGGTGGAGCCCTGGGCTATCGCCCTCCTCGAAGGCGCATCCGCGCTTCTATTTGCGCTGTGGACGTTTCGCCAGTGGCGCCAAGGCGGCCTGAAGCTTCCGGCGGCGCCCATGGCAATTCCTTTTCTGGTGTTCCTGGCGCTGATTGCCATCCAGTTAATGTTTTCGTTGACTGCATACCGCTATGCCACCTATGCAGCCCTCGCCCTCGCGGTGGCTTATTTTTTTATTTTTGTAGTGTCAGCCCACAGCTTCAGGACCGAGCGCCACCTTGCCCAGGTCGCGCTGGCTCTCGGCGCCTACGGATTTCTGGTCGCGGTCTTTGGCGTCATTCAGAGCGTCACCTACAACGGGAAAATTTACTGGATGCGCACCCTTGATGCAGGCTCCGTTCCTTTCGGGCCTTATGTCAATCACAACCATTATGCGGGCCTCATGGAGATGCTCGCACCCATTCCCCTGGCCGTGCTTTTTACGGCTGAGTTTCCCCGGCCGCAGCGGGTCATTGCAGGATTTGCCGCAGTGGTTATGGGAGGCTCCATTTTCGTAAGCCTCTCGCGCGGCGGAATGCTTGCCTTCCTGGTAGAGGTAATCTTTCTCTGGGTGGCGTTGCACGGTGTGCGCAGCGGGCGGCGCTCGCTGTTGACCCTTGGTGCGATGGTAGCGATCACCGCGTCATTTCTGGTGTGGTTCAACGGCAGCCAGTTTGTCGATCGCATCACCGACACTCCCGCTGAATGGAACAACGAGCGCGCCCACGGGCGCTGGGCCACAACCAAAGATGCCTGGAGAATGTTTCTGGCGAAACCTCTCACTGGTTTCGGGTTGGATAGCTTCCCGGTTGTGTATCCTCGCTACCGATCCTATTACACCAATGATTTTGTGAACCAGGCGCACAATGATCACGTGCAGTTGCTGGTGGAAACCGGAATCGCCGGCTACGGAATCATGTTCTGGTTCGTGCTGCAACTTTACCGCAGGGGCATACGGAAGCTCAGGGACACGCCGCCCATCGCCACCCGGGTGATGACCGCAGCCGCAATGGCGGGCTGCACCGGATTGCTGATCCACAGCTTCAGCGATTTCAACTTTCATATCCCCGCCAATGCCGCTATGTTCTGGGCGTTCAGTGCCTTGGCCGGCGCTGCCCCTGAAGTCGGGAATCCCGAAGCTTTCACCCGCGTGAAACCAGCCTCGCGGTCGCAGCGCCCTCAATGACTTCAAAAATCGAGCCGGAAAGAATGTCGGTCGAGTCGCTGCAACAGGCACGCGTCGACGTGCAGCGCTGGATGGAAACTCGCCAGTTCAAAGGCCATGATCCTTTCGACCTGCTCAATTCGCCGCGGCTGGCCGGAAGTTGGCCGCATCGATTTCCATTCAACATTTTGCTGATTCAGGCAGGCAAGCGCCTGGGTTCTCTGCCACTGCGCCAGTGGCTCCGGGTTCCGGGCAGCGTCAATCCAAAGACCCTGGGTTTGGCGCTGTCGGCCTACTGTGATTTGAATCGGTGTGGAGAAGACAACATCGCGCAAGCGGAAACAGTGACCTCACTGTTGGCACGATGGCGCAGTCCGCGAGAAGAGGAATTCTGCTGGGGATACGATTGGGACTACTATTCACTGCGCGGCTCGGTGATGCCGGCACATTTCCCCAACGCAGTGGCCACCGTGTTCTGTGCGCGCGCGCTGCTTGATGCCTCGCGCCAATTCCGCAGCAGTGAAGCCGAAGAAATGGCGCTCTCAGCGGCGCGGTTCCTGGCCACGCGGCTTAATCATTCGTTCGAAAGCAAAGATCTGCTGTGCTTCAGCTATACCCCCAACGATCGCACTCGCATTTATAACAGCAGCCTTTTAACCGGCGCCTTTTTGGCCCGCGCCGGCCAGTCCATCGGCAATGGCGATTACCTCGATCTGTCCCGGCGCAGCATGCGCTACGGAGTTGAACAGCAACGGCCGGATGGGTCGTGGTATTACGGCGCCGGCCGCAGACAGCGCTGGATAGACCAGTTTCACACCGGATACAATCTGGGTGCGCTGCTGGATTATCGCAATGCCACTACCGATCGATCTTTTGACTCCGCCGTGCGGCGCGGGTTCCAGTTTTACAGGAATAATTTCTTTCTTCCCGACATGACTCCCAAGTACTTTTCCCGTAGGGTGTACCCCGTGGATATACATTCGTGCGCGCAAGCCATCCTGACGTTCTGCGACTTCTGGGATGAAGACAGCGAAGCGCCCGCCCTCGCCATCCGTAGCGCGCAGTATTGCCTGCGCAATATGCGCGGCGGTTCGGGTTTTTTCTACTACCAGCACCACCGCTTCCGAATCGACCGTACCCCATATATGCGTTGGGGCCAGGCGTGGATGCTGCACGCGCTGGCCCGGCTCGAATCAAGAATGCACGCACGCGAAACCCATGCATAAACGCGACCAATCGCCGGAGCGTGCCCCATGTGCGGCATAGCCGGAACCCTGATCTTCAAGGGGACAGGCGCCACCATTGACGAGGCGCTGCTGAAGCGCATGGGATCAGTGATGTCGCATCGCGGGCCTGACGGCGAAGGGGAGTGGGTATCGGCGGACGGCAGAACTGGCTTTGCCCACCGGCGGCTGGCGATCATCGATCTGGCCGCCGCGGCCGCCCAGCCCATGTGCAACGAAGATGCATCTCTTTGGATCGTCTTTAACGGGGAGATTTATAATCACGCCGAAATTCGGACTCAGCTGGAAAATTACGGGCACACCTGGAAGACCGATCACTCCGATACCGAGGTAATTCTGCATGCCTTTGAGCAATGGGGCATTGAATGCGTCAATCGCTTTCGCGGGATGTTTGCCATTGCACTGTGGGACGAAGCCGCTCGGAAATTATGGCTGGTCCGCGATCGCATCGGGATCAAGCCGATTTACTACTCCGTGCATCACGGCCGGCTTAATTTCGCCTCGGAAATCAAGGCCCTGCTGGTCGATCCGCGGCAATCGCGCGCCATCGACGAAGAATCGCTCTACCACTATCTGTCTTTTCTGGCCGCCCCCGCGCCGCAAACCCTGTTTGCCGGAATCAAAAAAGTTCCCGCGGCCACATGGTTGTGCTTCGACGAAACCGGCGAAGTCACCGAACACCGCTATTGGGAGGTGTGGGACCATGTCACCGATCTTTCCCGGGCCAGCGAGGCGGAAGTAGCCGAGCGGCTCATCGACGAGCTTCGCACCGCGGTGCAGTTGCGTAAAGTGAGCGACGTGCCGGTAGGAGTATTTCTTTCCGGCGGTCTCGATTCCAGCACCAACACCGCGCTGTTCAGCGAGGGCGAGCATTCCCCGGTGAAGACTTTCTCGGTGGGATACGATCGCGAGTATCCGAGCTATCCCAACGAATTACGGTTTGCCCGCCGCATGGCCGATTATTGCGGATGCGAACATCACGAACAAATCCTTTCCCAGGGCGATCTGATCGATTTTCTGCCGCGCATGGTGTACCTGCAGGATGAGCCCCTGGCCGACCCCGTCTGTGTGCCTTTCTACTATGTTTCGCAACTGGCTCGCCGCCAGGGAGTGACCGTCTGCCAGGCGGGCGAGGGCTCGGATGAGCTGTTCTGCGGCTATTCGTCGTGGAAGACTCTGTTGCAATTGCAGAAGTGGGATGACCTGCCGTCGCCGCTTTTTATCAAAAAGTGGGCCATGCATTCTCTTTCGGCGGGGGGAAAAGGGCGGAGCTTCCAATACGAATTTCTGCGGCGCAGCGTTAATGACCAGCCCATTTTCTGGGGCGGCGCCGAAGCTTTTACCGAGACCCACAAGAAGCGGTTGCTTTCCCAGCGCATGCGCGAGCGCTTCAACGGCTTCGATTCCTGGGAAGCGCTGCAACCGATCCGCCAGCGCTTCGAGGCCAAATCTGAATTTCCCTCAAATCTGAACTGGATGAGCTACCTCGATCTGAACCTCAGGCTGCCCGACCTGTTGCTCATGAGGGTGGATAAGATGAGCATGGGCGTGGGTCTCGAAGGCCGGGTGCCATTCCTCGACCATAAATTCGTGGAGTTCGCGATGAGTATCCCGGTGGAAATGAAGCTTTGCAAAGGCGACACCAAGCACATCCTCAAAAAAGCGGTGACCGGCCTGGTGCCCGATGACTTGATCCATCGCCGCAAGCAGGGGTTTGGCGCTCCTGTGTATGAATGGTTTTTTGAAGAGTTGGGCAGTGTTGCCAGGATGACGATAGAAAAATTCTGCAGAGAAACTGACGTTTTTGACACTGAAGAAATTGAGCAATTGTTTCACCGGGGCGATGCCAAGCACGTCTGGCGGCTGATGAACCTTGCGATGTGGTGGGAGCAATTTATTGCCGAAACTTCCGGATACCAGGTGCCGGAAGCGCAGCATTGAATTCTCGGTTAAGCTTTCTGTTCGGCATCATTCAAATGACCTAAATGGAGAACCTGCAACACTCCCGTGCCCCCATCGCCGGCTGTCCGGTGGATGCGCTCTCATTTGCGGAGAGCGTTGCCATACTGGACCGCTGCATCCAGAAACGAGAGCCGGCCCTGGTGGTGTTTGTAAACGCCGCCAAGGTGGTGCATTTCCAGGAAGACGCGCAACTGAATGCGGCGATGCGCAGCGCCAGCCTGTTGCTGGCGGATGGAATTCCCGTGATCTGGGCATCCCGCCTTCTCGGGCGGCCATTGCCGGAAAGGGTTGCGGGCATCGACCTGGCAGAAGCCATGATCGAACTCTGTTCCCGCCGGGAATACCGGGTATTTTTTCTGGGCGCCCGGTCCGAGGTACTTGCGTTGGCCCTGACAGAACTACAACGCCGCCACCCGGCGTTGATCGTTGCCGGCTCCCATGATGGGTATTTCAAGCCGGAAAACGAAGCTGACTTGATCTCGGAAATCAATGAGAGCCGGGCCGACCTGCTGCTGCTCGGGTTAGGCACCCCGCAAAAAGAGCTCTGGGCAGCGCGCAATCGCCCCTTCTTGAATGTTCCTGTGGTGCAGTGTGCCGGGGGAAGCTTCGATGTGATGGCGGGAATCACGCGGCGAGCGCCCCACTGGATGCAGGTCAATGGGCTGGAATGGTCCTACAGACTATTTCAGGAGCCGCGAAGAATGTGGCGGCGTTACCTGCACACCAATCCCCGGTTCGTATGGCTGGTCCTCAAAGATTTGATGGGACAAAGAGTGGGAAGCGTAAAACGACAGGTCTCGTCCGAATAAATAAGATCGGGATTTCCGTCCAGTTCGTGCGAGGGGCACCCAGGGACTTGACTAGCGGCCAGTGCTGGGACTGCTTGTACTGGTGCTGCCTTTGGAATCGGTGGTGGCTCCGACAGATCCCGCTGCGCCGGCGATCGCGCCGATGCCGGCAAGCGTCGAAATCGATCCCACCGACGCGATGGGAGTTACCGCTGTGGTTGCGGTTACGGCAACGCCGGGGACGGCTTCGGGCAGAATATCCACAGCTGCGGCAAGGTTGGCGGCGCTCAGGGGTCCGATCTCGCCGGCCGCCGAAACCGTAACAGTTTGACCCGCTCCTACCGTAACACTAGCCATTGTGCCCAGCAGGCTGGTAACAACCACCGCTCCGGAAAAGACGTTGACCGTCGTAACCCCGTTCAAAAATACTACTTCGAAATCCGTGCCGATGACGCCGGCAACCGCGGTCGGGGTCTTCACTTCAAATTTTCCGCCCGCGCGCGTAATCGACGAAACCTGGCTGCGAACCCGCCCGTAGTTGAGCTCGAGCGAGGTTTGCTGGGTGTTCTCGTCATGCTGCGCTACTTTCAACTCGGTCGCGTTACCGACGGAAAGGAATGACCCGTCACGAAAACCCAGGCGCAATCTTCCCGTGGGATCGGTCTTCACCACATCATTCCACATCAATTCCTGGTGCAGTTTTACCTTGCTTCCATTGCGCGAGGCGCCGGGAATCAGGGCGCGGATATCACCAGCGGTCTGTCCCGCAGGCGCCGTCTGGGCTGTTACCGCTGGAACGAACGAGAACAATAGGGCTAATGCCACGGTTCGGCGCCACGACGTAATGCTCTTCATTCTTAGGTCCCTCGGTGCGGTAATAGAAGCGAATAAACTTATGACGCGTCTGCAATTCTAGTGGAAACCGGGGATAGAAGTAAATTGTTTATTTCTGGGATCTTGCACAGGGCATAACCAGCAGTCGTCTAAATTGGAATTCCAGGAAGTAATTCTTGCTTTGTGATCATTTCCGGCCACTCAACCCAGGCGATGCCAGCTTTAAAGCATGTGTGTAGTGAATAACTTAATATCTGATCCACCACTCGGATCCAGCCGAAAACATCACCCTAAGTGACGTCTTTCCCCGCAATTTTTCCGGCCCTTACTCCCGGCTTTTGCACCCGGAGCTATCAGCAAACGAGACCGCCTGGCCTGATGGCAAAGGCTGGTTTTCCCGGCCTCCCGTATTGATCAAAAGCGGTCCGGCGACCGAGATTACGTGGATCATTCCCCCCACACGCCCCACATGGAATTTCACCGGATTGCGTGAGGCGGAAAAGACCGCCACGTGAGCCGCCCTGACCGAGGGCCCGGATGTTCCCGAAACCGTGATGACCCCGCACCAAAGATAAAAAACTCCCGCGCTGTAGCCGGCTTGCGAATTGGCGGCGATCACCGCAATCGAATTCGGCAGCACGAAAGTGCCGCTGCCTTCCAGGGTTTGAATGGAAGCGCCGGGGTAGATCCCGGTCATCTTTCTGATGAATTGTCCGTCGAGAATGACTGCTCCCTTGGGGAAAAAGAGAGCGCCTCCCGGGTTTGCGGCGGGACTGCTCCCCAACGAAGCCATCAGCAATGCGGCGAGTACCATTCGGATCGAGCGGGCCTTCATTGCACCGCCTCCACTATGCGGAAATCATCGAGCCAGAGCCGGCCTCGAACTACCGGCTCAGCGGGACGGCGAACGATGCGCACCGTCACCAGCCGGGTGGCGGGACCGGTGACGAAATTGCCTCGAGCTTCCTGCCAGCCCGCGGAATCAGACACCTCGCCGCTTAGCAACAGGGTTGAGTGGCTGATCTCATCGGTGATGGCGATGCGGGGAAGGCTGGCGCTTTGCAATGATTCGGTTCGCGTAAATACTGAAAAAGAATAGTGGGTTGCCGGCTTCACCGGAACGAATTGCACCCACCCGGAATCTTCGCGGCTCTCGTGATAATTGATGACCAGGGCGCGCTTGCCGCTATGCGCCGACGACGCATCCGTGGACACGTTGCTCTCGGGCGACCCGCCGGAGCGCCAGTCGAATCCTCCGTTAAGAATCTCCAGCTCAAAACCGGGATTGACCACCAGATTGCCGGCGCTCGTCTCGTAGGCCGCCATGGCCGGCGTTGCCGCCATCATCTGCTGCCACACCTTGCGGGCGTCATCGGCCATGCCGTGGGCCAGGAGAAAATCCTGATACCCCAGAGACTGGGATTGCGGCAGCTCGGAGTGCAGGCTTAGCAGCCGCTGCCAGACTTTGGCGGCGGCGGGGGCATAGTTTCTCGCCATCAGCAATTCCAGCAACTGGAGGTGGGGCTCAGGAGCGGCCGGAATCGCGTGATCGAGAATGCTTTCAGTGTCCGCGCCCGCTTGGGCGCTTAGCGTCACCGCACGCGCGGCCATGGTTGGGTCATTTTCAATCACCGTTTTGAATCCGCTCAATGCCCTGAGCGTATCGCCCCGGGTGAGGTCGAAGTTGGCCACTTCCCACAAGACGTCAGGCGTATGCGAATCATAATTCAGGACGCTCTCCAGGCTGGCCTTCTCATCGGCCGTCCGGCCTAACCGGCGATCAGCCAGGGCGAGGTCAAACCAATACCGTTCTTCGAAAGGATTTAATTCCACCGCCCTGCGGTAGTGGTCGAGAGCGCCGGCGGCGTCCTGCTGGGCAAAAAACAAATATCGGCCCAGGCGATTGTGATGGGCGGCGTTGGAATTTTCCAGCCGAATTGCCCTCTGCAGGGGCTTGTATTCGTGCGCATACGAATCGTGGTCGGCCAGAAACAAGGTCAGCGCGGCATACATCACGAAGCCAATCATAGCGACGCACGCCGGCAGCAAGACCAGGCCGAAGCTTCGCGACGGGACAGAGCTTTCATCCCCGGGATCAATGGTTCGATGGCGTGCGGTCATTCTTTAACTCGTCTGCGGAATTTCTTCGTAATAACCCCCGCTATTTTTAGAGCCGTAATAGTAGGAATAGGAGTCTGAAGCTCTGGGATCGACGGCGTTCACGATCACCCCCAGCAGCCGCGCGTTGACCTGCAGCAGAAGATCGCGGCACTGGCGCAATGCATCGCGGGTGGTGCTGGCGGCGCGGGTCACCAGCACTACCGCATCCGCCTCCACCGAAAGCAGCACCGCATCGGTGACTGATAATACCGGTGGCGTGTCGATCACGATGTGGT
This sequence comes from Terriglobales bacterium, assembly GCA_038210375.1. GTDB lineage: Bacteria > Acidobacteriota > Terriglobia > Terriglobales > Acidobacteriaceae > JBBQWT01. The sequence goes on along the minus strand of JBBQWT010000003.1, from coordinate 111,687 downwards.
CGTATTCCAGTCGCCAGCGCAGCAGTTGGGTGCGCATGGCATTCGAAGCCAGCAGTTCCGCCGGATGCGGGGGAATCGGGCCCGCGGGCAGCACGAACAAGCCGTCAATGCCGGCCGCGCCCAGGGGTGCGGGTTCGAAATCCTCTCCCGCCAGAAAATTGCTGAGTCCAGTGCGATTTTCGAGATCAAAGGCTTCGTGGATCGAAGGGCGGCGCAAATCGGCGTCCACCAGCAGAACCCGGCTGCCTTGTTGCGCCAGCATGATCGCGGTATTGACGCAGGTTGTGGTCTTGCCTTCCTGGGGGAGCGCACTGGTCACCATGATGATTTGTGGCGGCGACCCCGGGGTGGAAAGCAGAATCGAAGTGCGCAGCGCGCGGTAAGCTTCGGCGAGCTCCGACTTGGGATTCGCCACTAGTGCCATCTTCCCTCGCTGCCCGGGAGGTTGCGTCGAGGATCCGAGGGCGGAGGCGATCGTAATCGGGCCAGCGCGTCCCGCCCGCGGAGCGCTCCGGGCTTGCGAGCCACGCAGTGCGGCGCTCAATGGAATGACCGCCAGCACCGGGAAGGCGCTCACCGATTCCACCTGGTGCATGGAGCGCAAAGTTGAATCCATATTTTCAAACAGGAACGCGAGTGCGATCGCGCCGCCCAGGCCAGTGGCAAATCCTAATAACAGGTTCAACGGAATGTTGGGGCGCGCCGGGCGGTCCGGAACCCGGGCCGGCGAAATGACGCGTACGTTGTTGGAGCGCATGCCCGCCGCAATGCCGGCTTCCTTAAGCCGTTCCAGCAGCGCATCGAAGATCTTGCGATTGGTCTCGGTCTCCCGCTTCAATTGCGAATATTGGATCGAGCGTTCATCCATCCGCAGCGCTTCCTGCTTCTGCCGTTCGAGGGCGCCGCGCAGCATGTCCTGCCGTTCTTTAGCGGCAACATACTCGACCTTCAACCGCCGCGTCAGCCGGGTGCGTTCGGCCTGAATATCGCTCCTGACCTGTTGCAACTGGCTGGCAATTTCCAGGATGCGCCCGCTGGAGGGGCCCAGCTGTACGCTCAGCCTCGCCCGTTCCCCGGCAAGCTCGCTTTCGCGCTGGCGCAGTTCCGCCATTCTTCCCAGGCGGTCCAGTTGGATGACCAGCGCCGGGTCGCCTTGCAGCGCCATTTCGTAATCGGCGCGCTTTCTAATGGCATCGACCTGCGCGGCGGTAGCGTCCTGATCGAGCTTCATCAGTTTTGAGGTGGCGATGTTTTCCCCGTCCGGGGTGACCAGGATTCCATTTTCCCGCTGGAAGCGCACCAGTTTTTCCTCTGACGTGCGCACCATTGCCTGCAGGCTGTTCAACTCGCGGGTCAGCCAGTTTGACCGGTCCATCGTCGAGTCAAACTTGGCGGCAAAATTCTGATTGATGTAGTCGGCGATCAGAACATTCACTATGCGCGCCGCCAACTGGGGGTCGGTGCAGAAGTAATGAATTTCCAGCAGGCGGGTGTGCGGAATCTTGGTGACCGACAGGTTGTTGCGGAACTCCTGCAGAATTCGCGCCTGCAATTCATTATCGGAAACCGGTATGCTCCCGGCGCCAAACTGCTGGTGAGTGAACGCCGGGTTGCGGTCAAGACTCAATTCGCGCGCCACCTGCAGCGCCAGGGAATCTCCGGCGATGATCTGAGATTCGGTGTCGAAGTTCACCAGAAACTCTTCTTCCGAGGCCGCCTTGTCGTGGCTGAAGCCCAGCAGATTCTGGCCTTCGCGAAAAATCCCCAAGGTGCTGGTCGTCTCATAAACCGGCGTCATCTTCAGCGTCGCATAGGTAATCAGACCAAAAAAAATGGCGCAAAACGCGAAGATGCTCCACCGGCGCGATTTCAGCACCCTCCAGGCATAGGACAAAACCGTTTCCCGTGATGTCTGAGCGCCCGGCGGCAAGCCCGATCGCGCAATCTGCCAGGGCGCCAGCGAAGAGGCGCCGCCTGGAATCCTGATTAAAGATTCATGTGGATCCATCGTTTTTCCGGGAACAGCGACTGGCGCAGTGGGAGGCCTTTAGAAACTATGCCACAACTCCTGCAACCCGGCTCAAGCTTTTTGGGTCCCAGGAAGTGAGGGTAAGGCCTTTCGCGCCTTGCCGATTCACCGGCTTCTCATCCCTACAGACTACCGGCCCCCCGGGTCGACAGCGGCTTTTCAGAGACCGTCAGTAGGTCGAGGCCACAGTGGGCGCAGGGTCATATGCTCCGAAGCAAAATGGGGCGAGTTGCCACGCTCTGAGACCGTTAAGGCGCCGACTCAAGATCGACATCTCGCTTCTGAAATTTCCTGTGCCTTAGCCTACAAGGCTTATCATAGTGAAAAAATGAGACGCGCACTTTTATGCAGCGGTTTTGTGGTAGCGCTCGCAACGTCGCTACTTGCCGACTCTAACCTCCGAATCGAGGATGTGGGTCTGGACGGTTACTGGGGCAAGCCAGCCGTTATGCGCCTTGTCGTGCGCAATCCTTCTGCGCAAGAACAGTCGATTCATCTGCGGGTCGCCGCGACTTCAGGCGAGACGAATACGGTTACAAGCGACTTCCGTTTGAACGGCGGAGAGGAGCGGCGTCTGGAGTTACCAGTTCTGATTCCGCCGCAGAAAACGACGATAACCGCCGACGCTTCCGCGGGGGGATCTGTCTTCGGACACGATTCGCATGAGGGATCGCTGGGCCAGGACACTCTGATCGTCATGATGTGCGGCAGTGAGAACGCCCGCAAGGCAGCCCAATCGCAGATAGAGTTCAGCGGAAACCTTCAAGAACGCGCCCAGAAAAACCGCGACCTCAAGTTCGTGACGGTCGATGACGCGCGAGACGATTGGTGGGCTTACTCGGCCGGCAGCGCTATCGTGCTCGCCCGGCCGCTGACGACGTTCACGGCAGCGCAGCGGGATGCGCTGGAAGGATATCTGCGCAGTGGGGGCCGTCTCGTTTTGCTCGAAAGTGAAATCGGAGATGCCGGCTTTCTTTCCGCCTACCGCCAGGCACCGGCGCCTGCAACCGGTGAGCGGGTGGGCTTAGGCACGCTCTTTCGCGTTTCCGGACTCGACGCCAACACACTTGGTGATGTTTTCAGTGGCCACAACCTGCCCGCAAGTCTTAACCAGGTAGACGACCCATGGGGGAACGCCGGCCGGACGGATTTGCTCCCCCTTCGTTTTGCTGCAACATTTACCTTTCCACGGCTGCGCTGGATGCTCCTTTGGCTGGCGGCTTACATCCTCATCATCGGAATCGTGAATTTCGCGGTGTTGCGGCGCTTGCGCCGCCTAGACTATGGGTGGATCAGCGTGTGCGCGCTGGCGCTGGTATTCGCCGCAGGTTTCTATTTTTCCAGCGCCAGCAGCCGCCCGCGCGAGTTTCGTCTGGATAACCTGGCGACTTATTACCTTGACGGGCGAAGTCCGCTGGCCTCGGCCGATTACAATCTGCGCCTCTCAGCTCCGAGCCGGCGCGAAGTCCGGTTTTCGATCAACGACCCCGCGGTGTTTCCTTACTCTAATTTGGGTAATAACATACTTGACTGACTAGCAGCCATGCTGGGAAAATCAGCCTGCCGTGACAGGGCCTTGAACCAGAAGTAAAGTCTTGTGCTTTCAGTGGTTTCCATGCCACAATGAAAACTGCCGCAGCTACTGGTAGCGGCGGCAGGACGATAGATACAGGATGTGGTGGTGTCTCAGCGGTGAGTACATCATCCCACCTGTAGTATCTCCCTGTCAATTAAAAAGTTTACTTGTGCCATCGGGCACGAGATATGCCCCTGTCCAGCTGGGTGTTAGTAGCACCCAGCTGGCAGGAAACATCAACCTTCAACCGTTTTGAAAGGACGTGAACCATGAGCAAGATTGAAGGCGATACTAATTTCGCGGCGTCTATCACACTCCGCAACGGAAAAGTGATTTATGCCAAAGACTACGGGTATAAAGCCTTCCCAATCAGGGGAAGCAAAAAACCGAAGAAAAAATAATCTTAACCGTTGGGGCCTGCTCTCAGTTTGATGCGGGCCTCGATTCTATATAACTTACCTTGACGTAGCAACCTTGGTACCCCCGCCGGGAAACCGGCGGGTTTAATTTTTACTGGGGGGGGGCTTATGAGATCGCCGTTTCAACGACGCCAATAAACCTATCCATATTCAAAAAATAGTTGTAATAGGCTCGTCTCAAATCCGCCATTGAAGCTGCGGATACCAGTACGGCCTCGCGCTCCGCCGAGCCCAATATCATGCTCTCTACAGTCGCATAATCCATCGTCGCTCTGTCCCTAGCACTGAATTTGTATCCAGTGACCTTCAATCGCTTTTCGTTAGTATCCAGTTCGAGTAAAAAGTAGTGCGCACCTCCTGTCTCGACCTCGATTAGCTCTTCAACTCCATTTCCGATGGTTCGGAGATAGTTCATAGCGTCGAGCCTCAACGCACATCGGCGAAGTTGCCGACGCACAATATCCCTGTCCTCTGGCATTCCCGGGATGCCAAATGGTGCTCTTTCCTGAAAGGCAATTTCTACAGCCATTAACTTAAAAAAATGTTTCCACACTGGGTCGCCTTCGCTAGACTTCAGCAATTCGCCCCGGAAGAAGCCGACAATCTCCACTGCGGTCGCCCAGGCGTGCTGCAACTGACTACGCAGCTGAACTTCAATTTGAAGTCCGTTGTATGTTTCTTTTCTGTCGCTGTTGTACTTGTAGATTAAATGAATTCCTCGATAGCCTGAAGGTTTGGGGATTGCGATGTAATCGTCATGACAAACCAGTTCGTGCTTCAAATCGCTTTGGACATACGCGTCGTGGAATTTTCCCACCTGCGCTAAGCTTTGTAGCACAACACGGCATCCCCCAATATCCTGCATTTCTGAGAGGAGTATTGGGTTTCGAGTGTGTTTCCGCAATTTGTGCTGGATCGCCCGAAGGCGCTTTACGCGCTGCACGATTAGAGAACCAGGAAAGTTCTCTACCTTCCTGCGCAAAGTAGTCTGAAAAGTGTTTAAAGGAAACTGATGGGAAGTTCGCCAGTTATTGATAATAGATACTGCATAGTTGACCGCTTCCGGGTCTCCCACTTGTGCCGCCAGCACCAACCCTGCTTCATTGACCGCGCTGGCGCTATGCTCTGGTACTGCCCATTCCACATCAGGCTCCGCGACTACTAAATCTTGACTTGGACACAGCACTACATATACCCTGCTTTCTATAGGGTATATGGCGAATCATCCTAAGAGTCCCGCGAAGAATCCTACAGGTGATTTCGACAAGTTCACGAATTTTATGAAGCGGCTTGTAGCCGTGCCACACTCCGAAATAAAATCTAAACTCGATGCAGAGAAAAGAACTAGGGCGCGGAAGCATAAGAGGGCTTCCGCTTCCCGCGCTTCTGGCGCTTAGTTGATACTCGTTTCTCCCACCTTGCCAGTCAATCCAGCGTAAGTCAACCGCTTGCCGACAATCCCTTCTACCGCCATTGTGAAGCGGTCTGCATCAGTTAGAATCCTCCGATTATTGTAGCGAAAACTTTGCTCATCCAAATATCTGAATAGGTGGAACGGCTCAACACTGATATAGGTTCCGCTGAGTCCCCGCTTCAAGAGGCTCCAAAAGTTTTCCAGCCCGTTGGTATGAATGCGCCCGTCTACATATTTGGTCGCATGGTCAATCACCTGATGAGCGTAATCAGTAGCCAGCCCCTCATAGGAAAGCAGAGCATCGGTGTAGAGCGCGGTCCCGGCTACTACATGCTTTTTCACTTCCGCCTGTAGCGCAGCCCTGCGCCGATTGGGAACAACAACGGTGCGAACGTGGCCGCCGCGTTCCAGCATTCCCATTACGGCGGTCTTATCCTTCACGCCAGTTCCGGTAATGCGCCGCTTGCGTACGCTAAGGTGCATGTTCCGTGCCTTGCCGCCTATGAAGGTTTCATCCGCCTCTACTTCGCTGCCAGAGCCGCCGCCTAGTTTCTGGAATGAGCCGCACTGAATTGCTAACCGAATGCGATGCATCATGAACCAAGCCGACTTCTGAGTAACGCCGAGATCGCGCCCCACTTCATATGAGCTAATCCCGTTTTTGCAGTTCACCAAGAGCCAAACTGCGGGCAGCCATTTATCTAGACCGATAGGCGAATCCTCAAATACAGTTCCCACCTTAAGAGAAAACTTCTGGCGCGGATGGTCGCCATAGCAGCGATACAACCGCGCAGTCTTTAGGTAAGTAACCTTCTCAGAGTCGCACTGGGGGCAGCGTACCTTGCCATCAGGCCAGCGAACTGCAATCATGAACTCGCGGCAGTTATCGGCATCGCCAAAGTATTGGATGGCTGCTTGAAGTGTCTTTGGGGTTTCCATGCAGTAAAGATAGCAGGGAAATCGTAGTCAGTCAAGTATGTTATTACCCTAATTTGGCGGCGGCAGAAACGAATAGCCAGATCTGGGCCGAAATCAGCCGGCGGGCACAGGCGAGCCGCGAAGATGAAATACAACTTGGCCCACCACGGAAAGTCGGGTTGGCTCTGCTCAAATGGTCTTTCCGCGATCTGGAATTGAAGGGTTTACATGAATTCCCCGGAACCGTCCACTTCGTCGCGCCCAATCGCCTGCGCAACGATACCGGCCAGAATTTCGTAGACGCTGTGTACATCGATGTCCCCGCAAAAGCGGTTTACTCCTTGCCCGCCCTGGCGCCCGGCCAGGAGATTCAACTGGATACAATCACGCCCAATCCGATTTTCGATAGCCCTCAGGAGAGCGCGGCCGGACCCGCAGGCACGCTCGTCCAATTGGCGTCCTCGGGTCTTTACGAACTCGGTAGTCGGGGACGGACATTTGCAGGCTTCAGTGACGGGCCCGCCTTGCCAGTCGAGTTAGACATCCCGCATCAGCAGGAAGTCCATTCACTCATTGTTGTCTTCCTGGAGCAACCATGATCACCGTGGACCAAATCCGCAAGAGCTTCGGCGGGACGCATGCTCTGGACGGCTTCAATTTGCAGGTGGGGGCAGGGGAACTGTTTGGCCTGGTCGGGCCCAATGGCGCCGGCAAGACCACGTTGATGAAGATCCTCTCCACGCTCGTGAAAGCCGACAGCGGGACAGCACAGGTTGGGGGCTTTGAAGTGAGCAGCCGTCCACGCGAGGTCCAACGCCTGGTCGGTTACATGCCTGATCAACCCGGAGTCTATCAGGACATGAGCGTCCGCGAGTTCCTGGAGTTCTTTGCTGATGCCTTTCAACTCACAGGCGCTCGCCATCGAGCCGCCGTTGACCAGGCTTTGGAGCGTTCAGGTCTGACGGCACGCAGCTTAGACTCGGTCGAGCAACTCTCCTTCGGGATGAAGCAGCGATTGGTTCTGGCCAAAACCCTGTTGCACGATCCCAAGGTGCTTTTGCTGGATGAACCGGCCACCGGGTTGGACCCCATCGCGCGCATTGAACTGCGCGAGCAACTGAAACGATTGCACGCTGCGGGCGTCACCATCTTGATCTCTTCGCACATTCTCAGCGACCTGGAGGACATCTGCACCCAGATTGCCCTTATCGGCAATGGTCGCAATGCCACCGACGCCGAGGGACATTCCGTGCTCCAGCTACACGCTTCACCAACTCCCGGGCGTATCTACGAAATCGAAATACTCGGGGACGTTTCCTTCGCCGCCGCCATTGCGAATTCGGTCCCCGGAGCCCGCTTTCTTGAATCCGGTGTTGGCCGGCTGGACGTGGAGATGACCGGCCCCGATATGCAGGTGGCATCGCTCTTGCGAGCTTTGGTAGCCGGGGGAGTCAACGTCGTCCGCTTCGATCACCGCGCTCTCGGTCTGGAAGAAAGATATCGGCTCGCCTTTGGAGAGAGACGCTCATGAATCCGATGATCCGCAAGGAACTGCGGCAGCGCATGCGGGAACGGCGCGGTTGACTTCTGCCCTCCCTCTACCTACTGGTTCTTTGTGCGGTTGTGGTTTTCACTTACTTCATCACTACGGGGGAAGGAGGCAGGTCCAACCTGCAGGGATCAACGTTGGGCGTGGCTCTGTTTCTGACTCTGTCCTATGCACAGCTGGCGCTGTTGCTGCTGCTGGCGCCCATTTTCAGTGCCGGCGCTATTACCATCGAGAAGGAACAACGCACCCTTTCCGCGCTGCTCACATCCCTGCTGACTCCTGGGCAAATCTGGTGGGGTAAGTTTGTCTCTTCATTGTTGTTCGTTTTGCTGTTGCTGGTCACGAGCCTGCCAGTGCTAAGCATGGCTTTTGCGTTTGGCGGTGTTGGCCCGTGGGAGATATTCAGCGCCACGTTGACCACGGTCATTATCCTGGGCTGCATGAGCGCGATCGGACTCTACTGTTCGTCCGCCTTCCGGCGCAGCGTCCATGCGACTGCAGTGAGCTACGCGACGGTCGTCGCCATTAGCGTGGTGACGGCCATCGTCTTTTTTGTGCGACTCGAGCTCTACGACTCCTCCCACCCTAAATTTAACGCGACTTGGCAAACCTGGTACGATATTCCGCTGAATATCCGCCTCCCGATGTACGTAAACCCGTTTTTCTTCCTGACCACATCCTTTGCATCGCGCAGCCAGCTCTATCCGGCATGGACCGCCTGTGCGGGTGTGTTCCTCGCGATCGGCGCGCTTGCCGTCGCCCTGACCCTGCGCAACCTCAAGCGCAGCGGTGATGCGTAGACATAACAATTGCCTAGAAGTGCCCCAGCGTCTGCGGCACCGGGCTGATCAGTGATCAGCAAACCGAGCGAGCAATCTGCCAGGGCGCCAGGGAGGAGGCGTTACCTGGATTCCTGATCAAAAACTCATGCGGATCCATAGGAGATTTTTAGTATTATGCCTTCCTGTTTCAATCATTGGCGTTTCTCGTTTCGGCGAGGGAGAGTCCATCAAAATACCTCACCGAGGTAATCGCGTGGCCTTGAACAAATCGAATTATGTGGTCCGTCCTTGGCAGGGGGAGAGTTACGGCCCTAAATCTCCACTGGGCATTGCCGTGATGCTTGTGGGCGAGTCGGCCTACGATTGGCCACAACGAAAGCGGGAGGGGATTTCGGCCAAGGAAGTGACCCGCAAAATAATTAGAGATGAAATCTGTGGAAAACATAAACATCGGTTTCAAGGAAGGGCTGCGGAGGCTTGCGCAGGAGACTCGCTACGAGACAAGCGCGAGGAGCGGGAGCTATTCTGGAACTCGGTCATTTTTTATAACTACGTCCAGGCTCTTTTGCCCAACCGAAAACGCAGGCCAAGTAAGGAGCAATGGAAGGCCGCAGCCCCGGCTTTCCTCAAAATGATCGATGACGCAAATCCCCAGCTAATCATTGTGTTTGGTCGGGGGGTATGGGACAACTTTTTCGATACCAGCCTTGGGAAATCCGAACGTTCAGGGAGGACGCAGAAGGACTGGTCAAGGCTTGTTCGAACTAGGAAAGGCAGTTCGGCCCTAGCTATTCGAATAGACCACCCCGCATCGTTCACGTTCCATCCCTCCACCCAGTGGACGCCAAAGATTAACGCCGAACTTCGGAAGCTGGGCAAGCGCCCTATTGGAAAATCCTTGCAACTTGTAACCGGCAAGAAAGGATGATGACCATAACTTATTCGAGGAAGTACCTTTGCGAATGAAGCCCGTCGGGAAACCGGCGGGTTTTTTCTATTTACCCTCCGCTTGAGAAACCACAACAAACCAACTACGCTAGTCCTCACCACTTGCATCGATCTCAGCCCGAGTGGCGAAACTGGCAGACGCACAGGACTTAAAATCCTGGGCTCCGGAAGGGGCGTGACGGTTCGATTCCGTCCTCGGGCACCAGGACCATCCCAACAAACGTGAACGGAAACATTCTCAATTGTTTGCAGGCAACAACTGCTTATATTTCCGGCGGCACGGCGCGACCAGGCGAATCTGTCAGATTTGGGTCATGCCGCCGTCAACGAACAATTCGATGCCCGTGATGTAGCTCGCTTCATCGGACGCGAGAAAGACAACCGCACTTGCTATTTCATCTTCCGTTCCCACGCGGCCCATCGGGATCTGGCCTGTCATAAATTCCGTGAAGCCTTGTACCTTCTCTTTGCCAAGGAGGCCATCGTACGAGGGTGTGACCACCACGCCCGGGCTAATGGCGTTCACGCGAATGCCGCGCCCTCTAAGGTCGCTGGTCCAGGTGCGGGCGAAAGAGCGGACCGCTGCTTTAGTCGCGCTGTACACGCTGAAGTTCTCCATGCCCTTGATCGAGGTGGAAGAAGCGTTCAGCACGACGGAGCCGCCATTTTTCATCAGAGGGAGCGCCTTCTGCATGGTGAAGAGCGTACCTTTCACATTAATTCCGAACTCCTTGTCGAAATGTTCCTCCGTGATTTCGCCGAGCCTGGCAAAGCCACCGCCACCCGCGTTGGCGAACACCACATCGAGTCGGCCTTTTTCCCGCTCGATCTGGGTAAAGAGGCGGTCGAGATCTTTAAGGTTCGATATATCACCCTGCACTCCGATGGCCGCAGAACCTATGGCCCGAACCGCCCCTTCAAGTTCGGCCTGGCGTCGGCCGGTCACATACACTGTTGCACCCTCTTTGGCGAACCGCTTGGCCGTGGCGAGCCCGATGCCGCTGGTCCCCCCGGTCACGAGTGCAATTTTCCCTTCCAGTCTGTTACTCATTTTCTGTCTCCTGATTGGTTTGTCGGTTGCTGGTCAATCTGGCCGGCCAAGCGCGGCGCTTTACCGGACTAGTCTAAAGCCTGGCTTAAGGTGCGCTGAAGAATTCCGCAAGCCTCTGCGCTGTGCCCGCGGGTTGCTCTTACGGGAAATGCGACCACTGTTCTTTACAACATAAGTATCAATTGTTATCGAGCAAACCCACCGGACTTAAAATCCTGGGCTCCGGAAAGGGCGTGAGGCTTCGATTCCGCCCTCGGACACCAGGATCCATTTCGGTTTCTTCCGACATCCCCCAGCGACATGAGCACAGCATTTCGGAACCCTTCGCGGTTTGTTGAGCATCTCATGCTGCTACTAATCGTCAGCAGGTTTTCGTGCCGGCCGCCAAGAGGAGTCCCCCGAATTGAAGATCAGGATTGCATTTCGCCGCTCCGCAGGTTATTTCGCCTGTTTGGCCGCGGGGACGTCCCTTCTGCTGTCTGGTTGCACGCAAAAGCCTGCTGCCGCCGGCCCGCCGCCCGCCCTGCCGGTGGAAACCATCGTGGCGCAACCGGCCTCGGTGAGCGAATCCACCGAATACCTCGCCCAGCTTAAATCGCGAAATTCCGCGATCATCATGCCCCAGGTCGATGGCCAGGTGACCCGCATCTTCGTCAAATCCGGTGACCATGTGGGCGCCGGGCAGGCGATCATGCAGATCGATCCCCTCAAGCAGGTACAAGCAGTGCGCTCACAGGAATCGACGCGCACCGCCACCGAAGCCCGGTTGCGGCTGGCGCAACAGCAATATCAACGCACTCAATCCCTGGTGAACGAAGGCATCGTGGCCCGGCAAAGTCTGGATGAAGCTCAATCCACGCTGGCTGCCGCGCGCGCCGAAAAGGCCGCGCTCGATTCCCAGGTGGGCGAACAACAAGTGCAGTTGCGCTATTACCGGGTCAGCGCTCCTACCGCCGGAATCGTGGGGGACATCCCCATCAAGGTCGGTGATCGCGTGACCTCCGCCACCATGCTGACCACGCTGGACAAGCCCGGCAATCTCGAGGCTTACATCGAAGTGCCGGTGGAGCGCGCCCGCGACCTGCGCATGGGCTTGCCGGTGGAGCTTCTCGACCGCGAGGGCAAAGTGTTGGCCAGCAGCCGCATTAATTTTGTCGATCCCGAGGTCAACGATGCCAGCCAGTCGGTGCTGGTCAAGGCCGCGATCGAAGGGCCTGGTCTGCGCACCTCACAACTCACCCGCGCCCGCATCATTTGGGGCACCCGGGAAGCGTTGCAGATTCCCGTTTTGGCAGTCACAAGAATTAACGGGGAATTCTTTGCCTTTGTCGCCGAAACCGACGGCGGAAAAGTTACGGCCCGCCAGCGCCTGGTCAAAGTCGGCGAAATGAATGGCAACAACTACACGGTCAACCAGGGATTGAAATCCGGCGACCGCATCATCACCACCGGACTGCAGTTTCTCGCCGATGGCATGCCCATCGCTCCAAAATTTTGAAATAAAGAGACCTGAATTTGTTCGTAGATTTCTTTATCAACCGCCCGATTTTTGCAACGGTGTGCGCGCTGCTGATCATCCTGGCGGGGGCGGTATCCATTCCGTCGCTGCCCATCGCCCAATTTCCCGATCTTGCGCCTCCCCAGGTCACCGTAACCAGCGGATATAACGGCGCCAGCGCCGAGGTGGTGGAATCGGCGGTCACCATTCCATTGGAGCAGGAGATCAATGGAGTGGAGGGCATGAAATATCTCTCCTCCAGCAGCGGGAACGACGGCACCAGCTCGATCACCGCTACCTTCGATATTTCGCGCAACGTCGATCAGGCCGCCATCGATGTGCAGAACCGGGTTTCAGCCGCCCAGGGACGCCTTCCCAACGAGGTAAAGACCACCGGCATCATCGTGAACAAGGCGGCCAGCGGAATCGTGTTCGGCGCCGGCCTTTACTCCGAGGACCCGGCCTACAACAGCCTCTTCATCAGCAACTATATCGACCGCTACCTGAAGGACGCACTGAAGCGCGTAAAAGGTGTGGGCAACGTGGTGATCTTCGGTGAGCGCAAGTACGCCATGCGGGTGTGGCTCGACCCCGAAAAAATGGCCAGCCATCAACTGACGGCCGCCGACGTCGGGGCGGCATTGCGTGAGCAGAACGTGCAGGTTGCAGCCGGCCAGATTGGCCAGCCTCCGGCTCCCAATGGCCAGACTTTCCAGATCAGCGTACGTGCCATTGGCCGCCTGACCGATGCCAAAGAGTTTGAACGAATCGTGCTCAAGACCGGAACCAGCGGATCGATCGTCCAGCTCAAAGACGTTGGCAGAGCAGAGCTTGGCGCGGAAAGTTATAACAGCACTTTAAGGTTTAGCGGCCACGAAGCCGTGGGTTTGGGAATCTTCCAGTTGCCCGGATCGAACGCCATCGAGGTAAACCGATTGGCCCGGGAAGAGCTCATACGCCTTTCCAGGACCTTCCCGCCGGGGCTGAAGTACGACATTGCTTTCGACACCACCACGGTAGTGCATGACTCCATCAACGACGTCGTGACCACGCTGGGCATCGCCATTCTGCTGGTGGTGGGGGTGATGTTTCTCTTCCTGCAGAGCTGGCGCAGCACCCTGATTCCGGCGCTGGCCATTCCGGTATCGCTGGTGGGAACGTTCGCGTTCGTCAAGCTGCTGGGTTTTTCCATCAATACCCTGACGTTGTTTGGCATCACGCTGGCCACGGGATTGGTGGTGGATGACGCCATCGTGGTCATCGAAAACATCGAGCGCCACCTGGAAGAACAGAAAACGGAACCGCACGTGGCGGCGTCGGCGGCCATGAAAGAAGTGGCGGGAGCGGTGATCGCGACCTCCCTGGTGCTGGTGGCGGTCTTTCTGCCGGTCTCTTTATTTCCCGGCACCACCGGAATCATGTACCGCCAGTTTGCTTTGACCATTGCCTTTTCCGTCAGCATTTCCGCTTTCAACGCCCTCACCCTGACGCCCGCGCTTTCCGCATTACTCTTAAGGCAGCAGGAAAAGCGCCACGGCCGTTTCTTCGGAGCGGTGAACCGCGTCATCGACGGCGGAACCCGAGGATTTGTCGCGGCGCTTTCCCGCGCCGCCAACTTCAAGTTTGTCGCGGTCCTGCTATTTGCTGTCGCGCTGGCGGTGACCTTTTTTCTTTATGGGCGGGTGCCCAAGGGGTTCGTCCCCAACGAGGATGTGGGATATTTCATTACCCTGGTGCAGGCCCCGGCCGGCGCCTCACTCGATTACACCCGCAACATCACCATCCAGGTGGAAAAGGAGATGCAAAAGGCCCCGGAAATCCACGGGATTTTTGCCATCACCGGCTTCAGTTTTTCCGGCAGCGCGCCCAACCGCGCCCTGATTTTTTCCACGCTGACGCCGCTGGGCGAGCGCAAAGGCGACCAGCACTCCATGCAGGCGGTGATCAACCGCGTTCGCGGCGGGCTCATGTCGATTTCCGGAGCGCTGGTGATCCCGTTTCCGCCTCCGCCCATTCAAGGCGTGGGAAGTTTTGGAGGATTTGAGTATGTACTTCAGGACCAGGGCGGTAACAGCCTCGAAGACCTTGACCGCATCACCCAGCAGTTCTTGGCCAAGGGCAACGCCCGTCCCGAGCTGCGCGGCTTGTTTTCCAGCTATAGCGCGCGCGATCCACAGATCGTGGTCACCATCGATCGCGACCGCGCGAAAAACCTGGGGGTTTCACTGGCTCAAGTCACCGATGCTCTGCAGATTTACATGGGCGCGCAGTATGTCAACGATTTCGATTTCAACAACCGTTCCTACCGGGTGTACGTGCAGGCTGACCAGAACTTTCGTTCCAAGGTGCGGGATATTTCCCAGTTTTACGTGCGTTCCACCGGCGGCGTCATGATGCCCCTGGAAAATCTCGTGACCATCCGTCCGGGAATTACTCCGCAGGTCATCAGCCATTACAACTTGTTCCGGTCCGCAACCATCAATGGCGCCCCCGCGCCGGGTCGAAGCTCGGGCGACGCCATCGCCGCCATGCAGGATTTATCGAAGACCGCGCTGCCCCGCGGCGTCACTTACGACTGGACGGGACTCACCCAGGAAGAAATCGAGTCGGGCGGCAAGAGCCTGCTGCTCTTCGGCCTGGGGGCGCTGGTGGTTTATCTAACCCTGTCGGCGCAGTACGAAAGCTTTGTTTTGCCATTTATCATCCTGCTGGCGGTGCCCATGGCGCTGCTCGGCGCGCTGGGAGCACAGAGCCTGCGCGGCCTCGAAAATGATATCTACTGCCAGATTGGGCTGGTGATGCTCATCGGCCTTTCCAGCAAGAACGCCATTCTGATCGTGGAGTTCGCCGAGCAACTTCGCGCCCGAGGGATGACCATTCGCGAGGCCGCGATTGAATCCGCCCGCATCCGGCTGCGCCCTATTCTGATGACGTCGCTGGCATTCATTCTGGGAGTCCTGCCGCTGGTGCTGGCCTCCGGAGCGGGCCAAGCCAGCCGCCATTCGGTGGGAACCACGGTTTTCGGCGGCATGATCGTTTCGACGTTCGTCAACCTTTTCCTGATTCCCATCCTCTATATCGTGATCCGCTCCCTGACCGCCAAAGATGACACGCCCAAAAAACCGCTTCCCGCGGAAGTTCCCGCTTAATTTTTTCGCGATCCGCTCTGGTATAACTCCCTTTGGCCTGCTGCTCCGCTCATCGGACTGGATCGATTGGCCAGTGATGCGAGGTGCTTCCGTGAACAGTTTCCCATTCACCCGTAGTTTCAGATTTGCGATTGCGGCGGTGCTGCTTGCGTGGTGCGCGCTGCCCGCGGCAGCGCTCGACAACGGCCTCGCCCGCACTCCGCCCATGGGCTGGAACAGTTGGAACAAATTTGCCTGCAACGTCAGCGAAGATCTCATTCGCAAGACCGCCGACGCCATGGTCAGCTCCGGCATGAAAGACGCGGGCTACCAATACGTAGTGATCGATGACTGCTGGCAGGTTGCGCGAGATAAGGAAGGCAACATCCAGGCCGATCCGCAGCGATTCCCGGCGGGCATGAAGGCGCTGGCCGATTACGTGCACGACCGCGGATTGAAACTGGGAATCTATTCCGACGCCGGCACCAAGACTTGCCAGAAACGTCCCGGCAGCCGCGGCTATGAATTTCAGGACGCGCGCCAGTACGCTGCCTGGGGTGTGGATTACCTCAAATACGACTGGTGCGACCATGGGACGCAGGATTCGGCGTCGTCGTACTCCATCATGCGCGATGCTTTGCAGTTGGCGGAGCGTCCGATCGTGTTCAGCATTTGCGAATGGGGCAGCAGCAAGCCGTGGCTGTGGGCGAGCGACGTCGGAAACCTCTGGCGCTCGGGCGGAGACATCCAGGACAAGTGGGAAGTAAGACTGGATTGGGGCGGCCTGGGCCTGGTGAACATCCTCGACCAGCAGAATGGCCTGGAATCATTTGCCGGCCCCGGTCACTGGAACGATCCCGACATGCTGGAAGTAGGCAATGGGGGAATGACCGACCCCGAATACCGCGCCCATTTCAGCCTGTGGGCAATCCTGGCGGCGCCGCTCATCGCGGGCAACGACGTGCGCACCATGTCCGCGTCAATCAAGGAAATTCTCACCAACCACGATGTGATCGCCGTGGACCAGGATCCGCTGGGCAAGCAGGGAAGCCGTGTGGCAAAACAGGGCGACTCCGAAGTTTGGGCCAGAACATTGGCCGGGGGAGATCGCGCCGTTGTCCTTTTTAATCGCGGCAAAGCGCCGGCTACCATCAAGGTGAGCTGGCAGGACCTGGGATATCCCGCTAGCCTGAGCGCACAGGTTCGCGATTTGTGGGCCCACAAGGATCTGGGGAAGTTTAAAGCCGAATATTCGGCGCAGGTGCCGTCGCACGGTGTGGTCATGGTTGCGATTCGGCCCTGAGCCGGCCTTCGCGCGCCATATCAACTGTAGTTATTTCATCTTTTTAGTAGAACTCCAAGCACCCATCGATCGGGGCACCCTAACCGAGCGGGGTGCCCGGTCGGTCTCAATCAGAAAATCGGTGTCGCAATGAAAGCGGTTCTCAGTTTCGCATGTGCTGCCCTTGCAGGGCTCGCCATGTTTACGGGTTGTCATCGCGAGCAGGTCGCGGAGGCCGCTCGTCCGCGCAGTTTCCCAGGAGTCGCAAGCAACGACGTGAGCTTCTACTCATCGGCTCTCGACCGCAACATGACGTATGCGGTCTATATGCCGAAGGACAGCGCCGGAGGCAAGAGATTTCCGATTGTTTATCTGCTGCACGGCTGTGGCGGCAGTTTTAGAGACTGGACGAGCGACTCGGACGTGGGTGCCTATGCTGTCAAGGGCCTCATCCTGGTTACGGTGGATGGCGACTGTTCGTACTACATGAACGCTACGCTAGCCGCCAAAGACAGGTACGAAGACTACTTCGTTCACGACGTGCTGGCTGACGTCGAGTCTCGCTTTCCGGTTCAGTCCGGTCGGGAGAATCGTGCCGTGGTGGGCGTTTCGATGGGTGGCTTTACTGCCGTCAAACTAGCCTTCACTCGTCCCGACCTGTTCGCTTTTGCGGGCGCGATCAGCCCTGCAATCGATGTTCCCAGCCGCCACTTTAGTTGGAGCCGGTGGTCGCAGAGTATGCGTTTTCGCAAAATCTTCGGGCCCTCCGGAAGCGAAACGCGCACGCACAGCGACCCTTTCATCCTGGTCAAAACTTCTGAACAGCAAACACACCGTATCTCTACATCACTGCAGGAGACCAGGAACCTCTCCAGACTCCAATTCGGAGATTCGTCGCGTTATTAAAGGTGTACCGCTACGCCCACGAATTCCACACAAAACCAGGGGGGCACGACTGGAGTGAATGGGACAGTCAGATCCCGGAATGTCTTGATAGCCTGCTTGTGCATATCCATCGTCCCTAGCTATCCGACGCCGGGGCGCGTCCCTCGATTAATCGTGTGGGCCACCCTCAGACGGACTGAAGGGCTACACTTCCACTACCTTTAGCGTTCGGAACGACGGTTGGATTTAGACCTACGACGAGAAGGGTTACGGGATCGCTCACAGCACGCGTGATGTAGTAAGCTAAATCAGTGTTGGCCACCATCAACCGCGCATAGGGGGAACTTTTGTCCCGCGTATCTTACTTTCAGCGCTTCTCACAACGAGAGAATCACGCGACGAACAACACGTTGCTGGTGCTCCGTTACTTTTATCAGTCTTCACCGTTCAAGATCGAACGCGTCTTAGCGTCGTTGCTTGACACGGCACAATTGTCGATCGGCCTCATTTTTAGTCAACAAATCACCGGCAGCGCTAGCGTCCCTGATGCACTAATTTTTCAAGAATCGCTTCGTATATTTGTCGAAACCAAACGAGGCGGGAACCTTGATTCCGGTCAAATCCGTCGTCATCTCGAAAGCATTGGCGAACACCAAGGCGGACCCCTTCGAAGCGAGGGGACCGTTCTGATCGGTTTGACCAAGGAGCCGATTGCGGAATCCGGCCGAAAAACGCTGTCCGCGGAAGCAGCTTCGCATGGCATCACTTTCGCTGCGGTGACGTTTTCTCAGGTGGTCGATGCGCTTAGAGCAGAATGCGATGATTTGGCACACGAGCTATCGCCCATCGTCGAGGACTACGAGGCATATCTTGCCGATGAAGAACTGCTGGAAGAACGAAACCAGTTGCTAGTTGTTGTCCCATGCGGCGCTTCGATTGCCGAGAATGTCCGTTTCGGCCTGTATTACGAGCCTCCGTCAAGGCCGTGCAAACGGAACTTTCGGTTTTTTGGCATTTACAAACGGAAAACTGTCGCAAATGTCGGCATGGTCCAGGCCATCGCTGTTGCGTCATGGAACGGCGAAAAGGTGAGCTTCACCGAAGAATCTGGCAAGCTTACGAGAGATCATAAGGAACGAATCAAAAGTACTGTGAACGCAACTCCCTATTACGACCTCAAGAACAACCCAACCCGCTACTATTTGATGGACTCCTTCACTCCGACTGACGCCAGAAAGATGTCAGCGGGTGGCATCAGAGGTCTTCGATACCTTGACCTCTCAAAATTAATCGCCACGTACAAGCCTTGCCAAGACTACACGACTGCGCAACTGGCAACGGCCCTGAATGGGACCACCTGGGAGTAGCGGGTTCCATAAAGTCTCTCACTATTTTGGGCAATTAGAGGGTAATAGCGTCTTTTAAAACGGCTAGAATAAAGCGTTACATCAAATTCGGGAGTTTGAAGTTCGTTTTCAAATTACCGACTGAGCGGCGACAAATGCAAAAAGGCCCGGTCGACTGACCGGGCCTTTTAATTCCTGATCAGCGGCCTATACGCCGGGGTTCATTTCGTGTTCCACAGCCTCGGCCTTCTCGCTCTTTTTTGCCTTATGCTTCGATTTCTTGTGACGCTTGTGAGCTTTTTTCCTGGGAGTTTCACTCTCGCGGTTCGTATCCTTCTTTTCCTGTTCGGGCGCGGGAACCGTGGTTTTCATGTTGGGCATCGGATCCTGGCGTTTGGTTTCGTTTTCCATCTGCGCCATCGAGCTCCCGATGCCTGCGGTTAAGATCAACGCTAAGATAGCCTTGGGCTTTTTCATATAAATGCCTCCTCGTTCCTTAGTATTAGATGCATACCGTTGACCGAACGGCACTGTATCCCACCCCTGCGTCTCGATCGCGGCCATCTGCTTCGTTTGGCGGGCGTGCGCATCCAATATGGTACGCTTTAGATTGGCCCCCCTTCCACGGGACGGGCCGCCATCGCGAAGTCCAACTCCTTCAGGATGACCCATTGATAGGAAGCGCTTTAGCCAAGGTTTTTGGCACCAAGAACGAACGTGAAGTGAAGCGGATCATGCCGCGCGTGCAGCAGATTAATGCGCTGGAACCGGCCATGACGAAGCTGTCTGACGCCGAGCTGCGCGCCAAAACCGCCGATTTTCGCGAGCGAATCCGGCTGCGCATGCAGGAATTTGACGCCGGCGTGGCGCCCGCCCAGGAACTTCCCGATTCCGGCGATGAGATTTCGGACTCGATCTCATCCACGGTGCGCGAGGATGCGCGAAAAAAGGAGCGCCACGCCGCCCTGCAGGAGGTGCTCGACGAGGTGCTGCCCGAAGCGTTTGCGGTAGTGCGCGAGGCCAGCCGGCGGGTAGTGGGCATGCGTCATTTCGACGTGCAGCTTATCGGCGGAATGGTTTTGCATCAAGGCAAAATCGCCGAGATGAAAACCGGTGAAGGCAAGACCCTGGTGGCCACCGGCCCCGTCTATCTCAACGCCCTGGCCGGCCTCGGCGTGCACGTGGTGACCGTCAACGACTATCTGGCCAAGCGCGACTCGGAATGGATGGGCAAGATTTACACCTTCCTGGGGTTGACGGTTGGAGTCATCGTGCACGATCTATCAGACGTGCAGCGCCGCGAAGCCTATGCCGCCGATGTCACCTACGGCACCAACAACGAATACGGCTTCGACTACCTTCGCGACAACATGAAGTTCGACATGTCGGAATGTGTGCAGCGCGGCCACCACTTCGCCATCGTCGATGAAGTCGATTCCATCCTGATCGACGAAGCCCGCACCCCGCTGATCATCAGCGGCGCCAGCGAAGAATCCACCGACAAGTATGCGCGGGTGAACAAGATCATCCCCCGGCTGGAACTGGGTGAAGAAATCGAGCACGGAGAAGAGAAGACCCTGACCGGCGATTACGTGGTCGATGAAAAACATAAGACCATCACCGTGACCGATGAGGGCTGGGAAAAAGTCGAGAAGCTGCTGGGCATCGGCAACATCGCCGACCCTGAGAATTGGGACCTCAAGCACCACGTTGATACCGCCATCAAGGCCCACTCGCTGTACCGCCGTGACGTGGACTACGTGGTCAAGGATGGCGAGGTCATCATCGTCGATGAGTTCACCGGGCGACTGATGCCTGGCCGGCGCTGGTCCGACGGGCTGCACCAGGCCATTGAAGCCCGCGAGAACGTAAAGATCGAGCGCGAAAACCAGACCCTCGCGACCATCACCTTCCAGAACTACTTCCGCATGTTCAACAAGCTGGCGGGCATGACCGGTACGGCCGAAACCGAAGCTTCGGAGTTCGACAAGATTTACAAGCTCGAAGTGCTGGTGATTCCCACCAACCAGGAGATGAGGCGGCAGGAGAACCCCGACGTCGTGTATCGCACGGTGAAGGAAAAATATTTCGCGGTCGCCGACGGCATCCAGGAGATCCATGCCACCGGCAGGCCGGTGCTGGTGGGCACTACGTCCATCGAAAAGTCAGAGCAGATATCGGAGCTGCTGAAGAAGAAAGCCATCAAGCACGTGGTGTTGAACGCCAAGTTTCACGAGCGCGAAGCGGAAATCGTTGCCCAGGCGGGGCGCCACAACGCGGTCACCATCGCCACGAACATGGCGGGCCGCGGCACCGACATCGTGCTGGGCGGCAATCCTGACTTCCTCGCCAAACAGGAAGTGGTGAAGAAAGGCCTGGCGCAGCTGCTCTATTCCGCCGAGGGAGAAATCGATCCCAGCACCGACGATCCGTCGCTCACCCGCTTCTATTACAACGGCAGCGAGTACGAGGTAGGCACCCCGGAGTGGGAAGAGATACTTGCCCGGCACAAGATCGGCACCGATTCCGAGCATGAGCTGGTGGTGAAACTGGGCGGGCTGCACATCCTGGGCACCGAGCGTCACGAGTCGCGCCGCATCGACAACCAGCTTCGCGGCCGCGCCGGCCGCCAGGGCGACCCAGGCTCCTCGCGCTTCTATCTTTCGCTCGAAGACGACTTGATGCGCATCTTCGCCAAAGAGTGGGTTTCGACGCTGCTGCAACGCCTGGGAATGGAAGAAGGCGTCCCCATTGAATCGGGGTTGATCTCGCGCCGCATCGAGGCCGCGCAGAAGGCGGTGGAATCGCAGAACTTTGAAGCCCGCAAGCATGTGCTGGAATATGACGACGTGATGAACAAGCAGCGCCAGGCGGTGTACGGATTGCGCCGGCAGCTGCTCGAAGGCCTCGACCAGAAAGACTTGATTCTCGAAGACTACGTGGCCGGCGGCTTGAGCGAGGTGCTGGATGCGACCGCGCCCGCCAACCTTCACGTCGATCGCTGGGACCTGGCGGCGATGCGAAAGCAATTGCTGGAACGCTACGGCCTTGACCTTGAAGCGGAAGGCTTCAAGCCGGAGAGCTTGAACCGCCAGGAACTGGGAGACGCGCTCTTCGAGAAACTAAGCGGGCTCTATGGCGCCAAAGAAAAAATGCTGGGAACCGAAGCCATGCGCTATCACGAGCGCATGATCATGCTCAGCGTGCTGGACCAGTTGTGGAAAGACCATCTTCTGAACATGGACCATCTCAAAGAGGGAATCGGCCTGCGCGGCTACGGGCAGCACGATCCCCTGATCGAATATAAGAAGGAATCCTTCGAAATGTTCGAGGACATGATGAAGCGGTTCCAGGAAGACGCGGTCCGCTACCTGTATCACCTGCAGATTTTTGAGCGCGCCTCGGATGGCTCGGTGGCGCCCATGCAGCCGGCTAATGGAGATCATCCCGCACTGGGCCTGGAAGCCCCCGCTCCACCCGCGCGAAATGGCAAGCGCTCCACATCGCTCGACGATATGGAAGAGGAGTTCCAGCGCAAAAAGCGCCGCGAGCTCGAGCAGGCGCGCATGGCCGGCGCCAGCGAGGTATTGAACGTGCAGCAGGTGGTGCGCAGCGGCAATAAGGTTGGCCGCAACGATCCCTGTCCTTGCGGTTCCGGCAGAAAATATAAGAAGTGTTGTGGCGTGGGCGGCTAGGTTTTTTTCTTCTTGCCCGGATGTTTGCGCACATCTTCGAACGTCATGTCAGGCGCCCGGCTTCGGGCTTCCTTTTTCCAATCGCTGAAAACTTCCGAATAAGATTTAGTGACGTAATCCTTCCGGCCAATCCCCAGAACCTTAGCAGTGCGATCGATCCAGGCCGGAGGCCCCTCCAGCTCAGCGAGATTGCCCACCGGGGTGCGATCGATGACCAGGTGGCCCTTGCCGTCAGTCCACTCGCTGCGAAATTTTTCATAGTGGAATGCCGGCTTGAAGCCCAGCCCGACCAGGATGGCGTGCATGGCGGCGCCATCTGCCACCGGAGTCTGAGTTTCGACCCTGCTTTTGTGGCGCCCTGAAACCGCCTTCGCCTTGTGCGTCAGCAGCCATCGAGTGCCGTAGCGGCGCAACCGCAGGACTTGGCCCCGGCGGCGCAGCGGGCTACCCGGCAAATCGTACAGGGTATTGGTCTCGTGAGTAGCCTTGGTGACCAGCCGGAAGTGCGCCGCCCGGGCCTGTTTGGCCAATTCCTGCGGATCAGAGACCCAGAACTTGATTTCAACTTCGTTGGCGGAAGACATGGCGCCTTTCTGTTCTTGGATCAGGATGGGTTTGGCGGTGGCGGATCGTGGCGTTATTTTTCGCGCTCAACTACGAAGTCAGGCATGGCCAGCAGCGCGCGTTTGATTTCAGAGTCGGGAAAGCCGGCGATGGCGTCGAGCGCGGCCTGGGCATGGCTGCTGGCCGCGCTGTAGGCAGCTTCGATGGAACCGTAGCGCATCAGCAGCTCCAGTATCTGCTCGTGGGAGACGCTGTCGAACCTACGCTCGCGCAGCACGGTCTCGATGAGTTGTTTTTCCTGCGCAGTGCAGCGCTGCAACGCGTGCACCACTGCCATCGTCACTTTGCCCTCGCGCAGGTCGCTGGCCGCGGGCTTGCCCAGCACTTCTTCCGAAGCGGTGAGATCGAGCACGTCATCCACGATTTGAAATGCCAAGCCTAAATTGCGTCCGTAGGCGCCAAGATTTTGCTCTTGCTGCGGCGATGCCTGGCCCAGGATGGCGCCTAACCGCATGCAGACGGAAAAAAGGCAGGCGGTCTTGCGATCGATTAAATCGAAGTACTCCTGCTCGCTGATCAGGCGTCCCAGGGTCTCGTCCTGCAACAGTTCGCCTTCCACCATCTGCTGGGTGAGATCGATCAGCAGATCGAGGATGTGAAAATTTCTCTCCTGCACCGCAATCTTGAAGCCCTGCATGTAAAGCCAGTCCCCGGCCAGGACACACTCGGAATTGTTCCACCGGGTATTGGCGGAAGGGCGTCCGCGGCGGGTGCTGGCCTCGTCGATGATGTCGTCGTGCACCAGGGTGGCGGTATGAATGATTTCCACCACCGCGCCCAGGTGGATGGCCGGAGCTCCGCGATAGCCCAGCATGCGCGCTCCCAGCAAAACCAGCGCGGGACGAATGCGCTTGCCGCCGCCGCCGCGCAGGTACTCGCCAATATCGGTGATGACCTTCACGCCGGAGACGGTGTCTTTGCCGAACTCCGCTTCGATGGCGTTCAGATCGTCGCGCAGCAGGTCAAACACTTGCGCGACGGTGCTGGCGGCGGGGCTGATCAGTGGCATCACGCAAACTTTCCTGGCTACTGGAAGCGCCGGCTCTGCGAGTCCCGGCGCTGAAAATCTTGATCCTGCAAAATGAGGCAGGGCGGCTAGTTGGTCCGGAAATTCGTAAACTGCACATCGATTCCGAAATCGTGGGCGCGCAGCAGCGCCATGACTTCCTGCAGCGAATCGCGGTCCTTGCTGCTCACCCGCAACAGGTCTCCCTGAATCGATGCCTGCACTTTCTTCTTTGATTCCTTGATGAACTTGCTGATTTCTTTGGCTTTCTCGATGGGAATGCCCTGCTGCATGGTGATTTTCTGGCGCACCGTCGCTCCCGCCGCCGATTCGATGGTGCCGTAGGAGAGGGCCTTCAATGGGATCTGCCGTTTTACCAGCTTCGATTGAAAAACGTCGTTGACCGCCTTGAGCTTGTATTCATCCACCGAGGTAAGCACGATCACGTCTTTTTCTTCGGCGATGATGTTCGACTTGGAATCCTTGAGGTCAAAGCGCGTATGCACTTCCTTCAAGGCGTTTTGAATCGCGTTGGCGACTTCCTGGTGGTCAACCTTGCTAACAATATCAAACGTATTTTCTGGCATGTTCTTCTTCCGGGTTCAAATTTCGGTGGCTGCGGGTGCTGCCCCGCTGTTGTTAGCTTAACTCTTTCAGCGTTGAGATGCACCGCGGCCGCTGCTAAGCCGGTTTTTCCGCCGCCGGCCTCTGATTTCGCAGCAGCAGGGCGCCAAAGAAGCCGTGAAAATTGGCAGTGGTCTGCCTGCCGATTTCCTCGGCGGAAACGCCATGCACCTCTCCCACTTTCCGAGCTACCGTGGTTACGAACGCAGGCTCGTTGCGCTTGCCGCGATGCGGCGTGGGTGCGAGGTAGGGCGAGTCGGTTTCAATGAGCATGCGGTCCAGCGGCACGTTCTTTACCACCTCGCGCAGTTCGGTGGACTTGGGAAACGTGATGACGCCGGAAAAAGAGATCATGAAACCAATCTCCAGCGCGGCGTCAGCCTGGGCCTGGTTGCCGGTAAAGCAATGCAGAATGCCCCGGCCCGTTGAACCACTCTTGAGTTCGCCGGGCGTTCCCGTCCAATGCTGGCGGATTAAAGCCAGGCAATCCAGCCAGGCATCGTCGCTGCCGGCTGACGGCCTGCAGTGGATGATGATGGGCAATCCAGCGCCGCGGGCCAGGGCCATCTGGCGTACGAAAACTTCCTGCTGCACCTCGCGCGATGAATGCTCATAGTGGTAGTCGAGGCCAATTTCGCCCCAGCCAATCACTTTAGCATTGCTCGCCAACGCCACCAGTTCTTCGTAATCCGATTCCCGAGCGCGGCCGGCTTCGTGAGGATGGATGCCCACAGTCGCGTAGATATCATGATGTTGCTCGGCGACGCGCACCGCGCAATCAAGCGAGCCGGGCCCGGTGCCCGAGCCGATGGTGACGATGGTTCCCACTCCGGCGGCGCGAGCGCGCGCGATTGCCTCGCCGCGATCGCCGTCGAATTGCGGCCCGTCAAGGTGACAGTGGGAATCAATGTACAAGGTCAGCGCCCTCGGAAACTTGAATCACTATTTAAGGCGGGCCCCGATGGGCACATCTTCGAGAAAGCCGGCGAGCACCGGCAGGCCCTTTTCGCCGATGCTGGCGGCGACGATCATGCCGTTGGATTCGATGCCGCGAAGTTTGCGCGGCGCCAGGTTGGCGACAATCACCACCTTGCGGCCCACCAGCGTTTCCGGGGCGTAAGCTTCGGCAATCCCAGCCACGATCTGCCGGACTTCGGTTCCGATATCCACCTCAAGGCGCAGTAGCTTGTCGGCGTTCTTCACTTTTTCAGCGCTCTTAACCAGTCCCACCCGCAACTCAATTTTCGTGAAGTCATCGATGGTGATCCTGGCTGTGCCTTCGGTGGCGGGAACGGCGGCCGTGCCCGCGGGTGGGGCCTGCGACGGGTCGGACGTTTTCGCTTCACCAGTTACCGGCGAAGCCGGGGCCGCGGCCGCCACTGATTCGGCTGCTGCCGGGTTTACCGGCGCAGCATTCGGCGCAGCCGTTGCTGCGGTGGCGGCGTTCTTCTCTTCAGCTTG
Source organism: Terriglobales bacterium (assembly GCA_038210375.1). GTDB lineage: Bacteria > Acidobacteriota > Terriglobia > Terriglobales > Acidobacteriaceae > JBBQWT01. Next base: position 85,452 of record JBBQWT010000003.1, on the reverse strand, counting down.
CTTCATGTTTTCGGTCATAAATTTGTCCGCCCTTGGAAATACTCCTTCGAGTTGGCCCAGCCTGGTTCCGGCAGGGAGTTGTCCCCATTGCAGCCCGGCGAGGGGGAACTGCCGGATGTCGCCCAGTCCCAACTGTAACCAGATTCGGGCCGCGGAATCGGGGATGATGGGATACAGCAAGGCGGTGGCCACCCGCAACGCTTCCGCCGCAGTGTAGAGGATGGTCGCCAGGGTCTCGCGGGTGGCCGGGTTTGGGTCGTCCGCCAGGCTCCAGGGCGCGGTTTCAACCAGGTACTTGTTGACCCCGCTGATCAGGGTCCAAACCAATTCGAGCGCGCGCGAGAACTGATACTGGTCAAAGAGCGGTCCGTAACTGCGAATGACTTCGCCGGCCGCGACGATCACCGCCTCGGTGGCGGCGGCATGCGCGGCATTGGCCGAAGGCGCCGGAATTTCCCCGCCAAAATAACGCGAGACCATCGCCAGGGTGCGGCTGGCCACGTTGCCCAGGCCATTCGCCAGGTCGGCGTTGTAGCGGGTAACCAGGGCATCGAAGCTGAAAGAGCCATCCTGGCCGAACACCACCTCACGCAGCAGGAAGTAGCGCAGGGCATCGATGCCCAGGGCGTCGATGATGGTTTCGGCGCGCACGATGTTGCCGCGGGATTTCGAGATCTTGTCTTCCTCAAACAATAGCCAGCCATGCACCTGGATCGATAGCGGCGTCGGCAAGCCGGCAGCCATCAGAAATGCCGGCCAGTACACCGCGTGAAAACGAACAATCTCTTTCCCGATGACATGCACGTCGGCGGGCCAGTAGTGCTGGAAGCGCGACTTTTCGGCCGGGTCGGATGAGCCGAAGCCCACCGCCGTGGCGTAATTACAAACCGCGTCAAACCAGACGTACAAGAGATGCTCCGGATCGTCCGGCACCGGGATGCCCCACTTCAGCGAAGTGCGGCTGATGGAAAGGTCGCGCAATCCGGTTTTGACGAAGGAGATGACCTCGTTGCGCCGCGCTTCGGGACGAATGAAACCAGGGTTCTCCTCGTAAAACTTCAGCAGCCTGTCGGCAAACGCCGAAAGCTTGAAAAAATAGTTGTCTTCGCTGAGGGTTTCGGTGGGACGCCCGCAATCGGGACACGGAGTGCCGGGGCCGCCTTCGTTGACGTAGAGCTCGTCATAAACGCAGTACTGGCCGGTGTAAGTCCCTTTGTAAATAAATCCGTTTTCCTTGATGCACTTGAAAATTTCCTGCACTCCGCGCTGGTGGTGCTCGTCGGTGGTGCGGATGAATCCGTCGTAAGTGATGCCCATGCGGTCCCACAGGCCGCGAAATTCCGCTGATACTTCGTCGGTAAATTGCTGGAAGGTCTTGCCCGCGGCGGTGGCTGAACGCTCGATCTTTTGTCCGTGCTCGTCGGTGCCGGTAAGGAAAAAAGTGTCAATGCCAAGCGTGCGCTTGCGCCGCGCCACCGCGTCGCACACGATTGTGGTGTAAGCGTGCCCGATGTGAGGGCGGGCGTTCACATAATAGATCGGGGTGGTGATGTAAAACTTTTCTGGGTTGCTCATATCAGGCGTGCTGCGCGTGGCCGTGTTGGGTTTCTATTGGTTGGCGGAACCTTCATCATAGGGAAGGGGCAGCCTTTGCGTCAAACCCGCATGCCTTCTGGACTTTGTTATAATCGCTTTCTTAATCAGCGACTTACGCGGAAAAATCCTACTCTTGTACGCTCTCGGTCAGGCCACTCTCGTCGGCTATATTTCCAAGTTCCTCAGTCGCCAGTATGGCCTGGAGCTGGCAAATTTCCCCGTCTCAGAACCCCCGTCGGTGAAGTTCGGCGAATACGCAATACCCCTCAGCTTCGAGCTGGCCAAAAAACTGCGAAAGTCTCCACGCGTCATCGCCCAGGAAATTGTGGATGGCGCCGGCCTGCCGCCATTATTCGAGAAATTGGAGGTAGCGGGCGCGGGCTTCATCAACGCCCGGCTGGATCGCGTCAACGCGGTGAACCTGATCCTCGCCAGAACCTCAGCCCCCAGCGATCCCGATACTGGCGCTTCGCAAGCGGAAGGAAGCATCGTCAGCGATGGCTCCAGGGCCGACCACCCGCGAAAGATTCTGGTGGAACACACCAGCATCAATCCCAACAAGGCCGCGCACATTGGCCACCTGCGCAATGCCATCCTGGGCGATACCCTGGTGCGGTTGCTGCGCGCCGGAGGCCGGGACGTGGACGTGCAGAACTACATCGACAACACCGGGGTGCAGGTCGCCGATGTCGTGGTGGGCTTCATCCACCTGCGGAAAAAATCGAAAGACCAGGTGGCGGCGCTGATTGCCGGCGATCCGCAAAACTTCGACCGCTATTGCTGGGACTTGTACGCCTCGATTTCGGAATGGTACGGTCTCGACCCGGCGAACAAGGCCACGCGCTTCGACTCGTTACATGCCATCGAAGCCGGGAACAACGAGACCGCGGAGATCGCGGAGATGGTGTCCACGGCTGTTCTGCGCCGCCACCTGGAGACCATGCAGAGGTTGGAAATTGTCTACGACTTCCTGCCCCGCGAAAGTGAAATCCTTCATCTCCATTTTTGGGACGCCGCGTTCGCTTTGCTGAAAGAAAAGGGCGTGGTCTATTTCGAGAATGAAGGGAAGAATAAAGGATGCTGGGTGATGAAGCGCGCCCGCGATCCGCGGCGGGCCCCGGACGATGCAACCACTACCGACCTCGTTCCCGAGGCGGCCGGGCCCGACGAAGACGCCAAAATCCTGGTGCGCTCCAACGGCACCGTGACCTACGTCGGCAAAGACATCGCGTACCACCTGTGGAAGTTCGGCTTGCTGGGCCGCGATTTCGGTTATCGCAGGTTCTATCACTACGCGGCAGGGCAGGCTTCTGACTGCTATCCCCAGGGACATGACTGCTGGGTCTCAGCGGAATCGGGCGAAACCGAGCATCCCCACTTCGGGGAAGTGTTTGCAATCTATAACGTGATTGACTCGCGCCAGGCCGACCCCCAGAACAATGTGATCGAAGCTCTGCGCGCCATGGGTTACTCCAACCAGGCCGAGCATTACACCCACTTGTCCTACGAGATGGTGGCGTTGACGCCGCGCTGCGCGCTGGAATTGGGCTATCCAATTTCAGAGGAAGACAAGCTGCGACCGTTCATCGAGGTTTCCGGACGCAAAGGCTTTGGCGTCAAAGCCGATGACCTGATCGACAAGCTACTCGATTCGGCGGTCGCCGAAGTGCGAGGACGCAACCCGGAGTTAAGCGCACCCGAACACGCCGAGATCACGCACCGCATCGCCGTGGGGGCACTGCGCTACTTCATGCTGAAATTCACCCGGAATTCGGTCATCGCTTTTGACTTCAAGGAAGCGTTGAGTTTTGAAGGCGAGACCGGGCCTTATTGCCAGTACGCCGTGGTGCGCGCCGGCAACATCTTTCGCAAGGCCGGCATGACCGCCGAAGAAGCTTTGCAATTCAGGGGAGATTGGCAGCCCTATCTGTACGGCGATTCCGGCGATGAAATCTGGAACCTGTGGATCACGGCGGGCAAGCTGACCCAGGTGATGGAGCAAAGCATTCGCCAGTCGGAGCCCGCGTATGTCGCCAAGTACGCTTTTCAATTAGCGCAGATGTTCAATACTTTCTATCATCGGCACCATATACTTCATGAAACGGATGAAGAAAGAAAGAAGTTTCTGTTAGCCACAGCCGCCGCGGTGCGCGACGTCCTCATCCGGGCGCTAGGCGTTTTGGGCATCCAAATACCGGCAGTGATGTAAGGCGAATCGACCTCAGCAAAATCGGGTTATGGCTCAGCTTAGGCAGTCAGTATCATGAGGAAATTGTACAGCTGGCGAATCAAAGGCGAGTAAGCTACCCCTATGACGCCCCATTCGAAAACAGCAGAGCAAATGGCCAAGAATGCGGGCATTCCCGCCAAGAAGTTTCGCAAAGCACTTCGCAACGATGAACTAATAAAAAAACACGGTTGGCATAACCACTATGCTCGCTGGACTGTTCAGTGTCCGGGCCCGGAATCCGATGACATGGATCGCGTTCTGAAGAAACTTATAAACTAGACCCTAGGCAAAATCCTGCACGAACTGCACCAGGCTGCGCACCGCGATCCCCGTAGGTCCCTTGGCGATCCAGGGTTTGGCTTCTTCCATCCAGGCGATGCCCGCGATGTCCAGATGAATCCACGGCGTGTCTTCGACGAACTCTTTGAGGAACATGGCGGCGCTGATGGCGCCTCCCCAGCGCCCGGCGGAATTGACGATGTCGGCGATGCCGGATTTGATCATCTCCTGGTATTCGTCTTCGACCGGCAGGCGCCAGAATTTTTCTCCCGCGCTCTGCTGGGCTTCGTGAAAGCGGTCGTACAGGGAATCATCGTTGGCGAAGATGCCGGCGTTGATCATGCCCAGCGCGACCACGCACGCTCCAGTGAGGGTGGCGGCATCGACCAGGTGGGTGCATCCGAGTTCCCGGGCATAGGCCAGGCCGTCGGCCAGGATCATGCGTCCTTCGGCGTCGGTGTTGATGACCTCGATGGATTTGCCTGACATCGCGATTTCCACATCGCCGGGCTTGTAGGCTTTGCCGCTGGGCATGTTCTCGGTGGCACAAACGATCGCGGTGACTCTTACTTTCGGTTTGAGCAATGCGATGGCGCGCATGGCGCCCAGCATCGCGGCAGCGCCGGCCATGTCGTACTTCATCTTCTCCATGCCGTCGGCGGGTTTGATGGAAATTCCGCCGGAATCAAACGTCACTCCCTTGCCCACTAACCCTATGACTGGGTTCGAGGGCGCGCCCGACGGCTCGTAGCGCAGTACGATCAAGGCAGGCGGCTCCTCCGATCCCTTGGCCACCGCCCAGAATGCGCCCATCTTATGTTTCTGAATTTCCTTCGGTCCGAGGACTTCGCATTTCAATCCGCACTCCGCCGCCATCTTGCGGGCGCTCTCCGCGAGCGCCGTGGGCGTCATCGCGTTGCCGGGTTCGTTTACCAGTTGGCGGGTAAAATTCTGCGATTCCCCGATGATGCGCGCCGAATTGAGCGTCGAAGCCAGCGATTTTTCCGAGCTCTTGCGCGCCGGGGACGCCACGATGGTAAGGCTGCGCAGGCTGAGGTCTTTGCGATGGCTCTTGTAGACATCGGGATCAAAGTCGGCCACGAACGCGCCTTCAACAATGGCGCGCGCCACGTCGAGACCGGCGAACGAAGCGCGGCTGCCGGAAGATGCCTGGGCTTTAGACTTATCTTTCTCCAGCTTGTTTTCCCACTCACCTTCGTCGGGCAGGGCAAAGGCAATATCCTTGATGGAGCGGGCGCGCAGGAACCGCGCCGCGGCGCCGGCCAGTCTGCGTAATTCCACTCCGCCGAGCTTGTTGGCTTTTCCGCAGCCCACGAACAACAGGCGTTTGGCCTTGAGGCCGTCGGGCTGGTGAAGCAGCACCGTTTCCATGGGCTTGCCGGTAAGCTCACCGCCCGCGGCCAATTCATCACTGAGGTCCGCCAGGGCCTTGCCGCCGAGGACTGAAGGCCGCGGGGAATCCTTGGAACCGGTGTCCACCACAAACGCCACCAGGCAATCGGTTTCAACTTCAACGAATTTCTTGATCTTCAGTTCAATTTGCATGCAGGATTTACACCTTTGATGGGGAAATTGATTGCCGTAGTGAGGCCAGGCGGTATGAACTTCAATTATAGCTGTGGTTCAGCCGCCGCATGATGCGGGGCTGCGGCTAACTTTTGCGGCTGCGCGCGATGGCTTCACGGGTTTCTTTGTCCGCGGTACGGCGTTTCTCGGTTTCGCGCTTGTCCCAAAGCTGCTTGCCCTTGGCCAGCGCCAGCTCACACTTCACCTTGCCGTTCTTGAAATACAGCCGGGTGGGAATGATGGTCACGCCCTTTTGCATGGTCTTGGCCAGCAGCTTGCTGATCTCAAGCTTGTGCACCAGCAGCTTGCGGGTGCGGGTGGGCGCATGGTTCCAGATATTGCCGTGGTCGTAGTGGCCGATATGGGCGTTGAGCAGCCACAACTCGCCGTTCTTGACCAAACCATAAGCGTCCTTCAGATTTGCCAGGCCGGAGCGAATTGATTTTACTTCGGTGCCGGTCAGCACGATTCCACTCTCGAACTTATCGGTCAGAAAATAGTTGTGATATGCCGCGCGGTTATTGGCGACGTCGCGCTCCCCCGCCGCGGTCGGATCGCGCGGTGGAGACTTGGGTTTCTCCGGTCGTACCTGGTGTGATGTTTGACGGGGCATGGGAGCAGCGGGTGCAGTTCAGTGTACCTGCCGGGTAACCGGGCGGCCAAACCCTGGGGCGCCAGATCGGGCGGCCGCCGCGGGTAATTGTTTTACCAGTTGTTTACAGCGAAAGCTGCTGGGATACGCCCGGCCGCGGCAACCGCGATGTTATAATCGCGCAGGTTTCGATGGGTAAAACCCAGCGCAAAATGGCCATCCATACGACGACGCAGTTGACGGTTAGAAATAATATCCTCATTGAATCTGGACATCCTGACCCGTGGCCTCTAGCGCAGTTTCCCGTTCCCGAAATCCAAGGAGATCAATGCGGCTCCCGCTGAAGGCGGCAGTGCTCCTGCTGCTGGCCTGCCTGAGCATCAGTGTCGCTGGTGAAAGCACGCGCTCACTTTTTACCAAAGGGCGCGCCGCCGAAACCCGCCAGGACTATGAAGCGGCCTTCGAGTTCTACAAGCAGGCCTACCAGCAGAAGCCGTCGGACCTGCGGTTCCGGGCGTCCTTCGAGCGCACCCGTTTTCTCGCCGCGGCCTCCAAGATTCATCGCGGCCAGATACTGGGAGACGCGGGGAAATTCTCCGAGGCCCTGGCGCTGTTCGAAGAGGCTGCCAGAATCGATCCATCGAGCGAAATGGCGTTGCAGGAAATTCGCCGGGTGCGCCGGATATTAAGCGCCCAGCAAGCCAATCCTTCGGCGACGCTGGGCCCGACCGGCTTGCCGGTAAGCCCCATCACCCGCCGCGCCGAGCAGGCCGAGGGGCCGGTGGAACTCGCACCCATCTCTGACCAGCCCATCACCCTGCGCATCGCCGAAGACAGCAAGGTGATTTACCAGACCATCGGACAGCTCGCCGGGGTCAACGTCTTGTTCGACCCCGACTACACTTCGCGGCGTATTCCCTTGCAGCTCAACTCGGTCACGCTGCAGGAAGCTCTCGACATCGTCGCCATTGAATCCAAGACCTTCTGGCGCCCCGTGACTCCTAACACCATTTTTGTGGCCTCCGACACCCCTTCCAAACGCAAAGAACTGGAACAAAGCGTGGTCAAAACGTTCTACCTGGGGAACCTTTCCGGGACTACCGACCTGCAGGACATCGCCAATGCCTTGCGCACGGTGCTGGAAGCGCCCAAGATTCAGCAGGTGCCCTCCCAGGGGGCGATCGTCATACGCGCCACCCCCGACCAGGTGGCGCTGGCCGAAAAACTGATTGGCGACCTGGATAAATCCAAACCCGAGGTGATCGTGGACGTGGCAGTATTGCAGGTGCGGCGCGATCGCATGCGCAACCTGGGTTTCCAGCCACCGACTTCGGTTTCAGCGGGCATCGTGCCCTTTACCGGCACCACCACTTCGACTACCACCGGCACCGGTACCGGCACCACGACCGGCTCGACCACCACGACTTCCACCGGCAACTTGAGCCTCAATGTTTTGAAGTCACTCACCGACCGCGACATTTCGGTTACGATTCCGCAAGCCAGCTTGAATTTTCTGAGCTCTGACGCTGACACCACTCTGCTGCAGAACCCGCAGATCAGGGCCTCAGACGGCATCAAGGCGTCGCTGAAGATTGGCGACCGCATCCCCATCGCTACCGGGTCATTTGGCGGCGTGCCGGGCGCGGGCTTGCCGGGCGCGGGCTTCGGCGTGCAGACCCAGTTTCAATTTATCGATGTCGGCGTCAACATGGACATCACTCCTTACGTGCACTCCAACCGTGAGGTTACATTAAAGGTCTCGCTCGAAGTCTCGTCGCAATCCGGCACCTCCAACATCGGCGGCATCAGCCAGCCCATTATCAGCCAGCGCAAGGTCGAACACGAGATCCGGCTGAAGGAAGGCGAAGTGAACCTGCTGGGCGGAATTTTTGAGACCAACGATTCCACCAGCATCAGCGGGGTGCCGGGTTTAATCAAGATTCCTCTGCTCAAGCATTTGTTTGGCAGCCAGACAAGGCAAAAGACCGACGATGAGATTGTGTTTGTTCTGATTCCTCACATCGTGCGCGGGCAGGAAATTACCGAGTTGAATAATCGCGCCATCGACGTGGGCACCAGCAACGCCATAGACCTGCGCCACGGCCCCGCCCGCATGGCGCCGGTAGCCGCGGTGGTCGCGGTCAACGGAATGGCTCCGGTCGGGGCGATGGCGCCGGTACAGGCTGTCGCCGGGCCCGGCGTGATGGTGTCGCCGCCTCCGCCAACCTCGCCTGAATCGCCGGCTCCCGCTCCGCCACCTGGGGGTGTGTCCTTAAGCTTCGCACCCAGCACCATGCAGGCCGCCGCGGGCTCAATTTTTTCGGTGGCGATTAACGTGGCCGGCGCCAAAGACCTGGGCGCGGTGCCGGTGCAGATCAGCTACGACCCCAAGCTGCTGCAACTGATGAACATCGCCAATGGCGACCTGCTTTCACGCGACGGCCAGGCGGTGGCGCTGGTGCATCGCGAAGACCCACCGGGATTGCTGCAGGCCAACGCCACGCGCCCTCCCAACGTTGCCGGCATTCAGGGTGATGGCACCGTGTTCGTGCTCACCTTGATGGCCAAAGCCAAGGGCGAAACCCAGATTTCGATCACCCGGCCGGGTGCGCGCAACGGCGCGATGCAGCCCCTGCCCGCCGTGGGATCAGCCATGAGTGTCAGCATCCGCTGACTTGCCGGCCTCGGCCTTCGCCGTGGCGGTAAGATTACCAGCGGTGTAGGGAAGCTATGACCGAAGCCCGCAATTTCAGAGCCGCCCGGTGGAAACGCGAAAGTGGATTCACCCTGCTGGAGCTGATCGTCGCCATCGCCATTATTACGATCCTGACCGGCGCGGTGATACCCATCGCCAGGATGCGGGTGAAGCGCGAGAAAGAACATGAGCTTCGCCGGGATTTATGGGAGATGCGCGACGCCATCGACCACTATAAGGACGCGGCGGATCGCAACGCCTTCCGCGTCAAGGTGGGCACCAATGGCTACCCTCCCGATCTGCAAATCCTGGTGGACGGCGTGGACGTGCAAGGCAAAAAAGTTCGGTTCCTGCGAACCATCCCTGTCGATCCCATGACCGGCAAAGCCGAGTGGGGGAAGCTCAGTATGGAAGACGATCCCAAAAGCGATTCGTGGGGAGGACAAAACCTGTTTAATGTCCATACCACCTCACAGGGAACCGCCATCGATGGCAGCAAGTATTCTGACTGGTAAAATAAAGGAAGTAACCCCGGGCCTCATCTTGATGAAACCTCGCAAATTCCGGTCTCGGCGCACCGCCGCAGCTCCTGGCTCGCGCCACCGTTCCCGGCGGCAGTCGGGCTTTACCCTGATTGAGTTGATGATCGTGATTGGCATCATTCTGATCCTGATCTCGTTTGCGGTTCCCAACTACCAGCAATCCATTGTCCGCGCGCGCGAGGCGGTGCTGCGACAAGACCTCTATAGCATGCGTGAATCCATCGAACAATTTACCGAGGACAAGCTGCGCGGCCCGCAGTCGCTCGATGAACTGGTTTCGGCGAACTACATGAAGCAGCTCCCGCTCGATCCTTTCACCAACTCCCGAACGTCCTGGCAAGTTGAACAGGGAGACATCCTGCTGAGCATCGATCAATCCGAGCCCGGCATCAGCGACGTCCACAGCGGCGCCCCGGGCGTTGGCTCCGACGGCACCGCATACAGTTCCTGGTAGCGCACCGGCACCCACCCCTCAATTTGCCACCCGCCCGCACAGGCACTAACATCGTGGTCGCATGTCCGATAGCGCGCAAACGCTGCACATAAGAGCTCCGCGTGGTTCGCGGCTATCCTGCAAAGGCTGGCAGCAGGAAGCTGCTATGCGCATGCTGATGAACAACCTCGATGACGAGGTGGCCGAGCGTCCCGGGGATCTGGTTGTCTATGGCGGCACCGGCAAGGCCGCTCGAAACTGGAATTCCTACCACGCCATCATTCGCTCGCTGCAGTCCATCGAGAATGATGAGACCCTGCTGGTGCAATCGGGTAAGCCGGTCGGCATCTTCAAGACCCACGAATACGCTCCCCGCGTCCTGATCGCGAATTCCAATCTGGTGGGGCACTGGTCGAACTGGGAGCAGTTCAACCTGCTGGAGCGCGCGGGTTTGATGATGTACGGCCAGATGACTGCCGGCTCCTGGATCTATATCGGCTCGCAGGGAATCGTGCAGGGAACCTTCGAGACATTTTGCGCCGTCGCCGACCGCCACTTTGGCGGCAGCCTCGCGGGCAAGCTGGTGGTAAGCGGCGGATTGGGAGGCATGGGAGGCGCGCAGCCGCTGGCTGCCACCATGGCCGGCGCCGCATTTCTGGGCATCGAGGCCGATCCCGAAAGAATCAAGAAGCGGCTGAAGTCAGGCTACTGCGACTTCATGGTGAACCATCTCGATGAGGCGCTGCGCATCCTGAAGAATGCGGTGCGCAAGCACGAAGCGGTGTCGGTGGGCCTGGTGGGAAATTGCGCGGAGATCGTGCCCGCCTTGGCCGAACGCGGCGTAGTGCCCGACATCCTGACCGACCAGACCTCGGCCCACGATCCGCTCAACGGCTACATTCCCGCCGGCATGACGGCGCCGCAAGCGCGGGAAGCGCGCCAGAGCGATCCTGAAGGGCAGCTTGCGCGGTCACTGCAATCGATTGCAAGCCACGTCGAAGGCATGCTGGCTCTGCAAAAAATGGGCTCCGTGACCTTCGACTATGGAAACAACATTCGCACGTTCGCCTTTCAGCAAGGGGTGAGCTCCGCCTACGACATTCCCGGCTTTGTTCCGGAATATATTCGTCCCCTGTTCTGTACCGGGCGCGGGCCGTTTCGCTGGGTGGCGCTTTCCGGCGAGCCGTCTGATATTGCGGTCACCGACGAACTGGCGCTGGAAATGTTTCCCCATAATCCAACCCTCGATCGCTGGCTCCGCCTGGCCCGCAAGCGGATCAAGTTTCAAGGTTTGCCGGCGCGTATATGCTGGCTGGGCCTGGGCGAGCGCGCGGAGTTTGGCCTTGCCATCAACCGGCTGGTTAAAGACGGAAAGATAAAAGCCCCGGTAGTAATCGGCCGCGACCACCTGGATTGCGGCTCGGTGGCCTCACCCTTCCGCGAAACCGAAAAGATGAAGGATGGCAGCGACGCCGTAGCCGACTGGCCTCTGCTCAACGCCATGCTCAACACGGCCAGTGGCGCCAGTTGGGTTTCGATTCACAACGGCGGCGGGGTGGGCATTGGTTATTCCCTGCATGCGGGCCAAGTCACGGTCGCCGATGGCAGCAACGAGATGGCGATGCGGATCGAGCGGGTGCTCACCAACGACCCCGCCATCGGCGTGATGCGCCACGTGGACGCCGGGTATGAGGCGGCGATTGATTTCGCCGCCCAGTCGAAACTGGTGACGCCGATGGCGACCCCTGCGCCTTCTCCCGACGCGTCTGCTATTCAGGCAAGGGTTGTAGAGGAATGATTTCGCGAACGAAGCCGGGCGTTGCAAGAAAGTACGCAGCGAAGCCGGCAAAGGCAGGCAGTAGAAAAGCTCGGAACCTGCGTCCCGCCAGGCCAAGCAGGGAAGCCCCCCTATCTTCGCTGGTTCTCACAAATATTTCCCAGCTCATCACCATGCGCGGAGTGCCCGGCCCGCGCCGCGGTGCGCAATTGAACGACATTGGCCTGGTACGCGATGGTGCCGTGCTCTGTGTCGGCGGGAAGATTCTCGCCGCCGGCAAAGCCGCCGAGGTCATACGCGACCCGTGGTTCAAGAAGCACGGTAAGGGCATCCAGCTGATCGATTGCGCCGGCCAGACCGTCCTGCCGGGATTTGTTGATTCGCACACCCATTTGATATTCGCCGCGCCCCGGCTGGCGGATTTCGAAGCGCGCATCGCCGGCGCCACTTATCAGGAGATCGCCGAGGCCGGAGGAGGAATTCGCTCCAGCGTCGCGGCGGTGCGCGGCGCCACCCAGGGCGAATTGGTTTTGCGCGCGCGCCGCAGCCTCGACGAGATGTTGCGGCACGGCGCCACCACGGTTGAGGCCAAGTCGGGGTACGGACTTTCGCACCTCGCGGAAATGAAGTCGCTGCGCTCGATTCGCGATGCTGCCGCCGAGTGGCCGGGAACGGTAGTTCCCACCCTCCTGGGTGCGCATGTGGCGCCCGCCGAGTATCACGCCAGCCGCGACGCCTACATTGAAGAGGTGTGCAAAAAAATGATTCCCCAGGCGGCCCGGCTGAAACTGGCCGCTTTCGTTGATGTTTTCTGTGAACGTGGAGCCTTTTCGATCGAAGAATGTGAAAAAATATTTGCCTCCGCGCGCCGCCACCGCCTGGGGAGACGCGCCCACATCGGGCAATTCAGCCCACCGTCGCTGGCCAGCTTGATGCAGTTTGCGCCCTCGTCGTTCGATCATCTCGACACCTGTGAGGACGATCAACTGCGGCTTCTAGCCGCCTCTGATGTCATCGCAACCTTGCTGCCCGCTGCGACTTTTTTTCTGGGCGGCGATGTGTATCCCCGAGCCCGTCGCATGATCGATCTTGGGGCCGCGGTCGCACTGGCGACCGACTTCAACCCCGGTACTTCGCCCTGCATGAGCATGCCGCTCCTGCTGACCATCGCGTGCACCCAAATGAACATGACGGTAGCCGAGGCGCTTTCTGCGGCCACTATCAACGGCGCATACGCGTTGAATTTGGGTCGGAGCAAAGGAAGCCTGGAACCGGGCAAGGATGCGGATCTTGCAATTTTCGACGTGGCCGACCATCGCGAGATCCCGTACTGGTTCGGCTCCAACCGCTGGGTCGCGACTATTTGCCAGGGCAAAGTAATCGGTGCTTGATCGCTCGCAGGATCTACCCGCATGCCGGCCGGCTTTGCTATTCTGAGATCGGCCCGCAGGCCGGAAAATAATTCGTGGCTAGCTCGAACCGCAGTCATCGAGGAGAAAATGAAAACAATTGGTTTGTTGGCGGCGGTCATGACGCTGGCTTGTCTCCCGGCAAGCGCACAGCGCCTGCCCGGCGGCGTGGTCCCTGAAAACTACCGTCTATCTTTCACTCCCAACCTGGATAAAAACAGTTTTTCGGGAGATGAAACCATTCGAGTGCGGGTCATCAAACCCACGTCCACCATCACCCTCAATTCCGTCGACATCAAAGTGGAACAGGCCGTCGTAGCGTCCACCTCAGCCAATGGCAGAGAAGCCAGAGTTACCAGCGACCCTAAAGCAGAGATGATTTCGCTGAACCTGGCACAACCATTGCCTGCCGGTCCCGCGACCATCCATTTGAAGTTCACCGGCGCTCTCAACGACAAGCTGCGCGGCTTCTACCTCAGCCAGACCAAGCGCCGTAAATATGCGGTTACCCAGTTTGAGGCCACCGATGCGCGGCGCGCGTTCCCCAGCTTTGACGAGCCCGCGATGAAGGCGACTTTCGACATCACCCTGGTAACTGACAAGAACGATACCGCTATCTCCAATGGCGATGTCATTTCCGATTCGCCGGGGCCCGGCGCGGACAAGCATTCCATCACTTTTTCCACCACGCCGAAGATGTCCTCTTACCTGGTGGCCATGGTGGTAGGCGATTTTGAATGCCTGTCTGGTGAGCAGGATGGCATTCCCATTCGCATCTGCGCCGTCCCTGAAAAGAAGCGGCTGGGTGGGTATGCCCTGCAGTGCACCAAAGAAATTCTGCATTTCTACAACCAGTATTACGGCATTCAATATCCCTTCAAGAAACTCGACGTCATCGCGCTGCCTGATTTCGCAGCCGGCGCCATGGAAAATACCGCCGCCATCACCTATCGAGAAACCCTGCTGTTGATTGACGACAAGAAAGATTCTCAGGAGGCCCACAAGGCGGTGTTCAGCGTGTTGGCCCACGAGATCGCCCACCAGTGGTTTGGTGACCTGGTGACCATGCAGTGGTGGGACAACGTATGGCTCAACGAAGGCTTCGCCACCTGGATGGCGAACAAACCGATGGCAGCGCTGCGCCCGCAATGGCGCGCGGAGCTCAATGAAGTGAATCAAAGCGAACGCGCTCTAGGCGCCGACGCCATCGCTTCGGTGCGCGCAATTCGCGCGAAATCTGAGACTTCCGCCGAAATCTCGACCATGTTCGACGCTATTTCATACCAGAAAGGCGGTTCGGTGCTGCGTATGGTCGAGGCCTACGTCGGCCCCGAGGTATTTCGCAGGGGCGTGAACGACTACCTGCAGAAACATGCCTACGGTAACGCCACCGCCGAAGATTTCTGGGACGAGATCACGGCTGCCTCCGGGAAACCGGTGGACAAGATCATGGAATCGTTCGTCACCCAGTCCGGCGCGCCTTTGATCACGGTGCGAACGTCTTGCGCCGGCTCCAAGACCCAGGTCACGCTGGCGCAGCAAAGGTTTTATGGCGATCGCAAGAAGTTGGAATCAGGTTCTCCCGAGAAGTGGGAGATCCCTGTGTGCTTCAAGATGAGCGGCGCAGAGGGTGACGAATCCTGGACGGCTGCGAATTCGTGCAGGGTGATGACGGAACGCGAGCAGACTTTTGAGCTGCCGGGCTGCCGTCCCTGGGTGTTCGCCAATGCCGGCGGACAGGGATACTTCCGCACCGGGTACGATTCCGGCACGGTCACCAGGATTGCGGCGACCCTCGGCGACCCAAGATCGAGCCAAGCTCTCAGCGACGCCGAGCGAATCAGTTTTCTTGAGGACACCTGGGCGCTGGTGCGCGTGGGACGCGAACCCGTGGACAATTACCTGGATCTGATCTCATCGATGCAACAGACCCGGACCGCGGCGGTGGTCGATGACCTGTTGCAGCCTCTCAACACTCTGCATGATCAGATTGCGACGAGCGCCGACCGTCCGGCGTTTGAAGCGTGGGTGCGGTATGCGTTGCAGCCGTCGAAGAAGTCCCTGGGTTTTATCGCCTCGCCGGTTGACACCGGCGAAGCCCGCGAACTGCGGGGCACAATGCTGTATTACCTGGCGCACGTCGGCAAGGACCCCGATGCCATTGAGTATGCCCGCAAAATCACCGCGCAATACATGGCGGACCCGGCCTCTGTCGATGCGGAAATGGCCACCAACGCAGTGAATCTCGCCGCCGAAAACGGTGACGCCGCGCTCTATGCCCAGTATCTCGATCACATGAAAAGCGCAAAAACTCCGGAAGAGCACTACCGCTTCTTCCGCGGCCTGGGATATTTTCAGGATCCGGCATTAGTCCGGCGATCGCTCGACTATGCCATCTCACCCGAAGTAAAAACCCAGGATAGCTCGTTGTTGCGCGAGCTGCTGACGCGCCCCGAAACCCAGGCGCAGGCTTGGGAGTTCGTGAAGAGCAATAACTCGCAGATCATGGGCCGCCTGGGCAGCGATCTGGGAAGCGGATTCATCCGCACCATCTCGGCCTTTTGCAGTGCCGAGCTGCGCGATGACGCGCTTAAGTTCTTCGGGACCCCGGACCGGCCGGGCGCTGCGCGCACCCTGCGCAACGCCACCGATCGCATCAATTCCTGCATCGACCTGCGGAATATGCAGGGAGAAAATCTCAAACGCTTCTTGAAAACTCACGCCGATGCCGCTGCTTCGGGAGGAAATTGAGGCGGACGTGAGCGTAGGCCGGCTAGGGGAATGCGGCCGCGCGGATTTCGCGCCATAGCTCGTTCCGGCCCACGCCGCTCTTCGCAGAGTAGGGAATGATGTTCCCCGCGCCCATTTCCAGGGCGAATGTGCGCAGCGCGGTCTGCAGCTTGTTACCGGAGAGACGGTCGCTCTTGGTGGCCACGGTGAGAATGGGCCGCTGGTGGGCCTGCAGAAACTGCTGTAGCTGGGCATCACTGGCCTGGGGCGGAATACTGATATCCACCAGGCAGATGCAAAGCGCCAGTGACTCGCGCTGCGACAGGTAAGGGTCGATAAACTTGGGCCAACCGCTGACCAGATCGTAAGGCGCGCGCGCGTATCCGTAGCCTGGCAAATCCACAAACATCAAGTCCGCGGCGGGCCGCACCGGATCCCGCCGCAGCTCGAAAAAATTAATGGTCTGGGTGCGCCCCGGAGTGCGGCTGACATGGGCTGACTTGGTCCCCAGCAGGGAATTAATCAGGCTGGACTTGCCCACGTTGGAGCGTCCCAGAAACGCAATCTCAGGCACCCCGGCCGCGGGAAACGCGGCAGCATCCACAGCCGAGGTAATGAATTTAGCAAAGACCTTCATTTCGTTCTTGCCGTCCGCCAAAATCTAAGAAACTTGTATGGGACAACTCGGCCGAGCGAGTACGCCTTAATTTTGTCATCCCTGGGGGCGAGTCTTAAATTCTGGCTCGAGAGAATGACCTGGCGTCTCCTATGGTGACTATTCCTTTCACACGGAAAGAGAAAATAAGTACAAACATTATCTTAAAGCAAGTAAGAATTTGTCTTTTAAAGTGCTAATTTGTCTTGACCCTGCACTGTAGAACCTGCAATCTTGGCGCATGAGCGATCCTGAAGGGCAACTAGAAAGCTTCATTAACAAATTCGCTCCGGACATCGGCGAGCGCGGTCGTCGGGTCGTGGCTAGGTTGCGGCAACAACTGCCAACAGCGTTCTGCCTGGTCTACGACAACTACAACGCGCTCGCGGTGGGCTTCGGCCCGGATGAACGAGCATCAAACGCCATCCTTTCGATCGCGTTCTACCCTAAGTGGATTAGCCTTTTCTTTCTTCAAGGGGCCGGCCTGGACGATCCAAGTGCGGTCTTGAAAGGCAGTGGCACCGTGGTCCGGCATGTTGTTCTGGACGAGCTAGCCGACATGAACCGACCCGCGATTCGGGCTTTGATCGATCAGGCGCTTTCGTGCGCGAAAGTTCCCCTCGCGAAGAGCGGCGCCGGCCCACTGATCATCAAGTCGGTCTCCGCCAAGCAGAGGCCGCGTCAGCCCCGGACACAGAAGAAACATTGAATGGCGCCCTGACAGGGTAGTTTCAACACTAGAGAATCGAGAAATAAACTTTTCGAGCTATTTGTTGAGTGCTAATTCTAGGCTTGAATGGCAAAAATAATTAAAATCAGTGGGGTGTGGGAGCCTCTGCAATTCGACGCCAAAAACTTATGGCGGAGGTCTAGTTAATGCCAGGTCTTACAGTGGGCAGGCTCTGGTTACACGAGTCCGAGACTACGGCTTAATCAAAACCCGCTATTGGTGTGCAACTGGAGCGTCCGTCCCCGGGAGCACCGGGGCGATCCCCGGCGGCGTATCCACCGGGTAATCCGGCAACGGGCGTTCGAACGCCAGCGCCAGCACCTGGTCCATATTCTCCACGAAGTGCAGCTTCATGGTGTGCCGCAGGTTCTCGGGTACGTCTGCCAGGTCTTTCTGGTTATCAAAGGGCAGCAGCACTTCCATGATCCCGGCGCGATTTGCGGCCAACAGTTTTTCTTTCAAGCCACCGATCGGCAATACCTTGCCGCGCAGCGTGATCTCGCCGGTCATGGCGATATCGCGGCGCACCGGAATGTTGCTCAAGGCGCTGGCAATTGCGGTCGCCAGGGTAATACCCGCGGAAGGGCCGTCTTTTGGAATGGCGCCTTCGGGAACATGCACATGGATATCCACGGTGCGGTAGAAATCGCGGGAGAGGCCAAGCCGCGCGGCGCGCGAGCGGATGTAGGACATTGCCGCCTGCGCCGATTCCTGCATCACGTCGCCCAGTTTCCCGGTCAGAGTGAGCTTACCCTTGCCATCGACGATCGTTACCTCGGTGCTGAGAATGGTGCCTCCCACCTCGGTCCACGCCAGGCCGGTAACCAGGCCGACTTCGCTCTTCTCGTGGGCCAGGGTGTCGCGATACTTGGCGACGCCCAGGTATTCGTTGACGTTTTCGGCGTCGATCCCGATGCTGTACTTGCCCCCCTGCTTGATGACGCGGCGGGCCACCTTGCGGCACAGGTTTCCGATTTCGCGTTCCAGGTTTCTCACCCCGGCTTCGCGGGTGTAGGATCGAATTACTTCGCGAATGGCTCCATCGGTCAGCGTGATGTTCTTGTCGCTGAGCCCGGACGCTTCGCGCTGCTTGGCCAGCAGGTACTGCTTGGCAATTTCCAGCTTTTCCGGTTCAGTGTAGCCGTGCAGCCTGATCACTTCCATGCGGTCCTGCAGCGCCGGGGGAATGGTGTGCATGACGTTGGCGGTGGCGATAAAAAACACCTGCGAGAGGTCGTACTCCACGTCCAGGTAATGATCGACGAACATGAAGTTCTGTTCGGGATCGAGAACTTCGAGCAAAGCCGATGATGGGTCGCCGCGAAAATCCGCGCCCATCTTATCGATCTCGTCCAGCATGAACACCGGGTTCTTGGTGCCCGCCTTCTTCATCATCTGCAGAATCTGGCCGGGCAGCGCTCCGATGTAAGTGCGGCGATGGCCGCGAATCTCGGCCTCATCGCGCACCCCGCCCAGTGACATGCGCACAAATTTGCGCCCCGTGGCCTTGGCGATGGACATGCCCAGCGACGTCTTGCCCACGCCGGGAGCGCCCACGAAGCAAAGGATTGAGCCCTTGGGGTTCTTTACCAACTGGCGCACCGCCAGAAATTCGAGGATGCGCTCCTTGATTTTCTCCAGGCCGTAATGGTCCTGGTTGAGGGTCTTTTCCGCGCGTTCGATGTTGCGGATCTCCTTGGACTTCTTCTTCCACGGCACCGCCAGCAGCCAGTCAAGATAGTTGCGCGAAACCGTGGATTCCGCCGACATGGGCGGCATCGCTTCCAGTTTCTTCAGTTCCTGCATCGCCTTCTCGTGCACGTCTTTGGGCATGCCGGCGGCATCGACCTTCTTGCGCAGCTCGTCCCACTCGCTCTTCTCGCCGCGTCCCAGTTCTTTCTGGATCGCCTTGATCTTTTCGTTGAGGTAATACTCTTTCTGGGCGCGTTCCATCTGGCGCTTGACCCGCGTCTGGATGGTGCGGTCCATGTTCAGCTTTTCAATTTCAATATCGAGCACGTCGGCCACGCGGTTCAACCGTTCCACGGGATCGAAGATTTCCAGTAGCGCCTGCTTCTCTTCGATGGAAAGCTGAAGATTGGCGGCAATCACGTCGGTCAGCTTGGCCGGATCTTCCATGCGCACCGCGGCAATCATGGTTTCGTAGTTCAGTGACTGGCACAGCTTGACGTACTGCTCGAACAGGGTGGTGACGCGCTGCATCACCGCGTCCAGATCGGGCACGGTTTCGTTCACATACTTGACGGTGCGCACCGAAGCCTGAAAAAAACCGCCGGTATCGGTGATCTGCAGAATCTTGCCACGCTCCACGCCTTCCACCAGAACTTTGATGTTGCCGTCGGGCAGCTTCAGGCTCTGCACGATGTTGACGATGGTCCCCACCTGGTAGATCTCATCGGGCTTGGGCTCGTCGATGCTGGCGTCGTGCTGGGTGGCGAGAAATATCTTGCGATCGCCCGCCAGCGCATCTTCCAGCGCGCGCACGCTCGATTCCCGCCCCACCACGAACGGGGTCATCATGTGAGGGAAGATCACAACGTCGCGAATCGGCATCATGGGAAGCCGCCGCGTTTCGAATTTTTCCTTGGCTTGATTCATTAACCGGCCTTCTCCATCATTGTGAGCGATATGTCCCTTTTCTCCACCATGTCTTTGGTAACTTCGAATTCCTTGATCCGTTTCTGACTGGGGAGATGGTACATAAGGTCCAGCATCAATTCTTCGAGGATCATGCGCAGGCCGCGGGCGCCCACCTTGCGGTTCATGGCCTCGCGGGCGATCGCGCGCAACGCCTCCGGGGTAAATCGCAGCTTCACGTTCTCGAATTCGAACATGCGCTGGTACTGCTTGATGATCGCGTTCTTGGGCGTGGTCAGAATTTCGATCAACGCGTCTTCATCCAGATCGTTTAAAACTCCCACCACCGGCAGCCGCCCGACAAACTCGGGAATTAGGCCAAAGCGCATCAGGTCCTGGGGCTGCGCCTGCTGCAACAACTCGGTGTCGCGCTTGCTGGGTGGAACCGGTTCGGCGGCTTCCCGGCCTGGCGAGTTTACGCGGAACCCCATCGCCTTCTTGCCGATGCGGCGGCCAATGACTTTCTCCAGACCCACGAACGCCCCGCCGCAGATGAACAGAATGTTGGTGGTGTCCACCGGGGTGAACTCCTGGTGGGGGTGCTTGCGCCCGCCCTGCGGCGGCACATTGGCAATCGTGCCTTCGAGAATCTTCAGCAGCGCCTGCTGCACGCCTTCTCCCGAAACGTCACGGGTGATGGAGGGGTTTTCGTCCTTGCGGCCGATCTTGTCAACCTCATCGATGTAGATGATTCCGGTCTGGGTGCGGCCCACGTCGCCATCCGCCGCCTGCAGCAGTTTGAGGATGATATTTTCCACGTCCTCACCGACGTAGCCCGCCTCGGTCAGGGTGGTGGCATCCACGATGGCAAAGGGAACATCCAGCATGCGCGCCAAAGTCTGCGCCAGCAGCGTTTTGCCGGTTCCGGTGGGGCCGATCAGCAGGATGTTCGACTTGTTGAGCTCCACTTCACCGTTGCGCTGCCGGTTCATCTGGATGCGCTTGTAATGGTTGTACACCGCCACCGCCAGCTTCTTCTTGGTCTGATCCTGGCCAATCACGTATTCATCGAGGAAGGTCTTCACTTCCTGCGGCTTGGGAAGCTGGTTGGGAGCGGCCGCTGCCTGTGCCTCGGAACGGTCGTCCTCCAGGATGGAATTGCATACCGCCACGCATTCGTCGCAGATATAGGCCCGGGGATAATCGCTGGGCGAGGAGATCAACTTGGCTACCGCGTCCTGTGATTTGTGGCAAAAGGAACAGCGCAAGGCGTCGTCAGAACCGGTGCGAGGTTTCATGTTGACTCCTTAATACTCTACTTCCTTCGGTGGCGGGCCCAGGACCGTTCCCGGCGCGTTATTTCTTGTGTTTGAAGATGATGTCATCCACGATGCCGTAGTCTTTTCCCTGTTCGGCGTTCATGATGAAGTCACGCTCCACGTCACGTTCAATTTTATCCAATTTCTGCCCCGTGTGCCGGGCCAGAATTTGATTGGTAATTTCCCGCATGCGCAGGATCTCACGCGCGTGAATGTCAATATCAGTGGCCTGGCCGGAGAGGCCGCCCATCGAAGGCTGGTGGATGAGAATGCGCGCGTTGGGCAGCGCGAACCGCTTGTTGGGCGCGCCCGCGCACAGCAGCAGCGCGCCCATGCTGGCCGCCTGGCCGATGCAGATGGTCATCACCTGGGGCCGCACAAATTGCATGGTGTCATAGATGGCCATGCCCGAAGTGATCGAGCCGCCGGGCGAATTGATGTAAAGCTGAATGTCCTTGTCAGGATCTTCGGCTTCGAGAAAAAGCATCTGCGCGATCACCAGGTTGGCGATGACGTCATCGATCTCGGTGCCGATGAAAATGATGTTATCGCGCAATAGCCGGGAATAGATGTCGTAGGCGCGCTCCCCACGGCTCGTTTGCTCCACCACCATTGGTACCAGTGCCATTCACAGTCCTTTCACATTGCAAAAACTTACACGTATTGCCGGGAAAGTTTAAGATCAGAAAAAACGCCAGTTAAGCCGGCCGGCGATAGAGAAAGTCGAGTGTCTTCTCGTTGCGGATTCTTTCGCGTAGTCTATCCAGCGCTCCATCGCGTGTCAATCGCGCGCGAATGGCCTCGGGCGTCACCTGGCTCTGCACCGCAAGCATGTCCACTTCACGGTTAAGTTCTTCATCGCTGACCTCAATTTTTTCCGTCTCCGCGATCTTATCCAGCAGCAGCGTGGAGCGCACTTCGCGTACCGCCGGCTCCCGCTGGGCGTCGCGCAGGTGAGGTATGTTCATCTTCTTGATGTCTTCAACTTTCATGCCCTGCTGCACCAGCGCGCGGAACCCGCGCTCCAGCCGCATATCGATCTGCTGCTGCACCATTGATTCGGGAGCAGGGAAGGGATGACGCTGCAACAGCTCGTCAACCAATTTCTCTTTGCCCTCGTGCTCGATCTCATGGGTGCGGTCGGCGAGCATGCGCTCGCGAACGCGGCTGCGCAGCGCATCCATGGATGCAAACTCGCCGATGGATTTGGCAAAGTCATCATTGAGCTCCGGTAAACTCTTGCGCTTGGCCGACTTGATCTGGACGGTGTAGTGCATGGTGGCCCCGGCCAGGCGCTGGTCTTCAAAATTTTCAGGGTAAGTAACGTCAAACACGCGCTCGTCCCCCGGGCGGGCGCCGCGCAGGTTTTCCGAAAACTCCGCGACGGTGCCCGGTCCGCCAATTTCGATCAATACCTCATCCACCGAAACTGGTTTGGGCGCGGGCCGCGACTCGCCGGCGGCTGCGGTTGCAGCGTGGTTTTCGGGCGCAGGTTCATCGGATTCTTCGCTCACCGCTCCGACAGCAGCCCGCTCTGCATCTCCCGCAGCATCTTCGCCAGTGGGAGCCGAGGAAGTTTCTGCCGCAATGTGGGTGTGTCCTTCAGCCGGGTGCACGGAGCCACCGGTGACCGGCGTCCCGGTGAAGGAAGCCTGGGCAAAATCGCCATCGGCCAGCGCACGTTCTTCCTCGATGGGATCGAATGAAGCGTTGCGTTCGCGGATTTCGTTCAGCGCGTTCTCGACTTCATCCTCGGGCACAGTAATTTCCGGGCGGTCGGTGGCCAGCGAGGCATAGTCGCCAAGCGAAATTTCCGGCAAGACGTCAAACACAGCGGTAAACACCGCCGGCTCGCCTTCATCCCATTTGAGGTCGGTGATACGCGGCTGCGAAACCGGGGTCAGCCCCTGCTTCTCAATCTCGGCGCGCAGGTGCTCAGGCACGAGGTGTTCGAGGACGTCGGTCTTGATGTCCTTGGCAAACTTGCTGCGAATCAGCGCCAGGGGAACCTTGCCCTTGCGAAACCCAGGCAGCCGCGCCTCCTTCTGAAACTTGCCGGCAACGCTGGCCATCTCCGCCGTAACTACTTCAGCGGGAATCGAAACCACAAAGGTGCGCTGGCAGGGGTCGTCAGGCGGTTGGGGCGCGGTGGAATCTTCCGCCAGAGCCATGTTTTCAGCAGTTTCCGAGGTCTCAGCGGGCTTGGGGTCTTCTACTTCTGTGGATTGGTCTGAGTTTGTCATTGGGTAGGTATTTGCTCGTCTTTTAAAGAAAACGGGGCTTCTTTCATAGTAAGACGGTGGTGGATAACGGTCAAACCGAGACGAGTCATGGCGGTCTCACGTGCGGATGCCGAAAGTTCTAACTAGGTCAGTATTCCGCGTAGTATTTGAGCAATGAACTTTGGATTTGACATTCGATGGACGAATCCCGAAACCTGGCCGTGGGAGGTGTACATCCTTCTTGCAGGCATCGCGTTGGAAGGGTTAAGACGAGCCTACCGCCACTCCAGCGTCAGGGTCGCACAAGGATGGCCCTCGACTGAAGGGCGCATTGATTCCGCAGCACTCAGGACAGATGACGTTTTTTTCAAGAAATACGGAAGCTTCGACGGCGTACTGCGATATTCCTATTGGGTTGCGGGCGAACTGTGCGTGGGGCGTTACACACGTGAATTCCCGAAACAGTCAATCGCCGAAGAATTTGTGCGGGATCTGAACGACCGGAAGATTGAAGTCCATTACGACCCGAACCGCCCTTCCAGGTCATTAGTGTTAGAGGCCGAAGTCGAAAGCTTGCTGAAAAACCGTACTCCCGCACCTTTTTCAAAAACTCTGTTCGCTACGACGCTGCCGCAATGGAGCAGGCCCTTTCTTTGGGTGTTCGCTTGGATTTCGGCAATGGGCTTCGGGTTGAGCTTATGGGTTCATTTCAGGGCAATTGTGGGACAACCGGTGCCTTCATTTTTCTGGGCTCTCCACGGCGGCATATTCGTTGTTTGGATCCCGGCGGTGACAGTGGCAGGACGATTGGCCGGTTGGGTCAGGCACAAGAA
This sequence comes from Terriglobales bacterium, assembly GCA_038210375.1. Classification (GTDB taxonomy): domain Bacteria; phylum Acidobacteriota; class Terriglobia; order Terriglobales; family Acidobacteriaceae; genus JBBQWT01. The sequence continues at coordinate 61,225 of JBBQWT010000003.1, read as the reverse complement.
GGATTACTGGAAGTCAGTCCTGAAAGGATCTCCTGATTGGCTTCGCTACACGGTTTACGGTGTTCTCGGATACGCAATGGCCAACCTTGTCATTTTTGGAGCCGCGAACTTTTCTAATCGGGGTCACGCGGGTGCGAGTGATGGGGAGTGGAGATTGTTCTCCGGCCATTGGATGGCGTTTTACTGGGCCGCCTTAGCAATCCACTATTCAGCCGCTCGTTCTTTAGGCTCGGAGTCGAATTTCCCCCATGGGCCCCTCGGGTCGCCGAACGCAATCCCCGCTCCACATTTCGCTTCGACGACCGCGAAAGCATGCGAGATACCTCAAGCTCCTCAAGAACACGATTAAGCGCAAGAAGGATTTTGCGTAGTGCGGAGCAGCTTCAAACTCTTGAAGGAGAAGGTGGCGGCGGAATCATCGGTATTGGCACCTTCCTTTTTGTCTAGCCTCTCCGAGGATGGATCAGGACTTAATTATCTGGGCACCGCTGGGATCATAGCAGTCGGCGCTCGTCCTTCCATTACCAAACCGGCCGCCAGTTCGAGTTTTTCGCTGGCCACTCGTAAATAACGACCCAGATGTTGACGCCGAGTTCACTTATTCGTATCGCGGTAAACTGCAGATAACCACAAATGCAAATGAAAACGCCCAACCCCACCCCGGTCTCCCCCAACTGGCTGACGCAGCTAAATTCCGAGGTAGTGTCCTGCACCTTATGCCCGCGACTGAATCAACATTGCCTTCAGGTAGGCATCATGAAGCGGCGGGCGTTTCGCGATCAGGAATACTGGGCCAAACCGGTGCCCGGGTTTGGCGACCATAATGCGCGAGTGCTGATCCTGGGATTGGCGCCGGGAGCGCACGGCTCCAATCGCACCGGGCGTCCCTTCACTGGCGATGGCTCGGGAGGGTTTATGTATCCGGTGCTGCACCGCGCCGGCTTTGCTTCGCAGCCCTCGGCCACTCATCGCGATGATGGCTTGCGACTTCGCGACGCCTACATCACTGCCGTGGCCCGTTGCGCGCCTCCGGCAAACAAACCATCACTTGCCGAGTTACTCAACTGTTCTGCATTTCTGGATCGCGAGATCGCCGGCCTGGCTCGCCTCAAGGTGGTGGTCGCGCTGGGGAAGATTGCGTTTGAGGGATTCCTCAATTACCTGAAGCGGCACGGGGAGATCACCCGCAAGACTGGTTTCGTTTTTGGGCACGGCGAGGAATTTCGGCTGCCCGGCGGAATGTTTCTGCTGGCTTCGTACCATCCTTCGCTGCAGAACACCAACACCGGGAAGTTGACGGTTGCGATGTTTCAGAAGATCTTCGATCGCGCGAAGGTGCTGGCTGCGAGGTCGTAGATCATCTGAGGTTTCGGGCAAAAACCAGATTCAGAGAAAACGCAGGCTCCTTCGCTCAAACAAGAAGCAAGAGCTCGCTCCAGGATGACAAGGTTCAGGGTGTGTCCGCTTGGCGACACGCTCTCATCCAACTTCTTGGGGTTTTCGCCAGTACAATCTCAATTTCAATGTAGCCCTCGAGAAAATATTTCAATGTAGCCCTCGAGAAAATATTTCAATGTGGCCGTTGAGAAAAGAAGGCACTTCGTTTAGAACAGTACCTCCGATCAGAAGTAATCCCTCCCATCGGTTGTCATTCTGACGATCCCCGGCTTTATCGGGGTGAAGACGAACCCCTACTGTTCAACCAATATTTCCCCATGATGTTTTTTCAATCGCGGAGCCGGTAAATTCCCTACGTGGGCAATTCTGAGATCTTCTAACGCGATTTCGGTGCATAAGTTCTACACTGAGATAGAACTCCATCGGGACCACATGGAAAACCAGCCAATCAAAGACCCGGTATGCGGCATGAAGGTCGATCCGGTCACCGCGAAGTTCAACGCCGAATACCAGGGTAAGAAGTTTTATTTTTGCTGCGCCGGATGCCAGGCGAAGTTTGTCGCTGATCCGCAAAAATATCTGGAGCCGGAAAAAATCAAAGACCCGGTATGCGGCATGACCGTCAATCCGGCCACCGCGAAGTTCAGCGCCGACTACCTGGGCAAGCAGTTCTATTTTTGCAGCGCTGGATGTCACGCGAAATTTATCGCCAATCCGCAAGCCTACGAGGAAAAAGCTTCTGCCCAATCTGCGGCTGGCCCGGCCCTCGTAACCCGGGGAGCGATCTCACCGGCGCCGCGCACTTCTCCCGCGACTGCCACGGCGCCGCGCACTTCTCCCGCGACTGCCACGGCGCCGATAACACCGCCATCCGGCGGGTACATCTGCCCCATGGATCCCGAAGTCCATTCAACCAAGCCGGGCGCCTGCCCTAAGTGCGGAATGGCCCTTGAGCCCGCCGACCTTTCGGCGGAGCTTTCTGAAACGGTGGAATACACCTGCCCCATGCATCCCCAGATTGTTCGTCCGGCGCCTGGGAGCTGCCCGATTTGCGGCATGGCCCTGGAGCCGCGCACCGTCGCCGCCGGTTCCGCGGCTAATCCCGAGCTGCGCTCGATGACGATCCGTTTCTGCACCGGGGTAGCGCTCACCGCGCCTTTGTTGCTTCTCACCATGCTGCCGCCGTTGCGCGCCTGGGCTACATCGATGCTCGGCGGACGGGGTTTCACCTACCTGCAACTAGCGCTGGCCACCCCCGTGGTTCTCTGGTGCGGATGGCCGTTCTTCGAGCGGATGTGGGTTTCGCTAGTGAACCGCAGCCTCAACATGTTTACCCTCATCGGCATCGGCTCGGGAGTGGCTTATTTTTATAGTGTCTTTGCCGCGTTCGTCCCCGGCTTCCTTCCCGCTTCGTTTCGGGAAGCTGGCGGCGAGCCCCAGGTTTATTTTGAAGTCTCCGCCACCATTATCACTTTGGTCTTGCTAGGCCAGGTTCTCGAACTCCGCGCCCGCGGTCAGACCAGCAGCGCCATCCAGATGCTGCTGGGCCTTGCGCCTCGAACCGCGCGAGTAGTGCGCGATGACGGCTCTGAAGTGGATGTTCCTTTGTCAGAGGTGGTGGCCGGCGACCGGCTGCGGGTTCGTCCCGGGGAAAAGATTCCGGTGGATGGCCCGGTAATCGAAGGCAGCAGCTCGGTGGATGAATCCATGATTACCGGTGAATCATTGCCGGTGGAAAAGATAGCTGGCGCGCGACTCACCGGGGCCACCGTCAATGGCACCGGCTCGCTGTTGATGCGCGCGGAACGGGTTGGCAAAGAGACCATGCTGGCGCAGATCGTGAAAATGGTTTCCGAAGCGCAACGCACCCGAGCTCCCATTCAGCGCCTGGCCGATAAAGTTGCCGGGCTGTTCGTCCCCGCAGTGGTGGCGGCCGCCGTGATCACCTTCGCGGTGTGGGCGCTGGTGGGTCCGCAGCCGCGCCTCGCCTATGCGCTGCTCAACGCCATTGCGGTCCTGATCATCGCCTGCCCCTGCGCTCTGGGGCTGGCCACTCCCATGTCGATCATGGTGAGCACCGGCCGGGGAGCGACCAATGGCATCCTGATCAAGAACGCCGAAGCCCTGGAGAGAATGGAAAAGATCGATACCCTGGTGATCGACAAGACCGGCACCCTGACCGAGGGCCGTCCCCAGGTCGGCAAGGTCATTGCCGCCGGCGGGTTCACCGAAGACGAGGTCTTGCGGTTGACCGCCGGCGTGGAGCGCGCCAGCGAGCATCCCCTGGCCGAAGCCATTATCCGCGGCGCCACCGCCAGGGGCCTGTCCGTCGCCACCGCGTCCGACTTTTCATCCACCACCGGCCGCGGCGTGGCCGGCGCCGTGGAGGGCCGCATCGTCAAAGTCGGCAGCGCCCATTACATGAAGGATTCAGGGTTGCCGGCGCCTGAGCTGAGCGCACTTGAAGCCCAGGCCGAAGAGCTGCGAAAGCTCGGCCACACCGTGGTCTTCGTAGCGGTCGGCGACAAACTGGCCGGGCTGGTGAGCATTACCGACCCCATCAAAGAATCGGCGCGGGACGCCCTGCGCTTTCTGCGCAAGCAGGGCATTCGAGTGGTCATGCTTACCGGGGACAACCGCACCACCGCATCCGCGATTGCCACCCAACTCGAACTCGACAGCTTTGAGGCCGAAGTGATGCCTCAGGACAAGGCCCAGGTCATTCAAAAACTGCAGTCCGAAGGGCGCCGCGTAGCCATGGCCGGGGATGGAATCAACGACGCTCCCGCGCTGGCGCAGGCGCAGATTGGCATTGCCATGGGCACGGGCGCCGACGTCGCCATCGAGAGCGCCGATGTGACCTTGCTGGGCGGAGATTTGCGCGGCATCGTCCGGGCAATCCAACTTAGCCGCGCCACCATGAAAAACATTCGCCAGAACCTGGTATTCGCGTTTCTCTACAACCTGATCGGAATTCCGGTGGCAGCGGGAGTGCTCTACCCCGTGACCGGAATGCTGCTCAGCCCCATGATCGCCGCCGCGGCGATGAGCTTCAGCTCGGTATCCGTGATCGGCAATTCGCTGCGCCTGAGGACCGTGGCCCTCGAAGGCAAGTCCTGAAAAAATCGCGCGACTTTATCGCCGAATTCGGGTTTACCCTAACGCGAACGGTTTGAGATAGCCGGGCCAACCGCGGCTGAAAATGCCGGGTTCTGAGGTTTTCATCGCGTTTACAGGATTTTTACACTATACTTTCGTTGTATCAAAACCCTTTGGAGGCTACATGAAGAAGATTTTCGCAACATTTGCTCTTACCGCAGTTCTTTCCCTGAGCGGCTCCGCATTGGCCCAGGACGCGAAACAGGATGTAAAAGACGCCGGTCACGCCACCGCGGATGCTACCAAAGATGCCGCTCACAGCGTTGCCCGCCACACCCGCAACGGCTATCACCGGACCAAGCGTGGAGTGAAACGCGCCGGTCACGCCACCAAGCGCGCCGCTAAAAAGGCCGCTGCAGAGACCAAAGAAGCCGTTGACCCCAAGTAAAGGTTCCCAGGTTAATTGGGACCTCTGGACCTGGAAGCAGGTCCGGCCGGGAGTGATTACTTTGTGTACTTTCCTTAAGGGCAGGGAAGCAAAGAATTCATCAGAACATCGTCGCGGTTAGATGGTGCAAGGCAAATAAAAACCCCCTTCCACAATTTCTGTGGAAGGGGGTTTTTCTGTGAGGAGAGGCGCGGTTTAGTACATGCCGCCCATTCCCCCGCCGCCGTGTCCACCCGGCATGGGGGATTCCTTCTTGTCGTCCGGAACCTCTGACACCAGGGCTTCGGTGGTGAGCATCAGCGCGGCGATGGAGCCCGCGTTCTGCAAGGCGGTGCGGGTGACCTTGGTGGGGTCAATCACGCCGGCCTTGACCAGGTCTTCGAATCCCCCGGTTTGCGCGTTATAGCCGAAGTTGTTGTCTTTGGAGTCGCGGATCTTGCCCACCACAATGGCGCCCTCTTCTCCAGAGTTGGCAACAATCTGGCGAAGCGGCTCTTCCACGGCGCGGCGCACGATGTGCGCACCGATCTGCTCGTCGCCTTCCAGCTTGAGCTTCTCGATGGCGGGAATGCAGCGCAGCAGGGCAACGCCGCCGCCGGGGACAATGCCTTCTTCCACGGCCGCACGGGTCGCATGCATGGCATCTTCCACGCGTGCTTTCTTTTCCTTCATTTCGGTTTCGGTGGCGGCGCCGACTTTGATTACGGCCACGCCTCCGACCAGCTTCGCCAGCCGCTCCTGCAACTTCTCGCGGTCGTAGTCGCTGGTGGTGTTTTCCACCTGGCTGCGAATTTCCCGCACCCGGCCTTCGATCTCGCCTGATTTGCCGCGTCCTTCAACGATCGTGGTGTTGTCCTTATCCACGGTCACTTTCTTGGCGCGTCCCAGGTCTTCGATCTTCACGTTCTCCAGCTTCAGGCCGAGGTCTTCGGTGATGGCCTTGCCGCCGGTCAGCACTGCGATGTCCTGCAGCATGGCCTTGCGGCGATCGCCGAAGCCGGGAGCCTTTACCGCACAAACCTGCAAGGTGCCGCGCAGCTTGTTGACCACCAGGGTGGCCAGGGCCTCGCCTTCAACGTCTTCCGCCACGATGACCAGGGGACGGCCGCTCTTGGCGATCTGCTCCAGCAGCGGCAGCAGATCTTTCATCGAAGAAATTTTCTTCTCGTTGATGAGAATGAACGCATCTTCGAGCACCGCTTCCATGCGCTCGGGGTCGGTGACGAAGTAAGGGGAAAGGTAGCCGCGGTCGAACTGCATGCCTTCGACCACTTCCAACTGGGTTTCCATGGTCTTGGATTCTTCCACGGTGATCACGCCGTCCTTGCCGACTTTTTTCATGGCTTCGGCGATGATGCGTCCGATGGTTTCGTCGTTGTTCGCGGAAATGGTGCCGACCTGGGCAATCATGTCGCCGGTGACCGGTTTCGACAGGGTGTCGAGGTAGCCGTTGACGCGGTTTCCTTCCTTGTCCAGGGTGCCGCAAACCGCGGCCACAGCCTTTTCAATTCCGCGCTTCAGGGCCATGGGATTGGCGCCGGCGGCAACCGTCTTGACTCCCTCGCGGAAGATGGCCTGGGCAAGTACGGTGGCGGTGGTGGTGCCGTCGCCGGCCACGTCAGAGGTCTTGGATGCTACTTCGCGGACCATCTGCGCGCCCATGTTTTCAGCGGCATTGCTGAGTTCGATTTCCTTGGCTACGGTTACGCCGTCCTTGGTGATGGTGGGCGAACCGAATTTCTTTTCGATGACGACGTTGCGTCCCTTGGGACCGAGGGTAACTTTCACCGCGTCGGCCAGAACGTTGACTCCACGAAGAATCGCCTGTCGCGACTCCTCGCCGTGCACTATCTGTTTAGCCATTGCTTTTAATCTCCTTGTAGTTTTCACACGGCATCAGGCCGGGTGGGATCCGCGACAGGTCCAATTCGAAATGTCGCGCGTATTTCAGGAACTGCGGGTTGCGGCGCTGCCAGTGCTTAGCGTCGCGAACCGGCCTTCTCGTGCTTGCTTTCTGACTTGGATTCCGACTTCTCTGATTTTCCGAACGAAGTGCCGCCGCCCAGAATGCCCAGGACTTCATCTTCACGGAAGATCAACAGCTCGTCGCCATCCAGCTTGATTTCGGTTCCGGCGTATTTGCCGAAAAGAATGCGATCACCTTCTTTGACGTCCAGGGGCACTCTCTCGCCTTTTTCTCGTTTGCCTTTGCCAACCGCGATCACAATGCCTTCCTGCGGTTTTTCTTTGGCGGTGTCGGGAATGATGATTCCGCCCCGAATTGATTCCTGTTCCTCAACCCGCTTGACCACGATTCGGTCGTGCAGCGGAGTCAGTTTATGTGCCATCGATTTTTTCTCCTTCTCGTGCGTTGGTGCGAATTAAAACTAGCAGGATTCCGCTATCCAATTGATATCAAAGATATTATATCGTTGTTAGCAGTCTTTCCTGTTGAGTGCTAATGATAAAACAGGGCTCTCAGAAAGTCAAGAAAAAGGGTCCAGCAAGAGCGACCATGGATGCCCCCGGAATTAGATTCTGGCCCAAAATTGCGGGGCGGCCGGCCCCAGAATACTTGGAGGCTAGCTCTTCTCGAATTACAATGGAACCAATGATCAGACGCGCCTTGTTCCTGGTTGTGGGTTTGGCTCTTGCTTGCGGCCTCGCGGTCGGCATGGGGAAGCAGTATTCCAATATGCATTTTGTGGTGGTGCGTGATTCAAACCAGAAGCCCATCCGCAACGCCGCGGTGATTCTCCACCCGGTGACGTCGAAGGGGAAACAGAAGAGGGGGAGCCTTGAGCTCAAGACCGATTCTGAAGGCAAGACCGGATTTGATGGAGTACCGTACGGCTTGCTGAGGATCCAAGTGATCGCGCCGGGTTATCAGACCTTCGGTGAAGATTATGAGATCGCGGAACCCAACCGCGAAATCATCATCAAGATGCAGAAGCCCAAAGACCAGGTCACAATTTACTGAAGCCTGGCAATAGTCAGTTCACAGCACCCTATGCCGGCGCCATTCCCGACATGATAATGGGCTGTACCAGCTCCAGGGCCAGGGCTACAAACTCTTCCTGCGACGCGCGATCCGGCGTATTCACCCACTGTTTCACCGCGCCATAGATGGCCCAACTGGCGGTCGCCGCGATGACTTCCGGCGCGATGCGCCGTTTCAGCGGATGCTCTCGAAATCCTTCCAGCAACACCACTCTGATCTGATCGATGACCGTGTCCTGGAGGAACGGCTCAAACTGGTGCTGGCTTGAGGAGAGCGACCCCTGAGCTTCAACCAGGTAATCGCAAACCGCCAGTATCAACGCCTGAAATGCCGACGAACAGCTCCCGTCAAACTTCACGTTTCTCTGGTTCAGAAGCTGTAGAAAAGTGACCCGGATCAACTCTCCCAGAAGAGCAAATTTATCCGGGTAATGCGCATAAAACGTGGCCCGGTTCAGGGTGGCGGCGGCGGTGATGTCCTGCACTGAGATCTTGTCGAACTCTTTTTCGGCCAGCAGTCCACGAAGCGCACCCTGCAAGAGGTCTCGGGTCCGGCGAACCCGGGGGTCCAGCCGCTCACATTCTGCCTGGAGCATCTCTCCTCCTGTCAACCGCAGTATAGCACCAACTGTCGCTTAAAATACCTATATAAATAATGCAACTACTGTTGTCTATTTTCATCTTACGAAGTGAGGCTTAACCGCTATGCAAATTGGAATTGACAGTTTCGCCGCAGCAATTTCGGACCCGGTTACAGGTCTAGCCCTAAGTCCGGCCGCGCGCATCGAGAACCTCCTCGAAGAAATCGAAGTGGCCGATCAGGCGGGTATTGATTCCTTTGGCGTGGGAGAACATCACCGGCGGGAGTTTCTTGACTCCGCCCCCGCAATCATTCTCGCCGCCGCCGCCGCACGCACCAAACGTATTCGCCTGAACAGCGCAGTCACCGTGTTAAGCGCCGATGATCCGGTCCGGGTGTTTCAGAACTTCGCGACCATAGACTTGATCTCCCAGGGCCGCGTCGAAATGGTGGTCGGACGCGGCTCCTTCATCGAAGCCTTTCCGTTATTTGGTTTGCGACTGGAAGACTACGATTCGCTGTTCGCCGAAAAACTTGATTTACTGCTCAAGATTCGGGATAACACCAACATCCATTGGTCGGGCGAGCATCGCGCTGCTCTCACGGGACAAGGCGTGTACCCGCGCCCCTTGCAACAGCCGCTGCCTATCTGGCTGGGCGTAGGCGGCACTCCACAATCCTTCGTGCGCGCCGGTAGCCTGGGGCTTCCGCTGATGGTAGCCATCATTGGCGGAGAACCGCGCCGGTTCCGGCCGCTCATCGAGCTTTATCGCGAGGCCGGGCGCCGGGCGGGATATTCGCCCGAGCAACTGAAGGTAGGCCTGCACTGCCCAGGCTTTATCGGGGAAACGTCGCAGCAGGCGGCCGACGACTTCTATCCCGGCTGGGCGCATATGTTTGGCTCAATCGGTAAGGAACGCGGGCACCCGCCGGTAACCCGCGCGCAATTCAACGCCACCGCCGGACCGAGAGGCGCATATTTCATCGGCGACGCCGACAATGTGGCCGAGAAGATCATTAACGTCAATCAAGACCTGGGTGGCATCGCCAGAATCAGCTTTCAAATGACCAACGTCATGCTGCCCCATGCGAAGATGTTGCGTTCCATCCAGTTGCTGGGCACGCGGCTGGCTCCCATGGTGCGCGAAGGGCTCTCGCCTGCCCCCGTAGGGGTGTGATTCGTTGGTCTTTTGGTAAGGGCCCCGTTGCAGTTAGCGGGGCTCTTTCCATTTGAGCAGGAATGCCGAAAGGTCGTCGGGCGCGAGGGACCTCGCCGATTCGAACTCGCCCTTTTGCTGGCTGAACAGGAGTTTCCCATTGCTGTCGAGGACTGCCAAAGCGGGTATCCCCTTCTTAAGTGGGACCTGATAGCGCTCGGCGACATCGACGTTCTTATCCATCTTGCCGACATCGACGTGCACCACCACATAATGAGCGTCGAGCATCGCTTTTAGTTCGGGACGGTGAAATGCCAGGTCGAGAACGTGGCAGTCATAGCACCAGTTGGCGCCAAAATCGAGCAACACGCGCTTATGCGCGCGCTGGGCCGCCGCCAGCGCGCTGTTGATATCGAGGTTGGCGTCGGCAATCGCGGGATAAAGATCCGCCCCGGTTTCCAGCGGCTGCTTGAGCTGGGTGATCTTGCCCCGCTGCACCGCCACAATCTTCCACTGGCCATTTTGCAAGTTCCATAATTGCTGCATCACCATGAAGGACGTGCGCTCGCCGGTCCGGGTGTGGCTTTCGATCTCCAACTGAGTGGTGGCCTGCTGCAGGTTTTCTCCCCCGGGGACGAGTGTCAGATCTCCCAGGACGATTTTGCGCAGGCCCTTCTGTTTGAGGCCCTGCCAGAACAACGTTTCTTCGGCGACGCCCTTGAGCTCCTGCTCCTCGGACACGATCCGGACCGCCGGCTCGCTCGAGTAGAAACCCGCCAGCGCGGAACTCTGGCCGCTTTCAGCCGCGGAGCGCCATGCATTGATTGGCGCCCCGGCCCCCTTGGATGCGGTACCGACTGCCGCCGGACCTTGCGCCGCGCTCAACCGCGGCCCGCCGACTGACATTGCATAACCGCCGATCAATACCGCGACCGCCACCGCGTTCGACCATCTCACCATTTCGATTCTCGCTATCATCAGGATTTGATTCTTTTCAGATCATCTGTCGCTGCTTTTAATTCCGGCATTAACTGCAACGCGGTTTCCAATTCCTTGATCGCCTGCGCTCGCTCGCCTTCTTTTTCGAGGATCAACCCCAATCGCCAGTGAGCATGGGCCGGCTTGGGATTGTTCGGCTCCGCGTCCTGGGTTAGATATTTGCGGAAATATCTCTCTGCCCGGGCGTTGTCCTTGCCGGTATCCAGCAACACGCGCGCCGCCTGGTAATACGGGGCCAGGTCATCGGGGCAGTTGCGCTCCGCGGTCTGCATCAACCGGTCGAGGTCTGGCCATCTCTCTTGCTGCGCGTAGATGCGGGCCAGAACGTCGTAGGCCTCGGCGCGGCCCTTGTCGATCTGCACCGCGCGCGATGCCACGCTGGTGGCTTGGGCGAGGTCATTGGATTTGGGACTGGCATAGAAACCGGCCAGGCGGACCAGCGCGTCATACGAGTGAGGATCGGTTTCCACCGCCCGCTTCAGCAGCCCCGCAAATTGTTCGTTGTTATGGGCGCGCTGGGCCAGCTCTTCCTGAGCCAGATAACCACGTTGGTGATCAATCGCCATGATGCGATCGGCGAAGCCTACTGCTTTAGATTTGTTTCCGCCCATCATCGCGGGAGCTTCCAGGCTGAAAATCATCATCCCCCAAAGGGCGTCGGCGTTCTTAGGGTCAAGCGCAAGCGCCTGGTCCACTTCCTTCTTGAATAGGCGGCCCAGGCGCATTTTTTCGAACATGCCGATGTTTCCATCGGTTTTTTGTCCGTAGCCTTCGGCCAGGGCAGCGTGGGCCTGGGCATTCCCCGGTTGCAGGCCTATGGCCCGGCTTGCCAGGGTGATGGCGGCATCATTGTTTTTATATTCCGCCTCGATACTGGCTAACGCGACCATCGCTGCGGTGTTTTTGGGATTTGCAGCCAGAATTCGCTCCGCCATTGCACGCGCCCGCTTGTAATGTTTTTGCTGGATGAGCGCCTCAGTGGAGGGTTGGGCTGAAAGCGTTGCGGAAAAAAGCATTATGCATAGGAGCAGCGCCAGGGGTTTGCAAAAAGGCATACAAGTCCTTATGAAGGGATAAAAAAGCAAACTTTGATTTTACGCCCGAAAAGGCCAAAGTCCTCGTCAAGGGCTCGATGATTTAGTATTCAAATATCTAGATTGCCTGGCTTCGCGCGTTCGCGATGGCAAGAGGGCGGTTAGCTCAGTTGGTTAGAGCGTCTCGCTTACACCGAGAAGGCCGCAGGTTCGAGTCCTGCACTGCCCACCAAATCACAGCCCAGGCTCTCCCGGCGCGGTTGAAACCGAGCGAGTGGAATGCAGCACGCGCTCAGTGATGTCGAAGTAGATGAATTTTGCCGCGCCCACCAGGGGCACGACTTCCAGGCAGTCGTAGAACTTCCCGTTGACTCCGGCTTGTTCCTTCAATTGCCGTCCCAGTCTCCAGTCCCTGCCAAACTGGTAAAACAGATACCAGTATTCGGCATGAACGCTGCTTTCGGCGTCCGGCGCATGCATGACCAGCGCCGAATCACGAGAGTCTCCCGGCCCTCCATCGTAAGTAATGATGATGTGCTCGGGCTGGCGGTCGTACCAGCCGGGGCTGAAAATTTCCTGCCATTCCGCCTTAAAACCTTTTTCCTGACGTTCGCGCAGAGCCTTGGCCAGTTTCTCGGTATTGGTTCTGGCAAATTCAAGGAATGGCGGCTGCAGCTGGATGCCCAGGAAATCGGTCTTGTGATGCGCCATTAATATGCTGCGGGTCATGGTGTAGATAGCCAGTACAGACTCGGAGGGCTCTCCCCTCAGGCTTTGCAGAAAATGCAGAAACCAGGTCAGCGCCTGGGGCTCATCCATGCTGATCTGCATCCACCGCCCGGCGGCAATATGCGCGGCGATCAGGCAGACGTTTTCGTCGGCGCTGAGCTCGAACCGGGGAAATTGCTCCGCTTCTTCCGAATCCATGGCCATATCTGTAATTTCTTATGACTATTGCTTGCCGAGCAGGCGCAGTATTTCTGCGCCGCCGCCGATCATTGAACCGGTGCGGGCACGGTTGCGTACTAGTCATCATATTACGTTTACCGCAGCCGTATTTTCGGGAAAACCGCCAACAATAATCCTTCGTGATGCTTACTTTTTGCGGCGGCTGCCAGTCTATCGGTATGTTGGCGAATGGCCGCGGGCGGTTATTCGAAGTTCAGGGATCGAGAACGCATGAATGCCAGAGAGGTCTTCCGCCAGACATTTTCCACGCTTCTGGCACACAAGATGCGCAGCTTCCTCACCATGTTCGGAATTGCGTGGGGAATCATCTCGGTGATCCTGCTGGTCGGGCTGGGCGTGGGTTTCAGCCGCGACCAGGCCAAGAACCTGAAAACCATTGGCACCGACCTGGTAGTCATCTGGGGGGGAAGAACCAGCGCCCAATCCGGCGGTCTGGCGGCGGGACGAAACATCATGCTGAATGTGGAAGACGCGCGCCTGATTCAGAAAGAATGTTTTCGCATCAAGAATGTCAGCGCCGAGCTCATGCGGGGCATTCCCGAAGTCAGCGAATTCAACGCCGCCAGCCGTCCGGTCAGAGGGGTGTGGCCGCAATACCAGGATTTCCGCTCGCTCACGATTTCCGAAGGACGCCCCATGATCGATCAGGATGAGCGCGATTCCAACCGCGTCGTGGTGCTGGGCTCGGAAGCGCGACAGCAGCTCTATCCGGGTAAGCCGGCCATCGGGGCCACGCTCATGATGGCGGGAGTCCCATATCTCGTGATCGGCGCCTTGGATAAGAAAAAACAGAATGGCAGCTATGGAAATGGCCCCGACAACACCCAGTTATTTGTCCCCTATTCTGCAATGGCCCGTGATTTTCCGCCCCGGACCCGGCGCAACGGGGACGCACTGCCCAAGGGTTTTATCAACAACCTCGCCATGGAAGTCGGCAACCCCGACGAACATGAGGCAGCGGTGCTGCAAGTGCGGCGGGTGCTCGGCCGGGTCCATCATTTCGAGCCCACCGACAAGGACGCGTTGTTTATCTGGAACACCATGGAAGGCTCGCGATTGCTGAAGCGTGTATTTGACGTGATGACGCTATTTTTCGGCGCTGTGGCCATCGTGACCCTGTGCCTGGGCGGCATAGGAGTCATGAATATCATGCTGGTATCGGTGACCGAGCGCACCCGCGAAATCGGAGTGCGCAAGGCCATGGGAGCGACCGCCGCTGATATTTCCCGGCAGTTTTTTACCGAATCCGCGATCATCACGGTGGTCAGTGGGGCGGCCGGCCTGGCCATAGGACTCGGTGTTTGCAAGCTGTTGTCGATGGTGCCTCTGCCCGATTTCATACCCGCCCCGGTGGTCGTGCCGGCGGCGCTGGGGGCCTCGGTGATCACTCTGGCCCTGATCACGCTGACTGCGGGCATGTATCCGGCGGCACGCGCGGCGGAGCTGACCCCTATCGAATGTTTACGCAGCGAATAAACACGCGAGCCGAAAGAGGAACGAGATGAAGGAAACCCTGATCGAAGGCTGGGTATCGCTAATGCGCAACCGCACGCGGTCATTGCTGACCATGCTGGGCATCGTGTGGGGCCTGGCGTCGGTGGTGCTGCTGCTGGCCTATGGAAACGGGTTGGGGAAAAGCGTGTTCAGCGCCTTCATGGGAATCGGTAACAACGTGATCATGATCTGGGGAGGCCAGACCAGCATGCAGGCCGGCGGCCAGCGCGCCGGCAAGCGGGTGTCTTACAAACTGGAAGACGTGCAGGCGGTGCGCGACGAAGTTCCTCTGCTCAAGGCGGTTAGCGCGGAAAGCGATTTCAACGTCGCGGTCAAGACCGGCACCCGAGTGGTTTCCATCCAGGCCAAGGGAATCGATTTCCCTTACGGCGCCATGCGCCGGCTTGACGTGGAAGAAGGCCGCTACTTTGAAGAAAATGATTTTACCGAGCAGCGGCGGGTGATGATCATCGGCCCGCTGGCCGCCAAAAAAGTTTTCGCCGGCGCTCCGCCGGTGGGACAATCCGTCCAGGTCAACGGCCTGCAGTTTCAGGTCATCGGCTTGCTGCGCAACAAGATCCAGGATTCATCCAACAACGGCACCGACAATGAAAATGTCTTTGTGCCGCATTCCACCCTGCCGCTGCTGATTAACCAGCGCGACCCTGACATGATCGTCTTCCAGCCGGTGGATCCCGCGATGAACAAGCAGGCCATGATGGCGGTGCGCGAAGTGCTGGCCCGGCGCCACCATTTCAATCCCAAAGACGAAAAAGCCACGCCGGAATGGGACACCATTGAAAATGGCCGCGAGCTGCGCTTGTTTACCCTCGCGCTCGACGTGCTGCTGGGAGCGATTGGCGCCCTGACCTTGGGCGTGGGAGGGGTCGGCGTCATGAATATCATGCTGGTGTCGGTGACCGAGCGCACCCGCGAAATCGGCCTGCGCAAGGCCATCGGCGCCCGGCCGCGGCATTTACTGATCCAGTTCCTGTCAGAATCCCTGGTGCTGACCTTCGTAGGCGGAGCGGTGGGAATGATCATGGCCATGATCATCGCCGCCATCATCCCGCCCATGCCGCTGTACAGCGAGTTTTATAAAACCGCCAATCATGAAGGCGACATCTTCCTGCGCACGTCGCTGCCAGTGATGCTGATATCGTTTGCCGTGCTGGCCATCGTGGGGGTGACCTCAGGGTTCTGGCCGGCGCTGAAGGCGGCACGCATGAATCCCATCGAGGCCCTGCGTTACGAATAGGCCTAGTCGCGACAATCGCGATTTGAGCCGCGCCCGTAATTCGATGGCGGCAACCGTTGCGCCTGAATGCCCACCGTCGCCGTGATCCTCAAGCTGCGATTTGACCCGCGCCCAGTGAATCCTTAAGATTCTGACGCGGCAAGTCGTCTCGCGGGGCCGCGGAGCGCGAGGACCAGTGCGTTGATCGGGCAGACAATCTCTCACTACCGGATACTGGACAAGCTGGGCCAGGGTGGAATGGGTGTGGTGTATGAGGCCGAAGACACTACCCTGGGGCGCCACGTAGCGCTGAAATTTTTGCCCGCCGAAATGGCGAGCGATCCCGCCGCTCTCGAGAGGTTTGAACGGGAGGCGCGCTCGGCGTCCGCCTTGAACCATCCCAACATCTGCATCATCCATTCCATCGAAAGTTTTGAAAGGCAGCGCTTTATTACCATGGAGCTGCTGCAGGGCGATACCCTGGACAAAATTGTTCAGGCCCGGCGCGTCGATTTCGACACCGTGCTCGAGTGGGGATCCCAGATCGCCGATGCCCTCGACGCCGCCCACGGGCAGGGAATCATCCACCGCGACATCAAGCCTTCCAATATTTTTATTACCAAACGCAACACCGTGAAGGTGCTGGATTTTGGCCTGGCCAAAATGGCTCAGGCGGGCCGGGTATCGGCTACCGAGGCCACCCTCGATCCCCACCTCACCAGTCCCGGCACGGCGGTGGGCACCATCGCGTACATGTCTCCCGAGCAGGCGCGCGGCCAGGAGCTCGACGGCCGCAGCGATCTATTTTCATTTGGCAGCGTGCTCTACCAGGTCTCCACCGGAAAAATTCCCTTTGAAGGCGCGACCAGTGCGGTGATCTTTGACGCAATTCTGAACCGCGAGCCGGTATCGCCAGTGGAATTGAACCCGTTGTTGCCGGCGCGCTTTGCCGATATCGTAAATCGCGCGCTGGAAAAAGACCGCGACCTGCGTTACCAGAGCGCGGCGGAAATGCGTTCCGAGCTCAAACGCCTGCGCCGCGATACCAGCGGAAAGACCGCTCTGGGGCAGGGAATCGGCGGATCTGCCGCGCATCCTTCGAGCGGCGCCACTCCCGCCGCCGGCAACGCCGCGAGTGGGGTGACCAGCATGACGGCCGCCGCCGGCAGCGCCGCCGCAATCCTCACCGAATTATCTCCGGCCGCCGGCAGCAGCAGCGGGATCACTTCAGGCGGAGGCGGAGTGAGCCCCGCATCTTCCAGTTCGCAGATTCTGCTCACCGAAGCGCGCAAGCACAAAAAGGGAGTGATCGTGGGCGCCGGGGTGGTGGCGCTTGTACTGCTGGGGGCCGCTCTGGCCATATGGAAATTTCTTCCCCTGGCGAGAAAACCGAGGCCTTTCGAAAAGGCCAGCATCAGCCGCGCTACCGAAAACGGCAAGACCGTGCACAGCGCCATTTCTCCTGACGGTAGGTATGTGGCATACGTGCTGCGCGAGGGATTAGAGCGCAGCTTGTGGGTGCGGCAACTTGCCACCGGCAGCAACGTGCAGGTGATTGCCCCGGAGCCCGGTTTTTACAATTCGATCGCGTTTTCCCCGGATGGCAACTACATTATTTATTCCCACCAGCGAAAAGAGAACCCCGCGGTGAACGATCTTTACTCGGTGGCGTCTCTCGGTGGAACTCCGGTGCGGCTGTTGAGTGACGCTTGTTGTCCCGGCATCTCTCACGATGGCAAGAAACTGGCATTCTATCGAAGCACTCCTGATAGCCAGGGGACCAGCTTGTTCATCTCCAATGTGGATGGCAGCAGTGAACGGTTGCTCACAACGCGCAGCGGGACTGAGGGTTTCAAGGGCTATCCGCCATCGTGGTCTCCGGATGATAAGACCCTGGCCGTCGCAGCCGACAACCTGACCAAAGAATTTTTGGGGGCCATCGTTTTGATTTCGGTGGATACCGCGTCCGTTCAACTGATCCCCGAAAAATTGTTTATGCAGCAGGCGGCGTGGGCGCCCGATGGATCTGGAATCCTGATCATTGCGGCGGAAAGGACCAATATCGATGTCAACAAGATCTGGTGGCAACCCTATCCCTCAGGAAAGGTCGAGCCTGTAAGCAACGACTTTAGTTCATACCAGGGCCTGACCATGACTGCCGACGGCGGCGCCTTGAACTCCGTCCAGGTGCAGACTGATTTCACCATCCTGACCGCCGAGGGCGGCCATATCGACCAGTTGACGCCTATTCGTTCGGAGAAACTGGATGGCACCGCGCTGGCGTGGATGCCCGATGGCCGGTTGCTGATCGGAGATCAGGAATTTTTCATGAGCACGGTGGATCCGGCCAATGGTAAGCGAGTCAAGCTGCCCACGCGATCAAGGGATTTTACAGTCTGCAACGGCGGGACCATCGTCATGGACCGGCTATCGCCGGATAATGGCGTGCATATCTGGCGTAGCGATTCCAATGGCGGCGATTTAACCGAAATCACCAGCGGCAAGGTTGACCAGTCGCCCCAGTGTTCGCCCGACAGCAAGAGCGTAATTTATCTGGCCGTCGAAGGCGGTCAGGGCCAGGCGATGCGGATTGCCATCGGTGGAGGGGCTTCTCAGGTCCTGTTAAAACCGGTCACCAGTAACCCGATTTATTCTCACGACGGCAAGAAAATTGCGGTGAGCGTGGTGGAAGGCCAGGGAACAACCAGAAAACGGGTAACGGCCATTCTCAATTCAGAAACCGGCAGCAGGCTGCAATCCGTGGACGTGCCTCCGGATGCAATCAACATGCAATGGACACCGAATGACCAAGCCATAGCATATTCCCTGCAGATAGGAGAAGTTCATAACCTCTGGACCAAGCCATTAAACGGCGGCCCCGCCACCCAAGTGACCCACTTCACCTCCGATGGCATAACCACCTTCACCTGGTCGGAGGACGGCAAGAAATTCGCAATGACCCGCCACAAGGTAAGTGCGGACTCGGTTCTGTTTAAGAACGTGCAGTAGGCAGGTGAACTAAGCCGGGTCAGAAAATTTAGCGCCACCACTTCAATCGGCCAGTCTGATAAAATGATTTCATCATTCGCATACTACGAAGCGATTAACTGTGAGCTGCCATCTCCGGCAAAAAGCAGTTGAGAGTGGGGACGTAGTTCAGTTGGTTAGAATGCTGCCCTGTCACGGCAGAGGTCGCGGGTTCGAGCCCCGTCGTCCCCGCCATACTTTGATTACAAGTTTTGATCTGCGGTGAAGGGCAAATTTGTCCTTCTGTCAGATTCAGCGATCTCAGCGCTCTATTCGAGACGGAATGTAACTTCAATGTTCACCGCAACTGCCACCGCCTGGCCGTCTTTCATTGCGGGTTGAAACTTCCACTGCCTGATGGCCTCCAGGGCTTTCTCATCGAGACCCATCCCCAAATGTTGTACCACTCTGATATAGTGCGCACGGCCATCGGGTCCAACGATCACGTGCACGACCACCGTTCCCTGGAGTTTAGCTCCACGCGCTTGATCCGTGAACTCGGGATCAACTGTATACACAGGTTTTGGTGCGCTGACCCCGCCTCCTACCTTAAGGGGATCTTGCGGTGGAGCGACGCCATTAATGTAGCCTGTGAGCGGGACATTGACGAGGACTCGATCAAAGTGATTTTCGGCATCTAATACGAACTGATTTTCCGACAATTGGTAGGGCGGTTTAACAGTTTTCTTTGGAAAATATTTCATATCCTGCTGAATAAAAGATAGATGGTAACCATTCACTTCTCGATAATCAGAGAAAGTCTTTCTGAAGCAACCGGCAATATCCCGCTGGAATTCTCCGCAATACGTCAAATAACGCGGCAAGAGTGTCTGTGGATCCACTTCCCAAGTGACTTGATTGTTTTGACTTGACTCAGGGGTCCTGGCGCCCGGCGGAGGCCAGTAGTTTTTTTCATACTCAAATTTCAGCAGCTTGGAATCGGCTGTTTTACCCTTATAAGTGGGACGGGCGCCATCAGCTCGATAGCCCTCAAAGATCTGATTCAAGAACAAAAACGATGCTCTGCATTCATCACTCAGGTTATCTCGGGAGAAGCCCATGGCCATAGTTTGCGCGTAGGTCTCCTCTCTGCATCCCCAGCGTTCTTTCGTTTTAGCAGAACTAGGAATCTCAAAACTTACGGTGAACGGTCTTGGCCGATCAATTTCGCTGAATTTCTTGCCGGTTACGCCGTCCATATATTCAATCGGCTGATGAGAAATGTGCTCGCCAGAAATGCGAAGCGTTCTAATATTTTGTACGGGACCGATCGCGGCCATAACGTCATTCCAGGTTGGAGGTGCGGGTTCTGGCACTTGGGCCGGTTCAGTGAAATCTTTTTCCGCGCTTTTCATGGTCGATGACAATTGCTCATCTTCCTTACGAAGGTATTCGGATCTGATAGCGCCTATGCGATCCGCAATCACAAATGATGCCTGGGAAGTGAACTTGATGTCCTGAGATACACCCATAGTTATTAACGTGACCAATGTGAAAAGAAAAGCGAAGTTCCTTCTGATTCGCATCCCGCCTCCCCAAAATGCCTCATTTTAACCTAGAAAAATCGAAGTCTTAATGCCGGTCGGCAAAAAATCCGAGATGCAGGTTCCGCGATATCAGAGGCCATAGATCGTAATTTCCCGAACCCTACAGGGACAACGCGACTTCATGGCAACCTTACAATTCGCGAAGAGAATGCGATCGCTGCGCTGGAAGTTATGAGCCGGTTCGCGGCAAATCCCAAGTGGCTGGTCTACTTGCCGCCCACGATGTCCCCTTCGGAAACCACTACTCAGCCTGGATTGCTGGAACATCCTCTTGAAGCCTTTGATTATTTCCGAAAGGCGCAAATTGACCAGGTAATCTGTGAGCAGAAGCACATGGGATCACGTGCCGTGGTAATTGTTTGCCGCGACCGTGAAGCGGCCAAGCGACGTTTCGGGATCGCAGAAGAGCAGATTGGGGTTTGTTACACACGGACAGGGCGGCGATTCTTCAATGAAGATGAATTAGAGAATGAATTCCTCAACCGCATTCAACTGGCGGCGGAGAAGACTGGCCTCTGGGAAGAACTGGGGACGGACTGGGTGTGTTTCGACTGTGAGTTGATGCCCTGGTCAGCCAAGGCGCAAGAGCTGCTACGGCAACAATACGCACCCACAGGGGCTGCGGGAAGGGCCGGATTAGAACAGGCGATTGCCTCCCTGGTGCTGGTTAGCGAACGACAACCCGATGTGAAGCCACTTTTAGATTGGTACCGCAGCCGGGCTGAGATGGTGGAAAAGTACATTCAAGCGTATCGCAGGTATTGCTGGCCAGTTCACACTCTCAATGATCTGAAGCTGGCTCCATTCCATGTTCTTGCCAGCGAAGGCGTCGTGCATACAGATAAAGACCATGTG
Organism: Terriglobales bacterium; assembly: GCA_038210375.1. Lineage (GTDB taxonomy): Bacteria > Acidobacteriota > Terriglobia > Terriglobales > Acidobacteriaceae > JBBQWT01. The sequence continues at coordinate 40,381 of JBBQWT010000003.1, read as the reverse complement.
TGGCACATGCAATGGGCAGCCCGTCTGGCAGAAGCTGACCCCATGCTGATATTGGCCACTCCTTCTAGAGTCATCGATGTGAATCACGAGACCTCAATAGCCGAAGGGGTTGAGTGGTGGGAGGAGCTTACTGCTGCGGGAGGCGAAGGCATCGTAGTCAAGCCTATAGGTTTTATAGCGAAAGGCAAGAAAGGCCTGGTGCAGCCTGCAATTAAGTGTCGCGGGCGGGAATACCTGCGGATCATCTACGGCCCGGAATACACCGCGCCCCAGCATCTCGAACGATTGCGTTCGCGCGGATTGAGCACCAAGCGGTCCCTCGCCTTGCGGGAGTTTGCGCTCGGCATCGAAGGTCTGCAGAGGTTCACCGAACGAGAGCCACTCCGCCGGGTTCATGAATGTGTGTTTGGCGTGCTCGCTTTGGAAAGCGAGCCTGTTGATCCGCGTCTGTGAAGCGAAACCGCCCGTACTCTTCACCATCCAGCGCCGCGAGGACCCTGAAAGCAAGAACGGGCCCCAACCCGATGAGGTAATTTTTCCCGACAAGATCGCCAGCCTGAAACCCAGGTTTGAAAAGATATTGAAAAGCCAGACCTATCATGTGTTCTATCCCGACGATCATCCAGTGCGCATTCCACGTGCGGCGACCTTGGTTTGCGGGCTGGGCGGGTGCTCGATCGTGTTGATGCCTAACTTGGGAATGGTTTACGCGCCGCAATAGAAACCGGGATCAGCGAACGCCCACGAGCGTCTGATGCCCACCCTGGCAGTCGGGAAAGTGGGGTGAAACGTCTATGGTTATTGACGACTCCGGATTCAGTGGGCCGCTGCCCTCAATATCAAACGAGTCCTCCCTCGCCCAATCAATATCCTCCACCACCGATGTGTAATGCCCGAGGGGTATTGAGCCGAAGTCAAACTCCCCAGCGCTGTTGGTTGAGAGGATATTACCTCGTGCGAGGCCGTGTGCTCGGCTGCAAGCGCCTTCAATCTATCTAGGCGTCTTCTTTATAGGTATAGCTATCGCGGTAGGAGCCGTAGTAGTAGCCCTCGTGCTGCATCTTGACCTTGTTCAGCACCACTCCCAGGAACTTTCCGCCCGCGCTCTTCAATATTCGCGAACAGCGGGAGACCAGTTTTTTCGGAGTTGATCCGCTTTCCACCACCAGTACAACGCCATCGACCAGCACCGAAAGAATGGTGGCGTCGGTCACCGCCAGCAGCGGCGGCGAATCGATAATGATGTGCCTATATTTAACGCTCAGCTCCGCAATGATGGCTGGCATCAGGTGTGATGACAGCAGTTCGGCCGGGTTAGGCGCAACCGCGCCCGCGGTGATGGCGTGCAGGAATGGAGTCTGCGGACAGTTCTGCACCACATTCTGCAGCCGGTCGGCCCCAGTCAGATATGTGCTCATACCGCGATTATTAGGCAACCCCAGAAGGCTGTGAATCTTGGGCCTGCGCAAATCACAATCGATCAGGATCACCGGGACATCGCGCAATGCCATGGCCAGCGCGAGATTCACCGCGGTTGTGCTCTTTCCTTCGGATTTGCTGGCGCTGGTGAACAAGACACTGACCGGCGCCTGCGATGCCAGCGACAACAGAATAGAAGTTCGCAGGCCACGGTACGCTTCGGCGAAGTGGGAAGAGGAAGAGAAAGCCAGCTCGAAGGGCTCGGTTCCGTTCCCGGAGCCTGCGCTTTCCTTCTTCGAACCGGAAGTTCCGCCGGCCAGACGCTTGCGGGTCTCGAAGGGAATCATGGCCAGCGCTGGCCGTGCAATCAGCTCCTGAACCGCTTCCGGACTGCGAAGGGAGTTATCCATCGCTTCCTGAACGAAAGCCAACATTGAGCCCAGGGCGAGGCCGGCCATTAATCCCAGCGAGATATATAGTGGTTTATTGGGTCTTACCGGAACGCCTGGGGGAAAGGCGTTATTGACGACATGGATGTTGGCTGAGCTCAGGCCCGCGGTAACCGTCGCGTCCTTCAGGCGCTGCATTAATCTCTGGTACAACTGCTGGTTGGTGTCGAACTCGCCTTTGAGGATATTGTGTTCCACCAGCAGCCGATTGGCCGTTCCTTCCTCTTCCTTCTGTCCTGATACCACGCCTCCGAGCAGCTTCTCGCGCGTTACCGCCGACAGGTAGTCGGCGCGGAGACGGGCAATGATGCGCTGTTGCTCGTTGTTAATTTGATCTTCCGCTTCGGTGACCTGCTTTTTGAGCTGGATCACCTTGGGATAGGCAGGTCCATAAAATGCGGCGGCTTCAACGTACTTGTGGCGCGCCTCGGCCAGCCGCTCACGCAAGCGCTGCAGCAAGTCGTTCTGCGCGATGGCCTTATCGGGATTGGTGCGCACCTGGTCATATAGGGCCTGTTTCTGTATGCGTTCGCTCTGCGCCTGGGTCATGTCGGTGGTCAGTTCGCCCAGCCGTTGTTCCACCGCGGTCTGCTTGTCGCTGACGTTGACAATCGCGTGGGCCCGTTCGTAATCGACCAGATCGCGCTGCGAACTTTCAACTTTGGCTTTGAGTTCATCGAGCTGCAGTTCCATGCGGCCTGCGGCCTTGCGCGTGGCGTCGTACTTCTGGCGAAAGTTATAGTCTGTGTAATTTTCCACCATGGCGTTAGCCACCTGGGCTGCCAGTTTGGGGTCGGTGCTTTCGAATCCGATGACGATGACTCGGCTGTTCAATACCAGGGAAACGGTCAGTGCGCCTTTGAAGGCTTGCAACAGTTGGCGGCGCCAAAGTTCAGGGTCCTGCGTCTTGATTGCCGGCGCCGGGCCCGGCCCAACAAACGCGGGATTCTGGTCAAGGCGAAGCTGGTCGATGGTGTGAAGGGCCACGTCATCGGCCTTCACGATCTCCAGCTGGGTGGTAAGAAAACTCTGGTCCATATCAGCCTGCTGGTAAGCGTCATTCAGGGTCTGGGCGGCAGGCGTTCCTGATTCCACCTCGATCGAGGCGGAAGCCTTGTATACCGGCTTCATCTTGAACGACCAGATCGTCACTAAAATGACTAGAATCGCGGCGGTGGCCAGGACGGTCCAGCGGCGCCGAACCAGGATGTTCCAAAAGAAGGTAAGCGACTGAATATTATCGTGATCGTCCGTTCCCAGCGTGTCTTCGCGAAACTCCGCGAATTCGCGGCTGATCAGCTGCGAGGCAAGTACCGAGTCGTGGCTGACCAGTTCATTGCCCGCGTGTCTATCTTGTTCACTCATCTCGAACGAAGCCTGTCCTGAACGAAAATATCTGAAGTATAGGCGCTATTATATCTGACGAGTGGCTGAGATATGTACGGTGCCGTTCGTAAAACCCGCCCCGGTGCTGAAGTTCGCGCTCATCGCGATATCCGTCTTCGATCCATCTCCAAGGCCGCTGCTTCCACCGAAAAAGAGATTTTCTGAATTGAGCGCCCTGGTGTTGTGACCCAGACTCTCGAGTGGCCGCAAAATCCCAGCGCGACCTTCAACGACTGTTCGGGTTCTTGATTGCGCGCTCCTGTTAATGTATACATTGACAACATTTTCTATGGCGGTCATCGTTGCTCTCGCCCGCGAGAGCCGGGTAATAGCGCGTCCGTCCGACGATGGCCCCTCATTATGAAAAAGGCGTTGATCACCGGCATCACAGGGCAGGACGGCGCTTACTTGGCCGAGTTTCTCCTGAAGAAGGGCTACGAAGTTCATGGCGTCAAGCGCCGCTCTTCGCTGCTCAACACCGATCGCATCGACCACTTGTATCAGGACCCGCATATTTCTGAACGCAACTTCATCCTGCATTACGGCGATATGACGGATTCCACCAACCTGGTCCACATCGTGCAAAAGGTGCAGCCTGACGAAATTTACAACATTGCCGCCCAGAGCCATGTAGCGGTGTCTTTTGAACAGCCCGAATACACGGCCGACACCGATGCCCTGGGAGCGCTGCGGCTGCTGGAAGCCATTCGCATTCTCAACTTCGGTAAGAGCGCCCGCTTCTACCAGGCTTCGACTTCAGAGCTTTACGGGCTGGTGCAGCAGACTCCGCAAAATGAGCGTACTCCGTTTTATCCGCGCTCCCCTTATGCGGTTGCGAAACTCTACGCCTACTGGATCACGGTGAACTACCGCGAGGCGTACGGCATCTACGCCTGCAACGGTATCCTTTTTAATCATGAGTCCCCTCTGCGCGGCGAGACGTTTGTCACCCGCAAGATCACTCGCGGGCTGAGCCGCATCAAGATAGGGTTGCAGGAATGTCTTTATCTCGGCAACCTCGACGCCCTGCGCGATTGGGGACACGCCCGGGATTATGTCGAGATGCAATGGCTCATGCTGCAGCAACCGGAGCCGGAAGATTTTGTGATCGCCACCGGCGTGCAACACAGCGTACGCGATTTTGTGAACGCTGCCGCCGCCGAAATCAACATGAAGATCGAGTGGAGGGGCGAGGGAACCGATGAAAAAGGGTTTGACTCGCGGGGCAGGTGCGTCATAGCCGTGGATCCCAGGTATTTTCGGCCCACCGAAGTCGAAACCCTGCTGGGTGACGCCACCAAGGCGCGGACGAAATTAGGATGGAAGCCCAAGATCACATTTGAAGAAATGGTCCAGGAAATGATGGTGGCTGATTTTAAAGCGGCGGAGCGGGATGAGCTCGTCAAGAAACACGGCCACAAGACCTATGACTATCACGAGTGAGGCCATCGGCAAGACAGCGCGCATCTATGTTGCCGGCCATAGCGGGCTGGTAGGTTCGGCCCTTCTGCGGCAACTGCAAGCCGCCGGCTACTCGAACCTTGTCCTGCGGACCCGCGCGGAGCTCGATCTCCTCGATGGCCGGGCGGTTGAAAACTTCTTCCAGCAGGTATCCCCGGAGATTGTTTTTCTGGCGGCCGCCAAGGTCGGCGGAATTGTCGCCAACAGCTCCTATCCCGCGGAGTTCATTTTTCAGAACCTGCAGATTCAAAACAACATCATCGATCAGGCCCGGAAATGCGGAGTGCGCCGCCTGATTTTTCTTGGTTCAAGCTGCATCTATCCCCGCGATTGCCCGCAACCCATCAAAGAAGAGTATTTACTGACGGGGCCGCTGGAGACCAGCAACCGCGCTTACGCCATCGCCAAGATCGCAGGCATCGAGTTGTGCCGGGCTTACAACCAGCAATATGGAACCAGGTTCCTGGCGGTCATGCCCACCAACTTGTTCGGGGACCACGATAATTACGCCCTGACCACGTCGCATGTCCTCCCGGCATTGATCCGCAAGATGCATGAAGCCAGGGAGTCGGGTGCCGGCGAAGTCGAAATCTGGGGTACTGGAACTCCGCGCAGAGAGTTTCTGTTCAGCGATGATGCCGCGGATGCCTGCATTTTCTTGATGAACCTTCCCGACGACAAGTTCGAGTCACTGACCTCCGATGAAAACTCTCCCCCGTTAATCAATGTCGGCGCGGGCAAGGACTTGACCATCCTCGAGCTGGCCCAGCTGGTCAAGAGCATCGTAGGTTTTGAAGGCAAGTTGGTTTTTGACTCGAGTAAACCCGATGGGACCCCGCGAAAGCTTCTGGATATATCCAGGCTCACTGCGCTCGGATGGCGGCACAGAGTTTCCCTGAGGGAAGGGATTCAGCGGTCCTACTCGCGATTCCTTAGCGAGGTGGATGGCGTTGAATCCACTACGAAATCACCAGTCCCTTCCAAATAATAAACATTGATCGACGGATCAAAGTCCGCGCGGATCAGTTGGTTGTCTTCCGGAAGTAAGCATTGATAAACATGCCGTAGTCAAAGTGATCGCTGAGATGCAAAATGCTCTGAATCATCTGCGAAATGGGGCGGCGCGCAATCGGTATCGGAACCCTGTTTCCTACCCGCTTCATATTGATCCGGCTTATGGTGTGGATTTCACTACAAGTAAAGCCATGCCGTTCAAACAACGCCTTCAGGCCCTTTTTGCTGAAGAAGTTCACGTGCTCAGGAGGAATGATAAACATGTCATTCTTGCCCTGCAATGTGGAGAGTAGGGAGCCGAAGTGCGGTACAGCGATCGCCGCAATCCCGTTTGGTCCCAGGAGTTTGTGGATTGCAATCAAGGTTGTTTCAAGGTCAGGTATGTGCTCAAGCACTTGACTCATGAGCACCACGTCGAACCCGCTCTCGTTTGCCTCTATAAAAGTTTCACTTAACATCTCGGGTACCGCCTCGATGCCCGTCATTTGCCGGATTATTTCCACGCTGACTGCGGAAGGCTCTATGGCGGTGACTTGAAATCCGCGATCCTGCGCGGCCTTCGCGCCAAACCCGAAAGCCGCACCCACGTCAAGAAAGCGATTTCCAGGAGATAATTCTCTGCAATACGAAGCAAACCGCTTCGCATCCACACTTGTGTTAGGAAACTCTCGCTCAGCATTCAAAACCATTTCGCACCGCATCTCTGCCGGGTGGGAAATAAGAGAAACAATTTGCGAGTTTTCATTCCCCGAATAGAACTGCTCCAGATAGGCCGGATCCGGTCGCGGATTCACGAAAGCGCTGTTGCAAGCCCCGCACTTCACTAAGCTGAACCGGAGACCGTCGAGGGGCGAACGCTTTGTGACCCAAGGAAACAGTTGCGGCGAGGCGCACGCGGGGCAGGCGGTTTCAAACAACGATTGGTGACGATCCCCGCTGGATTGGGTCAGTCCGCATTTGGCCCCACCCTGTGGTTCTTCGTCCCCATTTGCCATCAGAGACTCGCCACGGGAAGCCCTTCGGGTGACACATCGGGGCGCCCCACACTTACATAAGTGATGCCCGCCTTGGCTACTTCTTCCGGGGAATATAAATTCCTGCCGTCAAAGATGATGGGGTGCTTGAGCTCCCCCCGTAACCGCACGAGGTCGAGGCAGGCAAACTCTTCCCAATCGGTGAGAATAAGGAGCGCGTCGCAACCTTGGGCCGCCTCGTACGCTCCCTCGGCAAACTTCAACTGACTGCCGAAATCGCATTCCCGCGCGTTCTTCATGGCCGCCGGGTCAAACACCGAAATGATGCAGCCTTCCCTGAGCAGCGCCTGGATAATATAGATCGCGGGAGACTCGCGGATATCATCGGTGCCCCCTTTGAACGCCAGCCCCAGCACCCCCAGGCGCTTGCCCTTGAGGTTCCATAACGTACGCCGGATCTTGGCGATAAAGCGCAAGCGCTGCTCCTCATTGGTGCGCATGATCTCGGTGAGCAGATTGAAATGGTACCCATTTTCGATGGCCACCGCGCGGTAGGCGATGATGTCCTTGGGAAAACACGACCCTCCATATCCGATGCCCGGCTTGAGAAAGCGCTTGCCGATGCGGGCGTCGCTCCCCATGCCCTCGCAAACTTCTTCCACGTCAGCGCCGACCGCGTCACAAACATTTGATACCGCGTTGATGAACGAGACTTTCATCGCCAGAAACGCATTGGCGGAATGTTTGATCAGTTCCGCGCTCTTGGTCGTGGTGGCGATCAAGCGGATCTTAGCGAGGGCATTCTGCGGCGGCGGAATCGCAGTGGCGGTCTCGCGGTAGGCTCCGGTCGTGAGCGGCTGGTAAACCTCGCGCAAGAGTGCGACGCTGCGGTCAGCATCGGCGCCGATCACAATGCGGTCAGGATAAAGAAAGCCGGTCACGGCCGTGCCTTCGCGGAAAAATTCGGGATTGGATGCGACATCGAATGTTTCTGGCTTGGCGCCGCTGAGCAGCAGGGTCCGCCGCACTCGCTCGGCGGTATAAACCGGCACCGTGCTTTTGTTGACGATCAGCTTGAATCCGTTGCCCAGGGCGGGCGCGATTTGGTGGGCCACAGCCTCTACGTAGGAAAGATCGGCCTGGCCGTCGGCGCTTTGCGGAGTTCCTACGGCCACGAAAATGATGTCGGCGGACCGTACCGATTCCACGAGGTCCCAGGAAAAATTGAGGCGCGCGCCGCCATGGCGGGTCAGCAACTCGGGGAGAAACTCCTCGTAAACCGTGGGTTTACCCTGGCGCAGCGCGTCGATTTTTCTTTGATCATGGTCCACGCAGATCACGTCGTTGCCGATTTCAGCGAAACAACACGCCGTCACCAATCCGACGTAACCCGATCCAATTACCGTAATCTTCATTCATCGCCTCGTTGATGCCGGGTCTTTCAAGAGTTGAAATCGCTTCTGAACCCAGCCAGGTCAACAAAATTGTGGCTTGGTCACGCCCAATCGTCAATTTCACTGCAACACAAAACTGCGGGATTCATCCGGTTAACAGTATTGAAGCGCGGGGCGCGAATTCTACTTGTGCGGCCGATATTGCTCTTCATTATAAATTGAGCCGTCGACCCAACCTCTCTAAGGCTGGTTATGCAATCGGCCTGCCTGGATGGGCACAGAATTTGACTTTCTCTAGTGTCCGGCGCGGGCGTGGGCCAGCAGATTTTGCTCAAAGTTCTTGAGGACGACCCGGTGCTCCCAATGCGCCCGGGCATAATTCCGTCCGGCGGCTGAGGAATTCAGGCGTCTCGCGGAGTCATTGCGGAACGCAACGATGGCAGCCAGCAGCGCCTCAGGGTCCTCGGGAGCGACCACGACGCCCCCGCCGGATTCAGTGACCACCCGCGCTACTTCGCTTGCCGAATTCACCGACGCAATTACCGGGCAGCCGGCCGCCAGCAGCGTAACCGCCTTGGAAGGGAAGACAATATTCGAGACGCTGCTTTGCTGGATAATCAAGCCCACGTCGGCAGCGGACAGAATTTCCATGAACTTGTCGCCGTCCTGCACCGGCAGAAAGCGCACATTCGCAAGGTTCATTTCACGACCTGTCGTTTCCAGGGTGGCGCGCATGGCCCCATCTCCCACTAACAGGTACTCGATGTCGGGAAAACTGCGCGATCTGGCGGCCGCTTCAAGGATAACCGCAAGTCCCTGCTTCACCCCCATGTTCCCCGAGTGGAGCACGAGAAATTTATCTGCAAGCTGATGTTCAGAGCGAAAGGCATGCGGCGGCTCCTTTTTCACCGCGAACCACTTTTCCTCTGCTCCCGAGGGCTCAATGGCCACTTTCTCCAGAGGAATTCCTTTGGAGCTGATAGTGCGGCGCATCCCTTCGGTAATGGTGATTACCAGGGCGGCATTGCGGTATCCCATCGCTTCGAGAGCGTACAGAAAGTCCAGGACTTTCCCCGGGGGCAACATTCCCAGTTCGGCGGCGGCGTCGGGTTGTAAGTCCTGCACATCGAAAACGTAGGGCACGTTCCACAGGCGGCTAAGCAGCACGGCGGTCACCGCCAGTCCCAGCGGAGGCGAGCTTACGAAGAGCAGATCGGGTTTGCGGGCCCGCACACTGCCCAGGAGAGAAGACGCAAGGAAAGAAGCCTCGTGGATAATTCTTCGCACCGTATTCGCCCGCGCTGGAACCCAGACATATGACCGCAGAATGGTGACCCCGTTACGGGTCTCGCGGCCAAAAAGCTTTCCGCGGTAGGCAGCGCCGACCCGCCAGTCAGGGTAGTAAGGAAAGGCGGTGCAGATGGTGACTTCGTGTCCCTGCGCAGCCAGGTATTCACAGCGGCGCTGGGTGACAGGCGCTATCCCAGTCTGTTCGGGCCAGTAATTGATTCCGAGAAAGAGAATTCGCAAAAGTTATCCCTTGAAAGGGTTTCCCTGGACTGTTGCTCCACTGGTTCCCGCCAGACTGTTTATAAGCTAGAAGGTAAACACTCCTGCGACAAGAAGTTTTCCTTGCCGGCCTCAGGCCCCCGATCTCTCTCCACACTTAATCTGGCTTCAGTTCAAGCTCGCGCGTCTTCAGCACAATCATATATTCATAAAAGGATTGCAGCATGGCGTATGTGAACCCAGCCCGGCCATCGAGAAAACCCCGCTTCCCGACATACAACAGGATAAATTTAACCAGCGGCCTCATCGGAAGCCGGTAAAACATCGCTTTCTGGTGGAACCGCTTCTGATTGAGGTCAGGCTCAAAAAAAGCCTTGCGAATGCTGAATTGCCGGTGCGTCTTCCGGTCGAAGAGAATCTGGTTGGCTTCCATCGTGCTGTAGGAATTATGGCGGTCCAGCCAGCGGCTAAGGCCTTTGCTAAATGAAAAATGATCGAGGTACCCGGTCAGCTCTCCCACCGGCCCGCCGGGTTGAGGCACTGGATTAATCACTCTGGTAAAGGTCATGCGATCCCGGCGGAAGAGGCGAATGTTGAAGGGGCTTGGGGCAACATGCTTCAGCCAACGGCCATACAGAAAATCCCTGCGGGGCTGGCGAAAAGCGGTATAGTCGCCAGGATTCCGGACCGCCGCGCCCATGGCTTCGGCCAGTTCCGGAGTCACTCGTTCGTCGGCGTCCAGATGAAATACCCAAATGTGCTTGAAAGGAATGTTTTGCAGCGCCCAATTCTTGTGCGCGGCTTCGTCGCCGCCGAACATCGCCGCCGTTCCCTGGTCGCCGCGCCGGGTCACGTGAGCGCCGGCCTTTTCCGCGATCTCAGCGGTGCGGTCGACGCTCCAGGAATCGAACACATGAACGTCGTCGCTCCACGCAACGGAGGCGAGACACCCGGGAAGATCCTGTTCCTCATTTTTGGTTGGTATCAGGATCGAGATCATAAAATTTTCGGAAAAGTATCCGTTGACCGCGAAGGGTACTCCTGAGTTTGCTTGCCGACTGGCTCTCGAACAGGATGCGGGGAACTTAGGTCCGAACCGGGGTTTTAGAGTTCGAGAATAGCATATCGGCATCCATGGGGAGGTGATCGGGGTCGAAACCTACATGGTAAACCGCCGAGAGATTGAAGCCCTGTTCGCTTAAAAAACTGATAACTTCGTGGGCCAGCGACTGGCCTTGGTAAAACTCTATAAACGAGCACTCGACATAGATAAAATCAAAACGGTCCAATATTTCCGTGCATCCTCGCAGCGCTTGCAGTTCATAACCCTGAACATCCATCTTCAGCAGAGCCGGGCTTACGATCGCAGTAGCCTCGATGACCCTGTCGAGAGGCTCGACTTGAACTTTTTCTGTGCCCGTTTCGGCGGTTCCAGGATGGATGGCTTCCTGCAATGCGGTGATGGGCAAGAGCGACGAGCTGTCATCTCTGCCGGAAACATGCATTTCCGCCTCTCTCGCAGCCGGACCGATGGCCATCTGGTGCAGCGAGACCTGCTGGTCATTGGCAAAGATCAGCCGGAAGGTGCTGGCGGCGTCGCTCAGGGGTTCGAAGCAAATGATGCGCGCGCCGGGCAGGCAGCGCCGCGCCACCATTGCGAACTGTCCGCGATTGGCGCCGATGTCGATGACTGTCTTGAAGGCCTGGGACTTGAGAAATACCTCATGCTCGATGGCCGCAGCCACCCCTTTGAACATGGCCCGGGCATAGGGAGGGTATTGCAGAATCCTGATCAGCTTTTTGAACTTCCTTATCATATGGGGAGAGTCTTACCTCCCCACACGTCCAGAAATCCCGCAATGGTCTTGCGAACCTCGAACTTGTCGAAGAAACATGCCTGTGCATTCATGCTCATCACCGACTTTTCCTCGGCGCTGAGCGCCAGCCACCTCTGCAACAGACTGATGGTGCCCGCCAGGGTATCAGGAGCGACCAGGCCGCCGCCATCCTGCTCAATCTCGCGCCAGATGTTCACTTTGTTGGAGATCAGGACCGGCAATCCGCTGGCCAGCGCTTCCGCCACCGCGATGCCAAAATTTTCCGAATGGGAAGGCAATACAAAACATTCTGCGCTATAAAACGCGCCCCACTTGAGGTCGCCGGCGACCATGCCAGTCCAGGTGATGCGATCGGCGATCCCCAGCTTCGATGCCATGCGCACCAGGTCATTCTTCCATCCAATCTGGTCCGGCCCGGCAAACACTAGGCGCCAATCGGGGTCTGATGCCAATACCTCGGCGAAACCCTCGATCAACAGGTCGCAGCCCTTCTTATGATGAATGCGTCCGATGTGCAGCGCCAGGCGCTTGCCGCGCAATTCAGGAAATCTGCTCAAGAATGCCTCCTGTTGCGCTATGCGATCTCCGGTTGGGCCCACCGTGCCATAGTTCACCACTACTTCGCGGCAACGATAGAGCCAGAATGACTGGCGAGACAATCTCCGTTCTTCCTCGCTGGTGAAAAGAACGGCGCGAGCGTCGCGTAAGACCCGGTATTCCGCCCACGGCCAATACAGCCACTTCTTCATGTGTTTGAACGGATACTTCCGGTTGAACCAGGGATCGAGCATTCCGTGGAGAAAGATAAAGTAGGGAATGCCGGTCTTGCGCAAGGCCAGCCAGGTGCCAAAACTGTGGAACTGCCACACTCCGCGGATCACGACGGCGCCGTATTCCGCGGCATGCTGGCGCAGCCAGGGAATGAGACGTGGGGTGTACCCGTACCTGGTGATGGTTGGTCCCATGGCGTGCACGATAAGAGGAGAATTTTGCAGCCATTCATCGGCGGGAGAATCCAGGCACAGAATCTCGTTGACATGACCTTGTTCAGCCATAGCCAGGGCCAGGCGCGTCAGGCCTTCCATGGGGCCGCCCGCCAGCGGATTCATGGACGCAATAATGTGGAGAATCCTCACGACAGGGATGTCCCCGCCACCGGGGAAGCCGGCGTCTTCATCGCGGGAACCGGACTACACTGGGGAAACTTCAAGCCCGGCATGCGAAATTCATTGGCCAGCACCTTCGCCCATCCCCGCAGGCCGCGTTCCTGGCTCGGTCCTTTTTCGGGTCCCAGCCACTGCTGAGTAGGAGTGCTGAAGCCGGTCTTGGGCCGGTTGAGTACCTCCTCGGGCAGCAATTTCTGCATGAATCGGGCCATATCAGCTTTGACCGGCGGCTCGGGCGACATTAGCAGCGGCGCTATTTTGCGAAACAATTCGATATCCACGAAGGGTACGCGGATCTCCAGGGAATGTGCCATCCCCGCCCAGTCAGCGTCTCGCAATAGCTGATCGCGCATGTAGCTGGTTAATTCCAAAGCTGTGACCCGGGAACGCGCCCCCTTAATCTTCTCGATTCGCCGGTCGAGGGAAATTGCCGGTTGCAGTTGTTTCCATCCCTCGCGCACCACGTCAGCATCCATGAGTTCGGGCAACTCCCAGGGCATGAATAGCCCGCGCCGCAGCAGGTAGGCCCCCCCGTAGGTCCCTCCGTATTCCATCAGCCCCGCATACTTGGGGGAGATAAAACGTCGCAGCGACGCCTGAGACACCTGCCGAAACGCCCGGCCCAGGGATGATGGCACGTTGGCCATGAGTCCCACGATCCGGGGAATGTCCCTGTAACTGGGATAGCCGGCGAGCAACTCATCTCCGCCCACCCCCGAAAGCGCGCCCTTGAGGCCGGTAGCGGCGGTTACCTTGCTGACGAAATAGGTATTGACGCCATCGATTGAAGGCTGGTCCATCGAAAAGAACAGGTGGTCCAGATCGCCCAGGAAATCATTTTTCGAGATCCACTGCGTTTGGTGTTGCGTCCCACAGGCTTCCGCCACCTTCGCGGCCAGCGGAGTCTCATCGTTTTCCGTGCCGCGATATTCCTCGAACCCAAGCGACACGGTGCGCAGGTCGGAATGTTCCCTTGAGGCCAGGGCGGTGATGGTGGAAGAATCCAGGCCCGCTGATTGAAATATTCCCACCGGAACATCGGCAATCAGATGATTGGAAACCGAATCTTGAATGATGGTGCGAAGGAATGCGTCTCTCTCTGCCAGGGGAAGGCCATGGCCGGTAAGACGTTCGGCTTCGACCAGGATTTGGGGAATGTTACAGAATTCTTTGAGTACCGCCCGACCATCACTTCCGATGCGAAGGCTGTGCCCGGCCGGCAGGGCTCTAATGCCCTGATACAACGTGTGCGGATCAGGAACGTATCCCCAGAGAAAGAACTGGACTTGCGCGGCGGCGTCGATGCCGAAATTCCCGCCCCTGGATTCAAGCAGGGCCTTCACCTGCGAGGCAAATCGAAATGAGGCTCCGTCGTCGCAATAGTAAAGCGGCTTGATGCCGAACGGATCGCGGGCGAGAAATAATTCCTTGCGCTCATCATCCCATATGGCAAAGGCATACATGCCCCGCAGCTCAGAGAGCATGCTCTCGCCCCTGGTCTTGAAAAGGTAGAGCAGGACCTCGGTGTCGGAATGGGATTGAAAGCGCTGCCCGCGGGATTCCAGATCGTGGCGCAGTTTCTGGTAGTTGTAGATTTCACCGTTGTAAACGATGACCGAAGTCCCCGAAGCATCGAGCATCGGCTGCGCCCCGGATTCGCTCAGATCGACAAACGACAGCCGGCGCTGCCCGAGAACCACCGACTGGTCGGGTGCGGTCCACAGGCCCTTGCCATCTGGCCCGCGGGTGGCCATACGGTCGCGCATCCTGATGATTTCGTCGCGATTGGGCGCCGTTCTCGCGCCATGGTTAAACCATCCTGTGATTCCACACATCGCTAGGTTCCCGGGAGTTCCGAAAGCTGGTGAGAAAGATGTTCGCGGCGCGACAGTAGCAAGTTTACCGGAAAGAACGTCTTCCCATCGCCCAGGTATTAATCTACATTCCCAACCGAACTCTGAAAATCCTTCAGCGAATCGGCCAGCGGCTTGACCGGTCGGGCAGGAGCGCCGGCGTATAGATAATGGGTTTCTGAGTAGGAATTGTTCAAGAGCGAGGCGGCGCCCAGTACCGAAAAATCCGGCAGGCTGCTGCCCCGGAGCAGCACGCAACTAGTTCCGACAAAACAATATTCCCCGATCTCAACCGGCGCCGAGGATTGCTGGCATCGCTCCACGTCAATACTGTGGGTCAGAATCTGCGAGCGGTTCCCCGCCATGGTAGTGAACCGCCCGATGGTGACCCGGTTGGTGCAGTCAATGAGGTGGCGATTGGTGAGAGTGCTGCGCTCTCCCAGGATGAGTTCAGGCCGGCGCGACTCCTGGTCGGCAAAGTGGCATGATCCCGTGCCGAATGGGAACCCCGAGATCCAGTTCAGGTTACCGATGCTGGAGTATGCGTCTAATTTCAGTAACGCCATCCCCTTGCAGACGTTCAGGTGGCCGATTCGAGCTCCAGCTCCCATGACCAGGCGCTCAGGATAGACCCACGAGTAGCCGATGCGCGCCTGCGCGTGAATCTCATAGCCGAGCATATGCACAAGCACCCATCGGCGCAATTTCCACGGCAGGGGAATTACCAGCAGGGAAACCACGCAGCGAAGTTTATAAATGGGGTAGACCCGATCCTCGCGTCGCCGATAGACCGGGCCATACAGCAGACGCTGCCACACGGCCCCCGGGGTGTTGGCGTATTTTCGTGCCAGGAAGGCGGGAGCTAGTAATCGGTCTAACGTGGATTCGGGCCGTCCCATGATCTTCTGGGATAGTTTTTTCCCCTGGGTCTTGATCGCATCGCCAGTGGCCGTGGAACCGGTAATGCTATCCTGATGCATCCGGTAACCGCTCCAGGTCCGTTGGATCCGGGCAAACCTGGCCCCAGCCAAACCGAAATCGGCCCACAGTTCGGCATCCCAGCTGATCTTGTTCTCCACATTGAAGCCGCCACAGCGCTCGAATATTTCTCTGCGGAAGAACGTGGAAGGCTGCATTAACGCGCTCGCCCAATAGGCGACACCCCTCAGAGAAAAACGATCTGAGTGGCTCACCCTGAGGGTGCGATCGTTCTCGTCAATGATGAGGCAGTTTCCTGAAACGATATCGATGGCAGAATGCGCGCTCAGATAACCTGCGGCCTCGGTCAGCGCGCCGGGAAGTAAAACGTCGTCCGAGTTAAGGAAACCGAATATTTCGCCGGTAGCATGGGTGAAACCTCGATTCAGTCCATCCGCCGCGCCGCGGTCGGGATCTAAGATGATCTTGTGGATTTGGTCGCGATAGCGTTCGATGATTTCCCGGCTGCCGTCCGTCGATCCGGGATCGACGACTATATATTCAACGTCGGCATGGTTCTGGGAAAGGACCGAACGAATCGTTCTTTCCAGGAAGCGCGCTTGGTTAAACGAGATCGTGACAATGGAAACTTTCATCGCGCAACGGCGGCATCTCTCGCCACGGCGCGCAAGCGGGCCTTGCGGGAAACCAACTTCGCCGCCGGTACGATAGAAGCCATCATCACTACTACCGAATACGGAATATACACACGTTGATCCGCCCCAAATGGTGAGAACAGGATGGCCCAAACCAACCCCAGGCTGAAGAAAGCGATCAGCGGGGCAATCGGGACCACTGGTCGCGCCATGTTGCTCAAAACCCGGAGGGGAAGAACAAAAACCCACAGCCAGAACAACGCCCCCAGTACGCCGGCCTCGACCCAGGCGCCGAAAATAAAAGAGTGTGTGGCAATGAGATCGTCAACGGATGCCGAGATTTTGTACCCATACTCGGCGCCGCGGGCTCTCGCAATGAAATTGTATTTCATGTCCCTGGCCCAGGATCCATGGCCGAGCAGTAGTGAATCCTGAATGGCCGCGCCGGAGGAGAAAATTTCGCTTCGTCCTCCCAGGAGAATGCCAAGGTCGCCGCGTTGGCTTTCAAACTTCTCCTTCTCATCGGCGCCTAGTAGACCACTTTGTGCGGAACGGGAATAGATCTCGCTAAAACCCCACGCCGACGCGGCCAGCCCCAGCAACAGAGCAAACAGTCGA
Organism: Terriglobales bacterium; assembly: GCA_038210375.1. Lineage (GTDB taxonomy): Bacteria > Acidobacteriota > Terriglobia > Terriglobales > Acidobacteriaceae > JBBQWT01. The sequence continues at coordinate 23,726 of JBBQWT010000003.1, read as the reverse complement.
AGCCGCGCCTTCTTCGAATCGCGTCCCATTGCCGCCCCCAATAAACTTGCGATCACCGTGTAGCCCGCGGCGATGAAGCAAAAAGCGGCGAGACTGCGAAATCCCAAATATAGATTCAGCACTGCTGCAACCGCGGGGAATGTTGCGGTCCACACTGGAATATTTCCTGACCGGCCCCGATTAAGGGCAATCCCCAAAAGAATGATGGCCAAGGTGACCGGCGACCCCAGGCCGAATTTCCATGGGTCCGATTCAGCGTAAACATTGGGAGCAAAATAAAAACCCAGGATTTGCCCCGCACTCAATCCTGCCGCGAAGAGGACAATGCGTTTTGCCCGCCCATCGATGAGCAGATACAACGAGCAGAAATTCAGCAGAGTGAAGGCAATCTTGGCCCAGCCTCGGGAGGCATCGTGAAAAGTACTGTCTCGAACCAGGTCGGTCATAATCTGGCTCGCCAGCCACAGCAGTCCAAGCACGAGGAACTTCAGAGGAAGAGGCTTGGAGAGACGCGCCCCACCCAGAATAAGGAGCCCCGGCAGCATGAATAACAACAAAATCTCAGAGACAAAGATGTCCCCACCGATTTGAAACTTCAAGAAGATAAACAGGGGAACCAGAAACACCAGTACGTCGTAAAGCTCCAGCCCGGGCCCACTTACAAAATCTACTCCCTGCAAATCCGATGCCCGGCTTTTTCGCAATAGCTTAGTCTGCATATTTCAGAATTATTTCCTGTGCCACAGTTGCGAGAGCTAGGTGCCCCTTCGCCAGCCATTTATCCGAAGAGGCGATTATTCAGGTGTAATAACCGGAGGTCTGATCTCAGCAGGCTAAGATCGCCCACCAGGTGCCGTCGATATGCTTTACATCGAAGCCTTTCTTTCTCAACGCCATACATGCGATATAACTGCCCGCAAGGTGGCTCTTCATGCTGGGATGCGTATCGTGAAAGAGAATGAGGCCGCCCAGCCGCATAAAGCTGTACACTTTTTCGAAATCATTGAGGACATAATCCGTGTCATGACAGGCGTCGATGATGGCGAGATCAAGCGTGGACTTTTCGATGTATTCAGCCAGATCCAGATGCAATGTATTCTGAAAAATCTGGACAACCTTGTCCGCCGCAGTGTGCTTGCGATAAACCCGGCCAATCTCTTCCCGAGTTAGGCCGAATGTGACCAGTTCTCCCGTCTGCTCTTCCACCGGAGCGTTTACCGTATAGACAGTGGCGCCGGGGCTGTTGAGACAGATATTGGCCACCGTGTTTCCGTGCGCCGTTCCCAGTTCGAGCACGGTCCTGGGCTTCCGGTCAACGATGATGCTCATCAACGCATGGAAATCATCATGAGCGTCGGTTCCGTAATAGGGCGGCAGGCATATGTCTTCCAGGATCGGTGGCTGGGGTTGGGCCTTGGGGTCGGCATATGCACTCAGCGCAACCGTCGGCAGCCGGTATTTCACCTTCATCGCGGCTCCGCCCACCCGCGCCACCTCGCGGGCCGCCCGGCGTTGGATCCGAGTAGTGAGATTTCGCGAAGTCATAAACGAAGTACCTTCCTGAGACCCAGCTGTCGTCTGCAAGCTAATTCGCACCACGCTCGTTGTTCCGATGGAGAGCGCTCCGCAACGGCAAACGTGGAATGCATTACCTCGCGATTCGTTCCGGTCCTCGTCACCTGGCAAGATCCCTTGACTTGGGCGGAACCGGGACAATCTAGGTCTGTCTAAAGGTCCAGCCCCATTATAGACGGGGTTCCTTGCCGGGAACAAAAAGTATGGTTTCGGCACGAAACTGATCTCTCGTCTATGGTTTACGGCTCACCACAAAGATAAAAGTGGAAGAAATCTCAGCAATCGAACGGGTAGGTTGTAGCTCAGCCTCTTCAAGCTGAAGATGATCAGTCTTGATCAAACCGCTTGCGTCTGGGTGGCAAGTTTTGGCGAATGAGGACTAGAAACTCAAACAGTTCTGTTGGCCCAAGCGCCCTTGCCACAGGCTAAGGGGTTACACCCCTGTTGTTTGTGCCAACGATTCGGGCCGAAGATGAGATGCTCTCCTCAATGCTGCCGCCTATGAGACGTGCCCCGGCATCTGACAGGTGAGTTTCATCCCAGAAGAGTGGACGACCGTTGGAGACGAGTTGGCAGGTTTGCTTACTGCAAAGCACGTCGAAGGGATGGATGACCCTAACCGAAGGCGTTGTGCCTATTGCCGCGTTCAAAGCTTGGTTCACCAAAGCTTCGCCTTCGGCGGACGCTTTGGCAGGCATAGATAAGCAGGGGGACTCATCCCAGTGATTGAAGCGAGCACGGGCGACACAGGTGATGGGATTAAACTCCGGGCTTGGAACTTGGCCAACGATAATTACCTCGCGACCGCTTTCTACGATAGTCTCGATTGTCCTGTGTAGGGCTGCGATGAAGATTTGACGCGATTCGTTTTTGTTCTGGTACTCACCACTGATGGGGCGGGCGCCCGTCCCATCCGCCAGATGAATCCACCGAGCGGCTAAGACAATGACTCGAACCCGCTGGTTGCCAAGCAACGCTTTAATGGCGGAGTCATTGAATGCGGGGCAATCAATAGTCATTCTACTAACCGGAAGAAATCGAATTCCGAGCAAGGGGGGACAGCCGGCCTTGGTTATTTGCCGGCTCATAAGGCCGAGGTGTACGCCGATGCCCACGAATGCCGGGGCTAGATGGGCCGCGTGGGAATCGCCCCAAAGAACTATGTTATATGGGAGTGCCGTATTGGTTGAACCCAGCAAACAGCCCTCAGCCGGAGGAATCGTTTCCTTCCAAGCCAGACACGGCGAGTTGAACAGGGACGATTTGGCGTCCTGCTCTTGCGAGGCAACCCATCGTGCCACGTCGGGGGAGCGATTGGGGAATCCGCCGCTGTGAAACAACACAAACCCGATGACGATGAACAGCGCGGTCATTACCAATCCGCCGATCACGTAAGTGCGGGGTTGGCCGCTCATGATCTGTGGGTCGCGAAAGGGACTCTCTACAAAGCGCCACGAAAGCCACGAGACAGCGAAGATCAGCGTCACAGACGCCATCCTCTGCCAGAGAGACAGCTCCCCTAGAAAGATGACGCGTGCGAAAACCAGGACTGGCCAATGCCAGAGGTAAAGCGAATACGAGATCAAGCCGACCCACACTAACGGTCGCAAGGACAAGATTCGTCCCCCCAGGGACGACCCGCCTTCGCCTGCCGCGACAACGAACGCCGCACCCAAGCAGGGGACAATCGCAGCGAGGCCTGGAAAGGGAATCGACGCATCATAGCTGGCGATCGGTATAACTATCATTGCGAGCCCAAGAAGCGAAGCAATATCGGCAACAGGGCGGGGCATTCGCGCCAGAATGCGTGGAAAGGGGGCAATGGAGAGGATTGCACCCAGCGCAAGCTCCCAAGCGCGGGAAGGCAGCAAATAGAAAGCAGCGTTAGGAAGATGGGTTACCCAGTAGGCACTCAGAAGCAAGGAGCCAGTAAGGATGACTAAAACTGACGAGAACTTGTGTTTAGATAGACTTCGGGTGCTGAGGACTGCCAGCATCAAGGGCCAGAATATATAAAACTGCTCTTCGACCGATAGCGTCCAAGTGTGGAGCAGCGGCTCCAAGAGTGAAGAGGTATCGAAATATCCCGAATGGCGATAGAAGAAGATGTTTGAGCAAAAAGCGGCCGCCGCAATAATCGATTTCCCGAGGCCCTGTAGTTCGAGTGGAGGGAATAAATACAAGCCGACGCAAGCGGAAACTAGAAACACAAGAAATAGTGCAGGGAAGATACGCCGGATGCGCCGCTGGTAGAACTTCATCACGGAGAAGCGGTGCTGCTCCAGATCTCTCTGAATGATTTTTGTAATGAGGTACCCTGAGATCACGAAGAAAAGGTCGACTCCAACAAACCCGCCGGGACACGAAAGGTTCGCGTGAAACAGGATCACAGCGACTACTGCAATGGATCGCAATCCGTCAATGTCGGGTCTATATAAATTTTGTCGTCTCGGATCGTTCAACGGAAGACCTTCTTTCTTTTAACTAGAACCTCGACGGGAAGTGGCGCAGCGGGTCACTAATCCTCAGCCCCCCTCATCCATGATCGGTTGTTAGGGTTGCGAATTGGGGTCGGCATATGCACTCAGCGCAACCGTCGGCAGCCGGTATTTCACCTTCATCGCGGCTCCGCCCACCCGCGCCACCTCGCGGGCCGCCCGGCGCTGGATTCGAGCAGTGAGATTTCGCGAAGTCATATACTAGATAATGTTTTCTCTGGCGCTAAGGAGATAATATCAGCACCGCTTCCGAGTGGCGCGACCTGCTCACGGTGGGGGCAACAACCCTCTGAAGCTATCAAACCACTGCTTCAGGGCCTTCCGGTCGCAACATCGCGGAAAGCTTTTTGCCCATTAACTCCCGCAATTGGCCCAAGTGGAAAAGAGCGTAGCAGGCCGAGAACAGCACAATCATGGCGCCCGCCGCCGCGGCGGTCAGCTCAATTTTGGGCCACTTCGCGCCCCGTTGTGCCAGCCATGAACACAGCGGAACTGCTAAAAGAGTGATCGCAAAAAAGCGATAAACGGGGTAAAGCGTAACGCTCGCATCGTAATTAAATAGCTGGCGATTTAAGCGATAAATAAGGAAAACCTGCGAAATCTCGGCCACCAGCCACGCCGAGAGTAAACCGGTAATCCCAAAAAAAATAATCAGAGGATAGGCGGCCACGCACATCAGCAGGTAACTGATAAAGCTGATCAAGGCCAGCTCGCGATGTTCATTGGTGCAGTATTGGAAAAAGAATTTATGGTCCTTGATGCTCATGACCGCTGAAGTCAGCGCCATCAACGCGTAATTGGACGCCGTAAACAAGCCGGGCTTGTGCAGCCACACCACCAGCAATACAGGCGACAGCGCCAGCACTCCCAGGTTGCAGACTATGGCCAGCGTAAAAATCAATTTTTCCGACATGTGGTAAAGACGCATGAGGGTGGGCCACTCCCCGCCGCCGTAGGACCTTGTGATCTCCGGCCCCATCGAAGACCCCAAAGCTGTCGTCATTTGGCGGACCATGCTGAAGATGGTGCGCATAAAAGCGAACACCGCGACCGACGAGCCGCCGAGCAGCCGCTGCAGAAATAGCACGGGGACCTGGAACACCAGAATGTTTTGCAGAAAGATCAAGCCAAACATTCCGCTGGGCTTGAGCGATGCCTGGGCGGTCGGCCAGTGCCACTGTCTAAAGGAAAGCTTCAGCTCCGGCGCAATGCGGAAAAAGTCGATGGTGCAGGCAGAAAAAGCCAGCACGCTCACCACCAGGGTCGCTCCCGCCAGCACCGAAAAAGGTTGATGCTTCAGCAAAAGCGCGGTCAGCACCAAGGTGTTGAGCAGCGCTTGCGCGTTACGCCAGGCGCTGCCCCTGGCCAGCCTTCCTACCACCATGAACATCGAACTCACGTATTCGATGGCAATGGCCACCAGCGCCGAGCATCCAAAAAAAAAGACCGTCGTGGCCGCCTCCCTGACGGGCATATGCAGCCTGAGAATACGCGACACCGGCAGCGCGAACACCCCCGACAGCAGCACGGCGGCCAGGCCCAGAATAGAGCTCAGCAGCACCAGGCTGCTGGATTGCAGGCGATGGTAGGCCTCCATCTCGCCGCGATGGTAGAGCATGGTCATCTCGTTGCTGGCGTAGGTGGTGATCCCGAAGTTGAGGGTGCCCAGGTAGGTCACCGCGGACGAAAGGACGATCCACTCTCCGTAAGCCGACATACCATAGTTGCGCAGAAACAAAGAGGGCAAAAGCAACTGGGTGAGCAAGGCAATTCCTTGCAACGAGACCAAGGCAGCCAGAAGTTTGAGCATTCGCTCGAGCATGGGTTTGCCTTAGTTCCGGTCCGCGGGGGAATTCGGCCGTTCGCGGGAGACGGTGCAGGCGCGGGTAAACGCAGTGGAAACTAGCGCGGCTTTCCGGGTCACCGGGCCAAAGTCTTTCGCAGGCGGCGTCTGATTCCTTTGCCGTAGCGCACGACGCTGCGCAAATAAGCGGCCTCGGCAAAAGTGGCGCCGGTCTTACGATTGACAAACAAGACGTCAGTATTGTCGAGCGAAAACGGGAGCACCCAGAAACCGATGTCGCCCATCCGGCTTCTTATCCGGGTGACGGCGCTGTGCTGCTCGGGATAGAGAAAATCGTGAAATTCGACGGTGATCTGCGCGATCGACTGTAATTCCGCATCGGAACACCCGTTGATGAGGTCGATCTCGGCGCCTTCGATGTCGATCTTCATCAGATCGATGCGATCCGCCAAAGTTCGCTTGCGAAGTTCCGGCAGCGTGATCATTTCGACCTGCCTGACATCATCCACCGATTCCTCGGGCGCCACGGATCCGAAAATGGTGGCGCATCGATTAGAAAATACGTTCATGGAGATGGTTTCATTCTTCCCGCCCACCGCAACCGGAAGCAATTGAAGCAGTGGATCGCGCGCAATTTCCTCGTAGAGTTCCTTCACCGGCTCCACGGATATCACCCTGCACCGGTAGCGCTCGATGATGGTGTGCGCAAACTCCCCATGATTGGCTCCGAGATCGACGACCACCGAATTGGAGTTGATGAATCCGGGAAGAAAACTATGAGTACAAATTTGTGCGACTGCGGGCAGCATGCCATCCTTGCTCGGTGTTACTTTCGATTGTAAATGATGTCAATTTCTAGCTGTACCCTCGTTCCGGCCTTTCATAATAAAGAGAGTGAAGAATTTCTGGGTCCAGAATCAAAGCTTTCATCCAAAGGTCTTGTTTCAAAATCCGGAATTATACGACCCGCTCGTTGAGAACCCCATATCTCATGTTTGAATGTGGACTCTTCTACATCAGGTCGAGAAGGGGGCTTAACTTGGATCTTATTACGATTCTCCTAGTGAACGACAATCCAAAAGCGGCGCGTGAACTACGTGAGAAAATGAAAAGCAATCGCTCCGGCCCCATCAGTGTCACGTTGGCGCGGAGCGTAGAAGAAGCCGAGCAGACGCTCTCGGAGTGCGGATTCGACGTAATCCTCACAGATTTGGACCTGCCCGATGGAAAAGGGGCGAGGGCGATTCGAAAAATTCGCCAAGTTGCGCCCAAGACCCCCGTGGTGGTGATTTCCGAAGTGGGTGACTCGGGTACCTGCCGTCAGGCCTGGCTGGAGGGCGCGTACGTGTGCCTCGCGAAAAACCAAACAGATCCCCCAGCGTTGAGGCGGGTACTAGACAGTGCAATCAAGTGCGCGATTGGTTTTGACTCTTATTTTTAAAGCGCAATGCCACGCCCTAATCGAAGGTGATTGCAAGGGCAGTGCTGGGGCGCTTTCCAAGACCCCGATACTTGTGGCCAACGCGTGAATCAAAATAAATCGAGTCGCCTGAAGTCAAGAAGTATTCCCGCGAGCCAATAGTCAATTTCAGCCCTCCAGAAATCTGATAAAGAAACTTGTGGCCAGGGTGGCTCTGGGTCTTATTATCGCCGTGCCCGAAGCTAGCTATGTGGATTCTGAGCTTCAAGTCCGGTGGAAAGCTAAAATCTCGTGCGTCGAAACATTCATTGTGGTAATTTTCGCCCTGTTTTGTTAGGGGCCGAGCCTGCGCACGAATCACGGTGACAATGGGGCGGCGTTCGTCAAAAAAGTACCCTAATCTAACCCCAAATACGGCAGCGACTCTAGATAGGGTAGTGAGTGTTGGGAACTGCTTGCTACGCTCGATCTTAGACAGGAGAGAAGGGGAACAACCCACTCTAAATCCGAGTTCGCTCAGGCCCAGGCCTTTTTTTAGTCGTAGCATCCTGAGTTTTTCACCCACAGCGTACTCCGTCAGTCGCCCCCCAGATACTGCCGATATGTCGTGGTCTTCGGAATTGAAAGCGGACGTCCGATCTTTCGCTTGCTGAGCCATGGGGAGATGTAAACACAAAATTGAAGGACCTGAATCGACCCGACACTTTATTCCGGTTTTTGGAACAAGGGAATAGATTTCCTTCAAGCGGCGGTCCAAGGTAAATTTGAGCAAAGTCTGATTTCTTAGGGCGGTTGCGCGCATGCCTGGTCAACCCCGCATGCTCGCTAAATATAAGTAACTCGCGTAAACACGAACTGAGGGTCAGTTCTGAGTCCAATTGGGGAATGGATGATGACTGTCGTCGCGAAACTCTAGGATTAACCTGCGGACTTGGCATCTTCGCCTGAAGAGGGCATCGGCAAGTCTTGCCATTAGGAGCCAATCCCCTCCGTACCAAGCGGGAACTATGTACTTCGCACACTCAAGAATTTGTTCTGAAGTAGTGTGTTCAAGTTTACTTAACCACGGTTCGAACGATTCCCAACCGGTAATACTTTCGTAAACACATTTTCGTGGAAAGATACCCACAAGAGGAGAATCTGGGAACGTCCAATCTGCGCCATTAAAGCAATACCCATGATCAATAAAGGCTGCACTGTATCGGGTTTGTGTTTCTGCTTTGGAGAAAACGGCTTGCCGGCTATCTGCGTTACAACTCCACTTATCCATCACCAACATACCTGCGAAGGCATCCTTGTTTGTAACTTCCCGAAGGGCTACTTCGGGGAGATAATCGAACACACGCTCTTTCCGAGGTCCCACCACGTACTGGGAACCAAATTGAAGGCCACCCATGCAGGGGGCGCTACCTCGACCAAGCTGAATGTGAAGGCCTGGGGATCTGGCGATCAGCTCGTCTGACACCATAATTATTTCCCCGTGCGCCACCGGTAGGCCAAGAGATTCCGCAAGGCGCGTGGCGAGCAGTTCGTTAGATAGCACCCTGATGTGCTGCGGGTTATTTTGAAATTTGACTACATAGTACCTACCGTTATCACCGCGCATCAGGTGCGATTGAGAACCCCCTCGCATCCGCTGGAGGTGGAGTACAGCTTCAATGTACATTTTTTATACAATTCCCCTTTGAAGGATTGAAGGCGACGCTCTTGGGCCTCCTCCAAACACCCTAAATTCAGCATTTATGGGAATGTGTATAAAATTGCTCAAACTTTAAGAACGGTTGCCCGTCAGGAAAAAATTAAACTTAATCTTTACACTTGTGAAAATAACGGGAGGGGATCTGATGCGGGAATCCTCTTTCGGAGAGTGGGATTAGCTGCGGCACGCAGAAACTCATGCTCACGTTGTGTCTCGGTGCATTCGTTAGCATCGCGGATTGCAGGAGCGGCTGCGTTTTTTACCAGACATTTTGCGGGGCCTGAGGTCACGGTCAGAGCGGTACCTGGGAAATACGCTCGTAAAGTTCATGCAGATGCTCGCCATAATGGTGCTGGGTGTAACTTTTGCGAATCAGCTCGGCATTGTTTCGGCCGATGATGGGGATATTGAGTGGAGAAGTTAAGGCGGAACGGATGGCGGCTTCCAGCTTGCCCGCGTCCCAGGGCGGAACGACAGCTCCGTGGACCTGGTCCTCGACGATGGAACCGCTGTTGGGCGTGGTGATTACATAGCATCCGCAGGCCAGCGCCATAAACACCACCCGCGCCGAACCTTCGGCCAGCGACGGAAAAATGAAAACGTCGGCGGCGCTCATTCTGCTGGTCAGCTCATTACGCGGCACGGTGGAAGTGAGCGTGACCCGGGGATCGGATAAAAACTGGCTGTATTTCTTGGCCAATCCGGGCTCGATGTCGCCGATGATCTCCAATTTCCAGGGCAGGTCGGAAATTTGCTGCAGAGCGGCGATCAACAGGCCACCCCCCTTGCGGGGCCCAAACAATCCGGCAAACATCAAGCGCATCGGTTCGCCGGGAGCTGAAAAGTTTCGTCGCGGTACTAATCCCAGGAATTCGTCGTCAACCCCGGTATAGATTACGTGGACCCTCGCGGGGTCCCATCCCTGGTGCAGAAAAGTTTCCCTGACAAAATCAGAGTTGGCGACAATGTGGTCGGCGCGATCCGCATCCTCGACGATGTATTTCCACATCTTACTGACCGGCAGGGCGGTATCCCGGGGGGGAAACCTTCCTTCGTGGGTGATCAGGTGTTCAAGCACGTTGCCGTGGGCCAGGGAATAATCGCAAAGTGTGATCATCCGGTTATCCCTGGCCGCTCTTACCGATTCGTGCCCATAGCCGCCGCGATAATGGTAGATCGACGCGGAAATGTTGGCCAGGCTGAAGGCCGCCTGCACCGCGTACAAGCGCATGAGCGCATTGGAAAGCCATTGCGGATGTCGAAGCAGGCCATTCACCTGCACCATGAACTCGGAGAGCCAGAAGGTATGGATATAGGTTTCGGGAATGGCTTCTTCCCGTTCCAGCAACCGCCGTGCCCCGCGACTATTCGCAAGTCCCAGAGCGGAGATCCATCGCTTGATTCGGGCGGTGGGATAGCCACCGGTCAAAAATGCCGCGAGTGTGCCGCGTCGTGAAGATTCAGCCGCGGCGGGGCCGAGAATGAATTTGTAATGACCATTCGAAATTACGACCTTCATTCGATCACGCCGTAGGTTTGCTGCAGCCATTGCCAGGTACGGCTGATGCCGTCTTCCAGAGAAATTGAGGGGGTCCAATCGAGCTCTTGTCGAGCGAGAGAAATATCGAGGTAGCTCACGGGCACGTCAAAGTCTCGCGCAGCGGTGTATTGCACCCGGGGCTGACGGCCGGTGACTTTGCGCATGACATCCACAATGTCATTCAGTTGATGGGCCTCTCCGCCGCCGATGTTATAGACCTTCGATGGCGCGGGGTTCTCAAGTACCCGCATGTAGGCATTGACCAGATCGTTGATATGGAAATAGTCGCGCGCCACGGTGCCGTCTCCCCAGATCAAAATCGGTTCGTTACGTAAGATCCTGCCCAGGAACACATTGACCGACCCCAGCGAGCCAAATGGATTCTGGCCCTCGCCATATGGATTGGCGATGCGCAAAACCACATAGTCTAGTCCGTAAAGATGATGAAAAAGGTGCAGGTACTTTTCAATCGCAAGCTTGGTAATGCCGTAGGAGCAAATGGGGTTGGTGGGGTGAGTCTCGGAAACAGGCTGGATGGTGGGGATTCCGTACACTGTTCCGCCGGATGAAGAAAATAGGATTTTCCGCACTCCACTCTCGCGGCAGAGAGCCAGCAGCCTCAGAGTTCCCACCACGTTGCTTTCCACGTCGTAAATCGGATTATCATTCGACGACTGGGGAATGGTAGGGCAGGCCAGGTGAATGACCGCATCCATGCCTGCGAGAGCATCCGCCAGTTCGCGTTCGTTGAGGAAGTCGCCGGTGAGAAATTCCAATCCCGGAATTTCGACCCGGGGGCCGCTGCCGCCGGTGGCGCGGTCCAGCACCCTGACACTGTGCCCGTGAAGCAGCAGGGCGCGCGCAATGTTCGAGCCTATAAAACCCGCTCCTCCCAGCACCAGGCATTTCATTTGAGTGTTGATTACTCCTCTGCAAGGTTGAAGACACAGAAACCCGGAGCGCAAGGGCCTTCGGTTTCCATTGTGGCGATGATGGTCCGCAACCCATCAAAGATTAGCTTGCGCGGAGATCAAATCACTTCCCACAGACGATCGCATCCTCAAACCGCGGCGCGGTCAACCGTTAGCCAAGCTGGATCCATCCATTTTCTCGCGGTTTACTCATCAATCGATTAATTACTTTTTCAACCCCTGGCGCCTGGCTAAATCTAGATCCGACGTCTTCCAAAAACCCAGGATTCGGCGAGATGGCGAGGCACTGTCACTAAGCTCCAAAAATGGCTTGGGAAATCGAAACGGAGGTTTCTGCAGATTGATAACCCTGAAATCACCCGTCTCAATATCCGAATTAAAGAAAGTCTCCCGGTATGAAGTCATGATCAGTATCTTTCTTTTTTTTGACAATATATTCCGAATGACGGATTGGGCATCTTCGAGGCTAAGGGTAACCAGCGCGTCTCTACAAAGAACTATATCGGCCTCAGGAAGGGTGTCGCTGATTGCGTCCAAAACATGAAACTCTGTGTTGGCAGATCCGAATTTAGCGCTATTATCAGCGATCACCGATTTCACTATGTCAACTCCGATGTATTTGCATGGTAAAACGGTCTCTTGCATCCATGTAAAATCCCCACATCCGACGTCGAGAAGAACCTCGGAACCAAAATCTTTCAACAAGCCCGGCAAGACATTTCTCACCTCAATCGTGGCCGCAAGAGATGAGTTATGACCCGAAAGCGGGAGCGTTGAATCCCCGTGGGTCCAGACTCCGGTAGCGTATATCTGAGAGAACCTCTCTTCACGGCCAGCGGGTTTCAGATGTGCATGCTTCCGGCGCATTCCGGAGCGGTGAAAGAGGTGTCGCGCGATCTCTTTCAAGGTACGTCGCAGGCTCATACTTGCTCAGTGTAACTTGCTTCAGCGGTGGATTGATTGCCATGTAGGATCCGCGAAGAAGCGCAAGTCTTGCCCGCTGAAGGCCGGTACCACCGGCTGAATGTCCGGTCAGTTCCCGACGCCGTGGGAGGGTCTGCTGAGAACGGTGTCTAAAACAGTGAAAGTGAACAGGGTACGTAGCGCCGGGATAATACTGGCGATTGCAGCAGGCTCTAAGACCTGTACCAGACGCGAACAACTCGCGGACGCAGGCAGGTCACTTCCCGGTGCCTCTGATCACCACGATGATGGTGCGGAGCAGGATTCGTAAGTCGAGCCAGATGTCCCACTGGTTCACGTACTCGACATCGAGCGAAATATAACTTTCGAACGAAGGGTTGTTACGCGCCGAGATCTGCCACAATCCGGTGATGCCGGGGAGCACATCGAGCCTGCGCAGGTGTTCGAGGCTGTACTGCTCGAATTCCCCGGGAATGGGCGGGCGGGGGCCTACCAGACTCATGTCTCCAGTGAGCACGTTCCAGAACTGGGGCAGCTCATCCAGGCTGTATTTTCGAAGCAACCGGCCGAGGCGGGTAATGCGCGGGTCATTGCTGATCTTGAAGAGTACGCCGCTGCGCTCGTTGAGGTGCCGCAGAGAGCCTTTCAATTCCTCGGCGTTCTTGACCATGCTGCGGAACTTGTAGAACGTGAAAATCCTGCCCTTTCTGCCGACCCGCGGAGAGCGATAGAGCACGGAACCCGGCGATTCCAGGCGAATCAAAATTGCGATCACCGCCATGCAGGGCGACGCCAGGAGAAGCGTCACGGCAGAAACCATTACATCCAGGATGCGCTTGAGCACCAGGCCCACAACCGGGATGTGAGGCGCTTGCAACGGCAACATCGGAAAACTGCCGATATATTCGATATCAACGCCCAGGGCAAGGCCGTCATAAAGGTCCGGCACCACGCGAACGCTAAGGCCATTCTCCCTGACTTGCGACGCAATTTTCTTCACCAGTTCATGTTCATGGGGCAGCGAAATGATGATCTCATCGACAAAATGGGCGCGCGCGATATCGGAGACCGAATCAACGTGGCCCAGCACCTTGATATCGCCCTCGTTGCCGTCGGCGGCAGAGGTGACCTGGCCTTGCGTCCAACGCTGGGACGAATTCTCCAGAAATCCCTTGACCCGGTAGCCCGCTTGCGGGTTCTTGGTCATGAACTTGGCCAGCGCCCTGCCTACTTCGCCGGTACCTACGATGAGCACGTTGCATCCGCTTTGCCCGGCAGCCAGGCGACGCAGTGAGCGGTCACGCCGCCAGTAGCGCCATAGAGTGAGCAGTATCACGGTCCACGACCCGGTAAGAACCAGCACGATACGTGAGACAGTGCGGTTTCCGGTGAGATAAAACATCCCCGTAAGCAGAAAGCTGGAAGTGATGACCGCCATGAGAATGGTGCGCAGTTCGGCGATGATCGAATGTATTTCGAAGCTGGCGTAGAGCCGCCGGCTATCGCAAAAGAGAACGACCATGACGGTATAGACCAGCATGAATCCCACGTGGGCCAGCAAAGTGGTGCCTTTGCCGGCGTTTCCCAGGTCGCGCATGCCGGGAAGATTGAAATTTCCGGGGAAGCGGATCATGAGCGCCAGCATTACGCTGGCGCCGATCAGCAGAGCATCGATCAGCATTAACAGCGGAGCGAGCGGCTGCCGGTTCCGGATCCATTTCGAATCACTATTGATTGCGGATTGAGGGCGGCGCTCACGAGCGGACTGGTTGGAGGAATCCAATTTTCTCACCGGGCTGGGCACAGCCATTTAGATTTCCCCGTCTGGAGCATGCCGCCGGGGCGAGTGTCTGATCAAAACTGGCGTGGCCAGCGCGGCCATAAACGCGAACCAGGCGGCGTTCGCGGGAATGTGCATATTGAAATCGATGTAGCTGTGAAACAACAGGCCGGTACAGCCCACCATGGCGGATAGTGGCAGCCAGTCAGCGACGCCCGGCCGGCGGGTCCGGTCGGCAGTAACGTTCACTTGTTTTCTAGACCACAGCAGAGGGTTCCGGCAGACCGCCTCAAGGTAAAAAATGGCAAGCCCGGCGAGGGTAAGCGCCGCACCCAGAATTCCGGTTTCGGCAAGCAGTTCGGCATAGTCATTATGGGCGTGACCCACGTTCAGGTCGGTGACAAATCGTTGGTATTGCGGATAGACAGTTTCGAAGTTTCCCAACCCGACGCCGGTAAGGGCATGGTCGCGGAACATTCGCACCGCGTCCAGAGTCATCTGTTTGCGGTCGGAATAGCTCACATCCGGGGAGTCAAAAAATCTCGCAAACCTTGTTGCGGCAATATCTGGGATCATCCAGACTGCCACCAGGCCCGCGATGGCGACGAAAGCCGAGATCTGGACGAGGACCAGGGGACGTCTTGAGCGTTGGTCCCGCATCAAGAAAATAACCAGAAAGATGATCGCTTCAACGATGATAGATGCCGTCCCGCCACGCGAACCGGCCATCACCACCGAGCTTAAGCCGAGGAGCACGGTAAGGCCCGCCATCAGCCGGGGGAGCCAACCCGATTCGAAATAAAGGACTACCCCGGCAACCATGGGTAGCAGCAGTTCCAGCAGGCCCGCATAGGCGTTGTGATAGATATAGGGACCGAAAATGTATCCAGAACGCGGCTTCACCACCCAGAAGATCCTGGTGGGGTCGGACAGATTCTGGATCACCGCGAAAAACGACATGGCAAATACATAGACCGTGATTCCTACGGCCAAGCCCCGCCACCAACTTCTGCGCGCTCCAGAAAACAGCGCCCCCCCTACCGCAAAAATAATGAAGTAAGTGATAAATTTCACCAACGCTTCGCGCGTGACTGTCACATCGGAAGCCCGGTGGGCAAAGTATTGTATAAAGATCAGCCCCAGAAAAAGCCCAGCGGGAATAAAAAGCCTGGTCCGGGCCAGGGAGAACGAACCCCGGACCAATGATCCCAGCAACCACAGCACCAATACCAGCACAGCCCCGATGGCCAGTGAACCCCACGCCCAAACTTCCACGGCTCCGAGGGCAAGCGGCGCCGCAGCCAACAGGGTCAGCAGAAGAATGCGGGCTGCCGAAAACCAGCGCTCCCCGGCTGGTCCAGCTTCGTCACGGGTGTCGATACCGGTCACATACAGTTGCGGAGAAGCCTGGGTCATCGTTTTGGGGACCCCGGTCGAGTAATTTTCGCCGGGCAAGTCGCCGGCCATGGTCGGACGGAGAGGGCATGGAGGCCGAAATAGTAGGCTGCAATGGGGCGCGGCCAGAAGGTTGTGTCGGTTGAGATCATGACTCTTCCCGGTGACCGAAGCGCGTAAAAAGCCGAGCCGTTTCCGGTGGCCTGCCTCCCGTTTTCGGCTAGTCATATGATACAACCATCGAGTGAGGGCATGGCTTTTCGGGGCAGTGAGGAAGCGAAAATCGCCCACCGGACCTCTCCCGGCAAACCGGTGCTAATGTCTTCTGTGTACCATTTGTTGAAAACGGAATTCCCGCCCTTGGGGGGCGGGCCGAGCTTGACTCATCAAGGCGAAAATTGCGGGCGTTATGATCTCCGGGTGATTTCTTGCTGACTTCGCGCGAGTATTCCGTGACATCCCCGGCCGGAATGGTTATGTTGCTGGCGGCTGCTGTTCTCATAGCGTTCACGCTTTTTGAGATGGCCCATATCACGCTCAGCGAACGTTCCCTGAATTCCAAAAAGTTTGAGGAGGTCAAGTCCGCGATTCGGCGCGACCCAGCCAACCCCGCACTCGAATACCATATCGGCGGGATGTACGAAGTGCAGGAGATGAATGATGACGAAGCGGTGGCCCACTTTCGGCGAGCCACCATGCTGGTGCCCAACCGGGCGGAGTACTGGTCGGCCCTGGCGCGTGAATGCTTTGCCACGGGAGATCGGGTGTGTGCCGACGAAGCATTCAGGAACGTCGATCTGGTGGCGCCCGCGGTGCCATCTTACCAGTGGCAAATCGCAAACTATTTTCTCATCAACGACAATTCTGAAGAATCTCTTCTGCATTTCAAGCGGTTTCTGGAATTGAGCAGGGAAGACCCTACCCCATGTTTTGACCTGTGCTTGCGCGCCTTTACTCCCGAACAAATCTGGAGCCATGTGGTGCGCGACCTTGACCGGCCAGAGGTGAAACTGAACTTCATCAGCTTCCTGAGCCGAAACGGTCACACCGATTTCGCCTACAAGCTGTGGAAAGAAGCGGTGGCGAACGGAACCCCCATCGGGTTTCTTTCGGTGCAGGGTTACCTCGAGCAACTCCTGGCCATCAGCGAGGTTGGCAAGGCCGAGGAAGTATGGCTCACCCTCGAACGGCAGGACAAGATCAAAGGGGACGAGCCCGGCTCGGCCAACCTGATCTATAACGGTGGTTTTGAACTGCCGCATTTAGGCGGAGGATTTGATTGGCGCGACAATACCAACGGCGAGGTTTCGGCTTTCTTTGCCGATACCAGCGCCTATCAGGGACGATTTGCCGCACGCCTGGATTTTAATGGCGGCAACAATAATTCTGAACCGATCAACCATGTGATTTCGGTTGAGCCCAACCGCCAATATCTCCTCAAAGCGGAAATAAAATCCGAGGAGCTTACATCGGACAGCGGGCCCCGGCTGGTTGTGCACGACCCTTACTGCCCGGGGTGCTCGCGCGCGGAGACCGAAAGCACGGTGGGAACCACTCCCTGGCACGAAGTCTCCACCCGATATACAGCCGGTCCTAAAACGATCGCCGTGATTGTTTCCGTGGTCAGGGTTCGCGGCCGCTCGTTCCCGTCCGATATTCACGGACACTTCTGGCTGGATTCGGTTTCGCTGACCCCAACAGCGCCCGCGCAGTAGCCACCAGAATCACTCTACCTTCGCCGACCAAAGTTTGAACGGTGGCTCGAGGAGCGTCGCCCCTGGATTCTCCGGTCTCCATTCCCGGTCTTAATTCTCCCGTGTTTATTCGCTCAGCCCTTGCGCGGATTGAATCACCTGCTCAAACACCTGGAGATATTTTTGCGCTGATTTTTGCCACGAAAAGGCGGTGATGGCCTCGCAATTATGACGGACCTGTGCCAATGCGACTTCTGCTTTGCCGTGCCAAAGTTCAAGGATGAGCGAGGCTAACGCGCCGGCATCCTGCGGTTCGAACAGATTGAGTTGGAATATTCGGCCAAGTTCCTGGTTGGGGGGGATATTGGAAGCAATCACGGCCGTCCCCGCCGCCGCAGCTTCGAGGATTGGCAGGCTGTTGGATTCGTACAAAGAAGGCATTACCAGGAATGCGGCCTTCTGGTAAAGGGCCACCAGGTCAACCGCGGGCACCTTGCCCAGGTAGTGGACGTAGCTCATGGAATGTTGCTTCACAAAATTCAGAACGGGGGCGGCCTTCGCGGTGCAAGCAGTCCCTGTAAGCACCAGCGGAATCTGCAGGCCCTCGCTGATTTCTATCTGTTGCAACGCGCGCAACAACGTTATGTGGTTCTTATGAAGCCAGTGCTGCGCGGGATAGAGCAGAAAGCGGTCCGGAATTTTGTAGGTCAAGGGTAAAAAGCTGGTGTCGACGGGTTGGGCGAAATGTTCTAACAGAACGCCATCCTGGATCACCGCCATGCGTTCGGGGCCGATGCACTCATAATGGCGCAGGAATTCCTCCCGGATAAACTCGCTGCTGGCCTGAAAGAAAGTAGCGCGGCGCGCGCTGAGGTTGAAGGTGATGCGCCGGCTCAACTTGCGGGCCCAGCCAAAAAATTCTGGGTGCTGGACATGCAGGAGGTCATGCATGGAGAGAACTGAAGGCTTCTTGCCAGAGAAATATCGCAATACCTGCGAAGGCGTGTATACAAGATCGACATCCCGATCCATTTGTTCACAAATCGGGCGGAAGATCATGTCGTTGGCAAACTCATAAAATCGTTCACTGAAAGAAAGCAGCATCAGGCGCGCCACCTTCAGGCGAACCCAATACTCCCGTTCATTCACCACCACTATTTCAAACCCTTCGCGGCCGCGGAAAGGTTCAAAAGCCTGCTGGTTGCCGGTCCGGCAAAACAACCGGAACGTGTGGCCGCCGGGAGCGTCGGCAAAACCTTCCAGCAGTCCGAGGGTAAAAGTGTTGAGACCTCCGACAAATGAAGGATCGAGATTGAGGCAGTTGATTCCGATCCGCATAGATGGTCTTTTCTACTCGAGCTGGGCCATGGGTGGCCTCCGCGCCATATTCCGGTTATTCCGGCGCCGTCCAAAAAGCTTTCATCTTGCCGGTCTCTCCGGTGATGACTTGAATGACCGGTAAATCCTCAATCAGCTTAAGCCGGTCATTACCCCGCGCAAAACTCAATTTTCCTTTGGCATCGCGCGATTCGCGAAATTTGCTGCTCACGTAGGCCTGACGCAACTCGAGGTTGCGGAACTCTCCAGCGACGTCTGCCCGAATGAAAAAGGCGTTGTGGCCCCAGACGTTGGAGCCGGCGAGGTAATATCCCTTTTCTTTGGCAAGATGACAGAAAGCGCCAAGTGAAGCGCCCCAATACAAGTTTGAATAGTGCGCCTGGGTCCGCTGGAAGGACTCCTGGTAGGGAATTGAGATGGGTTGCAAGCCGAATAAACTATTGTATTCAATGACCACGATGCGCGGTCGTATGCAAGTAATCGCCTCCCATATCCAGTAATCATTGCCGTCGATATCAATAGAGAGAAGCCCTACGTCCTCGCCGAAGCCCGCGTCAGCCAGCAATCGGTTGATATTGTCGCGTGTGATCCAGGCCTGCCTGGCTTGCAAATCGTATTGCCAGTAGAGGCGATCGCGTCTGATGTAATCGATGTCGGCATGGCTGCAATCGAGGACCATCCCCTGCCAATGATCGTTGAGCAGCAGGAACCGGGTGTTGCTCTCTTCAAAATTTTCTACCCCAAATTCAATGAAGGTCCTGCTGGGGATGGGCAACTTGCTGATCAGATATTGAATGATCCCGTCTTCGTCCCACTGTGAAAAAACCTTAAATCCCACTTTGCGGAAGTCTGTGTTGGGCGGTAAGCTGGCGACCTGCCAGGACAGTTGCTTCCCTAAGAGCATGAGGATGGCCTCGCTGCGGCGGTCCAGCCTTCGCCTGATCCTCGAATAGGTTCGCTTTAGGTTCTTGACCAGCAACGATAGACCTTCTTAATTCTCACCCTGAGACAATCGCGGCGTGGAATGAAAGTATGCGGGAAAGTGAAAGGAAGTCCGGGCCAGCGGTTTGGGATGCAAGATGTTCAAAAGCGAATTCATCTTACTTTGTCGTACAAATATCGCGCAATCTTTTTGCCGGGGGAGGCCCGAAACTGGGGCAGCAATTCTGCCATAAAATGCGCCTCCACTCCGCCCGCCGGCGGAAAAACAAATGCGGTCTTGAGTTCTGAAGCGAGGGGGGATTGTTTCAAGGCACCCTGGCGTTTGTGAATGCCGGAGCCGTCATTACCGAAGTTGAAAACTCTCGAGTGAACAGGAAGCGCGCCCAGCGCGTTGTGCCTGAAATGGGTATATTCCCAGACGATGTCCCACGATTCTAATTTCCCGCGCATCCGCAATTCCAGCATGCGGGGCAGGTCCTCGCCCCCGCGGCTGAACCGCGACTGTTGCTCCGGGCTGCCGCGAAAATTCTCATAGTCTGAAACCCTCCAATCCACCTTGTCCCAGCGGTCCTTCCAGGTACCCCATCCCCAGGAACTCACCCGGTAAAACAAGAACGCGTCGTGGCCCCCCTGGGCTGGAGGTTCGAGGCCAAAATTGAAGCCGCTCACCGAGAAAATTCCTGCCTGCGTTTCATAATGCCGGAGGGCATCATTCATAAACGTCAGGAAGTCCGGGGACGTAAGCAAGTCGTCTTCCAGGTTGATCGCAAACCCGAACTCTTCGCATAGCCGGGTTACCCCGCCGATGACCGAACGATCCACCCCCCAATTGCTTTCCCGCTCGACGATGGAGACCGACCGAAATCCTTCAATGGTATGTATGTATCGCCTAACTTGTTGAACCCGTTCGGAATCCGCTCCGCCTTTAGCGCCGTCCGAGAAGACAAACAAGTCACTTAGGGATGCGAGATCGTTCGCTCGCAAGGCTTCAACCGTCCTCTGGGCATGATGGGGCCGATCGTAGACAAAAAGTGCGACGGGAGCCAGCCTTTTTTGGGGGGTTGCGGAAGATGAGGAGGATGGGTGCGCGAGACTCATCTTAGAATTTGTTCCGCTACGCGGATGAATAGAGAATCTTTAACTGCCTTGAAGGCATGGGTAAAACGTCTGGTAATGAACTCGATATCTTCATCGGTAAAATTCAAGCTGCTGGGAAGTATCATGCCAGTGCGGGCCAGGCGCTCCGCCACCGGACATCCGTCACCCTCCGCATGTACGGCCTTGAATTGCTTAAAAGGCGGCAGTTCATGCATCGGGTGGAAAAATGGGCGGGTATCGATTCCATCTTTCATGAGCCGGGACGCGATCTCCGCGACGGGAACGCCCGGCGGAATCAGAATGCATATGAGCCAAACAGAACTCTGCCCGGGAAGAACGTCGGGATTGAATTCAAGGCCATCGATGGCGGAAAGCATCTGGCGGTACGAATTGAGGAGTTTTCGCTTGCGGACCAGGAACTCCTCAATGCGTTGGATCTGGGCCAGACCTATGGCCGCCTGGATATTTGTCATGCGATAGTTGTAGCCGACCTCCGGGTGCCAGTATGGCCGGTCAGGACTCATGGCATGATCGCGCAGGAAGCGGGCACGTTCAATCAATTTTTGGTTGCTGCTGACCAGCATTCCCCCCTCGCCGGTGGTAATGATCTTGCTCCCGTAAAATGAAAATATTCCGACGTCACTGAGGCTGCCTACTATTCGATTTCCGTAGCGCGCGCCATGGGCCTCGGCCGCGTCCTCGATCACCGCAATTCCTCTGGGGGAAGCGATTTTCGCGATTGCATCCATATCACAAGGATGCCCGTACAAGTGGACCGCGATGATGGCGCGGGTCCGGGTGGAAACAGCGCGCTTGATCGCCGCCGGATCCATGCACCAGGTCGATGACAGGGAATCGACAAACACCGGCGTGGCCCCGGTATAGATCACCGCATTGGCGGTGGCGACAAACGTCAATGAGGGAATAATCACCTCGTCGCCCGGACCAATTCCCAGCGACACTAATGCCAAATGAAGTGCGGCCGTCCCATTGCTGGTCGAGGCGCCATGCTTGCATTGGCAAAAGGCTGCGTATTCCTCTTCAAACCGGCCGATGTAGGGTCCCAACGATGAGATCCATCCCGATCGCATCGCGTCAATCACATAGCTCATCTCCAGCTCACCGAGAATGGGCTCTGCGATGTTATAAATTTTCCGTCCACTCTTGGGTTCGTCCTTAGAGTTTGAGGGCGATGTCAACGAGCGCTCTCCTAAATTAGGGTTTTTCTACAGGCCCAAACGATCCGGCTTCCGCTCTGGGCGGTCGGAAAACTTGCAACGGCCCTATACAACACTAAACTCAAGAATAATTTGGGGCAAGCGTGCGAGGTACGAAGAGAGAGGGTTTGCAGATCGTTTGTTTACAATTGCGGTTCCGGCATGGGAACGAGCCTGCAGGATTGAGGTGACGGTGGAGGCGTGCGCGTACTAGGAATTGGCAATTACCTTGCCAACCATTTAACCATTTCCCACGAACAAGAAAACTTGCCAATGAGAATCGCTTGCCTGATTTGACCGAACAGTTACGTCCGTAATCTGTCGTGCGCGGCCTGAATTCTATAACCTCTAGGTATGCACGCCAGAGTTCTGCTCTCGACCAGGGATTCCGCTCTGCATCGCATAATGGAGAGAGCGGTGTCAGAGAGTGGCGCGGAGCTGGAAGTGTCATCGCAATCCACTGAAACCCAACTGGCCTTGCGCAGGAAGCGGTTTGACCTGCTGGTGCTCGATTGCGATGGGGATGAGGAAGTGGATGTTTTAATGGCCACCCGGCAGGGATGCCTGAACCCTCATTGCCTGGTTCTGGCCGTCACCAGCAGTCTAAGTGACTTACAAACCACCTACGACCGCGGCGCGAACTTTGTTCTGGATAAGCCGGTCTCGATGGAAAATGCGGCGCGCACGATGCAGGGCGCGCTGGAATGTATTTTGCGGGAAAGACGAAAGTATTTCCGTCATCCGGTGAAGGATTTCGCCCACTTAAGCTTTAGCAACTTGCTTGATCTGCGGGTACAACTGCGAGACCTGAGTGAGAGCGGTGCCGCGATCCAGAGCAGTATTCCGCTTTATCCCGGCTGGGAGGTGAAGATGAAACTCGAACTTGAAGAATTGACGGAACCGATTGCGCTCTCAGGATTTGTTGCCTGGGCGCATCGCAACGGCAAGGCGGGAATCAAATTCATGGTGCTTTCGGAAAGAGCGAGAAACCAGCTCACCCAGTGGCTCGCCGGCCGCGCAATGGATGTTGATTTGTCGAACGATTTCGACCGGGTTTTTCCCCCGTTAACCCCGCCCATAAAAATATCTCCCAAGGATTAGGGTTGCCATCCTTTGAAGCCAGAGGCACGGCGAGCCGTGCCCCGGTTTTATTTAGGAGTGGTTTTGGGCGCGGTTGCAGGCGGCGTTGCAGGAGCAGCCGCCGGTTTCGGGGTTTGCTGCGGAGGCGCCGGGCTCAACTGCTGATCCATCTGGGGCTGGGTTTGCAGAGGAGCTTGCTGCCCGGCCGGGGTTACGGGCACAGGAATCGGCGCTGGCTGGTTCTGGGTCTTGATCGGCTGGCCGGTAATCACCGAGTGGGTGGTGTGGCGCGATGAGAGCCACACCAGCGAGATCGAAGTCACCATAAAAAGTATGGCAGAGGTGGTGGTGGCCTTGGAGAGCACCGTGGCCGCGCCCCGAGGACCAAATGCGGTCTGGCTCCCCATTCCACCGAACGTGCCGGCAATGTCGGCGCTCTTTCCGCTCTGCAGCAGCACCACAATGATGAGGAAGATACAAACGATTACGTGTACCAGCGTGATCAAAATAACAGCCATCTAATCTTTACCCAATCGCGCGGATTTAGAGCTGGGAGTCAATCCCACTCTCGCGCTTCTTTCCCAAATTTTCGCCTGGGGACAATAAAGAGCTTAGCCCGTGGCCGGTCCTGCTGAAAAGAGACTTTTAACTTGCTGAAATGGTGCGGAAGAGGGGACTTGAACCCCTATGCCTTTTGGGCGCCACCCCCTCAAGATGGTGTGTCTGCCAATTCCACCACTTCCGCGTTCCAATGGACACATCCGGTGAGGGCGACTTCGATTATAGCAAA
>JBBQWT010000002.1:0-227033 GCA_038210375.1 Terriglobales bacterium | reverse complement strand
TCCCGGAGGGGGCGGAGCCGGGCAAGACCAGTTCCAGGATTTCTTCGATAAGTTTTTTGGCGGGCAGGATGGCGGCGCCGGCGGCGGCGATGGCCTGGGGGGCTCCCCGGACAACCGTGAACGCTCACTGGGTTCCGGCGTCATTGTGGATCCCAAAGGTTATATCGTGACCAACGCCCACGTCGTGGAACACGCTGACCGGATTCGAGTTCAACTGGCGGACGAGCCGCCGAACGTGCTGCACAGCGCCACCGTGATCGGCACCGATCTGGAAACCGACTTGGCGGTCATCAAAATTGATGTAGGCCACGCACTGCCGGCAGCCAAGCTGGGTAATTCAGATTCGATGCAGGTGGGGGACTGGGTCCTGGCGGTAGGCAGCCCATTTGGACTTGACCAGACGGTTACGGCGGGCATCGTCTCATCCAAGGGACGCAGCATCGACAATCGCAGGCAATTTCAATCGTTCATTCAAACCGATGCGGCCATTAACCCGGGGAACTCGGGCGGACCGCTGGTGGATATGAACGGCGACGTGATCGGGATTAACACCGCGATCGTGACTCAATCCGCGGGGTACCAGGGAGTGGGATTTGCGCTGCCGTCGAAGACGGTGGCCGAAGTTTATAACCAACTCATCGGAAACTCTCACCGCGTCGCGCGCGGCTCGATTGGCGTGGAGTTTAACGCTCTCACCCTGCCCGCGTTGGCCCGAGTTTACGGAGTCAAAGGCGGCGGCGTCACCGTGGCCAATGTGACCCCGGGCGGCCCTGCTGACAAGGCCGGTTTGCGCACCGGCGACACCATCGTTTCCATCGAAGGCAAGCCCATCAAGACCGGCGACGAGCTGGTGACCGACATTTCGCACCGCAAGCCGGGCTCGAGGGTGAATATCGGCTATGTGCGCAACGCCAAAACCGCTGACACCAGCGTTACCGTGGCCGACCGGGCGGAATTGTTCAAGAACCGCCTGGGAGATGAAGAGGCCGCGCCGGATGCGGAAAAGCCGGTGGACAGCAAACTAGGAATCACGGTGCGCAACATTACGCCGGAAATCGCCCAGCGCATGGAGTTGCCGGACCGCAAGGGTGTCATCGTGCAGGATGTGAAGCCAGGTTCTTTCGCCGAAGACACAGGATTGAGCCGGGGCGACATCATTCTCGAAATCAACCGCCAGGCGGTTACCAGCGAGGATGATTTCCGCCGCATTCAAGCACAACTCAAGAGCGGCCAGGACGTAGCTTTCCTGGTGCGCCAGCGCGGCCGGCAGGGCACCATCTTCCTGGCCGACACCCTTCCGTAACCAGTTTTATAACCTTCCAGCGGTAGCGCTGGAGCGTCCTGACGTGGCAAGATAAACATGGGACGCTCCAGCGCACCACGCTCGTTGCGGCTCCATGACTCCAGCAGAGAGGTGCTATTTGAGATTTCCCAATCTTGTGCAAAATGCCGCTGCCAGAACTTTTTGGGTGGCACTTCTGATGGCCTCCCTCTGCGCTCCAGGCTTCGCATCCCGCCGGCATAAATCCTCGCCATCTTCATCCAGTCACGGTCACGCCAGAGCAGCCAAATCCAGCGCCGGCCACCGCCGCGGGCACAGTTCTCGTGGTACGGCAAGCACCCGCACTTCGCGCACCTCAAGCCGGTCCAACAGGCGCCACGGGCGATCGGCCACCCGGGTCTCTGCAAGATCAGGACGCCATGGCCGGCGAGAAACGCGGGTTGCGCAAGCGGCGCCGCGCCGCTTCCACGGCCAGCAGGCAATTCGTGAGGACCGTACCGCCCAAATTCAAACCGCGTTAATCCGCGAGCATTACATGCAGGGCGAACCCAGCGGCCTGTGGGATGAGACCACCAGGGAAGCCATGCGGCGGTACCAGAGCGATAACGGCTGGCAAACCAAAATCACGCCGGATTCGCGCGCGCTGATCAAGATGGGTCTGGGCCCGAACCACGAGCGCGATCTCAATACCGGGAGTCCCGTGAGCCAGGGCACGGCACGGCCGCAGGTCTCCAACAGCCAGCGCGAGCCCGCGGATTCGCCGCAGAAGTAAGCTGCAAATTGGAATCTGGTTTTCAGATCACGGGAACTTCGGAGGGTTCCGGTCCGCCCAGGACCGAACGCACCTTGGCCAGCAGGGCCTTGGTGGTAAACGGTTTCTGCAGGAATGCGGTATTTGCCGATATCACGCCGAGATGCACCACGGTATCGTCGGTGTAGCCGGATACGAATAAGACTTTCATCTCCGGCCGTTGCAGATGCAGTTGTTCGGCCAGTTCGCGGCCACTGTTCTTGTCCAGCATGACATCGCTCAGGAGAAGATCAATCTTTCCGTCGTGGGTCTGGGAGATGGTGGTGGCGACTTCTGTAGTTGCAGCTTCTAGCACCTTGTAGCCGCGTCCGGAGAGAACGTTGTTCATCAGCGCTCTCAC
This sequence comes from Terriglobales bacterium, assembly GCA_038210375.1. Classification (GTDB taxonomy): domain Bacteria; phylum Acidobacteriota; class Terriglobia; order Terriglobales; family Acidobacteriaceae; genus JBBQWT01. The sequence goes on along the minus strand of JBBQWT010000002.1, from coordinate 224,600 downwards.
CCCGTCTTCATCTTCCACCAGCAAAACGGTTTCCACGCCGCGGTCATCAGCCAGCGGCGAGGCCGGTCGTTCAAGGGTCTCGGCCGGCTGTTCGACCTGGGGAAGGTACACCTTGAATGTAGAGCCGATTCCCGGCTCGCTGTAAACCCAGACGTAGCCGCCGCTCTGCTTGATGATGCCATACACCATGGAAAGACCGAGGCCGGTGCCTTTACCCTGGTCCTTGGTGGTAAAAAACGGTTCAAAAATTCGGTTCTGGGTGTCACGGTCCATTCCTGAACCATCGTCGCTGACCGCCAGCACGACATAGGAGCCCGCCTTCATGCCCACGTATTCACGGGCCCAGACTTCGTCGATTTCCGCATTGGTGGTTTCAATGGTCAGGTTGCCGGAGCCGGTGATGGCGTCGCGCGCGTTGATGGCCAGGTTCATGATCACCTGCTCCACCTGGCCGGGATCGGCCTTCACCATCTTGATCAAGGGATCCTGCACGAAATGCAAATTGACATGTTCACCCAACAGCTTGCGCAGCAGAAGATTCATGCCGGCGATCACCGAGTTGAGATTCAGCACGCGCGGAGTTAAAACCTGCTGGCGGCTGAACGCCAGCAGCTGCCGGGTCAGATTGGCGGCACGTTGGGCCGCCTGATTGATCTCGCCCATGTCCCGCCGCATGGGATCAGACTGGTCGAGCTTGTCGTACATCATCTCGCTATAACCTTGGATCACGGTCAGCAAGTTGTTGAAATCGTGGGCGACGCCCCCGGCCAGCCGTCCTACGGCCTCCATTTTTACCGCCTGGCGCAATTGATCTTCGAGGCCGCGCCGTTCGGTGACGTCTTCGGCAATCATTTCCAGGCTATCCAGGCTTCCCGATTCCTGCTGCACCACGCGCCCGCTGAGGCGCACGGTGATGATGCTGCCGTCTTTACGCTTCCAGCGGGATTCCACGCTATCCATGCGGTCACCATTCCGATGATCAGCGGTGAGCCGCCGCAGTTCCTCGGGATCGACATAAACATCGCGGGAGATGGTCTGGCGTAACAGCTCATCTTCGGAGTCATAACCCAGCATCGCAACCAGGGCGGGATTTACGTCGTGGAATTTATCGTCGGTGCCAGAGCGGTAGATGCCATAAACCGCGCTTTTTACCAGGGACCGGTAGCGCGCTTCAGATGCGCGCATGCGTTCTTCGTTGTGTTTGCGGTGCACGGCGGCGGCCACGTGCTGGGAGACAAAGGTGAGCAGCTCTTTTTCGCGCTCGCCGTAATGCATTTCGGGGCCGTAAATCTGCAGGGCCAACACCCCAAAAATCTCGTTTCCCACCTTGAGAGGCGCGCCCAGCCAATCCACGCTGGGGGCGCCGCTGAGCACAACCTCGCCGCGCTCCAGCAGGTCGTTGAATACCTCGGTGGTCGCCAGCAACGGCAGGCCGGTGCGTAGAACATATTCCGTGAGTCCCTTGCGCAGGGGGCGGGCGGCGGGTGGCGATTGCGCTTCATCAACAAAATAAGGAAAGCTCATCAGCCCGGTGGGGGCGTCGTAGATGGCGATATAGAAGTTGGGAGCGTACATCAACTCGCCGATGATGCCGTGCACCGCGGAAAAAAGATCTTCCAGACGGTCATTGGTGCTGGCGTGATCGGCGATGCGATAGAGCGCGGATTGCAATTGTTCGACCCGCTTGCGGCTGGTCACGTCAAATGCGGTCCCCAGCACCGAGGGTTTACCCGCAAAATCAATCAAGCTGCCGCTGAAATCAAGCCATTTAGTCTCCCCGCTTTTCGTGACCACCATGAATTCGTAGCGGGGAGGAACGGGCAACCCGCTGAAACGGGCCTCGGAGCGGCGGCGCACCATGTCCCGCGAATCGGGATGGACGACTTCCATGGGATCCATGGCCAGCAACTGTTCCAGGGTGTAGCCGATGATCTGCTCAGTGGCACGGTTGCAATAAAGAAATCTTTGTCCGTCATACACGTATATGGCGGAGCTGGCGGTATCGGTAATGGCGCGGAACTTATCGTTGCTTTCGGCCAGCGCCTGCTGGGCGACCAGCCGGTCAGTGACATCCACAACCAATGACGCGACTCCGATCACATCTCCGGTGGCATTCACCAGGGGCGTGTTGTACCAATCGCAAACGATGGTGCGGCCGTCGCGGGTGAGGTTTTCATTGTGGCTGCGTCCCCCGCCGGCGGCCTGCAGCAACTTATCAAAAACTCCATCAACATGGGTCCGCGCGCCGGGCGCCACAATTTCCGACGCAGGTTTGCCTAGGATCTCGGCTTCGGCGAAACCAAATATCTTTTCGGCGGCCGGGTTCCACGCGGTGATTCGTTCTTCGCGGTCAAATTCGACCACTCCCAGTGGGGTTTGCAGGACGTGCATCGCCAGCTTTTGCTGGGAATCACTCAGAGCAATCTCCAGGGCCTTGCGTTCGGTGATGTCGACCACGCTGCCCTGGATGAAACGATTGCCGTCTTCATCCTCGAGAATATTGGCATTTTCCAGCAGCCACACCGGGGTGCCGTCGCGGCGCCGCAGGCAAATTTCCAGGTTGTTCACTTCGTTCTTATCTTGAAGCGTGGAGACGAAGCCTGGCCGCTCGGTTTCGCCGGGATAAAACCGGCGGCAATCGAACCCTGCGAGCGCCGCTGCGGAAGGATAATCCAGCATCCGCGCAAACGCCTCGTTGCATTCGATCATGGTCCCTTCGACCGTGCTGCAATATAGTCCGGCGAGGCTGCGGTCGAACATTTCACGATACAGCGCGGCGGTGGCCGGTGCGTGGCCGCGGCGCGGAGTGGGACTGCGATCGGCCAGCAACGCCCAGGCTTTTTCCCCCTCGTACCGCACTGGGAAGCGCCGCAATTGCACCGGGATAGGGTCGCCGTGGCTATCAAGGTGAATAAAACGCCGGGAATTTTCAGCGTCGGGCAAGCTCAGCCATTGCACTGTATCGGCGCGCAGTTCCGGGCTCTGAAAATCCAGGATGGTCTTACCGGAGAGTTGCTCCAGGGTATAACCGTACAGGGTGGTCCATCCTCGGCTTACCTGGAATATCTTGAAGGTGTCGGCAGAGCACACGATGAGGACATCATCGAGGTGGGGCAGCAGGCGCTCGAGGATCAGGCCAGGATCAGCGGAAACAGAATCCAGCCAGGGAAGTTCTACGGGAGGCGACGAGGCCGGGTCCGGTGGATGGTTCTTACTGCGCGCCCCATCGGGGTCCGGCTTCATGAAAATCTCCTGCGGCGCAGACCGGAGTCAGGCCGGTGGCTTGGGGGAGACGCACAAATAATACCTCATTCAACGGCCGGGGAGGATAGTCCAGGGGATGCGGGCGCGACCCGCATTCCCATGGTTAGAAGTAGGACAATTTGCGTTCCATTCCGGCCGGTTCCTGCAGGTGCAGGAGACGCCCGAGATTTTCGCGCGTGCCTTGGTAACGGGTGGCGAGAACCTGGCCATGAATGTGCGACCCGGGAAGCACCAGGCGGGTATAAAGGGAAACCTGCACAGCGAAGGCGTGCAGTTTTAATTCTATGGCGTGGTTGACCAGCTCGCGGGCAGCTGCGGCCACGTCGGGGTTGGAATCGCGTTGCGCCGCCTGGCCCGCGCGCACGAGCAAAGCGGCATTATGACTGGTGCGGCCCACATATTCGATGGCCGCCAGCACACGTTCGCGCTGGATAGAGCGAAAATCCGCGGGCTGAAGATGTTCGCGAAGGTAGGCTTCTTCCGTGGGATCCACCAGGTTGCGAAAGGCCTGAATGTCAACCGGTTGGGTATTGGAATATATGTCCTGGGGATCGACCGGGGCCGGAGAACGGTTCAAACGCAAACCGGCCAGCAGAAACACCAGGCTGAGAAGGGCGGCGAGAAATACAAAATAAATAGCAGTAGTCAATTGGACATACCTTTCAATGTTTGGTTCCACTGGGCAAGGTCAGGGGGGGCAGGAGAACGCAGAGGCACGGTGATGGGTTCAGGAACGCAAAAGAAGCTTAACCAGATCACGGAAGCCGCGAGGTAAGCAATCACGTTCACCAGGTTGACGAATGTATTGACGGTGGCCCCGAATTGCAGGGCAAGGGTCAACAAGACCAGTTGGACGGTGGCGTAGGCGCCGAAGCCCAAAGCGATACCAAAAACCGGCTTCTTCCAATCCATGCCGAGGTAAGAGGAAAAAACAACACACATAAAAGCAACCCGGCCTGCACGATCCTCGACGTGCGATCGAGCTGATGCATGAGTTCCAGCTCGGGCCCGGAGCCCCCACCGGGGAGTTTAAGAGCAACCACGACGCCCAGAATGAGGAGGAGAAGGCCGGCCCATCGAAAGAGTGAAATCTTCAAGGGCCGAAGCGATTGGTAGTCATTCAAAACGCGAGAAAAAACTTCATAGGCGCACGCCAATCCCAGCACGACGCTGAGCACATTAACCTGCAAATAGAATTTGAAATAAAAGTTTCCCGAAACGTTGATACTCCTGCGATATAACAGAAAGGCGAAGGGGAATTGCGCAACTTGAAGGAGAATATAGCTGAAGAAAATCGGGAACTTGATCTCGGCGCGGATCCACCACATTCTCACAAGGATGCCAAGTTGCACCAGGCTGGCGGCGATCCATACGACGTAAATGGGAGTAATGTTCACGGGACTACTGAATAAAGAATAACTTTATACCAACAGTCCCGCCGGAAATTCGAGCTTGTGGAGTAATTTCTTTGGTAACCTGCTCCCAAAATGGGAATTGGTCTGGGCTAGCGTTTATCGGTGTTTACGAAACCCGGGGCACATTTTTGCCCCGCGGGGCAGGGATAAGGGTCGCCATCGGCATAGACTTTTGTGGCGGAACTGCCGATGAGGATTAGCATGGCAATAGCAAGACGCAAAGCAATTTTCATAGTTGATTCCTTTCGGGGCAACCCAGGCTGAGTAGGGAAGGCGTTGCCGGAAGGAGTATTACGGTTTACGCGGGGACTGGGGCTTGGCCGGTAGGAATGGCGGAGAGTCCGGAAAGCGAAACAGAAATGAGTTTGTATTCAGCGTTTGAAGATTTTGTGCATTACACATTTGGCGCCCTGCCGGGCCGGTGGCTCAAATTGAGGTATCTGGCAAAGCTGCGGCGTGAGGACGGAAGCTATGAGCATTGGGGAATGAGCCGCCGCCATGGCGAGAAGCCAATGCAGCGGGCGCTGGCGCGCGCTCACCAGGGAACGTTCCTGGAGGTCCTGCGGACCCCTTTGCGGGAATTGTACGAGGATGCCAGCCGGTCCGCCGCCGATCAGGAATCCGGCGAGGTTAGTTACACCGATGACTTGCTTTCTGTACAGGAGGGTATGCTGCCTAAAAACCCCGGAGGGGGATCAAAACGGCATTTTAATTCAGTGCTGAAGGCGGTTTGGATGCTGGCTCATTCGGGGAAGGATTCCACTCGCCCAAGCGCATAGCGACCCCGACCACCTGGCCGATCACCTCCGCATCCTGCGGGTGCTTCATGATCTGCAAGGTGCACGGGGAGAGCGGATGAGGCTGCAGAATAATTTTGTCGCCTTTGATGGTGCACCACGAGCACAGGTACCCGTTGCGGGTTTCAATAAAATAAATTGGACGCTCGTACTCGGAGCGCCACATGCGGGTCTCAACTTCGGTCTTGGTTTCATCCACCTGCAAAAACGATCCGGGCAACAGAATCGGATACATGGTGAAGTCTTCGCTGCCCACGTACCCGTAGGTATATTCGGTTTTAGCAAACTTCGAGAGGTAGGCGAAGGGCACCGGGCCCCATTCTTCGATCACCCTACCCAGGTTGAGGGTGACCCTGGGGTTGAAGCTGGGGTCAACTTTCAGCGGAATATCGACGGTAGGCAGGCGGTTGAGAACCTCAATTTTGTGTGATCGAGGGGGAGCGGCCAGTGCCAGGTCAGCCGCCGTTTCCGCCAGGTCAATTCCGTACCAGGAAAGCACTTCGCGCAGATCGAGGCGGTAAATCACCGTCAGGGTGTGGAGCCGGTAAATATTGGGCACGACTTCCTTGTTTTCGATGTCGGAAAGGCGCCCGATAGAGATCGCAAAATCGGCAATGCCATGGCGGGCGGCAATTTTAAGGCTCGCCACTTCCACATCCCTGATTTTTAATCCCAGACGCTCACGGGCTGTGCGCAGTTGCTGGCCGGCTCTTAACATTCAGAAACCCTCTCAGGGCATTTCAAGGCCCCGGCCACGGGATGACTTTTTTAAGGTAACCAGCGAGAGGTCGCCATCGGGAAGGTGACCCGGCAAGCCTGAGCTGATCGCATCGGTGTCTCGCCGGGCGATTGTTTCGCAAACCGGAAAATCTGGCCGTGTTTCGGATTAAATCTTTTGAACTTCCAAAACGGGAAATGTTCTGTTTGCGAAACAAAAACGAAATATTAGCATAGCGACCCTATTTTGCCAGCATAATTCTTGCCGCGTTAGGAGAGCAGCGATGAGACTGCAGTACTCCGCCTGCAAGCGGTTATGGCTGAAAGACCACCCTGAAGTCTATGAGTCGTGGCTGTGTGATTTGATCGCCCAGGATCCTTCCGTTTTGGGACTGGGATCGCTGTCGGTGAAGCAAAAGGAGCGAATTCAGACGGGTACAGGCCGTCTGGATCTTCTGCTGCAAAATGCGCAAAAGCGTTACGTGGTAGAAATCATGCTGGGAAGGGTGGATGAAAGTCATATCTTCCGGTGCATCGAGTACTGGGACCTGGAGCGCCGCCGATCACCCCGGTTTGACCACTTCGCGGTGCTGGTGGCGGAAGAGACGACTTCACGCTTTTTCAATGTGCTGTCGCTGTTAACCGTTTCGGTTCCCCTGATCGTGCTGCAGATGAGCGCGTTCCAGGTGGAAGACAAGATAACCCTGAGTTTTAACAAGCTGCTCGATGAAAATCTCGACACGCGCAAGGAGAAAGAGGTCCCGGACACGGGTGGACGCCAGTACTGGGAGGAAAAGGCCATGCCCGGCAGCCTGCAACTAGTGGACGAATGTTACCAGTTGCTGCGGGAGATTGACCCATCGGTTTCGTTGAGTTATCGCAAGAGCTACATCGGATTGATGCAGCACCACCGGCCGCGCAACTTCGTGACCTTTCGCATGGTGGCGGGCGGGTTGATGGTACAGTGCAGGCTGCCCGGTCACAAGCGCGCGGAAAAGGGGAAACAGGCAGATTTTGCCAAGCTGCAAAGCGAATGGCGCGGCCAGTACCTGCGAGTACTTTTGCATGCCGGGGAAGTATTGTCATCGAAGGCGGATTTGCGGCGGATTTTTCTGGAAGCCTATGAAGAGGCGCAGTGCCCCGGCCAGAGCCTCAAACAAATGGGATTATGGGGAAGCCACAACGATCATCAGCAGGAATGGGACCAAACGGTTTCGTTGACCGGCGCCAGCCCGGGCTGCCAGCAAACTTCCAATTTAGTGCGAAAGCCCTGGATATACAACCAGGAAACTTTTTTCGGGACGTGGCACGATACCGTGAGCCTTAGCCTGAGCAGCTAGAGTGGCAGGCGAGGCTGCGCCTGGGTCATGCAGTGCAGGGCGCCAAATCCCCAGACCAGATCTCCGCAGTAGATTCCGACGACCTCCCGGCCGGGGAATAATCCGGCCATGAGGTCGAGGGCCACGCGGTCTGAGGGGTCATTGAAAACCGGGACCAAGACCACGTTATTGGCAATGTAGAAATTGGCGTAGCTCGCGGGTAGCAGCACACCGTCAAACACCACGGGCCGCGGCATGGGCAAGGTCACCACGTGCAGTTTTTTGGAATTCTCATCCCTGGCATTGCGCAGCCGGCGGAGGTTTTCGCGCAAGGCGTCGAAGTTAGGGGCGCCGCGCCGTGATTCCGCGGCGGTAACCACGGTGTCGCGGGAGACGAAACGCGCCAGGTCATCCACGTGGCCATGGGTATCATCTCCCTGGATGCCGTTTCCCAGCCAAATGACGTTGGAGACGCCCAGCCATGCGGCAAAAATGAGCTCATAATCGCCGCGGCTGAGACCCGGGTTGCGTTGCTGGATTGAACCCAGCAGGCATTCTTCGGTGGTCAGCAGCGAGCCCGAGCCGTTGACATCGATGCTGCCGCCTTCGAGCACGACAAGGCGGCCTGGGGCATCGGGGGAGACCGGCCGCCAGGCGTCCATCTTGAGAAAGCGGGCGATGCGCGAGGGCAGACGGTCGTCGTTGCGAAAATTGTCATACTTTGCCCAGGCGTTGAATTTCCAATCGAGCAAGCCGAGCCGTCCGGTGGCGCCCAGGCGCGGGAGAGCATCGGTGGTGAGGAATACAGGCCCGGAATCGCGAGTCCACACCCGGTCGGTGGGCCATTGATGAAAGTGCACGGCCGAGAGAATTACTCCCGCGCGCTGCAGCAGTCTCGCCGCCCGATTTTCAGCCGCCTGGTTCTGCACCACGATATCGACGCGCTCGCTGGCGGCGAGCCAGAGGACGATTTCCGCATAGACATGGGGGATGCAGGAAAACTTTCCCGGCCAGTCATTACGGTTATGGGGCCAGGCGATCCAGGTGGCGGCATGGGGCTCCCATTCAGCGGGCATGCGATATCCGGCGGCGGCGGGCAAGAAGTCGCGCGGGAAAATATGGGACTTGCGATTTTTCCGAGAAGAAGGTTTCCGCGGTGACAAGAGGTGGACTCACATTCCAGAAAAAATAAAAATCAACTAATCGTTGAACCGCCGGGTGATTCCATCATAAAAATCGATTCGCCGGTCGCGCAGAAAGGGCCAGTTGCGGCGTACATCTTCGAGGTGTTTCAAGTTGATTTCGGCGGCCAGAACTTCTTCTTTGTCGTGAGCGGCCTGGCTGAGAATTTCGCCGAACGGCCCGCAAATAAATGAGCCTCCCCAGAATTCAAGCCCCGGCCCGGCTGCGGCATTGCCGCGGATGTCGCCATGCTCGTGGCCCACGCGGTTGGCGGCGGCGACAAATACCCCGTTGGCAATGGCGTGCGACCGCTGGATGGTAAGCCAGGCATCATGCTGCGCGGCGCCGTATTTTCCTTTTTCGGCCGGATGCCAGCCGATGGCAGTGGGATAGAACAGGATATTGGCCCCCTGCAGCGCGGTGAGGCGAGCAGCTTCCGGATACCACTGATCCCAGCAAACCAGGGGGCCAACCCGTCCCACCGGGGTGTCGATGGCGGCGAACCCGAGATCGCCCGGGGTAAAGTAAAATTTCTCGTGGTACAGAGGGTCGTCGGGTATATGCATTTTGCGATACGCGCCGATGATTTCTCCCAACGGCGAGATCACGATGGCGGTATTGTGGTAGAGGCCGGGCGCGCGTTTTTCAAACAGGGAACCGATGACTGTAACTTTTTCCTGGCGAGCTACTTCGGAGAGCGCGATGGATGCTGGGCCGGGAATGGTTTCGGCCAGGTCGAATAACGAAGCGTCTTCGCGCTGGCAAAAATACTGGGTGCAAAAGAGTTCGGGAAGGCACACGATCTCCGCGCCATTGCGTGCCGCCTGGCGGATGTGCGCGAGCGCGCGCTCGGCGTTGTCAGAGGGATCCGGCGAGCAGCACATCTGCACTACTGCGGCGGTGAATTGCTCCGGGGTCTCACTGGATGGTTTCATGTGATGTGGTTTTCAAGGATAACAAAGTGTTCCCCTTCTCGAAGAGTCAGGTCTGACCTATGAAAAATAAACCACTGGTGCTGGTTATTCTCGACGGGTGGGGTTACCGCCGTGAAACTCACGGCAACGCAATCGCCCTGGCGCGCAAGCCCACCTACGATCATTTGCTTTCTACTTATCCCAGCACCTTGATTCACACCAGCGGCCCCGCGGTGGGGCTGCCTCCGGGACAGATGGGAAACAGCGAAGTGGGGCATCTCAACATGGGAGCGGGCCGGATCGTCCACATGGATGTGACCCGGCTGGATGCGGCCATCAGCGATGGCAGTTTTTTTACCAACCCCGCGCTGCTGGCGGCGATACGCCACGCCGCGGAGGCCGGCCGCAGCCTTCACCTCTGCGGTCTGCTGTCGGATGGCGGAGTTCATTCGCAGCAGAGGCACCTGTACGCACTGCTGCGCATGGCGAAACAGTCGGGCGTGGAGCGGACGTTTGTGCATTGTTTTATGGATGGGCGCGACACCCTGCCCACCAACGGAGCGGGCTACATCGAACAACTGCAGCAGCAGATCAAGGAAATCGGAGTGGGAGCGATCGCCAGCGTTTCCGGACGTTTCTATGCAATGGACCGCGACCTGCGCTGGGAGCGCCTTGCCAAGACCTTCGAAGTGATGGTGGAAGGCCGCGGAGAAGGCGGGTCTTTTCAAAATGCAGCTGAAGGAATGCGCGCATTCTACAGGCAGGGAATCACCGACGAGTTTACGGCGCCGTTCGTATGCGTGGACGATGCGGGAAAGGCGCTGGCGACGGTAGGGCCTGAAGATTCCTGTATCTGCTTCAACTTTCGCGCCGACCGGGCGCGGCAGATCACGCGCACGCTGGCGCGTAACAGCGGCCTGACTGCGCAAGATGGAATGGAATTGCCCGCCGCGGCGGAGCTCGAGGCGGTGATCCCCAGGCCGCTCGTGCCGGAGAAATTAAACTATGTTTGCATGACGCGCTACGACGGCAAGTTCACGTTGCCGTGTGTGCTGCCGCCGGAATCGCTCGACAATATTCTTGCCAACGTAATGGGTTCGGCAGGCTGGCGAAATCTGCGGGTCGCGGAGAGTGAAAAGTATGCGCACGTCACCTACTTCTTCAATGGGGGCGTGGAAAAACCATTTGCCGGCGAGGACCGAGTGCTGGTTCCTTCGGTCAAAGTGATGACCTACGATCTGCAACCGCAAATGTCGGCCGCGGGCATTGCCGAAGCGGTGGTGCGCGCGCTGGATGACGCGACGTTTGATGTGATCGTGGTCAATTTCGCCAACGCCGACATGGTGGGTCACTCGGGACGTCTTGAGCCCACGATCGCGGCGGTGGAAAGCGTGGATGCGGCGCTGGCTATGGTATATGGGGGGTTGCGGCGTAACGGCGGCTCAATGCTGGTCACCGCCGATCACGGCAACGCCGAGTTGATGTTTGATCCGCTCACCGGAGGGCCGCACACCTCGCACACCACCAACCCCGTGCCCCTGATCGCGGTGGCGGAAAACTTCAAGGAATTTACCCTGCGAGGGGATGGCTCGCTGCGCGACTTGTCTCCCACCATCCTCGCGATGCGAGGCCTGCCGCAGCCCCAACAGATGAGCGGCACCGATTTGCGGGTATTCTTGAATAATTCCGAAGACAAAAATGAAGCGGGACAGCGGTCCTGATGAAACTTGTCATTTGCCAGCCGCATCGCTTTGAGCTGTGGAACCCTCCGCCGTGGATCGCGATCCGTTTGCACCAGGAATTTCCCGATGTTACCGCGGTGTTGTTGCCCGAATACGATCGTTTGCAGGAGGAAATCGCTAACGCCGATGTGTTTGTCGGCTTGTCGCTGCAGGCCAAACAATTCACCGCCGCGCGCAAGCTACGTTGGATCCATTCTCCCGCCGCCGCAGTGCACCAACTAATGATGCCGGAGGTCGTAAGCAGCAAAGTGCTGGTGACCAACGCCGCGCGGGTCCACGGGCCGGTGGTGGCTGAACATGCGCTGGCGCTATTGCTGGCGCTGGCCAAACGGCTGCCCCAGGCGGTGCGATTGCAGACCAGCCGTAGCTGGGGGCAACAGGCGCTGTGGGATGGTTTACCCAAACCTCGTGAGGTGGCGGGCGCAACCGCGTGCCTTATTGGCATGGGCAGCATCGGCTCAGAATTTGCAGTGCGGGCGAAGGCTTTAGGCATGAGAGTGCTGGCGGTGCGCGAACATTTGGAAATGGGGGCGGGTGCGGCCGACGAAGTATTTTCCAGCCCCCAAATTGACGATGCGCTTCGGCAAGCTGACTACATCGTGATCGCCGCGCCGCTCACCCCGGCTACCCGGGGCCTGATGAACGCGCAACGCCTGGCGCTGATGAAAAAAGATGCTTGCCTGATTAACGTATCCCGCGGGCAGGTGGTGGATGAAGAGGCGTTGATTGCCGCGCTCGCAGCTGGGACCATCGGCGGCGCCGCCCTGGATGTGTTTGCGGTGGAACCGCTGCCGGTGGCATCGCCGCTGTGGGATTTTGAGAATCTTCTGATCACTCCGCACAGCGCTGCGCTGACTGAGCATTTGTGGGAGAGGCATTATTTGTTTTTGGCACAAAACCTGCGGCGGTTTTTGGCTGGTGAGGAACTGCTGGGGATGGTGGAGAAAACGCTGGGGTATTGAGCGGGCTCTTACGATTTGGAGAAATGAACTCTCGTAACCCGGCCGGACCGCAAAGATCGTGTTTTCCAGCCATCGATTTGGCATCTAACGGCTCATGTTATTGGGTAGCCGAATGCCGCAGGAGTTAGGTATCCTTCTCGATTCCCCGACTCCCGGGGCTCTCTCCGCGTGGGCCACATTGACCGGGCTGGGCTGTATCGCCATCGCGGCTCTGCTTGGTTACCTGTTTTATCGCACTCGCGACTCGAGCCCCCGTCCCTGGGGCATATTGTTGTTGGCTCTCTTCCTGGCGGTGCTCGGTTTTTCCGGTTTCGTGGGTTCTGGTCCGGTAGGGGAAGTTAAACGGACTGCCGGGATCTTCGGAATGCTTACGGCTGCGGCCTCGCTCTTCTCGGCGCTGACGCTGCTCATCCTTTTGCCTCGGATGATTGCAGCCGCTGGACAAGGTGGGAGAGATACGAACCCCGCGGGCCGTAATAGTGATTTTGCCCAGCCTGGGACTGCCGAAACCGCTCTCGATGATCAGGACCGGGACGCCGCACGCGACAAGCTTACGGAATTCGAACAATTCCAGTCGCAGCTGTTCTTGCGGGACGCCACCAGCGTGGCATTCTGGGAATGGACCCTCGATACCGACGAGGTCGTGTATGCCGGCGACGTGGGCTCAATCTTTGGACACACCGGCCAGACAGCTACCCTGCAGGAATTTATGGCCCGGCTGCACCCTGATGACCGCGTTGCGGTGCGCGAGGCCATCGACCAGGCCATCCTGGAGCGAACTGAGTTTGATATGGAATTCCGAACGCTGCGGCCCGATGGCAGCACCCACTGGCTGGTGGGGCGCGGGCGGGTGCATTACGGCGAAGACAACCGTCCGGTCCGCATGCTGGGGGTCAGTCTCGATGTGACCCGGCGCAAGCATATGGAAAGAGTGCTGCGCAATTCCGAAAAACTCGCGGCCACGGGACGCCTGGCCTCGGTGATCGCGCATGAGATCAACAACCCTCTCGAATCCCTCACCAACCTGCTGTACCTGCTGCAGGAAGATTCGTCGCTTGATCCCAACGGGCGAAAATATGTAGCGATGATGCAAGAGGAATTACAGCGTATCGGGCACATCACCCACGAGACCCTTGGCTTCTACCGCGACTCCTCCGCCCCGGTGGCCATTAAACTGCACGAGGTGGTGCAGAGCGTGGTGGATGTGTACCAGCGCAAGATCTACAAGAACCGCGTGAAGATCGAGACCCAGTTCGAGAGCGACCGGGCGGTGGCGGCATTTCCCGGAGAGATGCGCCAGGTCATCAGCAACCTCTTGCTCAACGCCATCGAAGTGTCGCCGGAAGAAGGCAGGGTCTCGGTGCGAGTTTCTGCTTCCTGCGACTGGAGGAACATGACCCAGGGCGGGGTGCGGGTAACGATCGTGGACCAGGGGCCGGGCATCGCGGTGCAAAATAAAAAGCGCATCTTCGACCCTTTCTTTACCACCAAAAGCGAAAAAGGAAGCGGCCTGGGGCTATGGGTGTCACAGGGGATTATTAATCGCCATGGTGGCAGCATAGCCGTTCATAGCTCGCACCGGGCCGAGCGCAGCGGAACTGCGTTTTCCTTTTTTATTCCAGGCTGACGATTGCGCCTTGGGAAAATGTTCCCCATTACCAACGGGGCAGAGGCGGTAAATTGCGCGCATCGCGATATCCCGAACCCTCGGGAAATTCAATCAGGGCCACCCATTCACCCTTTCGTCGTTCCAGCATCACGATGCGGCCTTGCAGGACGACGGCGGCCTGCTCCGGAGAAATGTCGTGGTGGTAATTGAAATAGCGAGTGCCCGCTCCCAGCCATAGAGACATGGGAAACACCACGCGGGCGGGCTCATACTTGGTGGAGAAAAGCAGCGCCAGGTTATAGGAATCGACGCCGGCGCTTCGTCTCGCCGCCGCATTTCGAATTTCTTCAGCACTGAAGTTTTCCATGGGGCTTAACGCAATGGGTGAGGCGACGTAACCGAGGTACGGCTTGTTGAGCTCGTCGGTGGCGGGCCAGGAGGTTAATACCCGGGCGTGGGGATAGCGCTGCTGCACCATCGCGGTGGCATGCTGATGCAGGACGACAAAATCGCGGTAAGTAAGGTTATCCTCGGGCGCAAAGTGGTAAGGCGGATTGATCGCCAGCCCGGCTACAAAGGCGGCTACCGCGAAGGCAATGACCGCCATCCAGCCTTGCATGCGCAAAACGACGCGGCCCCCGGGCAGCGGCCATACCGGTGCCCTGCGCCACAAGGTGGAAACCGCAATGATAATGGTGATTGGAAATATGGGCAGAAGGTAGCGAGCCAGGACCGCGCCGCCGATCGCCGAAAGCATCACGATGTAGGCAAACATTACGACTAAAAACGCGCCTTGGATCGGGATTTCGATGCGGTTGCGAAGGACGTCGGCCGGAGTGACCCGCGGAGGTTTAGCGTGGCCGGGGAGGGCCGAAGGGCTCTCGCCACGGAGCTTGGGGGGGAGCATCATGGCAACGGCCGCCGCGATTGTCAGCACAAACATGTTCATGTAGCCGAAGTTCTGCCACAGCCGAACCCCGACGGCCAGCAGCATGCGCACCGGGTTCATGGTTGCGGTGACGTTGTAGCGGAAGAACTCGGGATTGCCCATCATGTAACCGGTGCGCCAGAAGTGGTAGGGAAACCAAACGAGCAGCGGCACAATCGCCAGAACCAGGGCAAGCACTCCCCTCCAGGGGTTGAGAGTAGGTGGAACAAAATCGGGTTTCAGGGTTTGCAGGAACAGCGCGCGCTTCATGGGCGACAGGCGAGGACCGATGATGAGCCAAAGCGCTTCCCAAGCCGCCAGGGCCAGGGGGGCAACGATGGCGGTTTCCTTGGCCATCGAGGCGAAGGCGAATGCCAGGGCGGAAGGCCAGCGTCGGCCTTCGATATACATTCGTAAGCCCAGCAAGGTAAGCGCCGCGGCCGGCAGATCAGCATGGGCCAGGGAACTTTGGGCGAAGAATACGGGGTGGACGGCGGTGCAGACCACGGCGGCGACGGCAACCTCGACGTTGGCGGCGCGGCGGGCAAGCTTGAAGACTTCAAGCAGGGCGAAGGCGGCCACCATCAACATTGCAATGCGGGTGACCGAAGGATGGAAACCTCCAATCTTCCACCATAACGCCAGGTATGCCATGGGCAGCGGCGGGTGAGCGTTGCTTAAAGTGGAGAACGGGATGGGATCGCCGGTGAGCATCAGGTCGCGCGCCGCAGGGACGTAATAGCCGGCTTCATCCCAGAAATAAGGGAGGCGCAGCAGCGGAAAATGAGCTGCGAAGATGCCGGTAAACAGCAGCGCGAAAATCTGGACGGGATTCAGCCAGTCGCGGGAAGGCGAGGGTGCGGGCTGTTTCACCGGAGGCAGGGCCACGGAGGGAAGCCGGGGGAGCCGGCGCTCCCACGGCAGTTCTCCGCGGCGATGGCTTGAGGGGACTTCATGGGTTGGCGGCGTTGGGATGAAGCTTACCTGCCCTAGTGCACAGGACCGGTAGGCGTCATCTTAGGATCGAGCTTGATTTCGCCGAATGCCTTTTCGTAACTGGTCACGTTTTGTTCAAGAATGGTCATTAACGCCTTGGCTTGTTGCGGGCTGAAGTAGATTCCCTGAAAGTTTGCCACCTCGACCTGTTCAGGGCTCTGCTGCTGCAAGGTGCCAAAGACCAGAAAAAAATCCCACACGCTGAGGCGAATCTGCACGCTATTGGCGTAATTTTCCCGGTAATCCGGAGTATTCGTCAGTTTGATGTTGGGTTGAGCGGGGAAGCTGTTCATAGGCCTCCAGTGTACTACCGGGATAGCGGTGCAGTTGAGCTCCACTTCCATCGACCCGGCGGTTGCAGAGTTATGCCGGCCGCTGATGGTATTTTCTGATGTCCATGCCGGCAACCACCGCCCCAACCGTTACCGCCGCCATGGCGATCAGGAAGGTGTGGCATCCATGCACGGTTGTGATCGATGCCAGGCAACGGGGATCGGTAGCGATACGCGGGATCGCCATCAAGGGGACCGGCAGAAAGGCCGCGGCCAGAGCCCATGGTTCGCGTCGCTTAAGCGGGCCGAACGCGATCAGCAGTTCGATCAACGCTACGGACAGGGCGAGGGTTGCAGGCCAGACGCCGGTGAATTGTAGAAATTGGGGAGCGGCGGGAGAGTGGGAATGACCGCCGGCGGCGGCTGACCAGGCGAATAGCACATAGCCGACGCCGATCAGACAACATCCGGCGCCAGGTTTATCCGAGTTGGAGAGTGACACGCTCACGGCGATTCTCTTCGTGATGGTTCCAAACTTTTTTAACAGCCGTTCTTTATGACAAGCTCATTCGATCACGTGGGCATACAAAGTCTGGTGCGAAAGGGGGGACTCGAACCCCCACGGGTCTCCCCGCCAGATCCTAAGTCTGGTGCGTCTGCCAATTCCGCCACTCTCGCATTTGTGTTTTCAATTAGTTAGAGGTTGTTATTCCCTTTCTGCTATCTCGGTGTAGTGGAAAATGTAGTGGGTCGTTGCTGTTTCTCATGCCTCTTCGGTATTCCTGCAGGCGCTCGAATGCGTTTTCCAATACTTCCGGGGTTGGGTGGACATACTTCTGGCTGATTGTAATCGAGGAGTGGCCGGCTATGCGCATGATCGTGAAGGCGTCCACCCCCGAGGCCCCGAACTGGCTTAGTACCGTGTGACGGAGCGAGTGTAGAACGAAATCCTTCGGCAGCTTGAGGTTTCGCCTCAGTGTCGAATGCTGCTGCGCCAAAGTGAAGCGAGATACGGGCGTGATTCCGTCCTCGCGCACAAATACATATCCAGATTTCGAGCGGGATCTCTGGTGGAGAAGCAAGGCGGAGGCTTGGTCGGTCAGGCTGAGGGTTCGTTTGGCATACTTCGACTTCCCATTGATGATGCGAATGGAACCGTGACGTGCGTCCCCAATGGGGTCGAGCGCGACATGCTCCCACTTCAATGCGAGTGCTTCGCCCAGGCGCAGTCCAGTTTCCAAAAGGAAGGCGGAGACGGAGCGCAGAGGCTCTGAGGCGGTGGCAAGGTAAAGCTCGCGGTCCTTCGCGGAAAGTACGAAGTCGCGCTCGCGTTCCCCCGGCAACATTTTGATCTCGGGGATGCGGTCGATGATCCGCCACTTGTAGGCGAGACGAAGGGAACGGCGCAGGGCGGCCAAGGTCCGGTTGACGGTCGGAATCCTGACATCCTTGAGGGAAGAATCTATGTAACCGTCGATCATGGCCTCGGTGATCCGATCGAGCGGAGCTAGCGCCAAGGGACGATGCATTAAGAGGCGGTTGGTGGCGTCCTCCCAAAACTCGTATGTCCTGGGCTTGTTGGCGCAGTGGCCTTTCATATGGTCCAAGAATCGCGTTGAAAAATCCAGGAAGGTAGGGACTTTAGCGCGGTCGGCGATGCCGACTTCGCCTTTGGCGAGTTGGGTACGGTGCGCCGCTTCAATCTGGCGGGCAGTCCGCGGATTCCCCTGTTTGGTGGAGCACTGGTGGCGCGTCCCATTGAAGATGAAGTTGTACCAATACGTTTTTCCGCGTTTGAAGATTGCCATTAGCTCCTCGCTTTCATTCGCTTTTGCTCTCTGCGCCGTGCTAGTGCCTTGGCTCGTCCATCCCTCTCGCGCTCGCTCTCCCGATACCTGCGCATATATTCCCTGCGACGCCCTCGAAATAGCTCACTGCTCGATGCAAAATTCTTGCGGCATTTAGCGCGACAGTACTGTTGGTGATCGGTGATCGCGTAAAACCAGTTCTCGCACATTTTGCAACGGCGAATGCGGGCCACAGCGTCGCCATTATCACCACAAAGTCTTGCCATTGCTCGGTTTTCCCACTCTTCTTCTTGTGTGCGAACTTCCCAGTCTTGGACGATGCCAAACTTATAAACTTCGTAACCTAGGTGTCGAATCACCGGGTGCCATTTGTAACGGGCAGTGCATTTATGCAGTTTCCTTAGAATAGCGTTTAGTGCGGCATTAGATTCCTCCAAAGCAACAGAACTGAAATTACATTGGGTCTGATAAAAGGGTTGAGAAAAATCATACTGAGTGAATTGTGGATCAAGAAGGAAAGAGTCCATTTCTTCCCGGGATTTGAATAACGCTCGAAACGATTCGTGCAAGTCGAGCGCCTCTTTAAAAAGTTCTATAAAGCGGGCGACGCGTTCCGCGGCCTCAGAATTAGGTTGCTCATTCAATTTCTTCAAAATGATCAAACCGATGAAGTGGGCCATGTCCCTTGACTCTTGCCGCGAAGTCAAATGCACCCCGGCTCTCCCGTGAGCTTTGCGTAGTTCTTGCAAGTCCTTCTTGCGTAACTGACGGGCTTGTATGTTCATGCGCTAGTTACAATACACTGTCATAGTAACGTTGTCTATTGCAGAATAGGTCTTCGGCATAGCCGAGTTGGGAGGGCTTTCGATGGAAGACGTATTGCTTTCAGTACCAGAAGCCGCGAAAAAGCTGGGTGGAATCAGTAAGTGGACACTGCATGCTTGGCTTAGTCAGGGCCGGTTGGTGCGCACGAAAGTTGGCGGGCGCACCATGATTCGCGAGAGCGAGTTGCAAAAAGTCATCGAGGATGGCGGGAAGTCCCCGGGTCGCGCTAAGGTGCGACGCTGACTCTCGGGATGCCTCTATGTCCAATCCACTAGGAGATTGCCCCTTCTTTCTTGTGCCGCAAGTGCTGGTTGACTGCGGCATGGTTAAGAAGCTACAGCCCATGCAAGTGGTGCTGTATTTGTTCTTGCTCTATGTAGCTCAACGACGGAGTAAGCGGTCGTTCGTTCTTACAGACAGTGAAATTCGAGAAGGCTGCGGAGTTGCGCCTCGCACTTCGAGGGACGCAAGAACAAAACTGGTGGAGCATAGGTTGATTCAAATTAGTAAAGGTTGCGGGGGCAAATTCGAGTACACGATCTTAGACCCCCGGACGGGGAATGTGTTTTTAGGCGAGGTGAAGCGGGGCAAATCTGTACGGGTGCCAAAAGAAATGGCGTCCGGGCCAGCCGAGGAAGAGCCTTTCATAACGCCGATTAAGGATTCCGATGTACGCGGGCTGCCAGGATTATTCAATCATTAGGCGGAAGGTTCGCGAAGCCAATTGGCGTACACCCCCTGATCTGCGTGTAAGCAGTATTTGCTAGTCCGATAGGTATCTACTGCTAGGCAGAGTAGCAATTTCTGCCCGCAGTAAATTCGCAAGTTTAACCGAACATTACCACTTACCGGAGAACCCTACATTCTTAAAAACATTCTTATAACAGAGATTCTTAGTAAAGAAGGGGTTTGAAGGAAGACCTTGTGCTTTTGGAGTTGGGTTTGCGGGTCTTTGTAAGAGCAAGAACTTAAGAATGTTTTTCACGCGTCGCGCCATTTTTTTGTTTTTGTAGAGCGATCTTCAAGAGAATTGCAGATGAGTCGCCGAGCGGGAAACTGAAGAGTGAATCTTGTCGAATACTTTTGTCGAGGATGTGGAAAAACGCTGCCGGGAGGTGCGCGCATGCAATTCCATCCCCAGTGCCTGAAGGATGACAAACGGCGGCGCGTGCGACAAAAACGCGCGGCTGAGCAACTGCGTTTCCGTTTATGGTTGCGAAAGATTCGGTGCGATCACTGCGGTCTGGCGGTCGCGTCGCACGTTGCGCCATTGCGGGCTGACACTGAATCCCCGTGTGAAGCTTCACGCTACCCCCAGAGCGACGTTCTGACTGCAAAGGAAGCTCACGCCCAATCATCCTCGATCAGCTCTCAGAGAGATTAGCCAGCGGCATACCGGGGAAGGCCAGTTCGTGTTGATAGGAAGAGCATTAAAACCGGACAGAAAGTAAATTTTGCTGCTGTTTGAAAGCGGCTGCGAAATAAGCCCAGGGAAACAAAGGGTTTTCGGTTTGGCGCATTAAATGTTGCGGGTGAAAAAGTGGGTGCCGGGTGGCAACACCCCGGGGGGCCTGATTTCAGGGGGTCAGGCTCGCGGCTTGATTTTGGAAAAATTTTGAAAACCACGGGGATTAGACGGTGAAACAGGTACAACCGCGCGACTGGCAACAACGCTTCGAGGGCTTTCGGGTGAACTGTGAGAGCATACCGCGGCTGCCGGCGTGGGTGGTGGGGCAAATGATAAATTTCCCTCTAGAAGATTTCGAGTCGCACCACCTGACCTGGCACTGGATGAATCAGGATGAAGTCAAAGAGTCCCTCACGCTCAGATTCCAGCAGAACGGTATGGTCGCGGCCCTTGTTCGCAACGGCGGTACCTCGATTGAGAATTTGGGGCTGGTGAGACGCCATCTTCCGCGCTTCGGCGGCAGCTTTCTGCTGCTGGTGTGCCCTGTTTGTGGCCGGCCTCGCCGCCATTTGTACGCTTGGGGATTGGTTGAAAAGAGGGTTCACCGGACAAGGTGGCAGTGCCGTAGCTGCGCTGGCCTTCGATACCGATCTGAGGGAACGTATCTTTGTACGTGGGCGCGCTGTTTTGGCGGGTATCCCCGAACCCCGCCCTGGGACCCAGATGAGATTCTGCAGGCGAATTAAGAAAGAGTGTTAAGAAGTGCTAGTGCTAAGCTGTTGATTGAGGCGACGGTGAACAGATGAACCAACAACCTTTCTCGCGCCCGGCGATGTTTGGACCCGAAGGTTGAGCAGAACAATGCCACAGAACAGGCTAAAAACAGGATTTCGAGGCCCTTCCCCCGACGTGGGGAGAGCAACGCAATTTAAGCCGGGGAGCAGCGGCAACCCAGGCGGAAGGCCAAAGAAAAAGCCAATAACGGAACTTTATCAAAAGATTCTCGCTAACGAAGAAAATTGCAAACTGATCGAAGCCTCGGTAATTAAAACGGTGTTATCAGGAAAAACGGAATCGATTTTGCTGCTCAGAGAAATGGCTGACCGCATCGAGGGCAAGGTCTGCAAAACAGTTCAAGAGACAACCGACTTTAATCTCACTCTTTACGAACGACTTCAGCGTGCTCGGGAACGTGTGAATCAGGATGAAGATCGGGATCATTTAAGCCGTCCGAACGACCCTCGACATTAACCCTGCGGGCCGACAACTACGTCGCGAACAATGCGAAAACAGGGCAGAGACCGACAGGAATAGGAATGCCGAATAAGGAAGCCACAGCCCGCATAAAGATCAACAAGCTGCTCGAAGCCGCTGGCTGGAGATTCTTTAGCGACGGAAACATGCCGGCCAACGTCCAGCTCGAACCGAGCGTGACCATCAAGACGGCAGACCTGGATGCCCTCGGCAATGACTTCGAGAAAACCTCGAAGGGGTTTATCGATTTCCTGCTCTTCGATTCCAGGGGATTCCCTGTCATTGTCCTTGAGGCCAAAGCGGAAGATAAGAACCCGCTCGTCGGCAAGGAGCAGGTTCGCAAATATGCGCGATCGCAGAATTGCCGTTTCGTCATCATGTCGAATGGCAATTTGCATTATTTTTGGGACCTGGACCGGGGCAATCCCTACCTCATCACCTCGTTCCCCACACCGGATTCGGTGATGGACTTTCGGAAGATGGCCCCGGATCCGAAGCGTCTCGTCGATGAGGAGGTCGGCGACAACTACATCATGCTGACACAGAGGCCCAGCTACGCGAGCGAAGCGGGTTGGAAGAACGAAGCGGAGCGAGCCGACTATATCCAAGCCAATAAGTTGCGAGTTTTGCGGCCTTATCAGTTGAGAGCGATTCACGCCCTACAACGGGCCGTGAAGGACGGCAAGGATCGCTTTCTCTTCGAGATGGCGACCGGCACAGGGAAGACGTTAACCGCCGCCGCCGTCATCAAGTTGTTCTTGCGGACGGAAAATGCTCGGCGCATCCTGTTCCTGGTGGATCGTCTAGAGCTGGAGGATCAGGCCAAGAAGGCCTTCGTTGCGCAGCTCGCCGCCGACTACCAGACGGTCATCTTCAAAGAGCATCGCGACGATTGGAGGCGGGCGGAAATAGTCGTCAGCACGGTTCAGTCGTTCCTCTTCAACAACAAATATCAGCAGCTTTTTTCACCGACCGATTTCGACCTAGTTATTTCGGACGAAGCGCATCGTTCCATCGGCGGCAACGCCCGCGCTGTGTTCGATTATTTCATAGGCTACAAGCTCGGCCTTACCGCGACGCCGCGCGACTATCTGAAGAAATTCGACAAGGGGATGACCAAGGACCCGCGCGAGTTCGAGCGCCGGCTGTTGCTCGACACCTATCGGACTTTCGGCAGCGAAGACGGGCAGCCGACCTTTCGCTACTCCCTGCTAGATGGGGTGAAAGACGGCTTCCTGGTCAGTCCTACTGTGGTCGACGCCCGCAGCGAGATCACGACGCAGCTTCTTTCCTCGGATGGTTTTGTCGTAGAGTTCAAGGATGAGGAAGGCGAGGACCAGAAGGAGGTTTACAAGCAGCGCGAGTTCGAGAAACGTTTCTTCGCCGAAGCCACCAATATGTTGTTCTGCAAAACGTTTTTGGAGAATGCGCTGCGCGACCCGATCAGCGGAGAGATTGGGAAGTCGATCATCTTCGCCGTCAGCCAGCATCACGCCACAAAGCTGGTGCAGATACTGAACATGATGTCCGACATGATGTTCCCAGGCAGATACCAATCTGATTTCGCCGTGCAGGTAACCTCGCAAATCACCGACGCGCAGCAACTGACCATCAATTTCACGAACAACAACCTGCTGGGCTCGGCCAATTTTTTGCCGACATACCGGACGAGCAAGGCGCGGGTGTGCGTAACGGTCGGCATGATGACCACAGGCTACGATTGCGCCGACATCTTGAATCTCGGCCTGTTCCGGCCGATTTTCTCACCGACCGACTTTATCCAGATCAAGGGGCGCGGCACTCGCAAGCACGATTTTCGCGAAGAGCTTTTTGACGCTGATCTGCGGGAAGCGGTCAACGAGCCGCAAAAGAAGGCGTTCAAGCTCTTCGACTTTTTCGCGAACTGTGAATATTTCGAGGAAGGCTACGACTACGCTCAGGTGATCGAGTTGCCGAAGCCGAAGGTGCAGGGCGGCGACGGCAACGGCCGCGGGACGGGGGCCGTCGCGGGTGGCAAATACGAGCATCTGGGCCAGGACATTCTCGCGACGATCAAGGAGGAAACGATCGGCCTTGAGGGAATGAAGATCGACCGGATGTTTTATGAGAAATTCGAGGAAGCCGTTCGCGATAATCCGGTCATCGCCGCCGCCGTAGAGAACGGTCAATGGGATCGGGTCATCGACTATGTGAACCGCGAGGTGTTCGACAAGCCCAATGATTATTTCACCCTGGAGAAGCTGCGGAAGGCCGCCGCCGTGGATCGGCGTCTAGGACTAAGGGAGATTTTGGAGAAAATCTTCGGACTCATCCCACGCTTCAAATCGAAGGACGAGTTGCTGGAAGAGGAGTTCGCCAAGTTTGTGGCGGATTACAGGCCGGAGGCAGCGGATGCCGTGGCGATTCCGGCGATCAAAACCTATTTCAAAGCCTATGCGACGGACAACCAGGTTCGGCACATCATCGACAGCAAGCAATATACCGACCTGGCGACCAATCCGGTGTTCTCAAGTAGGGACATGAAGGCGGTGCCGGAGAAATACCGCACGATTGTTCCCAGTTACATCAAGGACTATGTGCCCTTGAATCAGTTCGCCAGTTAGAGGACCCCATGCTCGACACCGACACAAAGCGCCGTATCGACACCGCCCGCGACATTCTCGTTGGCAAAGTCCCCGACCCAAAATCCCAGGTCGAGCAGATCACCATCGCCCTTATATATAAATTCATGGACGACATGGATGCCGAGTCTGAGGAACTTGGCGGCAAGCGCAAGTTTTTCACCGGCGAGTTCGCGCGCTATGGTTGGGCAAAGTTGATGCGTTCCGGCCTGGGCGGACACGAAACACTGAGTCTGTATGCTGAGGCGATAGGCAAGATGCCGGAGAACGCCGGTATCCCGCCGCTTTTCCGCGACATTTTCAAGAATGCCTATCTGCCTTACCGCGACCCGGAAACGCTGAAGATTTTCCTGAAGGTCATCGACGAATTTGCCTATGACCATTCGGAGCGGCTGGGCGATGCGTTCGAGTACCTGCTTTCGGTGCTGGGCTCCCAGGGCGAAGCCGGGCAGTTCCGAACACCCCGCCACATCATAGATTTCATGGTTGAGATCATCGACCCAAAGAAGACCGAGACCGTGCTGGACCCGGCGTGTGGCACTGCCGGATTCCTAATCTCATCCTACAAGCACATCCTTAGGGCTAACGTCGATGCCAAGGGGAGTAGCACCCTAACCCCTGACGAGAAGGGCCGCCTCGCACAGAACTTCAAGGGTTATGACATCTCGCCCGACATGGTGCGCCTATCCCTAGTTAACATGTATCTCCACGGCTTCACCGACCCGCACATCTATGAGTACGACACGCTGACCTCCGAGAACAAATGGAACGACTTCGCGGATGTCATCCTAGCCAACCCACCGTTCATGTCGCCGAAGGGCGGCATCAAGCCGCACAAGCGGTTTTCGGTGCAAAGCAAGCGCAGCGAGGTGTTGTTTGTGGATTATATGGCGGAGCATCTAACGCCGGGCGGGCGCGCCGGGATCATCGTCCCTGAAGGCATCATCTTCCAGAGCCAGATTGCCTATAAGGAGCTGCGCAAGATGCTGGTCGGTAACTCGCTGGTGGCGGTCATTTCACTTCCGGCAGGGGTGTTCAATCCCTACTCGGGCGTTAAAACGTCCATCCTTATCCTTGATAAATCCGTAGCGAAGCAAAGCGAGACAATCGCGTTCTTTAAAGTCGCGAACGACGGTTTCGGCCTGGGTGCGCAACGCCGCGCAACTGCTGGAGAAGAGTTGACACAAGTCAAAGCAGAAGTTACCGATTATTTACGCTCCCTGAGAAGTCAACAGTCCAACGTTGCCCTTGACCCCGCGCTGGGTCTAATTGTGAAGAAACAGCAAATTGCAGCGAACGGCCAGTACGACCTTAGCGCAGAGCGTTACAGGACAAATTCGACCAAAAAGGCTATTTTTAAATTGGTTCAGCTCCAAGATGTCGCTGAGATTACCGCTGGAAATTCAGCGCCTCAAGGGGATGAATTCTTTATTGGAGGAACGATGCCATTCGTCCGTACTTCAGACGTTGGCAGAGTTCACCTGTCTGATTGCTTGATTGGAAGCACTGACAAAGTAAACCAGAAGGCAATTGATGAACTCCGTCTAAGGCTGTTTCCAATAGGTACCCTTTTATTTCCAAAGAGCGGGGCTTCGACGTTTCTGAATCACAGAGCTATTTTGGGCGAAGCTGCTTACGTTTCAAGCCACCTCGCTTGCATAATCTGTAATGAGTCAAAGGCAACCCCAAAATATGTGTTTAGGTTGCTTTGCAGAGTGGATGCTCGCCTAATCACCCCGGATCAAGCTTACCCTTCGTTGCGGTTAAGTGAGATTGGCAGCGTTCAAATCCCACTTCCGCTGCTGGAGGTGCAGCAAGAGATCGTGGCTGAGATCGAGGGCTACCAGAAAGTCATCAACGGCGCCCGCGTCGTCCTCGACAACTACCGCCCCCACATCCCCATCCACCCCGACTGGCCCAAACGAGAACTTGGCGGCCTTGGGGAGAATTTGGATTCCCGCCGCGTGCCCATCACCAAAGGTGACCGCAAAGAAGGCCCCGTTCCTTATTACGGCGCGTCAGGCATCGTTGACTACGTTGCCGATTTTATCTTCGACGAAGACATCCTACTTATCTCGGAAGATGGAGCAAACCTGCTCGCCCGGTCGACGCCCATCGCCTTTTCCGCGTCGGGAAAGTGCTGGGTCAACAATCACGCCCACGTTTTGAAATTTGGTAGTTCAGCCACGCAGAAGTTCGTGGAGTTTTACCTCAACTCCATTTCTATTGAGGAGTTCGTCACTGGCGCAGCACAACCAAAACTCAACCAGGAGGCTTTGAACAGAATTCCCATTCCGATCCCAGACGATGTCGCCACGCAGCAAGTCATCGTCGCCGAGATCGAAGCCGAGCAAGCGCTGATCGCCGCCAACCGGAAACTGGTGGCCCGCTTCGAGCAAAAGATTCAAGCCACCCTCGCCCGCGTCTGGGGAGAAGACAAGGCCGCAGCCCAGGAGGCTTGAGCTATGGAAGATGCTGTTAAGCTCGCCAATTACCTGCCGCTTTCCTTCAAGACGCCGAAAGAGCAGGAATACATCGAATTCCTGTGGGACGCCTTCGAGATGAACTACACGCACGAGAAATACCAATTCGCCTTTCTCGCCTACCACATGCTTACGATGAGCTTCGTCTATTTCAACATCTGGCAGATCAAGCAGACTGAGGCAAATGACTTCGAGAAGGGCCTCATCGGCTTCGGGAAAAACATTGAAAAGAGCCTTCTTGAAGCACCCTCGCCTTTCGTTTTCAGCGCTGTGCCCGAGCGCAGCATCCTGCGTGTCCTCAAGCTCATCGGTTGCGACAACAGCAAGATCGGTACCTACGCCAAGCTGGTTGACGACCGTAACGAGTCTGCCCACCCCAACGGCAACATTTTTTACAGCACCGAGCGGGCGCTCAACGTGAAGATAACCGAGATCCTCCGCGTTGTAGACGAGATCCAGTGCCACTCCAAGCCGGTCATCGAGCACTGCTACCGCGAATTCCTCCTCCAGAACCACGACCCCGACGAACGCGAATATCCCGATCCCGCAGACCAGATCCGCGAAGTCCTCATCCACAGCAACTATCTCTCCCAGCGGGACATCGAAATTTGCCTCGGCTTCGATCTCGGCACCTGTACGGCTCGTCCTGAATACAAGAACATGAGCGAACTGCACGCCGCCCTTGTCGCAACCTACCCAGCGGAAGGTACGTGATGACGTGAGACTAGAGGGTGTATTCGGATGGAACTGCCACTTTAGTAGGGCGTAACTCGAATAAGCTAATTTCGCGCACACACACACGACACTAACGCAGCGGTCACGGAGGGCGAGGTCTTAGAGATTTGACCCGCCCCCCCTATTTCGGCTTCCCGAGAAGGAACAGCTTATGGTTGCGCTTCGAGATCTGCGTTTAGGTTAGCGACGCCAGGACTGGTTTTCAGCTTGCGTTCCCAGGTTTTGAATCCCTTTTTCGTGATCTTGATTTGATGATCTCCCGCTGGGACAGTGTTAGAGGACGGAGTTGTCCCGATAAAGTTCCCGTCGATTTCGATGTCCGCTCCGCTGGGATTTGAGCTGATAGCAACTAACGTTGTGGTAGGAGAGGCTGCGGGGCCGGCGATGGCGCCTGCCGTGCCGCCCTGACCGTCGAATCGTGACTTATCAAGAGGGACGTTGCCTTCAACGTACGCCGTGATCTCTGTGCCCTTGGGAATGTTTATATCCTTGCCGTGCATGAAGAGAAACAAAGGCGCAGCGGGAAAAAATACTATTGACGTAGCTACGATTGCCCCTGTCATTGCACCAACGTGCCCCCCACCCTTCGTCTCCTTCGAAGCCCTTAACGCGGCTTTCTCCCCATCTTTTAGCCGGACGGAGTCAATGTTAACGTTTAGTTTTCCTTCCCGGCCCATGCGTCTCTTCGGCTCGGCTTCGGTAATAGTTGCCAGGGCCACCGAGCCGCGGGGAATCACGATCACGTCAGCGACTTTAATATCCTCAAGCACCTCGAAGTCGACTTGATCGCCCTTCTTGTCGCTGCCTGAGGAGAGATTTCGGGTGAGACGTACCTTAACCGGCGTCCCATCTTCCAGCCCAAAACCTGCTAGCGGTGGAGAAATGGACTGTTGGGCTGGAGTGACTTTGGGTGGCGCAGTTGGCGTTTGCCCTTCGCCAAAGCTTGCCGTCAGAAACACGCATAGCAAAACAGCGGCCTTTGTCCTAATCATCGGTAGGCCCTCCTCTAAGAGCGCCGATTGTACGCTCGTCCCGGGCTTTCCTAACAAGGAAACCGAAGAATTTCTGAATTCAGAAACTGCGGCAAGACTTTTCTTTCGAGGTTGCCTGGGACGCGCCCCGAGAACGGTATAGTCTAACCGGGACGATTCGCCTTACAATACGCTTTGACGGGCTCGTAGCTCAGTTGGATAGAGCATTGGACTTCTAATCCAAGGGTCACTGGTTCGAATCCAGTCGAGCCTACCATTTCACCCGAGGGCGTTCGTTGACCCCAACATTCCTCAACACTAAGGACGACGAGAAACAGGAACGCTCTGCGAGGATCGAACGTCATGTTCACGAGCTTTGCCTGGCTGTTGACATCTCGGACCAGGCCGCGAGAGAAGTGAGAGTGCGCGAGGTGCTTCGCGGCTTGCGCGAAACATTAGGAATTAGAGTGCAGTAGGCAACCTTCCCTAAATCCCCTTTATGCCGGCCGCCAAAGATTTGAGAGAGCTGCGCTTCGGTGAAGCCGCCCAAGCCTGGCTGTTGACGCGGCTGCAATACATCTCCCCAAGCACCACTCAAAACTACCGCGAATACATCGCCGCTCTTATCCCCTTCTTCGGCGCGAGCCTCATTGATTCGATTCTTGCAGAAAACGTGCGCAGCTATCAGGTTTGGAGATCTGAGCAGGCCGGTGCGTCTCGCATCAACCATGAGACCAACACGCTGTGCCAGGTACTGCGCTGGGCGGACTTGGCTGTCCCCCGATTCGAATGTGTCCCACTGGCGAAGTGGATACCACGCCGGACTCTTTCGCGGGTTGAGGAGGCACGGTTTTTCCGAATAGCCGCCAGCAATCCTGATTGGGCGGTCGCTTACTATGCGACTGTGATTTCCGCGAATACCACGGCCTCAGGCTGCGAGATTCGGGGCTTGAAGATCAGGAACCTTGACCTCTTAAGAAAAGTTATTTTCATCCACCCGGACACTGTGAAAAACCGTTTTCGTGCGAGGGTCATTCCACTCAATGAGAAGGCTGCTCTGGCCGCCACCCAGGCGTTACGTCGTTACCAGTTGATTTGCCGGCGGCAAAGGATTCACCCGCTGCCTGATCACTACTTGTTTCCGTTTCGGGTTAAGACAGGACTACATTCACCCGACAAGCAGGCGAGCCGCACCTTTATTCGTGGTGCATTTCGAGAGATACGCGCAGCGGCTGGGTTGCCCTGGCTGCGTCCTCACGATTGGCGTTATCAAGCGATCACCAAGCTGCTGGAATGCCCCAACGTCTCAGAACAGACGGTGAAAGCTCTTGCCGGCCATGTTTCAGACAAAATGATGAACCATTACTCGCATATCCGAATTCATGCCAAGCGCGCCGCGGTGAATGGGCTGAAAAATTAAAGCGCGGTTGCGATTGATTTGGGCGCTCGTAGAGCGCAGAGGCTCTTCAGTTGGTGTGGGCAACGGGCGCTCGCTTCTGCCAGGGCGTGAGAAGCGGTGTCCGCTGCAAACGGCGGTCGTTGTCGATAGTGTTGCCGCCCGAAGATGGCGGCGCGCAGTGAAAGTTAAGGGGGAGCGCGACGCGCAGCGGAGCGCGGAGGACATGGAGCGTAGCGCCGCCAGCTTTGCGGCATATCGGCAGAGCTAGCCAATAGCAGTGGACATCGCCTTCGATGCCCTGGCGGGCGATTCGTTGCTGCTTTTGACTTTGGGGCGGCTGCTGTTTGTGGCCCTACGGTGTAAGTGAGGACTTCGTACACTTAACAGGTAACCGGAACAGTCAAACTTAGTCCTCAAAGTTGGGGTCGCGAATAGTGCCCCGATTCAGCTGCTCAATGGATAGGCGAAGCAGTTTCAGAATTTCCTTCTTGGAATCTTCAATGTTGGGCCGATCGGATGAGGGATTCAGAAGATGATTTTGAAGGGTAGCCAGGGCCGTAGTCGCCAGTTTATGAGCTAGCAGGGTCTGCTTTATTGCACTATCCAGGGAAATAGATAGACTGTTTAAGATTTTGCTGAATTCATCCAGATCCTTGGACATATAGCATTTGGCATATCGCAGTAAACGACACTTACAATCGGACGTAAGGTAGTTGGTGGAGAACATGAGTCCGAAACATACGAGTAATGGTTCATGTTTTTGTCTGGAACATGGACGGCAGGACAGCAAAGCGCTAGAAATAGGCGTCAAACCCGATCACGCGCTTGATTGCATCGTGGAGTACTCGCCTCAAGACTGGGGGATCGAATTGGTTCTTGATGAGGCACTCGTACGCACCCTCCGAGAGAGCTTGGCCGCAGGTCCCACGATCTCCCACTTCGGAAAGCACCACGACCGGAGTTCTGGGAGCAACTTTGCGAACCTTTCGAATCGCCTTCACCCCTTTTCCATCGGGTAGGTCCAAGTCGAGAAGGATTACGTCGAACCTGTCCTCGGAGAGCGTCTGCTCGGCTTCTTCTACGCTCCGCGCCAACGTGATACTTATGGGGTCCGAGCAATTGCAATTCATTTTCTCGCGTAGCTCACGCGCCGCCTTTGGGTTATCTTCCACTAGAAGAATTGCGATCGGACCCACTTCTAAGCCCTCTTCCCCACCTGATGTCCAGTTCATCGATTCAAACATGAAATATGGGGTTCTCAACGGGCGGGCCGTATAATTCCGGATTTTGAAACAACGCCTCAACTGAAAGCGTAGGGGTGGGAGGTGCCCCGGATTATTTCTTATCGAAGGTACAGCGTAGGAAACTCGCCCCGTCCCAGCGGCGAGTTTTTGCAGCGGGGGGTCCGGTGCGGTGCTTGCCCGTGCGCGCGTCTTGAGGAATATGCCCAGACATCGTCGTTGATTGTGGGAAGCCCCCGGAGCACAAAGCCGCTGTAGCAGGGGGCGGGGTTGTTCTATGCCCCCGTTGCGAAGCGGCGACTGCGTTGGGGGCTGGCGGGAGGGCCTAGCCGGCGCGGCTGAGCGCCGGGTAGCCCGGGGGCGGGCAGGGGTGAATAAGACCGCTGGTGGGCGAAGCATGGGCGTTGCCAGGCGATTTTGCTTCACGCCTGGCGGCGCACGTGCTGACCATCCAGCGCACCTTATTTGGTTCTCCATCAATGCGATGCCTGGCCGGGTGCCCGGGGTTGGGGTTGCTTGGCCCGCGAGGCGATTGCCAGACGTGCTTGCATCTTGTCTGGCGGGCGACCTGCCGCCAGAGGTGTCAGTCCCCGGGGAAGCGTGTTGCAGATGCGCAGCTTCAAAAATACAAGCTGGCCGGTAGTCCCCTAGAGTCCTTAAACTGTAGTGGATATTGTAGTGAGTCAGCGTTTAGAGGTGCTTGTATTGGCGGTAGCTCATCCGACGAAATTCTAGAAGAATTAAGCACTTACAAAGGCATGCAACTGGCGATAAAGGGTCGAGACCTTATCCTAAGTCTGGTGCGTCTGCCAATTCCGCCACTCTCGCATTCTTGTTTTCAATCAGTTATAGGCTGTTACTGGCCTGATGCTGCCGGGGTGTAATGGAGAGTGTAGTGTGATTCCGTCCTCGCGCACAAATGCATTTTCAGATTTGGAGCGCGACCTCTGGGGGAGGGGCACGCGGGCGCATGGTTGGTCACGCTGAGGGTTTGGCTTATTTCGAATTGCGGCGGGCACCGAACGGCAACGAATCGGCGCGCGAGCTACTGATCCAAGTTATTAGATCGACCAACAAACCTAGTTTTTTTGGCTGCATACCGCAGATGTCTGTCAGAGTCTCGCGGAAGTATTGCGGTGAGCCGGGAATTCGCCGGCGAGGTCAAACCGACGGCTTACGCCAGAAGAAGTCGTAGTAGCGTTTGCCACAAGTCCGGCAGCGAAAGGGTCTCCGCAAAAGCACCCGTTGCGGGGTGTTGAATCGATTTTTGCGGGTGGAATATTTGACGCTGATGCTATGGCAAGAGGGGCAATGTGACATGGATTTGCGCAATGCCCTAACTCCAAAGCCAAGGCCTCTTGAGATTTCAAGCTCCTGGGCTGGCCGATGATTTCGGCCTCCTGATGAAATTTAGGGAAAGTTTACTATGCTCGAAAGGTTTCCGGACTTAATGTTCCAGTGAAACCGGATTCACATGGCTGGGAGACCGAAAAGCGAACCTTTCACTCGTCCAGGAGGTTGGTGCCGGGCCGGTCTTGAAGTTACGTCGTGGAGACTGCGGGAAAGTGAGGACGCCACTCAAGGGTGCGCGGTGGGTGTCCTCCGTTTTCTCGCGGGTAAGGTGCCGTGCATGAAACCGTCACCCGTTAAGTCCCGTGCCGGGACCAGAAGAACTG
Organism: Terriglobales bacterium; assembly: GCA_038210375.1. GTDB lineage: Bacteria > Acidobacteriota > Terriglobia > Terriglobales > Acidobacteriaceae > JBBQWT01. The sequence continues at coordinate 192,062 of JBBQWT010000002.1, read as the reverse complement.
GAGCCGCCTGGCTTGCGGGTTCCTGGGACGCGGCTGAAGATTTATATCCGTCGCGACCTGCCAGCCGCGCCAGAACCGGCGCCCATGTTCTCGCCGTGGTACATGGAGGAACAATCGGCTCCATGCGCAACAACGGAAGCGGGCGCTCGGAGCTCAGCAGCGACCGGGCGCAGTCGCTGCCACTCAGTTCCAGATGGAGTTTCAGCACGCTACGCAGGCAGTCTTCTTCTTCTTCTCCGGCTAGATTTGCGGTGCGTACGAATTCCCGGTTGTAATCTCCCCCATGGGCTGACGATATATAAGCCAGGCCGCCGGTCATGCCGGCGCCGAGATTGGCGCCGGCCGGTCCCAGGATCAACACCACGCCGGCGGTCATGTATTCACAACCGTGCTGACCGACGCCTTCAACTACGGCCAGGGCACCGCTGTTGCGCACGGCAAAGCGCTCGCCGGCGGCTCCTGCGATGTAGAGCTCACCGCTAGTGGCGCCGTAAAGAACCGTATTGCCGGCCAGCACGTCACCGCGCTGCGAAGCTTCGGCGCCCGCGGTGATCACGACTCGTCCTCCGCTCAGCCCCTTGGCTACGTAATCGTTGGCGTCGCCATTGAGATGGAATTGAATGCCGGGAATGAGGAACGCCCCAAAGCTCTGGCCGGCGGATCCGCAAAATTCGCTGTAGATGGTTCTTGCGCCCAGGCCGGCGAAGTTCGTACGCCGCAGCACATCGCCGGTGAGGCGGGCGCCAACGCTGCGATTTCCGTTGGCGATGGCAAAGACCTGGGGAGCGGGCGCCAGGGCGGCCAAAGTTTCAGGAATGTAAGGCAGATCGCGCTCGAAGCTTCCCCCACTGCCGATAGAAAACCGGGACGGCGGTTTAGGCGGAGAGGATTGCAGCAGAGTGGCGACGGCCGGGGCGCCGGGCGTGTTCTGCACACGCAGGCGATGGACGTCGCCGGTGATTTCCGCGATGGAGCGCGCACCCATCGAAGCGAGCCGCTCGCGCACTTCGTTGGCTATGGCGCGGAAATAGGCGACCAGCATTTCCGGATTGCCGGTAAAGCGGGCGCGCAATGTTTCGTCCTGCGTGGCAATGCCCACAGGACAAGTGTTGAGATGACATTGCCGCGCCATGACGCACCCCACGGCTACAAGGGCGGCAGTGCCGAAGCCGAACTCATCGGCCCCCAGCAGGGCGGCGATGATAATGTCGCGTCCCAGCTTGAAGCCGCCATCAACGCGCAGCCGCACCGAATCGCGAAAGCCGGCCTGGACCAGGGCGCTGTGGGCTTCACGCAAGCCCACTTCCCAGGGAAGTCCGGTGTTCTTGATGGAGGTAAGAGGCGACGCGCCGGTTCCGCCGTCGAAGCCGCTGATGGTGATGACCGTGGCGCCCGCCTTGGCGACGCCGGCGGCAATGATTCCCACCCCGGTGGTGGACACCAGCTTGACACCGATTCTCGCTCCCGGATTGATGGCGCGAAGATCGAAAATGAGCTGTGCCAGATCTTCAATGCTGTAAATGTCATGATGGGGCGGCGGCGAGATCAGGGCCATGCCGGGAACCGCGTGGCGCAGGCGGGCGATGTAAACGCTCACCTTGGAAGCCGGCAACTGGCCGCCTTCCCCCGGCTTGGAGCCCTGCGCCATCTTGATTTCGAGCTCATCGGCGCGCGCCAGGTATTCGGCGGTCACGCCGAAACGTCCTGAAGATACCTGCTTCACCCGGTTCGCGGCCTGGGGATGCTCGCGATAAATATCCGAATCTTCGCCGCCCTCCCCGGTGTTACTGCGCGCGCCCAGGCGGTTCATGGCGATGGCCAGGGTGCGATGCACCTCGGGGCTGATGGCGCCCAGCGACATTGCCTGGCTGGCAAATCGTTTCAGGATTTCGCTTTCGGGCTCAACTTCATCGATGGCGATAGGGCTTGAGGCTTCGATGTGCAGCAGGTCTCGTACCGCCACGGGTTCTCGCCCCAGGACCACGTCAGCATAGGCGCCGTAGGTTTCTCCCGCCGGAGATTTGACGAACCCATGAAGGTGACGCACCAGCGCGGGGGAGTTGGAATGAAGTTCTCCACTTTTGCGAAAACGGTACAACCCGGCATCGCGAAGATTTCCGCCACTGGAAGCAAAGGCATCGCAATGCCGGACGAGCACATCCTGGAGCAAAGCGTCGAGCGACTTTCCCCCCAGTACCGAGGGGGCGTCTTCGAAAAATTTCCGGCAGAGATCTTCATCCAGTCCGATGATTTCGAAGAGCTGGCTATTGCGATAGCTGGCCAGGGTTGAGATACCCATGCGGGCCAGAGTCTTGCGCAAGCCTGAATCGAGAGCGGTGGAGTAGTTGTGCGCGCTGCCCGGGTGCATTTCGCCGGCCAGTTCCAGCGCTATAGAAGGATGGACCGCGCTGGCGCCGGCGGCGATCAGCAGCGCCACATGATGAGTGTCGATGACCTGGCCGGTCTCGATCACGATCGGCGGGCCGCCTCCGCAGTTTTCCAGGATGAAGTTGGCCGCGGCGGCCACCGCCAGCAAGGCGGGAACGGCGGTACGGAATTCGCCGGCGTCACGATCGGTAAGCAGCAGCATCGCGGCGTTCGATGCAATCGCCCGGGCGGTTTCTTGACGAACGCGGTCGAGCACGGAGTAGGCCTCGTCAATTCCTCGTTCTACGGCGAAGGTCAGATCGACCACGTGAGCCGGTTGCAGCCAGGTGGTTTGCAGATCGTCCAGTTGGGCGGCGTCGAGTACCGGAGAAGAGATCACCAGCGACTGTCCCAGGCAGAGGTCGAGCGACATCACGTGTTTTTCGCGCAACGGGTCTATGGGCGGATTAGTAACCTGGGCGAAGCGTTGCTTGCAGTGTTCCCAGAGAGGACGGCGTGCGGAAGAAAGAAATGCCGGAGGAGCGTCGTCGCCCATGCTCCACGTGGATTCCTCGGCGCGTGTGACCAGCGGCTTGAACAGAATTTGAAATTGATCTTCGGTCCAACCCAAAGCCGCCGCCACCCGGCGGCGCTTTCGCGAGAGCCCGGCGTCCTCGGTCGGCGAAGGCGCTAATGAACGAGAAAGAGTGGAGCGCTGGAAACGAGCCGGCGCCGAGGGCGCGGCTAGGTCGGCCGCGACGAGGTCGCGGGCGGAAATCAAATCCAAACATTCCTGGTTGCGGAAGAGGACGCCGGAAACGGTGTCGACGACCAGCATTTCTCCGGGCCCCAGCCGCTGCCGCTCGATGATTTGCTTGTCGTCAAAGTCGGCGAGACCGACTTCAGAGCCCGCGACCAGCAAGCCGTCGGCGGTGAGGGTGTATCGCATGGGCCGCAGACCGTTGCGGTCGAGTTTCGCGCCCACCAGCAGACCATCGCTGAACACCAGGGCGGCGGGGCCGTCCCATGGCTCCTGTACGCTGGCGCTGGCGGCGAGGTAGTTTCGCAGCCGCGCAGGCACGTGAGGATCCGATTCCCAGGCGGGAGGGGCCATGCGCAACATTGCGGCCTGGGGGTTGAATCCCTGGCGCAGAAGAGTCTCGAATGCATTATCGAAACTGGCGGAATCGCTTACGCACTCTTCCATCAGGGAGGGAAATTCGTCGCCCAGGCCAAGCTGGCGGCGGATGCCGGCAGCGCGCGCCCGTTGCCAGCGCCGGTTTCCGCCAATGGTGTTGATTTCGCCGTTGTGCGCTACGAAGCGAAAGGGTTGGGCCAGGGACCATGCCGGGCGCGTATTGGTGGAATAGCGCTGATGAAAGACGGCAAACGAAGTCTTGAATTCAGGATCGAGCAGGTCAGGGTAGAAAGCGGGGAGCTGGCGAGGGGTAAGCAGACCTTTATATACAACCGTGCGCGATGAAAGGGAACAGAAGTAAACAGCGGAGCCGAGCTCGGCCTCAGCCTGTTTGCGCAGAATAAACAACGAACGCTCGATGTCAGTTGTGTTTTCGGCGGCAAAAAAACATTGCCTGACGATGGGCAAGGTGTCCAGAGCCCGCGGTCCGGCCATGGCGGAATCGGTGGGAACTGCCCGCCATCCCACGCAGCGCAACCCGGAACGCGTGGCCAGCTTTTCGATTAGGGTGCAGGATTGGTCTTCGGCGCCCGGCCACAGAAATATCATTCCCAGCCCGAAGGTTGCAGGCAGGTGAAAGCCGGCTTTTTTGGCTTGGCGCCTGATGAAATCCATGGGAATGGCGGTGAGCAAGCCGGCGCCATCGCCGCTGAGGCCGTCGGCGTCGACGCCGCCGCGATGGGAGAGCCGGAGCAGGGCGGTGAGGGCGCGCTGCAGAACTTCGTGCGAGCCGGCACTGCCGAGTTGCGCGATGAAACCGACCCCACAGGCGTCGTGATCGTCGACTACTCCGTTGCGGGTGGAAATTCGCATGGATTCATACTCACTTGCTCTGCGGGCATCCTCCAATCGAAAGTTCGTATGGACAGCATCACAGTTTTGATTGCCGGATTTAGGCGTGATGAATCAAAGTCCAACAGCTGGAGAGGATAAAAGGTTCTACGCTTAACGCGAGAACGGGGCCAATCTGCTCTTCTTTGGCGTTTTGTAAAGGGAACCAAGGCCAGCCGATGACTTTCCTGATTGGAACGCACGTGCCGGAACGGGAAGCGCAGCAAGCTGCATACGCACTTAGATTCGTACAGCAAATCCGCGGGTGCTAGAGTGAGACATGAAATGGCCGGCGAGCGCTGCCGGTCGTGAGGCCCATAAGTTGACCAGCTCGAATATGGAAAAGGCGCAGCCGCTGCCGCGTGCCGAAAGCGAAAATTCGTCGGTGGTCTTCCGGCGGGCGGAGCGGCGCGAATGGTTGTTGTGGCTGGCCGCCATGGCAGTAACCCTGGTGCTTACCTTGGGCGTGGTTTCATTCATCGTGCCGGAGTTGCAAGACCGCCAGCAGGAAATCTCGTGGCTGATGTTTCCGCCGGCCATCCGCGGGCTGGTGGCGGTGGTGCTGCTGTTCGACATTTACACCGTTTACCAGCAATGGCAGATCCACCGGGTGCGTCGCCGATTATTCGAGCGCGAAGAGTTGTTCCGCCTGATCAGCGAAAACGTCGCGGACATGATCGCGGTGGTGGATATGGAAGGCCGCCGCATCTATAACAGTCTTTCGTACCAGACGGTGCTGGGTTATTCCCCCGAAGAGTTAAAGGCCTCGTCTTCGCTGGACCAGATCCATCCCGAGGATCGTGAAAGGGTGCAGCAGGCCGCCCAGCAGGCGCGCATCAGCGGGGTGGGAGAGGCCCTGGAATACCGCATCCGGCACAAAGACGGAAGCTGGCGCGACCTGGAATCTACGGCCAGCGTAATCTACGACGCCAAACAAGCGCCGTCGAAATTTGTCATCGTCAACCGCGACATCACGGAGCGTAAGTTGGCGCGGGAAGCGCTGCGCCTGGCCGACGCCGGGTTTCGCACCGTGGTTGAGGATGCGCCTTACGGAATCTGCCGCGCCAACAGCCATGGAGTGTTGCTGCGCGTCAACCCGGCGCTCGAAGAGATGCTGGGATACGGCGCCGCCGAGGAACTGTTGCAGGTGAACCTGGCGTCGGAAATTTTTCGCTCCCCGGCGGAATTTCAGGCGCTCAGCGAGCTGCTGATCCAAGGGGAAGAATTCAAAGGCCTGGAATTGGACTGGAAGCGCAAGGGCTCGGCTGCGATCACGGTACGATGCAGCGGCCGGCAAGCAGAAAGCGCGCCCGGTCAGCCCCCATGTTTCGAGATGTTTGTCGAAGACATCACCGGCCGGCGGATTCTGGAACGGCAACTGCAGATGGCGGGAAAAATGGAGGCGGTGGGAAGGCTATCGGGAGGAATTGCGCACGATTTCAACAACCTGCTGGGAGTGATCATCGGTTATAGCCAGTTGTTGAAGCGCGGTTTGGGTATGAACAGCCGGCTGGCCGAGTACGCTACCGAAATTGAAAAAGCGGGAGAGCGCGCGGCAGCACTCACCCGGCAACTCCTGGCCTTCAGCCGCCAGCAGATATTGACGCTCACCGTGCTAAATATGAATGAACTGGTGGCGGACATGCAGAAAATGTTACCCCGCCTCATCGGCGCCGACATCGCGGTGAGTGTGGCCATGGGAGAAGATCTGGGTTCGGTCAAGGTCGACCGCAACCAGATCGAGCAGGTGATCTTGAACCTGGCAGTGAACGCCCAGGACGCCATGCCCGAAGGGGGCAAGCTGCGCATCGAGACTTCCAATGTCGATCTCGACGAAGTTTATGCGCGCCACCACGATGGCGCCCGGCCGGGTCGCTACGTTCGACTCGCGGTCATCGATTCCGGCATGGGGATGGACCCGGAAACGCTGGCCCATATTTTCGAGCCATTCTTTACCACCAAGGAATTAGGCAAGGGCACCGGCCTGGGACTGGCCACAGTCTATGGCGTGGTGAAGCAGAGCGGAGGCTATATCGCGGTGCAGAGCACTCCGGGAGCGGGCGCTTCTTTCGAAGTGTTCCTGCCCCGGGTCGATGGACAAGTGGTTGCAACGTCCGCGTCGAAAAATGTCACCGAGAATGTTGGCGGTTGGGAGACAATTTTGCTTACGGAGGATGCGGAGCCGCTACGGCGGCTGGCCGCCTCCATTCTGAGCTCCCACGGATTTCGCGTGTTAAGCGCCGCCAATGCCGAGCAGGCGCTTAACGTTGCTGCTGAGCACCCGGGTAAGATCCACCTGCTGGTCACTGACGTGATCATGCCGGGGAAAAACGGGCGGGTGCTGGCGGAGATTTTGAGCGCGCGCCACCGCGACCTCAAAGTGCTTTTCATTTCGGGTTACACCGATTCCTTTGCCGGCGGCGATGGAGTGCTGGCAGCGGGATCGAACCTGCTGCAAAAGCCCTTTACCGAAGACGCTTTGATTTCCCGGGTCAGGTCAGTGCTCGACGGAGGCCCCAGACCGAAGGCGATGCCGGCAGCCGACCCGGTGGCCTTCGAAGGTAAGCTCTCCGGAAATTGAAATTTGCAGTGCAGCAGGAGATCAAGACCATGGCAAAGATTCTGATCGTGGATGACGATGAAGCGATGCGCCGGCTGGTGCGATTGAATCTGGTGGACGCATACGAGATTTTTGACACCGGCCAACCAGAACAAGCGCTATCGCTGGCTCTCGAACACAAGCCGGATGTCATTCTGCTGGATTTGCGGATGCCAGGCTATTCGGGTTTTGAGTTGTGCAAGACCTTTACGTCGTTCAGCGCGACCCAGTTGATCCCGGTATTCATCATCAGCGGCGAGGCGGGAGCGAAAACCAAGGACTTCTGCCACGACCTGGGGGCCTCAGCCTACTTCGAGAAGCCGGTAAATTTCGAAGCGCTGCGGGCGGCGCTGGCGGAATCACTGCAGAACCGCCGCCAGGAACGCCGCAATGGGATCAGGGTGGGGCTGAGAGTACCGATGAAGCTGAGCGGCAAGGACGCGCGCGAAAAAGATTTTGGGATTCTGACCACCACCGAAAACGCCGGCAAGAATGGCTTCCTGTGCGCGTGCCCGATCGCGCTGCCGGTGGACGCCATCGTGCGCGTTCATCTTCTCCGTGCCCAGGCCGAAGATGCCGGTTTCGCCCGAATCGTTCGCTCCGAGTTGCCGGAGACCGAGTATCCTCGATACGCATTGACCTTCACCGAGAAAACCGGGGACTGGCTGTTGCATTAGCGGCCTTCTCGTCACAACTTCCCCTTTTATTTCATCAATATTTTTCCAGCCGATTGAAGTCGATCCCTTTAAGCTCTGGATTAAGGACCGTCCGGAAGCTTCGGTAAACCCAGTTACGCCAGTTCTTGATCTTTTCCATGTACTTCGTACAGAAAAGCATTAGACTCCGGATGTATTCTATGGACGCGCGAGTGCTGAGCGCCCCCCCGGACAGGGCCATGTCGACCCATGACAATTTGACCAAGTGCCGTTTCTGCGGCAGCAAGAACGTCAGATACTCAAACCGCACCACCAAGTCGGATGGCATGGAACACCTCTTCCTGCGCCGGGCCTTCCGCTGTCTTGACTGCCGGCACCGATTTTACGACTTCAAATGGCGCCAGCCGTCTGCGTTCGACTCCGCATTCCGACTCGCGCGTGAACGCCATTCCCGAAGCAAGGCGGCGCTCCCCGCGGAGGAGGCCCTTGCAGAAGTTTCTGCCGCGGAGGGTCTCGGGGAATCATTCCCCGAGTTTGAGACTGGGCCCGGTGCTGAAGGGGGCAGGGCCAGTCCTGGGGTTGCTCTCGGTCCAAGCAACGCGGAGACAGATCTTGGTCTGGGCGCCGAACAGGGGCTCAAGCCTGGGAGAGCCCGAATGCGGGCATACGCGGAAGCGGCGGAGGCGCGGCGCGAAACGGCGGCCATGGCGGAAGCGGCGAAGCAGGCGGTTGAAGCCGCCCGCGCCGCTCAGCAGGAGGCGCGCGAGGCCGCCAATCTTGCGCGGGCGACCTTGGAGACGGAACTCGCGGCGCGGGCGCGAATTGAAGCTCGCATCGCGCGCGAAGCCACCGCTCAGGTCGAAGCCGAAAAGCAGGCCGCGCAGGCGGCAGGGCGGGGGCGGGAAGAAGCGGAGCAGAAGTCAGCGCGCGAAGCCGCCACCCAGGCCGAAGCCGAGTGAAAGGCGAAGCAGGCGGCACACCGGGCACCAGAAGTAGCGGAGCTGGAGTTCAGACGAGCGGTGGCAGCTCAAGCTAAGGCCGACTGGCTGGGAGCGGTTGAAGAGGCTCCCCTGTGGGCAGATTCTGACCTTAACCATGCTCGTCAAAGGTCCGGGTGGGTTCAAGGCGAGGGCCGAGGCGAGCGGCGAAGATGTGGGCGGAACCATGGGGAATGCACCCACGGTCAACCTGGCTGCCATTCTGCCCGCACTTGAGGGCAAGGTCCTGGTCATTTGTAATGAGGATCGTGCGGGCAAAATTCGAGACGAGATCAAGAGGCTCATGCCCCGGAGCGAAATGATCTCCGGCAGGAATGACAGCAATGTTCTGTATAACATAACGAGCCCGGATCAATGTCTCTGCTGGTGACCAGGAGATTTCTGCGCGATGGCACCCTGGGACCGGTCGCGCTACCCCGGCGCTGAGACGGAATCCCTGGTAACGCTTGTGGGTTGGTCCCTTCCCACTCTCCTGTTTTGGTCCTGCACTAGTGCAGCATTGGGACTTCAACCCGGAATCGCTTGTTTGTTCGGCTTGAAATCGTTGAGTTTCTCTAATTTATCTGTCGATTGTGAATTGAGTTTCACGACTGCGGATAATGTCCGCCGCTTCCGCCCTAACAAAACAATTTGGATTGGGGTTGCGCTCCTTCGTTCTATTGATGTTGATGATTTTGATGCTGTGAGCAATATTGACCATCTTTGCGGTGGTGAAAGAACGAGAATTTTGTTCATTACAAGACCAGGGTTTTTTTGCGGTTTGGGTTCAGTCCCCCCCCAAGATCAAAAGAAGCCACTGGTTTGGCCACTTAACTGCTCTTCAATATACGTTCTTCATCAATCCCGTAACTCATGAGTGCGCCGCAAGGCTGCGCAACTGCCGAATAAGGAGCAACAAATGACTTCGAAATACGTAAACAAATTTTGGGTGATAGCCCTTTTACTGGCTGGGTTGATTGCAGGTTGCTGCGGTTCGTCAGCGGTGCCCCCGGGCGTAGGCGGAACGGTTCTTCCCGCGGTGGTCGCCAGCAGTCCGGCATGCGGCGCCACCCAGGTTGCGCTGAACGGCAAGATCACGGTCACCTTTAATAAGACGATGAATCCGGCGACGATTAACGGGACGACCTTTACGGTGACCGGGCCGGGAGCCACGCCGGTAGCGGGAACGGTGACTTACGATCCCACCAGCAACATTGCCACGTTCTCTCCGGCGGCGAACCTGGCGCCGAACACTGCCTTTACCATCACCGTAAGCACGGGCGTGCAGGACCTCGTGGGTAATTCGCCGGCCGCCAGTTTTGTGTGCGGCTTTACCACGCTGGCGCTGCCGCGCGTGATCGCGAGTACCCCGGCGTGCGGAGCGGTGGCGGTGCCGGGCAATATCCCCAGCATCACCGTAACTTTCAGCAAGGCGATGGACCCCACCACCATCAATGCGGCCACCTTTACCTTGACCGGTGCGGGAGGCGTGCCGGTAGCCGGAGCGGTAACGTACAACGCGGCCACCAACACGGCCAGCTTTGCGCCGGCTGTGGCATTGGCGGCCAATACGGTATTCACCTACACCATCACCACCGGCGCGCGGGACACGGGCGGCAACGCCCTGGCAGCAAATTATGTCTGCAGCTTCACCACCGGTCCACCGCCGGTCGCGCCGACGGTGAGCACTATCACCCCGGGATGCGGCGCCACCAACGTGGCGCTGAACCAGAAAATCAACGTGGGCTTCAGCCAAGCCATGGATCCCGCCACCATCAATAACACGACGTTCCTGGTCACCGGACCCGGGGGCGCGGCGGTCGCGGGAGCGGTCACCTATTCTGCGTTGGGGAACGTGGCCACCTTCACTCCGGCAGCCAACCTCGCCGCCAGCACCTTATATACGGTCACGATTACGACCGGCGCGAAAAACCTGGCGGGCACGGCTCTGGCGAGCAACTTTGTGTGCAGCTTTACCACCGGACTGGGTCCGGATGTAACGCCGCCCACGGTGACTTCCACAAATCCCGCGTGCGGCGCGACGCTGGTCGCGCTGAACACCAAGGTGACGGCCAACTTCAGCGAGGCCCTCGATCCGGCAACCATCAACGCCACGACCTTTACCCTGACCGGCCCGGGAGCGACCCCGGTGGCCGGCGCGGTTACTTATGCGGCAGCCAGCAACAGCGCCGTGTTCACTCCCGCCGCCAACCTGGCGCCCGCCACCTTATACACCTTGACCCTGACCACCGGCATCAAGGACCTGGCAGGGAACGCGCTGGCCGCGAACTTCACCTGTACCTTCACCACCGGTCCCGCGCCCGATGTGATTCCGCCGACCGTGATCTCCACCAACCCGGCATGCGGCGCCATCGGCGTGGCCGTCAACCAGGCTTACAGCGCGACCTTCAGCGAGGCGCTGGATCCTGCCACGGTCAACACCACCACCTTCACCCTGACCGGACCGGGCGCGACTCCGGTAACCGGAACGGTTACCTATGACGCGGCCAGCAGGATCGCAACCTTTACTCCGACCGCTGCGCTGGCGCCCAACACCACGTATACCGCGACCCTCACCACCGGGGTGCGTGACCTGGCCGGCAATGCCCTGATCGCCAACTTCGTCTGCACCTTCACCACCGCGGCGGTGGTGGTCCCGCCGCCCGTGAACCTGGGGACGGCAGGAACATTCGGCGCATTCGGCGGAAGCGCGGGCATCACCAACATGGGGATTCTCACGGTGATTAACGGCGACATCGGCACCACCGGCGTCTCCACGGTGATCACCGGCTTCCACGATGCGGGGCCGGGTTGCACCTATACCGAGACGCCGCTCAACATAGGAACGGTGAACGGCAAGATCTATACCGCGCCGCCGCCGCCCACGGTTGGATGTCCGACGGAAGGGACCGCCGCCACTCTGGCGGTCGCCACCAAGGCCCTGGCCGACGCCAATGTGGCCTACCTGGCCACATCGCCGGCGAACCTGCCGCCAACCGTTCCCGCACAAGGCGGCGAACTGGGAAACCTCGTCCTACCGCCAGGTATTTATCAATCCGCGCCGGGAACTTTTGCCATCACCGCTGGTGACCTCACCCTTGATGCCAAGGGAGATCCCAACGCCTTCTGGGTGTTCCAGATGGGCACTTCACTCACGGTGGGAGTAGCGGGAACTCCGCGCAGCGTGCTTCTGGTCAACGGCGCACAGGCCAAAAATGTCTTCTGGCACGTGGGAACCGCGGCCACCATTAACGGCACCGGCGGCGGGGTGATGGTGGGAACCATCATTGCTCCGTCGGGCATCACGTTCTCCACCGCGGGCAACGTGATCATCACCACGCTCAACGGACGGGCGCTGAGCCTGGTGGCATCGGTCACTATGGTGAACACCGTCATCAACGTACCCGCGCCATAGCGCTGCGAAAGCGGTCAGGCTTCCGGCGCGGTAACCACTCCCGCCGGGGGCCCAGGACCGGATAGCACGGGCGGCAGGTCCCAAAGTGACTACAAGGCGGAGAGTGCGAAGTGGAAAGTTTCACCATTGCATTGCAATCGCGGGCGGAGCCTGAGGAAACCTGGGCGGGCGCGGAACCGGTTTAGCGCAGTTTTAGTAACAGCGGCATTGCAAGATTCGAGTTTGATGTTCGGAGGAACTACGCATGTTATTTTCCAAGGTTCGAAATTGGGCAGGCATCATATCGCTGGCGTTGTGCACGCTGCCGGCAGTCCACGCGGTTGCTCAAGATGAGGCGCCCTCCAAGGTGGATATCTTCGCCGGCTATTCCTTTCTGCACCCCGGAGGAAGCATCGGAGGCGTTCCCATCGATGCTTTCAGCTCGGTGCCCGGAATATCAGGGTTCAACGCCAATGCCACCTATTTCTTTAATCGCTATTTAGGCGCCAGCTTCGACTACGCCACATTTTCGTGCCACTGCAAGATCGAAACCTACCAGGCGGGCCTGACGGCGCGGGCTCCGTACGCGCGCCTGACTCCATTTGTGCACGTGATGGGAGGGCTGCATCGCTTCCGGCCCACCAACTTTCCCCGCACCGATAGCGGACCCGGCATCCTGGCTGGAGGCGGCATCGACTGGCGGGTGATGCCGCATCTTTCGCTGCGGCTGGCGCAGGCGGATTACCAGTGGGCGCGGCATGATTTCGGTTTCCTCGGGCCCGCTCCGGCATTCAAGCCGACACCCACTACCTTGATGGGATATCGCCTGAGCACCGGCCTGGTAGTGAACCTGGGCGGAGGCGAAGCCGGCATACCACCATCCGCTTCCTGCTCCATGCAGCCTTCAGAAGTACTGGCCGGCGAGCCGGTAACGGTATCGGCGAGCGCATCTAATTTCAACCCGCGGCACACGGTTACCTATAACTGGAGCGGCAGCGGCGTGAAAGTCTCGGGCACTGGCGCCACCGCCCAGATCGATACCGCGGGCCTCGCCCCCGGTACTTACCCGGTCACCGCCAACCTCAGCGATGGACACCGGCAAACCGCCATGTGCAACGCCTCCTTCACCGTAAGAGCGCCCGCGGCATTGACCATGACCCTGTCGGCAAATCCGGCGGTGGTGCAATCGGGAAGCCCTTCGACCATCACAGCAGCGGTGAGTAACGCGGATAATCACCCGCTGACCTACAGCTACTCGGCGACCGCCGGTTTGATTTCAGGAAGCGGGCCGAGCGTCACCCTGGACACTACCGGGGTAAAGCCGTCGGTGATCACCGTAACCGGCACTGCCAGCGACAACCGACCCAGTCCGCTCACCGCGAGCGCCAATACCAAGGTGCAAGTGGAAGCCGTGCCGACGCCGGTGGTACCGGCTCCCGCACAAGCCGCCAATTTGAACCATGTTGACTTCAAGCGCAACGGCGCGCGGGTGGACAATGTGTCCAAGGCCATTCTGGACGATGTGGCGCTGCGACTGCAACGCGAACCTGACACCAAAGTGGTGCTGATTAGCAACGCCGACAGTGATGAGGTCCACGCCCAACAACTGGCATCGCGACGCGGGTTGAATGCGCGTGATTACCTGGTTAAAGAAAAGGGAATCGACCCCGGCAGAATTGAAAACCGCCTGGGCACGACCGGCGGCCACGACACCCAAATCTGGCTGGTGCCTGCCGGCGCCACCTTCTGAATCGGGGAATTCCCCATGGCCGGTCAGCGATGACCGGCCTTTTTTTTGGATTCCAGGGAACTGCTTCACGCCGTCCCCCCAACGAGACGCCAGTCTGACACCGAGGAATGTGGATTGAACTCAAAGCGGCCGCCGGAGCAACGATGTCGCTTACCCGCTCTCCGCGAATCGACAAACCGCAGTCAATAATTCAAAACCATTATTGAGTGCGGTTACTCTCGCTTGTAATATCCTTCTTCGCAATGCCGCACCCCATTTACCGGTCATGCTTGTTTGCTTTATGCTGCGCCGCTACATCTGGCCAACTTAAAGTTCATGGGACATCGAAGTTAATGCTAAATTTGATCAAGAGAGTGCTCGGCTCTGCCGCACGCAAGCACTTGAATCTCGTGAGTCATGGCCGGTTCCCACTGGCGGAGGATTGTTGACTCCTTCCGGCGCAGGTAAGTTGCGAGGGGCCAAAACCGCCAACTTGCGCGAATCAGCTTCCCGCCGCAAACTTCTGCCGGGTCTGCTGATCTTTCTTACTGTTTCGGCGGCCTATCTATTTGCTTTTCCCCAAGCCAACATTTTCTACGCCGTTGTCGTGATACTGCATTTAGTCGCGGGAGTCATCACCACACTCCTATTGGTCCCGGTGTTGTGGGGCGGGTTAAAATCTCGCGGCCTGCTCAGCGCGAGTGGATGGCTGCTGGTGGCGATCGGCGCGCTGCTGGGCGTGGCGATGATATTTACCGGCACCGCTCGTTCGCATTGGACGCTGCTTTATAGCCATGTCTTCCTCTCAACTCTCGGGGCCGGCATTCTTCTATCGTCATCGATTTCCTCGGCAGCTTCCTCGGCGACGGGCCGCGGCGGGATGGCCTGGGGCCGGGGGAAGCCGCTGCTGGTCACGCCGGTTTGTCTGTTGCTTGTGGCAGGGCTTGGCGCCGGAGCCTGGTATGCGCGAACGTCGCAATGGCAGCGGTCCTTCCACATCGTGAACCCGGCCATGCCCCCGGAGACGATGGCAGGGGAGGGCGACGGGCCGCAAGGCGCGTTCTTTCCCAGTTCGGCGCAGATTTACGGCAACCGGAAGATTCCCAGCAAGTTTTTTATGGAATCCGATTCCTGCCAGCGCTGCCACCAGGAGGTCTACAAGCAGTGGTACAGCTCCGCCCACCACTTTTCTTCGTTCAATAACCAGTGGTATCGCAAGAGCATCGAGTACATGCAGGACACGGTCGGCACCGGGCCGTCGAAATGGTGCGGCGGATGCCATGACCCCGCGGTGCTGTATGCCGGGAAGATGGATACTCCGATCAAGCAGATCGTGCATACCCCCGAGGCGCAGGCCGGCCTGGGCTGCATGATGTGCCACTCCATCGCGCGGGTGAAGAGCACGATGGGGCAGGGAGATTTCTACCTGGAATATCCCACGCTGCACGAACTGGCGGCGGAAAAGAACCCGGTGCTGCGGCGGCTGCACGATTTCGTGATCCAACTGAATCCCGAGCCCCATCGCAGGGTCTTCCTCAAGCCGTTCATGCGCGACCAGCCTGCCGAATTCTGCGCCGCCTGCCACAAAGTCCACCTGGATGTTCCGGTGAACCATTACCGCTGGATCCGCGGGTTCAACGAATACGACAACTGGCAAGCCAGCGGCGTCTCCGGCGAAGGCGCGCGGTCGTTTTATTATCCCGCGAAGTCGCAGCAATGCGCCGACTGCCATATGCCGCTGACGTCGTCGGAGGATGCGGGAAACGTGCACGGGCAGATTCACTCCCATCGCTTCCCCGGCGCTAACACCGCGCTGCCCACCGCTAATGAGGATGCTGAACAGCTCAAAGTCACAGAAAACTTTTTAAAGAATGTGATGACCATCGACATCTTCGCCATGTCCCCGGCGCAGGCGTTAAGTGGAACGCAGGCACGCAAGCCGGTGGCGGCGGGAGGCAGTGAATTATCCACTACCTTCGCTGTGGGAGAGGAAGCCGAAGCCCCGGTCAGCGCCGCGGGGGGCGGTGACGCGGTGGCGGTGAACGCTCCCCTAAACCGGGTGCATGCGACGGTGCGGCGGGGCGACAGCGTGCGGGTGGATGTTGTAGTGCGGACCAAAAAGTTGGGGCACTTTTTCCCCGGCGGCACGGTGGACGCATATGACACCTGGGTCGAGCTGAAAGGCATCGACGAAAAAGGCCAAACGGTTTATTGGAGCGGCGAGGTTGAAGACAATGGCAAAGGCCCGGTGGAAAAGGGCGCACACTTTTATCGCTCGCTGCAGATCGACGAGCACGGCAACCCCATCAATAAGCGCAATGCGTGGGCCTCGCGAGCGACGGTTTACGTCCACCTGATTCCCCCGGGAGCGGCGGACACGGTGCATTACCGCTTGAACGTGCCCGAAAGCACCGGCAACCAGATCACTCTGCATGCGCGGCTGCTGTATCGAAAGTTTGCCTGGTGGAACACCCAGTTTTCATTTGGCGGGGTAGCCGATCCCAGCCTGCCACGGCCGGCGGCGGCCCCGGGCTATGACGACACCAAGTACGTCTTTACGGGTAGCCTGCAAGGAGTTTCTGCGAAACAGGAGAAGATTCCCGACGTGCCCATCGAAGTGATGGCGGAAAACGAGGTCACGCTGCAGGTGGCGCCGCGCAACGCTCCGGCTCCGCTGCCGGTGGTGGCGTTGCAAGCTGACGACTGGCAGCGATGGAACGACTACGGCATCGGCCTGTTTCTGCAAGGCGACCTCAAAGGGGCGCAGGCGGCGTTTCAAAAAGTTACGGAGATTGATCCCAGGAACCCCGACGGATGGGTGAACATGGGACGGGTCGCGGTACAGGAGGGCGACATGGATCGCGGGCGCGTGGTGCTGGAGAAGGCGCTGGCGCTGAGCCCCATCCTGGCGCGCGCACATTTTTTCTATGCCAAGGTTTTGCGCGCGGAAGGGAAGTACGACGAGGCGGCGTCGCACCTGCAGCAGGTGGTGGCGCAATATCCGCGTGACCGGGTTGCCCAGAACGATCTGGGCCGCATCCTTTTCCTGCAGCGCCGCTACCAGGACGCGATTCAGAGATTCAACCTGGTACTGGCCATAGACCCCGAAGATTTGCAGGCGCATTACAACCTGATGCTGTGTTACAACGGCGTGGGCGATCAAGCTAAAGCGCGGGACCACCAGGTGCGCTATCTGAGATTCAAAGCTGACGAATCCGCGCAGACCATTACCGGACCCTACCGGCAGGCTCATCCCCAAGACAATAACGAGCGTCAGGCCATCCACGAACACGGGTCTGTGCCACTGGCGGGATTGCGCCAGCACGCGCAGGCAGCGGAGAATAAAAACATGGCCGGGCGGACTGGCGCGGCCATCCTGCGGGTCTCACGATAATGTTCAGGATAAAACTGCTGATTTTATACTGCGCTGCCGGGGTGCTGGCGGCGCCGCCGCTGCGCGCGCAAAATATCACCTTTCGCGACATTACCGCGCAAGCTGGAATCCGTTTTGTCCACACCAATGGCGCGTATGGGAAAAAGTATCTGCCCGAGACCATGGGACCGGGCGCCGCCTTCATTGATTATGACAACGACGGCTACCAGGACATCCTGCTGGTCAACGGCAGGAACTGGCCCGGACACGGGCCTGCGACGTCCACTCCGCGGCTTTACCACAACGACCGCAACGGGACTTTCACCGACGTCACTCGCAAAGCGGGCCTGGCGATTTCCATTTTTGGCTTGGGATCTGCCATAGGGGATTACGATAACGACGGCTTCGACGATATCTTCATCACCGCGCTCGACCAGAACCACCTTTTTCACAACAACGGCAACGGCACGTTTACCGATGTAACCAGGAGCGCGGGGCTGGTGGGTGGAAATGACTTTGCCACCAGCGCGGCCTGGGTGGATTATGACCGCGACGGCAAGCTCGACCTGATCGTCGGCAATTACGTTCAATGGTCGATCAAAAACGATCTCTTCTGTTCGCTGGATGGCGTACACAAATCCTATTGCACCCCGGAATCCTATAAAGGCGCTTCTGCCCGGCTGTACCACAATCTCGGGCACGGTAAGTTTCAGGATGTCACCCAGAAAGCCGGGCTGTACGACCCGACGTCGAAGACCCTGGGCATCGCCATCATCGACTACAACCGCGACGGATGGCCGGATATTGTGCTGGCCAACGACACCCAGCCCAACAAGCTTTACCTGAACAAGCGCGACGGCACGTTCGAGGAAAAAGGAATCGCGGCGGGAATCGCGTTCAGCGAAGATGGATTGGCGCGCGCGGGAATGGGAATCGATGCGGCGGATTACGATCACTCGGGATTTCCCAGCCTGGTGATTTCCAACCTCTCAAACCAGATGCTCTCGCTTTATCACAACGAGGGAAACGGTTTGTTCGTTGACGAGGCGGCCCATTCCGAAATTGGCCACGCCACCCTGGTGACGCTGGGCTTTGGATGTTTCTTCTTCGACTACGACAACGACGGGTGGCCCGATATCTTCGTCGCTGACGGCCACATCGAGAACGAGATCGAGAAGGTGCAGAAGCACGTGAGTTATGCCGAGCCTCCGCACCTGTTCCGCAACCAGCGCGGAGGAAAATTTTCCGAAGTCACCAGCAAAATGGGGACGGCATTTGCGGCGCCCAAGGTGGCGCGCGGGGCGGCCTACGCCGACATCAACAACGACGGCGCGTTGGACGTGATTTCCACGACCAACGGCGGCCGGGTATATTTGTTCCGTAACGAGGGCGGAACCAACTACAGCCTGCGAATCAAGCTGGCCGGAATACGGTCGAACCGCGACGGAATCGGCGCCCTGGTTCGGGTTATATCCGGCAAGGAAACGGTGTCGCAGACGCTGCACAGCGGATCCAGCTATTTATCGCAGAGTGAATTGGTGCTCACCTTTGGCATGGGAAACATGAGTAAAGCGGATTCCATCGAAGTGAACTGGCCCAGCGGGCAAATCGATCGGCTCGCCAACATCGCCGCCGGCGAGACCATCACGGTCGAAGAAGGCAAGGGTATCAGCAATCTGCGCCCCTACGTTACGCAGAAGATCACGGGCGGAAAACCAGCCAAAAAGTAAACACTGACTGGCTCGGTTCCCAGAGGGAGAGAAGCACACCCCGCAGAATTAATCCGCAACAACCGGGCGTGGCGAGCATCTTATACTTTGAACGGCCAGTCCATTTATGAGCGATTACCTAAGCTCGATTCAATCTCCCAGCGATATCAAGAAACTTTCCATTCCCCAGTTGAAGGAACTGGCGCAGGAAATTCGCGAGGAGCTGATCTCAGTGCTCTCCTCCACCGGCGGGCACATCGGGCCAAATCTTGGCGTGGTCGAGCTCACCCTGGCGATGCACTACGTCTTCGATACCCCCAAAGATCATTTCCTGTTTGACGTCAGCCACCAGGCGTACGTGCACAAGCTGCTCACCGGGCGCCGCGAGCGTTTTTCGACCATCCGGCAGCCCGGTGGGCTCAACGGATTCATGTTGCGCACCGAAAGTCCGCATGACAGCTACGGCGCGGGACACGCGGGCACCGCTCTTTCCGCGGCGCTGGGAATGGCGGTGGCACGTGACCTGATGGGCGGTACGGAGCACGTGGTGGCGCTGGCGGGCGATGCGGCATTTACCTGCGGAATTTCATACGAGGCCATGAACAATATCGCGGCGCAGACCAAGCGCTTGATCGTGGTCTTGAACGATAACGAGTGGTCGATCGACAAGAATGTGGGCGCGATCGCCAGCTACCTAAACCAGATCGTCACCAATCCTTCATTTCAATATTTGCGTGACCGCGCCAAGCGGGTGATGGAACTGATCGGCGACACCGCACTCAACATGGCGCGGAAAGCCGAGGAAACCGCCAAGGGATTTCTATTGCCCAGCCTGATTTTCGAGGAACTGGGACTGACTTATTATGGTCCGGTGGATGGCCATGACCTGGGAATGCTGATCCACATGTTTGAATTTCTCAAACACCAGGACCGGCCGGTGCTATTGCATGCCATCACCACCAAGGGCAAGGGTTTCGAGCCTGCGATGGCGAAGCAGAAGAAATTCCACGGCTTGGGCCCTTATGACAAGATCACCGGCGAGACTTCGCCTTCGACCCAGCCTACGTATTCCGAAGTGTTTGCCGATACGCTGATCAAGCTGGCGAACCAGAACGACAAGATCGCTGCCATCACCGCGGCGATGCCCAATGGTACCGGGTTGGAGCGTTTTCAGCCGGTACATCCCAAGCGATATTTTGACGTAGGCATCGCCGAGGAGCATGCGGTGCTCTTTGCCGCAGGCATGGCGACCAAAGGTTTCAGGCCGGTGTGCGCGATTTACTCGACGTTCCTTCAGCGATCCTTCGATCAGATCGTGCACGACGTTGCCCTGCAAAATCTGCCGGTGGTTTTCTGCATGGATCGTGCCGGCCTTTCCGGTGACGATGGACCCACTCATCACGGGCTGTTCGATATCAGCTACCTTCGCGGCATTCCCAACATGGTGCTGATGGCGCCTAAGGATGAAGACGAATTCGCCGACATGTTATGCACGGCGCTGGGCCATGATGGCCCGGTGGCGATCCGTTATCCGCGTGGCACCGGACCGGGAAACCTGCCCAAGAGCCAGCCCGCGGCGCTGGCCATCGGAGAGGCTGAATTGGTGCGCGACGGCTCCGAGGTTGCTATTTTCTCTTACGGCGCGCTGCTTCCACTTGCCTATGAAGCTGCGAGGATTCTGGAAGAAGGCGGCCACTCCACGGCCATCATCAACGCCCGTTTTGCCAAGCCTCTGGACACGCGCATTCTGCAACGGTACGGCGAACGAGCCCAGGTGGTGGTCACTCTGGAAGACCACGTCCTGCGCGGGGGTTTCGGCAGCGCGGTGATGGAAAGTTTGTCGGAGATGGGGACCAGGACGCCGGTGGTGCGGGTGGGTTGGCCCGACCAGTTTATCGAACACGGAAAAGTCGACGCCTTGCGCAAGAAATACGGGCTCAGCGTCGAGGGTATCGTCGAAAAAGTGCAGGCGTGCCTGGGAGCTGCGCAAATAGCTGCGCCGCGCGGGTAGAAGGGAATAGAATGAACTCCTACAGAGGTGATTCTGAAATGACACGAAAATATTGGCTGCACTTGAGTCCCAGCCTGCTTGTAGCCTCCGGCATCATCGTAGGTTCATTGGTGGCGGTGCGGACTGACCAGACCGGTTGGATGGCGCTTGCCGGGCCCCTCGTCCTGGCGCTCGCGGTGGTGAGCGCTGATATCGTGAACTCCCGGCTGCGAGGGAAATCGTCAGGGCCGTCGGCGGCCTCGCTATTGCTGGCGGGCGGATTTATGCTGGCCAGTTCGATTTTGGCGTCCAGCAACCCTGGTGTGGTGAAGACGTTGATTCCGATTATGGGTGCGGGCAGTTGGGCCGTTCTGCTGCTGCCTTCGGATAAACGCGAAACTTGCAGGGTCAGCTTACGTTAAAAAATTCGCGCCATTGAGGGTAAACAGGCGCAGCCCCTGACTTTGACTCGAAGTACGTTGCGTCCGCGGAATTCCAAACTCCTCAAAACGTATCCCTGTTCGAGTGGGACTCTTCCGGTTTTCAGTTCTCGTTGAGCCAGCTTTCATACGCGTCGAAGCTGTAGGGGCGGCCTAAAAAATTCTCGACCAGTTGCGCCGCTGGTTTTGAGCCTCCCGGCTCAAGGGTTGCGCTGCGGTATTTTCCCGCCACCGCGCTGTTCAGCAGGCCGCTGGTCTGAAAAACATTGAACATGTCTTTGGCGATGACCAGCGACCACATGTAGGTGTAATAGAGCGCGGAATAGCCGTCGAGGTGACCAAAAGATTCCTGCAGGTAGGTTCCTTCGACATAAGGATACGGCGTATAACGCGATTGCAATTCCGCCAGCAGACTGGTGGTATCAAGGCCTTCGGGGTCGCGATTGTAGAGACCCAGACTGAGTGCGGCATAAAACATTTGCTGGCGTACGGTGGCGCCGCGGCCCACATCGTCGGCGGCGCGCAACTGTTCGACCAGCCTGGCGGGAATGGGATCGCCAGTCTGGTAGTGGCGCGCAAAGACCTGCAGGCTGCCGGCATCGCGTGTCCACTCTTCCAGCAACTGCGATGGCACCTCGACGAAATCCATCTGCACCGCCGTGCCGGAAAGGGTGGCCCAACGAATACGGCCCCCGAATACGTGGTGCAAGAGGTGCCCGAATTCGTGAAATAAAGTGCGTACGTCGCGGTATTCCATCAGGCCGGGGCCATCGGAGTCCGCGCCCGGCCGGGGAAAGTTGCAGACCAGCACGCCTTCGGGACGGGCATTGCTTTGGGTGCTGCCCTGGTTCCCGTTCATGAGATTAAATTGCGCGAAATGCTTGTACTTGTTTTCTCGGGGAAACATGTCGAGATAGATTCGTCCCAGCGCCTTGGACTGGTGATCGCCGGCAGGATAGATGTCGTAGGTCTCGACATCCGAGTGCCACACTTGGGCGTCCTGAACCCTGCGATACGCGATGCCAAAGAGCGTGCTGGTGATATCGAGCACGCCTTGCTTAACCCGGCTATACTCAAAATAAGGGCGCACCGCTTGGGAATCAAAACCATAGCGTTCAACTTTAAGTTTTTCCATTAAGTAGCTGTGGTCCCAAGCGTTAATATTCGATGATGTCGGCACAATTCCACGCTTGATGGCCAGTAAATCCTGGTAATCGTGATCTGCTCGAGCCTGCGATATCCCGGCAATGCGGGCGATAAAGTCGCCCGCATTTTTCTCGTTGCCGATCATTTTGTCCTGGGTGATGTAGTCAGCCCAGTTGTCGAAACCCAGTAGTTGCGCGACTCGAAAACGGGCTTCGAGCATGCGGGTGAGCACCTGAAGATTTTGCGGGTGGGCGCGCTGCAGGTAGAGGCGCCAGAGCGCCTCCCTCGTCTTCGCATTGTGGGCGTAAGTGAGCACGGGATAGTAATCGACGGTGTCGGTGGAGATGGAAACCTTGCCATTGGGGCCGGGTGGATGCGCGCGCCGGAAATCTTCAGGCAGGCCATCAAGGTCGGCGGGATCAACTGCGAGGCGGCGATCATCGTCGCGAATGTTTTTGGAAAATTCCTGGCCAATCTTCACCAGTTCCTGGTTTAACTCCTTGAGTTGGGCGCGGGTCTCGGGGTCACGGTCAACGCCGCCGAGGCGGAAATCCCGCAAATTCTTCTCGACGAAATAGCGGGTATTGGCGTCCACGTGGGTCAGGTCAACCGACTGCAAGGCATCATAGATTTCGCGATCGAGAGAGAACTCGGTGGCCAGGGCGCTGACCTCCTGCTCGCAGGTTTCGGCGGCTGCGCGGAGTTTTTCATCGGGATGAACCTCGTGGGCCAGACCGCAGCGCGCGCCGACATTCTGCAAGGCGGCAAAGGCGGCATCGAAAATGTCGAGGATGGCTTCACTCGCGTCCACTCCGGCGGAGGGGGTGCGGGCGGCGCTTTTGAAATGCGCCATGGTTGCTTTGGCGGCTTCCATGCCGGCGCGTCCGGTGCCCAGAAATTCTTCGGCGCTGACGTTCAAGAGGCGAGAGGCGCCGAGCGACGACGGCGAGGGTTCAACGATGCGAATTCCCAGCGTACTCATAGGCATCAATCCTGATGTATTTGATAAAAGAGGCGGGACTTGCGTGCGCGGAAAGCGGCCCACCGCGTGATTCATGGTTAGGATAAGGGTTTTTGCAGACTTTGTCAGTGTTCGGGACTTAAGCCGGAATGATCGCCTATAGAGCTCTTAAACATCAATATCGCAATCAATGAGAAAATAGCTGTATGAATTTCCGGCGTTTGGGGCGTTCCAATTTTAAGGTGAGTGAAATCGGCCAGGGCCTTTGGGGAATGGGCAACTGGAAGGATTCCGATGACAACGAGTCGCGGCGCGCCTTGCAGGCGGCGGCCGATATGGACTGCAATTTTTTCGACTCCGCATGGGCGTATGGCGACGGCAAGTGCGACCGCCTTCTGGGCGAATTGCTGCGCAACAATCCGGGCAAGAGGATATATACCGCTTCCAAGATTCCGCCCAAGAATGGCAAGTGGCCGGCATCGCCTCGCGATCCGTATGAAGCGGTGTTTCCGGCAGAGTACGTGCTGAAATATGTCGAGTTGATTCGCAAGGCGCTGGGCGTGGATGCGATTGACCTGCTGCAATTTCACGTTTGGGACGACAGTTGGGCGAGCAACGAACGCTGGGTGGCGATCGTCGATCAGCTTAAGGCCGAGGGCTTGATCCGGGCGTTTGGCATCAGCTTGAACCGCTGGGAGCCCAACAATGGCATCAAGGCGCTGTATTCAGGATGCGTGGATGTGGTGCAGGTGATTTACAACATTTTTGACCAGTCTCCGGAAGATGATCTGCTGCCGGCCTGCCGCAAGCTGAATATCGGGGTGATTGCGCGCGTGCCCCTGGACGAAGGAAGCCTCGCCGGCAAGATGACCGCGGAGACGACGTTCCCCGAAGACGACTGGCGGTCAGGATATTTCAATCCTGAAAACCTGGCTGCCACGCTGGAACGGGTGGAAAAATTGCGGCCGCTGGCGCCTCCCCATTTGACGATGGCGGGCATGGCATTGAAGTACATACTCTCCAATCCTCATGTCAGCACCACCATCGTGGGCATGCGCAAACAGGAACATCTCACAGAAAATATCGGCTTGAGCGACGGACGCACACTGCGGCGCGAGCTGATGCATATCCTGCGAAACCACCGTTGGGACCGGAAACCCACCAACTGGTCAAAGTAAGCCGAGGGAACTTGCCGGGTTCGTCCGGGGGATGGGGCTAGAATGCAGGTTGCAATCGACATCAGGAGAAATCCCATGCGATCCACGTTCCTCGTTGTCCTTGGCCTGAGCTTGGGCCTGCCGCAAGCGGTGCCGGCGCAAGTGAACCGGCAGTGGCAGGGTGAAACCATCCAAATCCTGAGCGGGCTAATCAAGATCGACACCAGCAACCCGCCGGGCAACGAGACCCGGGCGGCGCAGTACATCAAAGACATCCTGACGAGCGAAGGCATCGAGTCAGAGATTTTTGAAGCGGCGCCGGGGCGGGGAAGCCTGGTGGCGCGCCTCAAGGGCAACGGGCGCAAGCGGCCCCTGCTTTTAATGGGGCATATCGACGTGGTGGGGGTGGAGCGGAGTAAGTGGACCGTGGACCCGTTCGCCGCGGTCACCCAGGACGGATATCTCTATGGCCGGGGCTCGCACGACGACAAGGGCAACGTGGCCTGCAACCTTGAGGTATTTCTGCAACTAAAGCGCGCGCATGTGGCGCTGGATCGCGACGTTATTTTTCTGGCGGAAGCTGGGGAAGAGGGCACCAGCGAGGTCGGCATCAATTTCATGGTGAATCAGCACTGGGACAAGATCGACTCCGAATTCGCATTGAACGAAGGCGGTGGAATGATCGAGCGTAAGGGACAACCTTCATTCATTGGGATCGAGACCACCGAGAAGATTCCGCGCGCGCTGAAACTTACGGCACATGGCAGCAGCGGACATGGTTCCATTCCCCGGCTGGATAACGCCATCACTCACCTTGCGGCAGCGGTGGCCAAAGTGGGGAGCTGGCAATCTCCGATGAAGTTGAATGAAACCACCCGGGCATTTTTCCATGACATGGCGGGAATCAGCCCCCCGGAAACAGCCGCGCTTTTGAACCATCTCGATGACCCGGCGGTGCAGGAAAAGCTGCGGGCGGCCGCTCCTCCGTTTAACTCGATGCTGCGGACATCGATTGTGCCCACCATGATCTCCGGGGGGTTCCGGGTGAATGTCATTCCCAGCGACGCTGAGGCTACGCTCGATGTTCGCGCCTTGCCCGATGAAGATATGGACGCACTGATGGCGAGCCTGAAGCGCCTGATTGACGATCCGGCGGTGACGATCTCGCCGGGGACTACAGAACCGGTAAGACCTGGGTCGCCGCCTTCTTCTCTGAATAGCGATATGTACAAAGCGCTAAGGCGTGCGGGAGAAAAGACGTATTCCGGCGTGGTGACGCTCCCTATCATGCAAACCGGAGCCACCGATTCGGCCCAGTTAAGGGCCAAGGGAGTGCAGGCGTACGGAATCGGCGTCGGCCAAACCGAGGCTGACATCGTGCGCATCCACGGCAACGACGAGCGGGTGAACATCGAGCAGGTGGGCAAATTCGTGCAATATCTTTATGCAGCTGTAACTGACGTCGCTGCTGCCAGGTAGCAGCCGAAACGGAGTTGATCAATGGAGTTTCACGGTCCCGAATTAACCGCTCTGATCTTAACCACCAGTTTTGCCGCCGGGTTGAACGTATATGCGACGGTAGGCACGATGGGCTTGCTGGGCCGGTATAACATGCTGGTGCTGCCCGATTCGCTGCACCTGGTGACCAGTTGGTGGGTAATCGCCATCTGCGGGGTGATGTTCGCCATCGAGTTTTTCGCCGACAAGATCCCCATGTTCGATCTTTTTTGGAATGCCATGCACACTTTCGTACGGGTGCCGGTGGCGGCAGCCCTGGCCTATGGCGCGACGTCGCATTTGTCGCCCCAGATGCAATTGCTCAGCGGCGTGGCCGGGGGAGCGATCGCCTTGATCGCCCATGGAGGAAAGACCGCGGCGCGAGCGGCGGTGACGGCATCGCCGGAGCCGGTCTCAAATATCGCTCTCAGCCTGGGAGAGGATACGCTGGCGGTGTTTCTCACCTGGTTTGCCAGCCAGCATCCTTACTGGTCCGCGGGTATTACGGTGGCCGGCATCATCATCATTTTTCTGCTGATGAAGTTGGTGGTGGCCTCCCTGGTGAAGTTGTTCCACGAAACTGGAAGGCAGTTCAAGGCAGGATTTTCTCCCCGGCTCTCATGATGATTGGCGGCGGTTTTTTCGCGCGCGCTGGTAAAGGGGAAAGCCAAACCAGAGGCCGGCAAAAAACGCGAGCATTAAGCCGGATGCGATTGCCGCCACCGGTGAAGACGTGGCCTTGGCGGCGACTACGTAGAGATCTCCGCACATGCCCAGCGCCAGCGGCGCCATGGCCAGCAGCATGATGCGCCCCGCCAAAGCTTCAAAACTCTCGGTGCATTCGCCATGTTCCACGATGCGGTGATAGGCCGCGGGAGCGACCAGCAGGATGACACTGGCGGTGATCAGCCACAGGCTGGCCAGGTGAATGTATTGCGAAGGCCGCGGCAGATGCTTGAACCCTTCCATCAGCACCACTGCCAGTTGGAAGCCCAGCAGCGCCTGCACGCCGGGCAGCACCATGCGCTCTTCCAGAAGAACATGTTTTACCTTGTCGTTAATGCTGGTGGGTTTCATGTCGTCCCTGGCCTCCTCGCGCGCGGCGCTTCTGCTGGTAACTTTTCGTCTGGCGGTCTGCATGTATTCCCAGAAATACCACATGGTCAAAGCCGCTACGGATGCGAGCAGCCCGGTAAATATGGCGGTGCCGCGATTCAATATCCCGTACCCGCTGACGTAGAGCTCGGCGCCCAGTGACAGCGCCAGAGGCATAAGGCCGGCCTCGGTCATCCGGCTGACACAATCGAGAACTTCCTTTCGCGTGTTTCCCTGGTAAACCAAGCGATGGAAAGGGACGGGGGAGAAAAGCATGGCCGAGCAAGCCAGCAGGAGAAATAGATCGGTTAATTTGAGGTACTGCGAAAATCGCGGCAGCTCGGCAAATCCAGGTTCGAGGATCGAGCGATAGCCGAGTCCCATCAGGACCTGCACTCCCAGGATCAGCAGGCGAGTCTCGCCGATTGCGATTTCGAATTTGTCGTCGAGCGTAGCCATGGCGTTTGGGGCGCGCCTTTGCCTCAGATTCACCGCCTTGCATTTAGGATGTATGCGTGGACCGGCGGCGAAACAACCGCTCGGCCACGGACGCAGCCCCTATGACGTACCCGCATACCTCCACCGAACTTATGAGCACCTCCCGCATGGAGGCGTTCAGTGACGGCGTCTTTGCCATCATCGTGACCCTGTTGATCCTGAGCATTCGCTTGCCGCAGATTCCACGAGACCAGGTGGCCCGCCAGCTACCCGGACAGTTGATGCAGCTATGGCCGCATGTCCTCAGCTACGTGCTGAGTTTTCTGGTGGTGGGTGTGTACTGGGTGGCGCACCATAGTCTTTGCAAGGTGATTGTAAAGAGCGATCGCGGCTTGCTGTGGATTAATAACTTTTTTCTGATGCTGGCTGCCTTCTTGCCGTTCCCGGCCGCGCTGCTGGGCGAGTATGGGGACCAGCAGATCATCATTGTTCTCTACGCGGCCAGCCTGCTGTTGACCGGCGGGTGCCTGTCATTGCTGTGGTTCTACTGCACCCACCGGCGGCGCCTGGTGAACCCGCAGATGTCCAGCAAGCTGGTGCGGCTGGTGCACATAAAAATACTGGTGCTGCCGGCGGTGGCGGTGGGAGCGGTGTGCCTGTCGTATTTCAGTCCACGACTGAGCATCCTGGTCTTCTTTGGATCGGTATTGTTCTACCTCTTTCCCAGTCCTACGGACGAGCATTTGGACCA
The DNA here is from genome assembly GCA_038210375.1 of Terriglobales bacterium. Classification (GTDB taxonomy): domain Bacteria; phylum Acidobacteriota; class Terriglobia; order Terriglobales; family Acidobacteriaceae; genus JBBQWT01. Next base: position 163,754 of record JBBQWT010000002.1, on the reverse strand, counting down.
GCACACCGAGCTGATCGAGCTTGGGATGGCCTCCCATGTGCCTGCGCCGGCGGCGAAGAAGAGTTCCCGCCGCGAAAATAAATAAGCAGTTTGCAGGCTCGTTGCTTATTTTCTGGTGTCGTTCCAACGCTGCCAGGTGGAAGCGTCGTCGGGAAGACTTTGCGACGTGATCTCGCGCAGGGTCTGGAACACGAGGGCGCGCGTAGGGGCATCGAGTGTCGAATCAGTGGAGTATTGCAACAGTGCGGGGACCGCGCTCATGCGCTGCTGCTGGTCGAGAAGGCCGCCGTGGGCGAGGTCATCGGCGGCGCGTTTTCTTACCTCCATGGCTGCGTCGTTGTGCAGCGATTCCAGCAGAGCGGGTACGGTGTCTTCGGCGGCCAGAAGCGCGAGAGCATCCCCGGCGCGCAAGCGGATTTCGATCTGGGTATCGTGCAGGCACGATAAAAGAAATTCACTGCTACGATCGACGGCGATGCCGCGGCTGCCGATGAGGGCGATCATTCCCAGGGTATTGGCTCGCGCTTTGGGGTCCGATTCGGCGCGGGTGATCAATCCCTGTACCGCAGCTTCGGTTCTAGGCAGGTTGTAGGCGGCTAGTTCGACTTCCACCGCCGCCTTGCGGATATTGAGATCATTTGAGCGCAGCGCGACGCCGGCCTCGGCCAGCAGCGCGGGACTGGCGTAGATATTCCCTTGCCAGGCTTGCGCGCGCTGGCCAATTTCGCCGGGAGCGCCGGGGTCGCCGCTCAGGGCGGAGTGCAGCAGGCTCTCCGCCTGCCGCTGCGGCGGCATGGTGGCGAATTGATCGTTGAGTGCCGGCGTCGAATTGTCCCGCGAACGGTTCCAGTTCGGATGGAGCCATGCCGGCCGCAATCCGATGAGGATAAATGCCAGCAGAAGCAGGGCGACGACGCTGACCAGCCGCAGGCCTTTCTGCTGCGCCGGGGGATCGATTTCGGCGGAATATTCCTCTGGTTCGTCGCCCTCATCGGGATACTTCGCGGGAGGGAAGAACAGGGGATCTCGTTCAGTCTTACTCATATTGGCCGGAACATTAGTTTAGTCTTTGGCGCGATCGCGTGGGTTCCTGCGACCTTCGAGCGGCGAGAGGCATCTAATTCTGTGAACCGCTCAGGAAGGTTTTTGTTATACTTTTAAGAGCGATCAGTAAATTCGATTTCCGGGAGAACTATTATGGCCACCGTCGCTACTACGGAACCTACCAATGTAACCGAAACGCCGCAGCCTGTGGCTACTCCCAAGGCGTATCCCATCAACCTGACGCCGAACGCCATCACCAAGGTGAAAGAGATCATGTCGCAACAGGAACCGGTTCCCGCGGGCTTGCGAGTGGGCGTGGTAGGCGGCGGATGTTCCGGCTTTTCCTACAACATGTCGTTCGAGAACGAAGCGGGCATGATGGACAAGGTGTATACCTTCGACGGCCTGAAGGTCTTCGTCGATGGAACGTCGGCGATGTACCTGAACGGCTGCAACGTGGATTACGTCGAGACCCTGGAAGCAGCGGGGTTCAAGTTTGACAATCCCCAGGTGAAAAGCACCTGTGGCTGTGGATCTTCCTTCAGCGTGTAACCCGATTTTCGTGAAAGGCCCCGCCTAAGAGCGGGGCCTTTTTTGTTGGTGGGACATGAGTTGGTTTAACGCCAGACGAACTTTCGCCTCCGAAGAAAATCTAAAATATCAGTTTTCATCCTGACGATCCCCCGGCTTCATCGGGGGTGAGGAAGAACCTCTACAGTTCAACAAATCTTCCCCTTGCGATGGTTTATCCGCACGATGTTGCCGATCACTTTTACGTGGTTTTGACTCGTGCAATTACGGGTAACAGAGTCACGATCGCGGGCTGGAACTAGCGGCGTTGCGGGTAGGAATAACCATCGTAGGGAGACGTTCGTGGCCGAGTAGGGTTCTTCCTCACCCCGGTGAAGCCGGGGGGCGTCAGAATGACAACTAATAAGCGGGATTTCTACGAGAGCAGGTGTTTGCTCTTCGACTTACGAAGAGCAAAGTACGAATAGCAAAATAAAATGCGATTCAGCGCGGCGGAGTGATTCCTGGGGGTAGAACTCCGGATCCGGGTGCGGTTGGGTTGGCCCCTGGGATTCCTATTCCGGCGCCCGGACTGATGGGGCTGCCGACTCCGCCGTTGATATCGGTCTTGGGGTCGTACACGAACTCCCACTCGTTGTAGTGGGTTTTCTGGTTCAGTTCCTTGATTGATTCTTTTTTGCTGCTGCTGGCGATGCCCACTATGGGGCCGCCGCCGAAGGTCCTTCCCCCGCCGGCCGGTTTCGAAATTGTGGAGGCATCCACGGGCTGGCTGGTGTCAGACCCGGGTCCGCCCGCGGCGCCGCCGAAGCCTGGCGAGCCAGGAACGTTGCTGCCTGGGCCACCACTACCGGCGCCAAGCCCAACGCCCGTGCTCCCCAGCCCGGTTGCGCTGCCCCGGGCGATTCCGCCGGTAGTTCCGCCCGGAGAAACGCCACCGGCGGCGCCGCCGAATCCTCTGATCTTTACCGGCCTGGCCTCGCCTACGTGAATCAGCCGCCAGTCATCTTCGCCGGTCATCGGGTCTTTATAGCGTTGCCGCAGGAAGCGGAGGTTGTTGACTTTTTCAAGCTGCCCGATGCTTGTGGGGTATCCGCCGAACTTCTTGTAATAGAGCTTAATGGCGCGGACATACTGTTGGCCGCGATGAATCAATTCTACTTCGCGCTCCCTTCGAATCTGCTGGCCGAGCCGCTGGGTTTCGGCGGAGAGCGCAATCAGCATCAGGGTCGCCGTCAACATCACCGCCAGCAAGATGTAGCCTCGCTGGTTTCTTGCGCCATGATTTCGGGCCCGGAATGGCTTCAGGAGAAACATTGCCGCATCAGCTCTGGATCAGGGGTAGGTTCTGCTTGTTGTTGGTGAGCACATCTTCCACATCGACCGACGTCGTGCCGATATGCAGGATCTTGTAGCGCCGGTTGATGATGTCGCCTTCGGCGCCGATGAAAATATCGTCCCCGGCGGAGAGAAAGATTTTCTTGGGCTGGCCGGATTTGCTGGCGAACCCGTAAAACTTCAGATTGATCGGCGGCGGTCCGGGATCGGGCGGCGGCACATAAGGCGGGGGCTGCGGCTTGGGAAGCAGGGGATTCTTTATGGGTTTTGGAATCAACTGGCCGGGCGGCGGCGGGGGCGCGAAAATATCGCGGCCGCGGCCGCGGTATTCCTCATTCTCGCTTCTTTCCAGCATGGCAAGCTGCACCGTGGGGTCAAGCGTGGCTTTGGGTTTGAGCCGGCTGTGCCGCGGGACCTTTAAAATGGGCGCGCCGGTCGAATCTACAGCTGCGCTTCCTGGCGCCGCCACCCGCACCGTGTCACTCCCGGAAAAATTCCAGATCATGGCGATCAGGGCGACAGAGAGCACGCCCACCATCGTCCAAACCTTGCCCCGGTCCTCGCTGCCGATTCTCATGAAGTTTCACGCATGTAGGTTTCGAGCTTTAACTGCAGGCTCACTTTGCCGCCCTGCTCTTCGACGAGAGAGACGCCATCCAACAAAAAGAAAAGCTCGGAGCGTTCCAGCGAATTGATGAACCTCGCCATCTGGGGATAGTTCCCGGTAAGCTTGGCGTCGATTCGCACCTGCCGCAGCTCGGGCAATTCTCCAGTCTCATAATCATATTTCACATTGGATACCTGCACCGAGTTGCGTGTGGCGAGGCGTCCCAGGGTGGCTGAGATCGCGGAAGTTTCGCGAGGCAGCCGCTGCCCGTAGAAAGCGTCGATGTCCAACTTGGCTTGCGCCAGTTTCTTGTCGATGCCGCGCAGGGGTTCCAACTGCTTAGTTTTTAGTTGGAGCTCGTTTTGCAAGCGGCTGTATTCATCTTCGCGCAAGGCATGGGAGCGGCCAGATGGGGAAACCAAATATGCTGCCACCACCAGGTCAAGCAACAGAAGGGCGGCGATGGCAAGCTTGAAGCGGCGGCGGGTAGTGGTCAGATTTGCCATCAGCGCGAACCCCCCGGCGCATACAGCGCGTCGATCACAAATTTCACCGTGGTCAGGCCTTCAGGGGTCCGGCTGTTATTTTCGGTGCGAATCACGGGTCGGCGAAAGTGGGCGGAGTTTTCCAGCCGCCGGGCCAGCAACAGCAGGTTATCGCGCGACTGGCTCTCCGCATTGATTTCGACGGTCAATTGGTTGTCTTCGCCCAGTCTCGGCGAGATCGCCAGCACATGCGCGCCCGGCGGCACCATCTCTTCGAGGTCTGCAAGGGCCTCGGTCCACGAAAACGATTTCTCCACGATCAACGCATTCAGAAACGCGGACCGGTTGCGGGTGGCGAGGTTGGCCGCGCGGTTCAGGATGGCCTCGTTGGTGGAGCGCTCGTAATCCACCACATTGATGCGGCGATGCAAATCGGTAATCCGGGCCTCGATGTCGCGCGAGCTGCGCCAGTTGGAATAGAGCAGCGACAACAACACCAGGGTGAGCACCGCGGTGGCCGCCAGGGCGCTGCCCCAGCGAATATAGAACTGCCGCGCATCCTCATAAGGCTGGGTCGCGAGATTGATGTCAAAACGCATGTCTTAGGCCAGCGCCCCCAAAACGCCGCTCAGCCACGACTTGGAAACGGCGTTGGAAGATTGATTTTCTCCGGTTTGCATGGCGACCAGCTCCTGCGGACGGATTCCGGTTTGTTCCTCAAGCGCATCCCGCACCTCCGCCAGGGGGACGGCGCCGGTAAAAAATATTCGATTGATCGTGGATTTGTAGGTGTCCTCAAAAAACACGAGTGACGGGCGCACATTGGCGGCCAGGTCCAAACCTTTTTCGCTGGGCGTTAGAACGATGTCGAGCTGGCGAAAGAGACGAAGCTGCCCGGCATCGACGATGGCCACAGTGGCGTGAGCGGCATCAACTTTGACGATCATGGCGGCGGACGACGCATCGACCAGGCCAAGGGCGGCGAGCATTGAGGGCTGCACCAACCCGGGGTTGTAGCCGGTATCGCGAAAGGCGCTCTCATATTCCTCAAGCACGGCCAGAGGAGTGACCGCGGCCACCAGGTGGAAGGTGTCCCCGGCCTGGCGAGCGTGGTAGGAGACGGCGGCGGCATCCACGTCAAAGGGCAGCGACTTGCGGAGGCGAAAACGAACGAATCCCAGGGCATCCTCGGGCTTGTCGGGCAGTGACTCAACCTCCAGCAGCACCACGCGCACCGCCGCATCGGGCAGGATCGCGATCACATCGCGCGCGCCACCCGCGACCTCGCCCAGAGATTCTGAGATGGCTCGGCGCAGGGCATCGCCGTCGAGCACGTTATGCGGCGCCAGCGAAGGTGCGATCGTGCCCGCCGCGAGATTGCGCGATGAATAAGCGTCGACTCCGCTGGCGGAGGCAGCGCGGGATGCGCGCGCCGAGATGACTCGCTCCGGGGTAATTTCGCAGGCCAGTGTCGGCCGGGGTGCGCTGGTTTCGACGTCTGCCATTCGTAATAGGTGTAATAGGCGTTACTTTTTGCCGCTCATGCTTCCAGTGCAAGAATATACCTGCGAACAGCGGCTTAGCGCATACTTTCGATAAACGTGACCTTGTTGATCTCCTTCATGGTGCTGATGCCGGCGCGAACCCGCTCCAGCGCCGATTCGCGAAGAAACTGCATGCCTTCTTCGCGCGCGGCCCGGCGAATTTCCGAACTGGGTTTCTTATCGAGAATCATCTCGCGCACGTGGTCGCTTAAATCCAGCAGCTCGTGGATGGCGGTGCGTCCGCGATAGCCGGTACCGGCGCACTCGATGCAGCCTTCGCCTTCGTAGAAGACAAAATCTTTCCACTCCGCGGGATCGAGGCCGCTGGCGTCGAGCATGTCGGCGGAATATTCCACGGGCTTCTTACAGAACTCGCAAATCATGCGTACCAGGCGCTGCGCCAGGATGCAGTTCAGGGCGGAGACGAAGTTGTAAGGCTCAACCCCCATGTTGAGGAAGCGGCCGATGACGTCCACCACGTTGTTGGCGTGGACGGTGGTGAACACCAGGTGGCCGGTGAGCGCCGACTGAATGGCGATCTGGGCGGTTTCGGTGTCGCGGATTTCTCCCACCATGATCTTGTCAGGGTCGTGGCGCAGGATGGAGCGCAGGCCGCGCGCGAACGTCAGTCCTTTCTTTTCGTTCACCGGAATCTGGGTCACCCCGCGAATCTGGTATTCCACCGGATCTTCGATGGTGATGATCTTGTCTTCTTCCGACTTGATCTCGTTGAGCGCCGCGTAAAGGGTAGTGGTCTTGCCGCTGCCAGTGGGGCCGGTGACCAGCACCATGCCGTAGGGTTCCTTGATATAGCGGCGAAATTTTTTCACGTCGTCATCGCTGAAGCCCACCACGTCGAGCGTCAGGTTGCGGAACTTGGCGCTCATCGATTCCTTGTCGAGCACGCGCAGCACCGCATTCTCGCCATGGATCGACGGCATGATGGATACGCGGAAGTCGATGAAGCGCGGGGGATCGCCGTAGCGCACGCGGAAGCGGCCATCCTGGGGCACGCGGCGCTCCGCGATGTCGAGCTCGCTCATGACCTTGATGCGCGAGATGATGGTGGAATGGTGCTCGCGCGCGATGGGCTGCATGGCCGGCTGCAGCACTCCATCGATGCGGTACTTGATGATCACCGAGTCGTCAAAGCTTTCGATATGAATGTCACTGGCGCGGCGCTGTAACGCGGTGAAGATGGTGGTATCCACCAGCCGGATGATGGGGCTGCTCTCTTTTTCCGAAGTCAGCCGCTCGATGGATATGGTTTCGTCGCCGCCCTCGTCATCGTGGATCACGTCGAGCATGAAGCCTTCGCTGGCTTCATCGAGCACGCGCTGCGATTGCTCGGTCTTCTTGAGGATGTCGGAAATCTGGGTGGGCGTGGCCACCTTGGTGAGAATGCGCTTGCCCAGCAGCAGCGCGATCTCATCGATGGTCATCAACTGGCTGGGATCGGCGATGGCGATGGAAAGGCTGCCGTTCTTCTCTTCCAGGGGAACGAAGCTGTAGCGGAACATGAGGTCCACGGGGACCGACTTGAACAGGTCGTGCTGCATGTTCAGGTGGCGCAGATCGACGAACTCGCAGCGATAGCGCTCTGCCAGATCGCGGCCGCGCGCTTCCTCGTCGCCGCCCCCGTCGTTTCCGGAATTTACAAAGATTGCCATATTTGATCCACACCACCCGCCAACTGGAATCCATTGGATGCTAGTGAAGCTTGCCGGACGCTCCTAAAGAGAAAATAGGCAAATACAGCGCGATCAGCACCGCGCCGACAAATACACCCATGACCACCAGTATGAGCGGTTCGATGAGGGAAAGGGCCGCCGCCAAGGCGTTCTGCACGTCTTCCTCGTAGAATTCTGCCACCGAAGAGAACATGACCGGCAACGCGCCGGTTGATTCCCCCACCTCGATCATTTCCACGGCTAGATCGGGAAAGATTTTGCGTTGTTCCAGGCCGGCGTACAGCGGAAGGCCTTCGCGGACGCTCTGCGCGGCCTGCATCACGCTCTGCGCGATCACCCGGCTGCTCATGGATTCCCCGGCGGTCAGCAGCGACTGCACCAGAGGCAATCCGCCGGCCAGCAGAGTTGACATCATCCGCGAGAACATCGCGATCTGGTACTTGAGCCACACCTGCCCGAAGATGGGAACGTGGAAACGGATCTTGTCGAGCATCTCGGCGCCGGCCGGGGTCCTCCGCCAGTACCAGAGGGCCGCAATCGCGGCAGCGGCCAGAAAGATAATCAGGAAAAAATAGTGCTGCGCTCCTTCGCCGAAAGCCAGGGTGAACTTGGTGATGGCGGGCAGATCGGCGTCAAACTGGGCGTAGAGCTCGGCGAACTGGGGAACCACTTTCACGATGAGAAAGAAAAACATGATGATGACGGCGGCCACCAGGATGGCGGGATAAATCAGCGACGCCAGCAGTTTCTTGCGGAAGCTCAGGTTTACCCGCTGGAATGCGACGTAGCGGGTGAGCACTTCATCGAGGTTTCCGCTCTTCTCTCCGGCCATCAGCGTGGTCGTATAAATCTTGGGGACTGTGCCCTGGGCCTCGAAGGCCTCGGAGAGCAACTGGCCGCTCTTGACCAGGGCGCGGACCTTTTCCAACATCTCGCGAAAATATTCATCGCGCTGGCGCTTGGCCAACAGCTCCAGGGCGGTCAGAATGGGAAGTCCGGCGCGAATCAGGGTGACAAACTGCTGGTTGAAGATGACGAACTGGTCGAGCTTGATGCGTCGGCGCTGGGGCAGGTGGATGGCGCCGCCGGCCAGGATGCCGCGCGGGTTGACCGAGTACACCAGGTATCCCTGCTGCAGAAACCGGTTCCGCACCTCTTCGGGCGATCCTCCCACCTCAAGGTGCTGAACGATGCGGCCGCGCTCGTCCGCCATTTTGATGAGGTATTCAGCCATTCAACTCCCAAGTTTAACATCGCGGAGAGGAGTATCTGGCGGCGGTGAACTATCTGCCGGGACTTTGTTCTAAGCGGTTGTCTGTGGCCATGGCCCACGCCCGATGCTGTAGAGGACGGTGCCGGCTTCCGGACCGGCGCGGATGGAAAGAAGCCAACTTCTAGATATTCTTCCGGTCGGAAGCCACCTTTTCTACGTTTTCCGGGGAAGAGCGCGCGTTTTATATATCCTTCAGGACAGAGCGCACGTTTTATATGAATTGTCATTCCGAGCGGAGCCGAGGAACCCTTTGTTTCCTACGGGGCGGCAGCGTCCCAGACCTGAATCAATAAATTCACCCCGCCTTCGAAATTAGTTCCACGCGCAGCCTGCCTTTGATCTGCGCTGAAAGACTAGGAAATCCTCCAGGCCTTCCTCTAAAGGAAGCAGCCGGTGTTCGCGCTTTCCCAAGGGCATTATTCTTAGTGCGGGCCTGAAACTAGAACTTTCCTGGCATACCTGCTTCATGCTTGCCCAACCGGCGTAGTGCCCCTGGTGAAGGAATGGTTCCTTTCCGGCGTTAGAGTCAACGGCAGGCTACGCGTAAAGTCCGACCGTCGATTACTTTGAAGTTGGGGCTGGGCTAGCGGCGCAATTTGCGTCAAGGAAACAAAGGGTTCCTCGGCTTGCGCTCGGAATGACAATTCGTGTAAGACGCGCACTTCTGAACTGAAGGATATAGTCGCAGCCGATGAGTTCGAGCCGGGGAGTGGTGAGTATCAACAGATGACCCTTCGCTGCTTTACACTGTACCGACTGGAGCGCCGAATGGATACCTCTGCCCTTCTTTCCCGAAAAAATGTGGCGGCCAGCAAGGCCGCGATTCTCGTGGTTACCGTGGCGGTTTTGCTTGGCGCCGCTTGTCCCTTATTGGCCTCGACCTGCGCCTCTCTCCGCGAACTTAAGCTGCAAGACACCACCATCACATCCGCGCAGACCGTGCCGGCCGTGCCAGCGGGCGTGCTGAACTCGACCCTGGGTTCCGGTTCGCCGGCGTTTTGCCGCGTGATCGCGCAGGTGAAACCGGCGAAAGATTCGGATATTCAGGTCGAAGTCTGGATGCCGGCGGCCGGATGGAACGGGAAATATCAAGGCCAGGGAAACGGTGGTTTTGCTGGGTATATCAGCTATCCGGAGATGACTGCCGCGCTGCGCCAGGGCTATGCGACAGCGGGCACCGACACCGGGCACAAGGGAACCCCGGTTGATTCCGACTGGTCGCGCGGTCATCCTGAGAAGGTCATCGATTTCGGATATCGGGGAATTCACGAGATGACGGTCAAGGCCAAGGCCATCATCAAGGCTTTCTATCGGGCAGGGCCGCGCCACTCCTATTTCGCCGCGTGTTCCAACGGCGGACGAGAAGCGCTGATGGAGGCCCAGCGTTTTCCCGAGGATTACGATGGCATCCTGGCGGGTGCGCCCGCTTATCAATGGACCCATCTGCTGACCGCGGCAGTGTGGAACATGCAGGCCACGCTGCAAAATCCGGCCAGCTACATTCCGCCGGAGAAGATCCCGGCGATCTCCGCCGGGGTGCTGGCCGCCTGCGATGCGAAAGATGGGATAACCGATGGCGTACTCAGCGATCCGGCATCGTGCCACTTTGATCCTGCGGTGCTGCTGTGCAAGGCCGGGGATAGCGCGAAGTGCCTCACCACGCCTCAGGTGGCGGCGGTGCGAAAACTTTATGCGGGACCGCATAATGCGAAGGGCGAGCAGATTTTTCCGGGCTTCGCGCCGGGTGGTGAAGACGGCCCCGGCGGTTGGAAGGTGTGGATCACCGGTAGCGCGCGGGGCAAGGCCCTGCAGGTTCCATTCGGCAACGGGTTTTTCAGCAATATGGTGTACGCGGACCCGGCGTGGGACTTCCGCAAATTCGATTTTGACACCGGCTTGAAATTTGCGGACCAGACCGAGAGCGCGGCGCTCAACGCCACTAGTCCGGACTTGAAGAAATTCAGGCAGCGCGGCGGGAAGCTTATCGTCTATCACGGATGGAGCGATCCCGCGATCTCGCCCTTCACCTCAATTGCTTACTACGACAGCATGGTGCGCCAGATGGGCGCCAGCGACACTCAGGCGTTTGCGCGCCTTTACATGGCGCCGGGAATGCAGCACTGCGACGGCGGCCCAGGCCCCGATTCATTTGGCCAGCAGGGAAATACCCAACCCGCAGATCCCGGACACAATGTTTATGCGGCCCTGGAGCGCTGGGTGGAAAAAGGAGAGGCGCCGAGCCAGATTGTGGCCACCAAATTCGAAGGATCTCCGGGTGAGGCGCGGCGGGTCAAGATGACGCGCCCGCTGTGCCCTTACCCCCAGAGCGCGAAATATAAAGGGACTGGCGACAGCAACGATGCCGCCAATTTCGAGTGCGTGGTGGCGCCCCGGTAGCGCTACCAGGAAGACATTATTACAACATTGTTGTCATTCTGACGTTTCCCGGTTTCATCATGTCGTTGATAGGTGGCGTCAAAACGCCAGCAGGTTGGCGGCGGTCTGGCTGGCCTGGTCGAGATTTCCCGTCAGGCCCTGCGCCTTTTCTCGGGCCGCATCCGCCGGGCCCGAATGGCCGCTCTGCCGCAATGATTCTTCGAGCAGTAGATAGCCAACTGCGGTGGGTTGCACAGCGAGCGCGTGCAGGTATTGTGTGATGGCCTGGTCGAAGTCGCGGTTTCGGTGCGCGATCAATCCCAGGCCGATCAGGGCGATGGGTTTATCGGGATCGAGGCGCAGGGCGGCCTGAAAATTTTCGCGGGCATGTTCGTAATCACGGGTCTGGCGGTATAGCGATGCCAGGTTGCTGTAGGCGTCGGCCCTCACCGACGGATCTCCCGCGGAAGCGAGCACCTTCTGGTATTGCTCGCGGGCCCTCTGCAGGTTGCCGTGGGAATGGTAATAGACGCCGATGTTGAGGTTGGCGGGAGCGTCGGCGGGAAAAATCCCGACCGCCGCCTGGTAGTGCTGAAACGCCTCTTCGATGCGTCCCTGGCTGATGAGTACATCGGCCAACTTGTCGTGGGCGACAAAATTATTGTCCGTGACCTCGAGAGCGTGGGTCCACAGGGTCTCGCTGTCATGCCAGAAACTGATTTGATGCGCGGTGATGGCGGCGCACGTGATGAGCACGGCGACCGCGGGAATCGCCAGCCAAGCCAAGCGAAATTGCCGCTTCGCGGCGGTATCGGCGATCGTCCACACCACCATCACGAACAAGCCGATGAAGGGCAGGTAAGCATAGCGATCGGCGAGCGCCTGGCTGCCAACCTGCACCAGGCCGATCATTGGAACCATCGTCCCCAGGAACCACAGCCACCCCAGGGCGAGCCAGGGCCGGCGCCGCGCGCGAACCGCCAACACAGTGACGGCGATAAGCAACAGTGCCGATGCCAGCACTTGCCATCGCGGCAGCGCGCTGCCGGGATGAGGGTAGAGAACCGCCAGGTTGGCCGGCCACGCCGCCTTTCCCAGGTAGCGAACGTAGGCGACGAAGGCATTGGAGAGCCGCTCAGAGAGCGAGAATCCGATCGCCGACTGCAATGCTCCGTTGACCGAGCGCAAGGCGCCGCCGGCAGCCTGGGCGCGCACGGTGAGGATAGCGCTGATCACGGTCAGGATCAGGAGAGGAAGTTTTTCGAGGAGCAGCCATCCCGGCGATCGCGGCGGCGTCTCGGGGACTTCCTGCGCCACGCCGGGAAGCGACCAACCGGCGCAGCGGCGCAGCGGCCAGTAATCCCATAGCAGGAGCACGAAAGGGAAGGTGATGACTTGGGGCTTGGCCATGAGTCCCAGGGTAAACAGGCCGGCGACGGCGAGGTAACGGCCCACCGCGGGCCGCCGCGCATAGGCGGTGTAGGCGTGCAGGGCCAGCAGGAAAAACAACATGCTCAACACGTTCTTGCGTTCCGAGGCCCAGGCCACCGATTCAACATTCGCCGGATGCAGCGCGAACAGCGCCGCCACCATCAGGCTCGCCCAGGTGGAACCGGTGGCCTGGCGCAACACCCAGAAAAGCAAAAGCGCATTGATGGCGTGCAGAAGGATGCTGACGAAATGGTGTCCTGAGGGATTGAGGTTAAAAAGCTGAACATCGAGGATGAAAGAAAGCCAGGTGAGCGGATGCCAGTTCGAATATTCGAAAGTGCGGAAGGCCCAGGGCAATGTCTCGCGGTTGAAGCCGGCACGCACATGTGCGTTTTCGGTGATGTAGCGGTCGTCGTCGAAATTAACGAACTGGTTGCGCAGAGCGGGCGCGTACGCCAGCAGCGTGGCCGCGAAAAGCAGCAGGTTGAGCACGATGATCCGCTGGCGCCCGGCGGCGAGGAAGTCGGGGGCGGCGCTCGAAGCTGGGGATGGAGACGGCATTTTGGCTGGCAGAAGGATAACCGGGAAGAGCTACTGCTGCTCGACTATCTCAATTCCCGGGGGAGCGGCGAAACGGAATGCGGAATCGGGCATGGCGATGTTTTCGACGATCCGGGAGAACCTGAACTCGGTGATGGCGCCGTCGATCTCGTCAATTTCCATGCGTTCGATCTGGCTCTGCGGGTTGATCTCGAGCACCACCTGGCTGATGCGGTCGGCCAAGTTGCGGGGCACGCCGCGCAAAACCACGTTGCCGGCGGCCAGCGGCGCAAGATCGACGGCCAGCGACAAACCTCGCAGCTCATTTTCCAACCGGGTGTGGCCCAGTAAAAAACGCAGCGGCGATCTCAGATCGTCGATCTTCTTTACCGGAGATTTGCGCGCTTGCCTTTCGCCGGGCACGTAGAAATACGCGGTCTTGCCGTCACTGATAAAGAATTTAGGGCGCGGCTCACGATATTCCCAGCGCATTTTCCCCGGCCGCTTGAGTTGCAGCACCCCCGATTCGGTGCGGGTGATGCCCGTGCCCTTATAAGTTTCGGTAAAGTCGGCCCGCATGGTTTGCAGGGTGTTGTAGTGGCGATCCACGGCGGCGGCGGTGTGGGTTACGGTGGGTGCTTGGGCGCCGTACACCAGCCCCCCCGGCAGTAGGAATATCAAGCAGACGATCAGGCTCGCTTTCTGGCGGGTCATAAGTACATGATAGGGGTTTAGTACGGCGGAAGCGTGAGTTAAGTGAGATAGCCGGGTATCCAGACATCGTTCGCATCGAGAGCAGCGCGCGGGTGCCCCTGGTCAGCGAAAACGCCAGACCGTCGAATTGAGCGCTGGCATTCGCAATGGGGGGGTGATCGTGTGCGGCACCCGGCAAGCTGCCCCGGAAGGCAGCGGTGAGTGTAAATCTCGGATGCAAGTCAGAGCACCTTGGTAAAAGTACCTTGCAAGTATGGGAGCATACCTGCCCGTTTGGACATGTCCGCCAAAACGAGGAAAAAGTCCTTATCAGGGTACCTACTACTATTGTTCAGAATCGCTACGACTTGTCCCGCAAGTTTATGTTGGATTTCGTTGAGAGCCACGAGCCTATCCCGTTGCGGCTGACAATCGCCCTGTGTTGAAACATCACGCCCAGCGATAGTGAAGTGGAAGGAGACCTGCGCCAGCACTTTCGCCTTGGTATCAGGAGAGAGAGATTCAAATCGTTCGATAGCTTCGTCAATTGTGAGCATGAGGCTATAGGTGTTCGCATCTGAGTCAATTTCGATCAGCGGATTATTGCGGCCACCGCCCGGTGGAGAAATTAAGACACGTGCATCGCAAGCCAGTGAAGCGCGGGACCCAATGCGTAGCAGCGCGCTTTTGCTCCGGGCGAAACGAGCGTTCTTCGGACGAAGGAAGCTCCACGTTCGCAGTGAGCCGAGAACGCAGGTATCGCAGCCGACGCCGTGTCGCTACGGCAAGCAGAGGGCAGTCGGCATTGAGCACAACCTGGGTTCCAACAAGGGTTGGCAGCACCTCGGACGCGAGCATGTCAGACACCCGTTCATCTCGTGCAATTGCCATATTCTCGATGAAGGTCGCAACCTCTGACCGGCCCTGAATATCATCCCCTTTTGCAAGGTCAACGAGGTACTGATTGAACATGACGCCGGACACGACGTATGGCCCAGCCTCTATGCCGCCGATCAACTGCGTATATCGAGGCTCCCCCAGAACGGGAAGCTGTTGGAGAAGTTGCTCGTTCAGAGAGTCGTATTCAAGATTCAACCTCCCTCCTATTTTCCTGCGAGCTCTTGAGATCGGAAATCGATATACCCAGCGATCGTCTGGTCCCCGCCACTCAGTTTCCCATAATGGGTTTGGCAGAGAGAGGTTTGCGACATCCTGTCTGCACAATTGCCCTTTCAGGTTCACCAACGTGGAAAATGACAGCACAGGCTGCTCTAACACGAGCATGTTTTGGGAGAGATACTTCTCTCCCAAATTTCTTGTCTTCGAGGTCGACGTCCCAGATATCTGTAAGGAAGCCGGTTGCAATCGAGGATAGGTGGATATTATTTCCTGGCACGTCAAAAGAAACATCAAGGGTCTTCGCTGAGAGCAAGTCCGGTGCGACTGCGAAGCAGCCGCCTTCCAGCGATGCTGTGCTTTCATTCTGTTTGGCCTTCAAGGTAATGGCTTGAGGACCAACGAGTGGCTTCCCATTGAGGCGCACATGAATGCTGAAGCAGCGAGGTTCATGGGCCGTTGTACTTGGTGCGGACAATGCCGCGGATTCAGTTATTCGGTTTGACCACCCGGATCGGCCCCGGACACTGCCATCCTTCAGGTCCGCAGGGTCGCTGTCGTTTGAATCAGTGGTTACCCTGAGTTCGTCCATGGGCTTTTTCCATTCCATGTGCTCTTCAGGTTTCCAATCAGGGTCGGAGAGGTCCTGGCAAGGTTCATTGGGAAACTCGGTAAACCTCCAACCACTGAACGACCAGGTATTGTGCTCATGGACTGTGTGGATGACAGCAATTCCCGTATAGCTTTCACCTTCACGCGTGGCTTCCCCGCATCCGTAGACATCAAGTCCGTTTTCGTTGTCTTCTGATCGGTTAGCAGTGAACCCCAGCAAGTCAGGCATATCGGAGTATCCCTGTCCTCCGTGCCTAGCCTTCATTGCGGCAATAAACATTTCCCGGTTTACTCCGTTCTTACCTGTATCCGAAACCAAGTCGTAGAGCGCCGTCCAGTTTCGGATGCGATAGGCTTTCACATATTCGCTCAGCCGGCGATTCAAGGATTGCTGTTCTGCTCGCGAAAGTCTAGAAAATGGCTTTTTCCCGCTTCCCCCGACAACTTCTCCGCAGTCATTGCATAGGGGCGTTATTGGTCTGGCAGTGATCCTCACGATTGTAGGAAGCTGCATTTCGATGTGCGGATTGTCGAGAATTGAAATTTCTTCCTTTTCAAGTTGGTAAACGTAGGTGGTTTGGAATGTGGCGTCCGTCTGCGGTGAAAACTTCCACGTCTTTACATTATCGGTGGCGGCGTTCACGAGTAACGGATTCGCGGAAGAATTCGCTTTCGCATTGATCACCAGTCCATCTTTCACTGTGACCAGCACCTGCACCGTGCCGCTGACTCTCGCCGTTCTAGCAATCGGCGGATACGACGGCACATCGGCATGTTGAACGGTGAGGGCTTCGTCCCGGTTGGCATTCGTAGTCGTGGCGAGCTTACTCACTCCGTTAGCATGCCCTTGCTTGTGAGGCACTGCTTGAGCCACAGCGCCGCTGACTAGCAACATTAGAGTGAAGCAGCAGAGCAGGTGTCGTTTCATCGGCCTATCCTCTTAATTCGGTGGGTCATTTTACGAAACAACGGCCCCGTTCAAAAAACAAATCAAAGGAAAACGCGAGTTCCTTCGCTCAAACAAGAAACAAGAGCTCGCTCCAGGATGACAAGGTAGAGGGCGATTTCGATAATCTGCACCTCTCATGCAACTTCAGAAGAGAGTGCAAGAGCTCTCGCATGAATCTTTTTAAAAGAGTGCAAAGGTCCTCGAATGCATCTTCTGAACAGAGTGCAAAACCCCTTTGATGTAACCTCTTGAACATAGCGCAAAATCCGCCGCATGCGACTTCTTGAAATTCGGTGGGAGGGGAAGTGCAAAATCCCTCTGACGTAATTTCTTGAGTTTTAACCAATGAGTCTGGTTGGCCGTTGATAAGAGTAAAGGCCGGGTGCCCAGTAGCTCCCAAGAGCCTCCGAATTAGCGCAAACGCACGGCTCACTGTTTAACCATCGGTGAGATCACGAATTTTTCAGGAGTCTCCCGGCCACCCGCCAGACCCGCGGTGATAAACGGAAAATCCTGCGGCCGCTGTACCTCGAACGCGCCCTGGGGCGTGATCTTGTAGGGACGCCCGCTGGGGTCGGCGGGGACGCCCTGCAGCGCGCCTGCTGCTATTAATTCCTGCCAGGTTGCGGCCTTGCGATGGTTCTTTGCGTCGTAGGCTGACTGCAGCGCGTCCAGTTGCGCGATGTCTTCATCCACCTTGAGGCTTTTCAAACGGTTGATGGCGTTGTCGCGCAGCAGCTTGTCCTGCGAGGTCTCGTAGAGGCGCTGCCAGAAAAATACCGCGGTCTTGCGGTCTCCGGCACCCTGCGCCATCAGGGCGGCCATAGCTTTCATCCAGGGCAGGCCGCCGGCTACCTCGGCGCCCCGGGCGAAGGCAGCGGCGGCGGCGGCGTAATCCTTGCGCTCGGTGTAGTGAATGAATCCCAGTGACATATACAGCCGCCACATATTGGGATTGGCGCGGATGCCGCGCTCCACCAGTTCCACGGCCTTGCCGGGCTGGCCTGCGCCTTCGGGAGGCCGCTGCCCGAGGAAGACGGAGCCGAATTCGTAAGCGACGGTGAGATGCGGATCCAGTTGGGTGGTGATGTCGAGGAGAGGGGCGAGAAGCTCGTAATGGCGCGAGCGTAGCTTATGTTTTTCACCAAAATACTGCACTACGCGCGTCCAGTAGATATCGGCCAACAGGCCGGAATAGCCGAGGCTCAGTGCCTTGAGCAACCGAGGAGACTGCAAGTATAAAACCTCCTCCTCGGAGTCGTTGCGCGGCGGATGCCCCGCGGTTAGCGTGGAGACCGCGGCCGAGGCAGCAAGTGAAGCCAGAGCCAGAATGGCGAGCATCCAGCGCCGGGGTGATTCTGACTGCATGGAAAGACTCATTTCAGGTTGCGGCGCTCAAAAATCAAGACCGCCACCAGCAGGACCGCGAAAGTATAGGTCAGGGCATAAGCCGTATTGGCCAGCACCGCCGCGCCGCATACCGGGACCGCATGCGCGCTCTGGGTGATGATGTTCAGCGAACTGAAATTGGGAAAGATGTAGCCGGCGAGGGTCGCCGCCCATCGGGGTGCGCCGTGGGTGATGCCGGCGAATCCCCTGATGTCATCGGAAAACGAGCCGATGACAAACATCGCGAAGGAGAACAGGGCGGCCAGCAATGGTGAGGAAAAAGACGAGAACAGAATCGCCAGGGCGGTAATCACCAACAGCTCGAGGACGATGAAATAAATGGGAATGAGCAGCGCCAGATCAGCGCCGGCCAGACCGTGGGCCACATAAAAAAGTGCGGCGTAGAAGCCCAGGGTCATGAATGCGGTATTGACGACCAGAGTTCCGGCCAGGCCAAGATATTTTCCCACGATAAATTCCCAGCGGCGCACGGGACGGCTCAACACGGTATAGAGGGTTTTGCGATCGATTTCCTTGGAAACCAATCCGATGCCGATGAAGATGGCGATCACGATGCCGAACAGGGACATGGCGGTGAGGCCGAGGTTGATCATTACGATGCGCTCGATGCCAATCGAAATGGAGCTGAACAACGGGGCCGAGCCGGTCATCAGGATGGCGAAAAACACCAGGTTGTAGAGCACCCGGTCGCGCACCGCCTCGCGAAAAGTATTGGCGGCGATATGGAAGAGGCGCGCGGTCATTGGGCGGCCTCAGCCGAGGCGCCAAGGCTGGCCGCGAAGAAATCTTCCACGCTGCCGCGTACCGGGGTCACGGAGATGAGCCGGGCCTGGTGGAAGCGCAAGTGATCGATGGCGGCATCGAGCTGATTTTCGCTGAGGGTCGCGCGCAAGCTGCCGCCGGCATGGGCGGCGGCCCGTGTGTCCCCGGTCAACTCACGAATGGCGGCGAGCGCCTGCTCGCCTTCCCAGATGATCTCCACCCGTCCCTCCGCCTGGCGGATGAGGTCGCGGACAACTTTGACCCCGCGCAACTCACCGTGGTGCAGCACCGCGACGCGATCGCATAGGGCCTCGGCGTCGGAGAGAATGTGGGTGGAAAAGAAAACCGTCTTGCCGGCATCCTTCAGTTCCAGGATGAGGTCGCGCACTTCGCGGCGGCCGATGGGGTCGAGTCCCGACATGGGTTCATCGAGAAAAACCACTCGGGGATCGTGCAGAATGGCTTGGGCGATGCCCACGCGCTGGAGCATGCCCTTGGAAAACTTTCGCAGCTGGCGGTGAGCGGCGTCTTCTAGAGAGAGCCGCTTGAGCATCGCCGCCACTTGGGGTGCGGGGTCGCGCAGACCCGAGAGCCGGGCATAGTAAAGGAGCAGCTCGGAGGCGGTCAGGTAATCGTAAAAGTAAGGTTGTTCAGGAAGGAAACCGATCTGGGCCTTCACCCGGGGGTCGCGATAATCAAAGCCGAGAATGCGAGCCGAGCCGGCGGAGGGCCGGGTCAATCCCATCAGCAGTTTCAAGGTGGTGGTCTTGCCGGCTCCGTTAGGGCCGAGGCACCCGAAGACTTCGCCTTCTTCCACCGTCAGGCTGAAGGGCCTGAGGGCAACTTTTTCGCGGTGGCGCCAGAAACCAGTGCGATAGAGTTTTTCAAAACCGAGAATCTCGATGGCATGCATGGCTGCGAAGGCTGCGCGCTGGCATACAACGAAAGGGGGGATGGAACTCTGCCAGTTTCAGTCCCGCGAAATTGTAATTCATGCAGGCTGAGGCGGTTGACTGCTTATTGCACCGGTGGACTGACCAAGGTCGCGGGGGCGCCGATGTTGTAGCGAATCACTCCATTCTGGTCGGTGAAGAAATAGTGGGTTCCAGTTTGCGCCGAAACCGGCGTGGCGTTAATGGTGTAGCCCGTGGCGGGGCTGCCGGCCGTCTGCACGTAGGTGAAGTAATAGCCGCTCTTGGAATGGGCAGCATCAATGGCGGCGCCCAATAGATCGTCGATAATGCACCCGGTGGTCGAGCTGGGTGTGCAAGGCGATGACCCGGCGAGTGAGACCAGGTCGGGCGAGTAGCCCACCGCTTGATAGCTGGTGGCGTAGGTCACCTCTGCGGTGTTGATGATGCGCATCGACTGTACGGCCGAAGCCTCGTTGGCGGCGATACGCGAGCGGATCAGGTTGGGGATGGCGATGGCGGCGATGATTAAGATAATCGCTACTACGATCAGGAGTTCGATCAGTGAAAATCCTTTTTGGTTTTTCATAGCGCGTCCTTAGTTCCTTAGAGGGAAGTCTGAGCCTTGTCGCGCCCAGGCTTCGGTGCACATCCTGCTTCCGGTCATGCCCGAGTTGTGATGCCTTACTGGTAACAATGGCTGGTTCAAAAAAAAGAGTGGCGGGTCACGCCACTCTTATTGGTAAAGATCCCCATAGTTACTGGATCGGGGCGCTAGTGGCAGTCGCTACGGCCGCCTGGTTGTAACGGATCACGCCAGACTGGTCGGTGAAGAAGTGGCGGGTTCCGGACTGGGCGCTGGCGGGGTCGGCAAGCAACGTGTAAGACGTGCTAGGCGAACCGGCAACCACCGCGTAGGTGAAGTAATAACCGCTCTTCGGAGTGGCTGAGGTGGTGGCGTTGGCCAGCACTTCGTCAATCAGGCAGGCAGCAGTGCTGCTCGGCGTGGCCGAACCGCAAGCGCTCGCTCCGCCAGAACCCAGGGCAGTCAGCGTAGGTGCGAAGCCGACGCTGGGAAAGGTGGTGGCAAAAGTGATCTCGGAGGTGTTCACGGTACGCAGGGAGCCGACAGCCGAAGCCTCGTTGGCCGCGATGCGTGAACGGATCAGGTTGGGAATGGCGATAGCAGCAATGATCAAAATAATTGCTACTACGATCAGCAGCTCAATCAGCGAAAAACCTTTTTGGTTCTTTTTCATGTGAGTCATTTTCCCCTTTTAAAGTTTTGGGCTCAATCTCTGCGGAGCCGCTTTGCACAATTACTATAAGCAAGTGAGGAGCCATCCTGCGGTAAAAACCTTGGGTACTTAAGAACTGGCCAATATAAAGGTATTGTTTTCACTAGCCTGCGAGTCGGCATTAAAGATTTCGCGGGGCCAAATGCGTCCCCCTTCACTCCTCCCCACGCTCTAAAATGACAGTAAGTGTCACTAATCAGTGACACAAAACTACCAAATTCGGCCTGAATTTTGTATGGCGCCATTGAAAGAACCCGGAAGGGAAATATCTAAGGGACGAGCAGGGGTTTTTCCTCACCCCGGTGAAGCTGGGGATCGTCAGAGCAAACCATGGGATGAGATTTCGTACCAGGGAGGAAATGGGCAGGTTGTTAGCATGAGCCGAGGGGCCTGCGATCGATTGCACAATAGAGTTCTGTCCCTAACAAGCCAGTTGAGACCGGGTAATATTCAGGCCGTTCAGATTTCCCAGCACCGTCACCGCTATCTTTTCGGGATCGAAAAGTTCCCGGGCCAGGGCCGCCATATCCCCTGCCGTCACCTTTTCTATGCCTTGGATGATTTCGTCCAGGCTGAAAAAGCGGTTGAAATACATTTCCTGCCGGGCCAGGTTGGCCATGCGCGAGGTGGAAGATTCGAGCCCCAGCATCAGGCTGCCCTTGACCTGGTCTTTGCCGCGGCGCAACTCTTCGTCTGACACCGGGGTCTTAAACTCCTTGAATTCCTTGACTACCTCACTCACCACTTGCGGCACGGATTCAAGGGAAGTGCCGGCGCAAACCGCCAGGCAAGCGGTGTCGCGATAGGAATTCGTGTCACTGTAAATGGAATAAACCAGTCCCTTGTTTTCACGAATGTTCTGAAAAAGCCGCGAGCTCATGCCGCCGCCCAGCAGGGTGCTTAAGAGGGCGCACGTAAAGCGGCGCTCATCGGCGATCGCGGGGGCGGGCACCCCCATATAAAGCTGTACCTGTTGCAAGGATTTCTTATTGCGAGTAATGATGGGCGCGGCGATCTCCGGAGCGGTCTCGCGGAAGCCGTTCGGGGCGGGCTGCAAGTGCTGGAATCGCGAGGTGATGATTTCGACGAATCGCTCGTGGTTCAGATTTCCCGCGGCGGATATGATCAGGTTTCCCGGCGCAAATCGGCTGCGATAGTGTTCTACCACTGACGACTGCTCGAAGCCGCTCACGGTCTGGCGCGTCCCCAGAATCGGCTTGCCCAGCGGATGGTTCTGCCAGAAGCCCTGGGTAAAGATTTCATGAACCAGGTAGTCGGGGTTGTCCTCATCCATCTTGATCTCTTCGAGAATGACGCCGCGCTCGCGGTGGATGTCCTCTTCGTTGAACAAGGGGTTCATCACCAGGTCGCCGAGCACGTCCATGGCAATGGGCAAATGCTCGTCGAGGACCTTGATGTTGAAACAGATACATTCCTTGCCGGTGAAGGCGTCCATGTGTCCGCCGATGGAATCGACCTGGCGGGCAATATCCTGCGCGGTCCGCGTGGTGGTGCCTTTAAAGAGCATGTGCTCGACGAAATGGGAGACACCGTTGACCGCCGCCTCTTCATTCCGCGACCCCGTCTTGATCCATATTCCGATTGATACCGACCGGATATGCTGCATCTCCTCGGTCAGAATAGTGAGGCCGTTGGGAAGCACATTGCGCCGGATATTGCGAACATCATCTGTCATCGTTATTTTTCCTGTTTTCTGCCTGAAAACATTGTTTCACAGAAGGCGACCGCCTTTTGGAGTTATCGAGAGTAAAATGTTTATGAGCTAAGTGGTTTTGAACAATGGACTTAGATACCGCACCTGCTGATCTTGGCGACTGTTGGGACTTCTAGACCCCCTCAACCGTGTCATCCTGACGCCCCCCGGCTTTATCGGGTAAGGAAGGATCCTACGGTTAGACAAATATTTCCCCGGGTTTTTTCAGGGACCAGGAGCCGCGTTCCACCGTCATCGGAAAGTGGACAGTATTCGGCGGAGATGAACCATCGGGTTAGCTGAGAGTTTGCAGAGCGTAGTGATTCTTCCTCACCCCGATGAAGCCGAGGGTCGTCAGAATGACAGCCCCACTGGGTGACTAACTGAAGCAGAATGACACCCCGTTGAGGGGCTGCTCATGCAGAATGACAACCCGGTAGCATGACTACCCTTCGAGCCGCGTGACGTTAGCCGCCTGCAAGCCTTTGGGTCCGTCCTGCACTTCAAATTCGACCGCGTCACCTTCGTTCAATGATCGGTATCCCTCAGATTGAATTGCGGAAAAATGTACGAAAACATCGCCGCCCTGTTCCCGTTGAATGAATCCATAACCCTTGCCTGCGTTGAACCATTTCACCGTTCCCTTTTCTTTCATAACTCTCAGCTGGCCCCCATGATTGGAATGAGCGCCGCGTCAGGAGCCGCGGAAACTCGCGGGCATTATAGGGCGAATCGCCGCGCATTGCACCAACAAACGTGGAGTTATGGCAGGCCTCGCCGGGCGGCTTCTGTTAGCTAATTGGCCGGCCGGACTCCAGCGATTTAACCAGCACCGCGGCGTCGATTCGATTAAGGTAGTAGCGCGGCATGACGCCGGTTTGCCTATAGCCGAGCTTCGCGTAGAAAGCCAGGGCGGCGGCGTTATCCACGGCCGATTCCAATTCAATCTTGCCGCATCCCGAGGACGCAAAATTCTGCTCAGCCAGTGCCATCAGGCGAGAGCCAGTGCCCTTACCGCGGCCTTCGGGAAGCACATCGATGGTGATGATGCGGCCGGTTGGGGATGCGCCGGTGTCGTCGCGGTGGCCGATCAGGAATGCGACGATGCTATTTTCATACTCCGCTACCAGGGTGAACGAGTCGTGCGACTCAATAAACCATCGCAACTCCCGCCGGCCGTAGCTGATGCCTCGCGGAAAACACTGCTGATCGATCTTCCAGAGGGTTTCGAGATCTTCGGTGCGATATGTCCTGGTTGTGATCAAGCGTTCAGGCAACGGTCCGCTTCAATTGTCCGCAAGCGGCAAAAATATCGCGGCCCCGCGGCCGCCTCACATAGGTGGGGACGCCGCCCTTGATCAGGGTTTGCTGGAAGACTTCAACCTGCCCGGCGCCGGGAGTGGCAAATTCAATCCCCGGGCCGGGGTTGAGAGCAATAAGGTTGACCTTGCAGCGTATCCCTGCGACCAGGTCAAGCAAGCGGCGAGCGTCTTTCACGCCATCGTTGACGCCATCCAGCAATACGTATTCGAAAAAAATATATTCGCGATTGCGCAGAGGATAGGCGCGGGCAGCTTCGATCAAAAGACCCAGGTCCCACTTGCGATTGATCGGCATGATCCGGGTTCGGGTCTCATCGTCGGCGGCATTGAGTGAAATGGCCAGCCGGGGCCGCAGCGGCTCCCGCGCCAGGTCGTAAATGCGAGGGACGATGCCCGAGGTTGAAACCGTCATGCGCGATTCGGCGAAGCCCACGCCATTCACCAGGATTCGCACCGCTTTCATGAAGTTGTCGTAGTTCAAGAATGGCTCGCCCATACCCATGAATACGACGTTGATTCGTTCCTGGGGCAGGGCCACCTGGCGGTCGTTCAACACCGCGAGTATTTGACCGACGATCTCGCCAGCGGTGAGGTTGCGCAGCAGACCCATGAGCGCGGTCAGGCAAAATTGGCAATCCACCGCACATCCTGCCTGGCTGGAAACGCAAATCGTGGCGCGATGGAAATCCCTGCCGGGATCGTCGCCTTCGCCGCCATCGCCCTCCGGCATCCATACCGCTTCGACGCTTTGCTGGTCGGGGAAAGCC
Source organism: Terriglobales bacterium (assembly GCA_038210375.1). Lineage (GTDB taxonomy): Bacteria > Acidobacteriota > Terriglobia > Terriglobales > Acidobacteriaceae > JBBQWT01. The sequence continues at coordinate 139,343 of JBBQWT010000002.1, read as the reverse complement.
AGGAGGTAACGGATGGTTCCGTCGCTGGAGACGAATTTCTTTTCCACCACCGGCAGACCGATCGAATAGCCGGCATCCTGCAGAGCAGCGCGGAAATTTCCCGGCAAGGTTGAAAGCAGGTCAAGTTGCGCCGCCCGCTGGCGGTAGATTCCATGGTGCACCTGGCGCCCGCGATAGGCGGAATGGCCAAGCTCGAGAGCCAGAGCGCTTAGCTCGGGCTCGTCCAATCCCACCAGCGTTGGTGATCTTTCATTTTGCATTGGGCGCTCACCCAATCTTACCAACCTCGGGAAAAGACCGCTCTCGCCCGATATTGTCGCGCGCGGCGCCGCTAACTTGATCGCTTCCGGCGGGGGGGGGGATGAAGCGCCCTGAGTTGAGAGGCGCGCCAAAACCAGGAACCCGGCCTGAAACTGCGAGACGAAGCCGGGGCGGCTGGGCTATGATTAGTAGTAATGGCTGACGCAAGCCCAGTTTTCGGTGCAGCGCCCGAGCGAATTCCGGCTTTCCCCCGGCACGAATTCCAGACCGACGACCGCCGCCTGGTTCCAATCGCCAAAAAGGTGATGGCCGGGGAACGTCTGGAGACCTCCGACGCGCTCACCCTGTATCGCACCGGCGACATTCTGGCAGTGGGGTGGCTGGCGAATTCCGTCCGCGAACGCCTGCACGGCAACATTGCTTATTTCAACGTCAACCGGCACATCAATCCCACCAACGTATGCGTGGCCGCCTGCCGGCTATGCGCGTTTGGACGCAAGAAAGACGCACCCGGCTCCTACACCATGGCGCTAGAAGAAGCCTGGGAAACGGCCGCCTCCGGCTATAGCGAAGCGGTCACCGAATTCCACATCGTGGGCGGGCTGCATCCCGATCTGCCATTCCAGTATTTTCTCGATCTGACGGCCGGACTGAAACAGCGCTTTCCCCAAGTACATCTCAAGGCCTTCACCATGGTCGAGGTGGCGTACCTGGCCAAGCGGGCTAAGCTCAGTATTCTCGACACCCTGCTGGCCATGAAAAATGCGGGCGTGGATTCGCTGCCGGGCGGCGGCGCGGAAATTTTCTCCGACCGCGTGCGCCACATCATTTGCGATCACAAGATTGACGGCGACCAGTGGCTGGATACCGCACGCACCGCCCACCAAGTGGGACTGCGTTCCAACGCAACCATGCTCTACGGTCACGTGGAAAACGACGAGGACCGCGTCGATCACCTGATGAAGCTGCGCGCCCTGCAGGATGAAACCGGCGGCTTCCAGACGTTTATCCCGCTGGCGTTTCATCCGGACAACACCATGCTGCAACATCTTCCCAGGACCACCGGCCTGCTGGACATCAAGCAGATTGCGGTGAGCCGCCTGGTGCTCGACAACTTCCCGCACATCAAGGCGTACTGGCAGATGATGTCGGCCAAGATCGCGCAGATCGCGTTACGATTCGGCGCCGATGACATCGATGGCACAGTGGTTGAAGAGAAGATCTATCACGATGCCGGGGCCACCACTCCGCAGGGCATGAACCGGCGAGAACTGATGCGCCTGATCACCGAAGCCGGCCGCGACCCGGTGGAGCGCGACACCCTGTACCGTCCCGTCACCCGCACGGAGACGTCGCTTACCGTCGCCATCTAGGCTTTCTGCTTCGACGCACATCCTGCGTCAGGCGTGAAAGATTTACTTCCCACCCTCACGCCGGCAGCTTGGGTACCGGAGGCCACTCGACCGACGTTCCCTGAAACAGCGCCACGCATTTCTCGATGCGCTGCTTGCCATCATGCACCGCGAACCGCGCCGGGCTGGCCGTGGTCCCACTCCACAACGAGACCCCGGCATACTCGCCATCGACCCGCAGGATGTAATAAATCATGTCCAGGAAGCGCAGCTTGTTCATGTCATTGTTGTAATTACGCGCAATTCTGCGCAATGCTTCGAGGCCTGCTTCCTGCGGCGATTTTCCCTGCCGCATCAATTCCACGATGGTGTGCGCGCCCACCACTTTGATATTTTCCTCTCCACTGCCGGTGGCGCCCGCCGAGCCTACGTCCTGATCGGTCCAGCAGCCCGCTCCCAGGATTGGCGAGTCTCCCAGGCGGCCCGCAATTTTCCAGGAGAGCCCGCTGGTGGTGGTGGCGCCGGAAATTTCTCCCTGGGCGTTCAACGCCGAAACGTGAATGGTCCCGGTAGGAGGATGCAGCACCTGCGCGATCGCCTCCCGGCGCCATGCCGGCTCGATGCCCAGTTCCGCGGCGATCTCCGCCAGTCGCGCAACGTGCGCGTTCATCGCCTGGACCGCGCTCCCTGAAAGTTCGGCGGGAGTCTTCCAGTTGGGATCGGCGAGGCCCGGGCCCCACCAGTCGCGGTCCGACATGCTCTCTTTCCACAACAGCCAGGTCTTGCGCGAACGCTCGGTGAGCAGGTGTTCGTGGGGAAAGCCGTGGGCGATAGCGAACTTGTGCGCGCCTTCCGCCACCAGCATCACGTGGCCAGTGCGTTCCATGACCGTGCGCGCCAGGCGGGCCACATTCTTGATGTTGCGGACGCCGCCTACCGAACCTGCACGCCGCGTGGGCCCGTGCATGCAGCAGGAATCGAGCTCCACCTCACCATCTTCGTTGGGCAATCCGCCGTAGCCGACACTTTGATCGTTGGGATCATCCTCCTGTACCTGGCAGATATGGATGGCGGCATTCAAAGTGTCCGCGCCATTCAGCAGCATCTCATAGCCCCGGCCCATGCCCTGGGTGCCGGTATGTTTGCAGATGATGACGGACTTGCCCGACGTGCCCCGCCGCACGCCGGCGTTGCCTGCCGAAGGACCTTGCCCCTGCACTGGCGCTGCGATGGCAAGTGCCGCGGCGGAAGCAGCCGCCCCGGAAATAAACTCTCGACGTTTCATGGAAGACTCCTTGGTGCGAACTGGGGAAGTATAACCGCGGGGAAGCGACCTCGGTCTTCGCGCCAGCTGTGGACTTTATTCCGCAACGTTCGAAAAACAACAACAGGGAAAGAGTGGGGAAACAGTAGGGGTTCTTCCTCACCCCGGTGAAACCGGGGATCGTCAGACTTACAAACGAGAGGTAGTTTTTTTACTTGGGGCAGGCGCCTGGAGTACCGAGAGGCGGAGGTCCACGAGGAGCGGAGAGATTGGGTTGGTTCCGGCGGTTTCAGGGGCTGTGATTTAGGCTGAAGGCTTTTGGTGAATTTGTTCCCACATTTCCACCACTCTGGTTCGCAACTGGGTGGTCAGGGAGACGTACTTGGTTTCGGGATTTTCCAATGATTGCGGCGGTACGATGGGATCGCCGATTTTGATGTGCAAGGGATGGGGACCGGCGAATTTCTGCCCTCGCGGCCACGATTGGAAGAAGCCGTCGAGAGCCACCGGGTAAATCGGGACTTGAAGGTGGAGCGAGAGAATGGCCGCGCCCTTCTTGAACGTCTTGGGAACGCCATCGATGCTGCGTTCGCCTTCGGGATACATCACTAATACGTGTCCCTTGCGCAGGCCGAAGGCGCCGGCGCGCATGGCGGGGACCAGGTTGGCGTCGGGGTCGACGGGAATTAATTTCAGGGAGCGCGCCAGCCGACGCATCGCGCCACTGCCAAAGATTTCGCTGGTGCCGACGTAAAACAGATCGCGGTAGAGCGAGTAGGGAAGCTGCGCCACCAGCAGGGGCGCGTCGAGAAAACTCTGGTGGTTGGGACACAGAATAAATGGCCCGCGGCGGGGAAGCTTTTCCAGTCCTTCAATGTGCAGGTGAAAAATGTCGCGGGTGAAGAGATTAACCAGGCGCCCGAACAGGAACCAGAGCGGGGTCATCACCGGGTGATCGACGGCGATGGCCAGCACTTCGGGGTCATCGGGTTCGACCGCCAGCAATGATTCCCAGCCGCTGAAGCCGTCGCGGCGCTGGCCGTTTTCAGAGCCGGCGCGCAGGGCATCGACCAGTTCGCGCACCGTATAGACCTGGGCAACCGCCTGCTCATCGAGGTGAAGACCGAATTCGTCCTCAAGCGCCACCAGCAATTCCACCCTCTCCATGGAATCAAGCCCGAGATCCAATTCGAGGTTGTCGGAAGGCCGCAGCTCACGCAGCTCTTTTTTGGCGGCCCCTCTGATGACCGCCAGGGCGCGGATCACCTGGGGATCACCCAGCCACAGCGAATCTTCATCGCTGACCCCGGGAGTTGGTCCGGTAAGACCTGGTGAAAAGGAGGACGCCGCGGCGGCGCCATTGCCCATCACACGATTGCGAATCTGGAATCGCTTGAGCTTGCGGGTGGTGGTGCGGGGCAGATCCTCCTGCCAGATGTCATAGCTTAAAATTCTTTTGGTGGCGGGCAGGTCCACGGAAAGGTTCTCGATGTCATAGCGAATGACCTCGCCCATATTTACGATCTGGCGCTCGCGCAGCACATCGAAATCCGGCACTACCACCGCGTGCAGGCGTTCGGAAACCGGTTCTCCGGGCTTGCTTTCGAGGCCCAGGACGCAAATTTCCTTAATGAAAATTGACTTCAAGTAGTGGGCTTCGAGTTCCTCGGGATAAATGTTCTTGCCCGAGCTGAGGACGATCACGTCTTTCTGGCGGCCGGTAATGAACAGGTTGCCGTGGCTATCGAAGTACCCCAGGTCGCCGGTGTAAAACCATCCGTCGCGCAGCACTTCGTCGGTAGCCTGCTGGCGATGATAGTAGCCGGGGGTCACCATGCCGCCGCGCACTACGATTTCACCGGCAACCGGTTCGTCATCCTCCGCCGCATCATGGGCGCTGTCACCGGCGCCGGGATCGGCCGTTCCGGAATGATGGGGGGCGAGCGCACCGGCATTGGGCCCACCCGCATGGGTGGCCCCGGAATCGGCGTCGCCGGCAAACACAATTCTGGCCTCCAGGCCGGGCAGCGGTTGACCTACCGACCCCACGACGTTCTTGCCCGGAGGTGTGATAAATGCGGCGCCGGTGGTTTCGGTGAGGCCGTAGGCTTGCAGAATGGTAAATCCCATGGATTCGAGGTCGCGGCCAATTTCAGCATCGAAGCGGGAACCGCCGGTGATGAAGTAACGCAGCTTCTTTCCCATGCTGTCGTGCACCTTGGCGAAGGCGGTCTTGCCCAGGTTCCATCCGATCGAACGAAAAGCACGGCATACCTTCATCAGGACTTTGAATCCGAATTGTTCCAGCGCGCCTTTTTCGCCCACCTGTTTCATGACGCGCTCATGAATGAGATAAAAAAACTGGGGAACGCAGGCGAATATCGTGATGTCGCGCTCGCGCAGCGCGCGCACCAATTCGGTGGTGTTGAGGGCGTCTAGATAAACCACCTTGGCGCCGGCCGCGAAGGGAAGCATCAGGTTGGCCATCTGCGCCAGGGCATGAAACAAGGGCAGCACCGCGAGTACGCCGTCGGTGGGACCAACCTCGATGAATTTGAAGACCGACTCGGTTTCGGCGTCCACATTGCCGTGGGTCAGCATGACCCCTTTGGGATCGCTGGTTGTCCCCGACGTGTAGAGGATGACCGCCAGCTCCTCGGCGCTGACGGGGGCCGCCTGGAAGCCGGCGGGGCCGGCGGCGAACATGGTATCGAGATCGGGAAGGTGGTCCCCCTCGGCGGTTCTTTCAAGCAGAACGATCTTGATCTGCAGGCGAGCGGCGGCGGCAGCAGTTCCCACCGCGAGATGAGCGCCATCGACGAACAGCAGCGAAGTACCGCTATCGGCGAGCAGCTTATACACTTGGTCGGCGGTAAATGCGGTGTCGAGAGGAACGGCGACCGCACCCGCCGCCAGAATCCCGAGGTAGGCGGCGACCCAGCGGGGGCCGTTGGCCGCCAGGATGGCGCAGCGTGCGCCCTTGATTCCATCGGGGAGGCCGCGCGGTGGGGCAAGCCAGTGGGCAATCGATTCCGCCATGTGGCGCAGTTCGGAGTAAGAATAGGATTCGAGGGCGGAGCTCTCGGCGCCCGGCTTAAGCGAGTGCTGCATTTCAACCGCAGTGACCTGCGGGTAGCGCTCGACGGTCTGGGTGAAGCGATTGTAGAAGCCTGGCATCTGGTGTGAGGGAATATATCCGGAAATCATGCGAAGTGCCAAACCGCGGGTTGGCCGATGGTTAGAGGAAGGTTTTTACCCGGCGGAAGCGCATCTAAGAAAATGCCGGCCTTGATACGCAGCTAGTATTTCGGATGGAATGAAGGTGCGGTGACACCGGACGCGAGTGCGGCGGACAAACCGCAGGGTGCGGGACTTCCCGCTGAAGGGACCCAAACGATGCCATTTTTTGCTCATAACGGCGAAATGCTGGATATTTACAACAGCATGCTGCACGGGTGCTACATCGCCAACGACCCAAGACAATTCGTGCTGACCGCTCCGGAATTCATAGTCCGTCTCACCGACCGCGACGAGATTCTCGACCACACCAAGATCACGGAGTACCAGTTACACCTGACCAAGGTAGTTAAACTGGAAATGAAAGGCTACGAGGGAAGGACCCTTCCCAGTTTTCTGCTCTTCCGGACCATGAACTACGATAGTCACGCGAGGGTGCTGACACTGGAGCTGGATCCGGCGGTGGAAATACAGCTTCACGTGGAACTGCTGTCCGCGGAGCTGAACCAGGTCTGAGGGTGGAAGGGAACCACCGACGGGGAGAGGTTTGCGATAATTGCCCTGCCGTGAAATAGTGTGGACTCCTTAAGTAATCGTTTTTGCCGGGAAATTTTACCCCTGAGTTCTGGAGTGTTTGGCATGGTCAGGCTGTTGCCTAAGGACGTAAAGTTCTTTGAAATGTTTGCCGAGATGTCGAGTAACTTGAATCGGGGGGCAGCGCTTTTGCGGCTCATCCTCGATGACTTTGATAATCTCGATGACCGCGTGCAGCAGTTGAAAGATATCGAACACCGCGGCGACGAGCTGACGCACGCCATCCTGGTCAAGCTCAACAAGACGTTTATCACTCCATTCGACCGCGAAGACATTCATCGGCTGGCTTCGTCCCTGGACGATGTGCTGGATTTTCTATATTCGGCGGGGGAACGCATCCTGCTCTATAAGATTCAGGCGGCGCCGCCCGCGGCCATCGAGCTCGCGGACGTGATCATCGCGCAATGCGCAGAGCTGGCGAGTGCGGTTTCGGGCCTGGAGCGCCAGGAGGGCGTGCTGGAACGGTGCGTCGAAATCAACCGCCTGGAAAATGTGGCGGACGGCATCGGGCGCAAGGCGATCGGCCAGTTGTTTCAGACTGAAACCGATCCCATCGCGTTGATCAAGCTGAAAGAACTATACGAGACCCTGGAATCAGCAACCGACAAGGCCGAAGATGCGGCCAACGTCCTCGAGGCCGTGATTTTAAAGAGCACTTGATTCCCCCGATTGACCTCGTGAGGAGCCGCCAAAATTGAGCAACGCGAGCATTCTGGTAATCATCATCGTCGTGGTGGCGCTGGTGTTCGACTTCATCAACGGTTTTCACGACGCCGCCAACAGCATCGCCACGGTAGTATCAACGCGCGTACTTTCCCCAAGGATCGCGGTGATCTGGGCGGCGTTCTTCAATTTTGTCGCGGCTTTTTTCCTGGGCACAGCAGTGGCCAAGACCATGGGAAAGGGCCTGGTGCATCTCGAAGAAGTGACTCCGTATGTAATCCTGGCCGGGCTGATCGGCGCCATTGTCTGGGACTTGATCACCTGGTATTTCGGCCTGCCGACTTCTTCATCCCACGCCCTGATGGGAGGTTATGGCGGTGCGGCTATTGCCCGTTCGGGCTTCAAGGTGATCATTTTGAAGGGATGGTATCTTCCGGTCCTGTACATATTTCTGGCGCCGTTTATTGGACTCTCGCTGGGGCTGGGCCTGATGGTCGCGATTTCATGGATATTCGAAAAAAAGCCTCCCCGTCAGGTGGACAAGTGGTTCCGTAAACTGCAGCTTCTTTCGGCGGCCGCTTTCAGCTACGGACACGGCGGCAGCGATGCCCAGAAAACCATGGGCATCATTGCCGGCGCGCTGGTGACCGGGGGATTCATGACCAAGCAGGAGATGGCCGGCGGGTGGGGTATTTATCACTGGTACATCATTCTGGCTGCGCACGCTGCGATTGCGTTAGGCACTTATTTCGGTGGCTGGCGAATCGTGCATACGATGGGGTCGAAAATAACCAAGCTGAAGCCGGTGGGCGGTTTTTGCGCCGAGACTGCGGGCGCGATCACGCTCATTCTGACCGCCCGCGCCGGCATTCCCGTGAGCACCACCCACACCATCACCGGGGCCATCATCGGGGTAGGTTCGACGCGGCGCTTGTCGGCCGTGCGATGGGGAGTCGCCAAGCGAATTGTGTGGGCCTGGTTGCTGACCATTCCAGCCGCCGCAGCGGTTGCCGCCGTGGTTTTCTGGGCGATGCGCGCCATTCATCCGGGAGCATGAGAGACTGGCGGCTTCCGAATCATGCTAATCCCGGCATTCGCAACATTCCATTAACTTTAGCCCTGACTACTGGTAAGCTTCCCAGGGTGCAATGGTGAGCAAAATTGCACAGATTTGGGCCTTCCAAGGTTTTATTCTCAGCGTGTAAAGAGAAAAACAAGACGCATCCTCAGGGCCTTGAGACCCATCCAACTAGGTGGGAAAATCTGCGGCAGGGTAAGAACTGCGAAAGGGAATCATAACTATGGCGAAACGGCGGGGAAATCCAAACTGGGGAAAACCGGAACCGATTGGGCCGGTGGTGCCAACAGTAACGTCTTTTGAGCAGGCGGTGAAAGAATACAAACTGGAGCCGGACCAGTACGTCCGGTCAACGCGATTGCGGGAATGGGCGCGCCGCAACAAGAATTCGAAATACATTCCCGAACCACTGTTGGAAGCCTGGGGCTTTGAGATCGAATCGACGCTCTAAATTCCGGGGAAATGTTTGCGAGGCCGCCCTTTGGGCGGCTTTTTTCTGGTTAGAGGTGAGGAGATTTTTCACCCTCTTAAGACTCGTGTTGCGGTGCCGATTCCGCCGGCGTAAATCCGCAATTGAGAACTCTGGGACTCACGTCCTACTAAAAATCATATGTTTTGAATAGATTGGGGGGCAAAAGACCCGACAGCATCAAAACTTCCGGGGATGTTTTGTTCATAGGTCTGAACAGATAACCGGTTTGCAATCATGCATATAAGTGCCGATTAATCATGGCGCAGGCATAGTGGCTGAGGAATAGTGTGACGTCGGCGCATTTTGGATACAAAATTGCAATATAAACGAGTGCATTAACCCGAAAAACAGGAGAACAAAAAGTTATGGCGTTAAAATTCAAGATTTTTGCCGTCACGGCACTGGTTTTACTGCTCGCGAGCTTCGCGGTTGGACAAGCAGTAAGCGGTGATCTGGTCGGTTTGGTAGTGGATAAAACGGGCGCGGTTGTGCCCAATGCGGCGATCACCGTCGTCAACGAAGGGACCAACGTCAAAGCCAGCACAACCACCAATGCCGGCGGAGAGTATCGTTTTTCCAACCTTCCCATCGGACTTTATGACGTTACCGCCAGCGCGACCGGTTTCGGCGCGGAAACAGTAAAAGGCGTCACCGTCGATTTGAACAAAGCCAACAATGCGCGCATCACGCTCGGCCTTGGCGAAGTCGCCACCACCGTTGATGTGACCGACGTGGCGCCGGCAATTGACACCACCACGGCACAGGTTTCGACCACTTATGACACCAAGCAGGCGCAGGATCTGCCCACGGCCAGCGTTGGCCTGGGTGTATTGAACCTCTCGCTTCTGCAGTCCGGTGTCGGCAGCAGTGGCGGCGTCGGCGCCGGCACCGGCCCCTCGGTTGGCGGCCAGCGGCCGCGCAACAACAACTTCACCATTGAAGGCGTTGACAACAACGATAAGGGAGTCACCGGTCCTTTGACCTATGTCCCCAACGATGCGGTGGGTAACTTCACCCTGCTGCAGAACCAGTTCAGCCCTGAATTCGGCCACTCCACGGGCGGCCAGTTCAACACCGTCATCCTCAGCGGAACCAACAGCTTCCACGGCCGCGCGTACGAGTACCTGCAAAACCGCAACTTCAACGCGATCGACGTTTCCCGCAAGAACCAGGGAATTACGAAGAACCCGCGCTACGACAACAACCGTTTTGGCGGCCAGATTGGCGGTCCGATTTTCCGCAACAAGTTATTTTTCTTCGCCAACTACGAATATCAACCGATTGGTCAGGCGTCCACTCCGGCTTCGGCAGTTTTCGCGCCGACGGCAGCGGGTTTTGCCACCATCGGCGGTATCCCTGGTCTTTCCGCAAATAACATTTCGGTCCTGAAACAATATGCCACCGCTCCGACGGCGTGTGTGAAGGGCGTAGCGTCTTGCCCAGGCACGGTCCTGGTTAGCGGAGTTCCGGTGCAGGTTGGCGTGTTGCCGATCGTGGCTCCGAACTTCAGCAACAGCCGCGCTTTGATCACATCGATGGATTACAACATCAGCGATAGCGATCAGATCCGTGGGCGTTACATTTACAATAAGACCGCTTTCATCGACACATCCGCGCAGTTGCCGGTTTTCTACACCAGCCTGCCGGTATCATCCCACCTCGCCAACATCAGCGAGTTCCACACGTTCACCCCGTCGGTCAACAATGAACTGCGGCTGGGGTTCAACCGTTACGGCTACAACTACTCAGTCCCCAACTTCAAATTTCCCGGCCTCGACGCTTTCCCCAACGTGGCGGTGGATAACCTCGGTTTGAACATCGGTCCCGACCCCAACGCGCCGCAGTTTTCGGAGCAGAACTTCTACCAGGTTGTGGACAACGTAAGCTGGATCAAGGGCAAGCACAGCTTCAAGTTCGGCGCCGAAGGCCGAAAGTACATTTCCCCGCAGAAATTCATCCAGCGCGCGCGGGGCGATTACGAATTCGATACCTTGAACAATTTCCTGAACGACGCCACCCCGGTTTTCGCCGAGCGCAGCTTCGGCACCGTGGGATACTCCGGTGACCAGATCGCCTTCTACTCATTCGTGAACGACGTATGGAAGGTGCTTCCCAACTTCACCCTGAACCTTGGGTTGCGTCACGAATACACCACTGTCCCTGTTGGCCAGCGTCAACAGAGCTTGAATGCAGTAGCCAGCGTGCCCGGCTTAATCACTTTTGCGGCGCCGCATGCCAACAAGACCAATTTCATGCCCCGCATCGGTTTTGCCTGGACGATTGGTTCGAAGGGCGACACCGCCATCCGCGGAGGTTTCGGCATAGGGTATGACGTCTCCTATGACAACATCGGCGTGCTCTCGCGTCCGCCGCAAATCGGGGCCACCGCTGACTGCCCTGATGCGGCCAACCCCGGATGCCCCGCAGCAGGCGCTCCCTTTCTCGGTAGCGGCGGAATCAAACCCTCCGGCCAGACCGGCATCAGTGTATTGACTGCCGCCCAGGCCCGGGCAGCGACTTCCAGCTACCTTCCTCCGATCCAGCAGCTTCCTTACTCGGAGCAGTGGAACCTGGGAATTCAGCACTCCTTCCTGACCAACTACACGGTTGAAGTGCGCTACCTGGGAAGCCGCGGCATTCACCTTGATGCCCAGAACCGCCTTAACATTCAACCGCGCGTCGATTCCACCCATTTCCTGCCGACGTACCTTAGTGCGCCCACCCAAGCCCAATTGGACGCACTGCCCAATACGTTGACCACTATCAAGGCGCGTTCCAACATATTGCCGGCCTTTGCCGCGGCCGGGTTCACTAACCCGATCGTTGGCTTCCTGCCGCTGGGCGCCTCCAACTACAACGGCCTGGCGACCCAGTTGAACCGGCGTTTCAGCAACGGACTGCAGTTCCAGGCAGCCTGGACCTGGAGCCACACCATCGATAACGGCACCGCTGACTTCTTCTCCACGGTCATCGCGCCTCGTCGTCCCCAGGACTTCCAAAACGTCGCCAATGATCGGGGCAACTCCGTCCTCGATCACGCCCACCGCGTGACCATGCAGGTCATTTACGACGTTCCATTCTTCAAGGGCGGCAACTGGTTCCAGAGGAACATTCTGGGCAACTACGAGATCGCTCCGATTTACACCTACCAGACCGGCGAATGGGCAACCGTGCAGAGCGCCCAGGATGCCAACCTCAACGGCGACAACGCAGGCGACCGCACCATTATTAACCCCGCCGGCGTAAAGGGCACGGGCAGCGACACCAAGGCTTTGTTGAATTCCGCCGGAGTCACCGTCGCTTACCTTGCGCTCAATCCCAATGCCCAGTACATCAAGGCACGCCCCGGGACCATCACCAATGGCGGGCGCAATACGCTGCAGATCAATCCGATCGACAATATCGATCTGAACATTCTGAAGCGCCTCTCGGTCAATGAGCGGATGAAGTTTGAACTGGGCGCCCAGTTCCTGAACCTCTTCAACCATCCCCAATTTATCCCCGGCAGCATCAACCAGATCAATTCGATCGGGGTTACGGATGCGACCACTAAAAGCTACCTCACCGCGGGCTCTGCGATCTTCAACCAGCCCCAGGTGACTTTCCCAAGCAACTCCCGCACCCTTCAACTTTCACTGAAGTTCATTTTCTAAACCTGCTTTCAGGTTTAGCTTCGGGGCCCTTCGGGGCCCCATTTTTTTTCCCCGCTCAAAGTGGAACCACGAATCCATATACCCAACCATTATCAAAAGCAGTTATATTTATTTCCGGCTGCATTAAGCCTGAAGCCTCATCCAAATCATGGCGCGCGACACGCAAAAACAATCCGGGCAATCGAACCCCGCAGCGCGCAAAACTTCTGCGCGCGGGGCGGCCGATGACTATCTGGTGGACGAAATCGATGACCGCGCCGCCGACATTGAGATTGATGACGAACCCCAGTTCCTGCGCGGACAAAAACGGGTTTCGGTGCGCCGCGGAGCGTTGGCCGCGCGGACCGCGCAGCGCATCAGGTCGGCGCTTCTGAGCCTGGTACTGGTGGGGCTGGCGGTGGGAGCGGCCTACGGCGTGTATGCCTATGCCACCCACTCCTGGCGTTTTCTGGTGGCTTCGCGAGACAACATTGAGATCATAGGCCTGCATGACGTGGCCCGAAAGCAGATTCTTGAGACGCTGGGCGGCGACATCGGCCGCAACATTTTCTACGTGTCCTTGAACGAACATAAGCGGCAGATCGAAGAAATTCCCTGGGTTGAATCGGCCACCGTGATGCGTCTGCTTCCCGACCGCCTCAGGGTCCTGGTGCGCGAGCGCATTCCGGTGGCATTTGTTCGCATTGGCTCGCGGATTGCGTATGTGGACCGCAGCGGCGTGGTTATGGACATCCCCGCGCACCAGCGCATCAAACACTCCTTCCCGGTCATCGCGGGACTGGGGGAAAATGAGCCCGCGTCGACCCGCGCAGCGCGCATGAGAATTTATGGCAACCTGATGCGCGACCTCGATTCCGAAGGCGCTCATTATTCGCAGGACTTGAGCGAAGTTGACATTTCCGATCCCGATGACCTCAAGATCACCGGCGCCGGGCCGGATAATTCAGTGCTGGTCCACCTGGGGGACGCCAACTTTTTGCCGCGCTACAAGGTTTACATCGCCCACCTTGGAGAATGGCGCCAGCAATTTCCCAACCTGGCATCGGTTGATCTGCGGTACGAACACCAGATCATCGTCAATCCCGATGCCGGAGTGGTCCCTGAAGCCAAACAGAAACAATCTCCGGCCGGCGCGCCGGCGGTTCCGGCAAGCATCCATGCCCACTCGAAGCCGGCGGCGCATGCCTCGAAGAAGCCGCCGGTGGTGAATACGCGGCCCGAAATCGCACACCCCTAAGCCCGCGGAAACCCAAAGCCTCGCCTGATGATGCAGCAGAATGAGAATAAAAACCGGCCCATCAGCAAACAGCATCCCAGCGTATTGGCGGTGGTGGATGTGGGCAGCGCCAAGACCATTGCCCTGGTGGGCGAGATCACTGAAAACGGCTTGCGCTATCGCGGTCATGGGATGAGCGAATCGCGGGGCTCCCGCAAGGGCGCGATCGTCGACCTGGAAAAGGCGGGCGCATCCATCCAGCGGGCAGTGGAAGAGGCCGAGCGGGTGGCGCAGACCGCGGTGGAACACGTGGTGGTGGGGGTGGGCGGAATCCATATCAAAGGGGTGAACAGCCGCGGCGGGATCGCCCTGGGTGTGCGCCCGCGAGAGATTACCCGCGAAGACATCAGGCAGGCGGTGGACAAAGCGCGGTCGGTGGCATTGCCTCCAGACCGCACCGTGCTGCACCTGCTGCCCCAGGAATTCATCATCGACCAGCAGGGCAGCATCCGCGACCCCGCGGGTATGACCGGCACCCGGCTGGAAGTAAACCTGCACATGGTCACGGGCACCTCGACGGTCACCCAGAATGTGGTGACCGTCATCAACCGCGCGGGCATCCACGTGGACGACGCGGTCTTTGAAGCGCTGGCGTGCGCCGACTGCACTTTGAAAGCTGACGAGCGGGAACTGGGAGTTTGCCTGGCCGACATCGGCGCCGGATCGACCGATATCGTGGTTTTTTTCGAAGGAGCGGTCGCTCATAGTGGAGTGGTCCCGATAGGCGGCGACCATTTCACCAATGATGTGGCCGTGGGATTGCGCACGCCGCTGGCGGAGGCTGAAAAAATCAAGCGGGTATTCGGCTCGGCGATCATCGACCGGGTGCCGGCGGGCAACGAGATCGAGGTGCCGGCGGTGGGCGATCGGCCATCGCGGCTGATGTCGCAGAGGCTGCTGGCGGAGATTCTGGAGCCGCGCGCCATCGAGCTCTTCGAGCTGGTGCGGGAAAATCTCAGGCAGGGCGGCGTGCTGGATTCGATCGGCGCGGGCATCGTGCTGACCGGAGGGGGCGCGCGGCTGCCGGGACTCGCCGAAATCGCCGAGCAGGAATTGGAGCGGCCCGCGAGGCTGGCGTTTCCCATGCCGGTGGCGCGGCTGCCGGTAGAGCTGGCAGAGCCGGAATACGCCACCGTCATCGGGTTACTGCTGTATGCGGAACGAGGGCGCCAGTCGCGCAATGTAAAAGAGCGTGGTTTGGGCAGCCGGCTGAAGAGTCTATTCGGAGGTTCACCGTAATAGGGTCCCGCAGGGAGCGCGGTGCAGCCAGGAATTTTTCCTCGGCGAGACCAGCCCTGCCGCAAGTTTGCGTTTAAGATGAACAGGCTGAGGCCTGATAACTTTTCCGGGAAACCTGACTGCCATGAGCAAGCGCGAAAACGAAGAAGAGAAAGACAAAGCGGTAAGGATCCAATTTAACGAAGATCCGGGAAACCACGCCAAGATCAAGGTCATCGGCGTGGGCGGTGGCGGCACCAACGCGGTGAATCGCATGATCAGCGCGCAGGTGGAAGGCGTGGAATTTGTGGTGGCCAACACCGACCTGCAGGCGCTGCGCATCTCGCAGGCGCCGGTGAAGATACAACTGGGCGTCAAGCTGACCAACGGGCTGGGGGCGGGCGCTAATCCCGAGGTTGGCAAGAAAGCGGCGCTGGAAGACGCCGACAAGATACTCGAGGCCCTCGAAGGCGCGGACATGGTATTCGTTACCGCCGGTCTGGGCGGAGGCACCGGCACCGGAGCGGCCCCGATCATCGCATCACTGGCCAGCGAGCTGGGCGCGCTGGTGGTGGCGGTGGTGACCAAACCATTTTCCTTTGAAGGCAAGCGGCGGCTTACCCAAGCGGACCGGGGACTGGCGGAACTTATCGATTCGGTAGATACCTTGATCGTGATTCCCAACGAAAAACTGCTGGCTGTGGCGCAGGATGCCGGTTTCTTCGAATCGTTCCGGGTAGCGGACGACATCCTGCGGCAGGGTGTTCAGGGCATTTCCGACATCATCACCATCCCCGGAATCATCAACCGCGATTTCGCCGATGTGCGCACCATTATGGCGGAGATGGGTTACGCGGTCATGGGCACCGCAACCGGCAGGGGAGAGCACCGCGCGGTGATGGCGGCGCAACAAGCCATCGCCTCGCCGCTGCTGGAAGCGGGGGCCATCGACGGCGCGCGCGGCATCCTGATCAACATTACGGGTTCGAGCTCGTTGAAGCTGGCCGAGGTCAACGAGGCTTCCACCATCATTCAAAGCGCGGCCCACGAAGACGCCAACATCATCTTTGGCGCCGTACTCGACGAGAAGATGAAGGACGAAGTGAAGATCACGGTGATCGCCACCGGTTTCAAGACCGACGCGCCGGGCAGGCGTGACCGCGGCAGCTCTGCCGCCAATGCCATTGCCCAGACGCGCAGCGCCTCGGCGTACCAGGTGGCGCCGGCCGCCAGCGCTCCGCCAGCCAACCCTGAAAGCCGTCCCACCGCTACAGGCCCCCAGCGGCCAGCGGCGCAGCCGCCGCAACGGGAAAACGCCTCCATTGAATCCCTGCGGAATACGGCAGCCAGCGGAGTTGAACAGGACGATCTCGACGTTCCCGCGTTCATCCGCAAGCGCGCTGACAACCCCTAAATCCGTTTTGCAAGCCGGCGAACCCGTTGAGTTAACAGCCTTAATGGTCGGCCAATGGCGCGATTACCATAGTTTTGTCCTTCGGTCTGGTGTTTAGTCTATTTTTATGTTGAAATCTGGCTATTAACTCTTTTAGTATCGACCAGTTCGTTGTAACCAATTATGGTTTATTAGAGAAGTTACAGAAAACACTATCTTTAAGAAGGGGAAACTACCAAAGCCGAGCAGCCGGCGGCCATGGGAATCATAACCGAGAATTATGAAATCAAATTCCAGCCTTCGAATTGCCCTGATTCTTACCGTAATCATACTCAGTTGCGGCCTCAGTTTCGCCCGCTCCACTACCTCCCGTTACTCCGCGCGCCGGGAACGACCCGTCATTCATGAAAGCGCCAGCGTGCAGCGCCGGCTGAGCCGGCTGCACCACAGCCGCCGACCGGGCCGCACGGTAGCGCGCAACGCCCGCTACTCGCGAAGGTCGCGTGGCTCGCGCCGCCATCACTATTACGGAGAGCGCTTTTTCACTAGCTCTTTTGCGGAAAATCTGACTGAAGGCGACTCCATTGCCGGTGAAGATCCGGTAGTTCGCGCGGCGGCGGTTGAGGCCCTGGGCAATATGAACGGAACGGTGGTGGCAATCGATCCCACCAGCGGACGCATCCTGACCATGGTGAACCGCAACCTGGCCCTTTCCGGAGGAGCGCAACCCTGTTCCACCATCAAGTTATCGGTGGCGCTGGCGGCCTTGAACGAAGGCATTGTCAGCCGAGATACTGAAGTCTCGATGGGCGGACGCTCACACACCAACCTGACGTACGCCATGGCACACTCGGTGAACGCATACTTTGAGTCACTGGGGCGGCAGCTGGGGTTTGAAAAAGTGCACTACTACGCCCGGCAATTTGGCCTGGGCGAGCTGGCCGGCTACAACATTCCCGGCGAGCACCTGGGCGTGTATCCTGACACCGAGCTGGCGTCTGAGCTGGGCGGAGTCGGCAAGATGTGCTCGTTCGGAGAAAGCATTTCCATGACTCCGCTGCAACTGGGCGCGCTGGTATCAGCCATCGCCAACGGCGGAACCCTCTATTACCTGCAGCACCCTGAAAATACCGAGCAGCTAGCCGACTTTCGGCCCCGCATCAAGCGCCACCTTGATATCGCCGCGCTGGTGCCGGAGATGTCGGACGGAATGATGGGAGCGGTGCGTTACGGTACGGCGCGCAGCCTGCGCCGCAGCTTCAGCGCGGAACAGGTGCTGGGCAAGACCGGAACGTGCTCCAAGGATGGAACGCGCTTCGGCTGGTTTGCATCCTACGCCAACACCGAGCATGGCAAGATCGTCACCGTGGTCTTTCTGCGCGGCGGGCGGTCGACCTTTGGACCCAAGGCGGCAGAGCTGACCGGGATACTCTACAAGAACCTTTACGAGCACAGCTATTTTGCCAATTACGCGACCCCGCTCCACAACACCACCGCCTGGGCGGTGGGAGTCGCCCAATAAAGAGCTTGCAATCAACAGAGAAGGCCTCCGTTCGCGGAGGCCTTCTTTTTTTTCGGTTTGATCAGTGTGCGGAATCAGGCTGAGGGCTGCACCGCGGACTTGAGACTTCTGGCGCGCGCAGTGGTCTCGTCGCCTGCGATGACGCCGTCTTTGATGTGGACCACGCGGTGAGCATATTCCGCGATATCGTGCTCGTGGGTCACTAAGACGATGGTATTGCCTTCGGTGTGCAGCCGGTCCATCAGGGCCATGATTTCGTTGCCGGTCTGAGAATCCAGGTTTCCGGTGGGTTCATCGGCCAGGATGATCGAAGGGTTATTGACCAGGGCGCGGGCGATGGCGACCCTCTGGCGTTGTCCACCGGAGAGCTCGTTGGGTTTGTGCATCATGCGGTCGGAAAGGTCCACCATTTCGAGGGCTTTCTTGGCGCGAACGATGCGTTCCTCGGAATGGGTGCCGTTGTAGATCAGGGGGAGCTCGACGTTGTGCAGCGCAGTGGCCCGTGCCAGCAGGTTGAAGGTCTGGAACACGAAGCCAATCTCTTTATTGCGAATGCGCGCCAGCTCATCATCGTCGAGACTGCTGACCAGGTGTCCATTCAGCCAGTAGTTGCCCTTGCTGGGGGAATCGAGGCATCCTATCAGGTTCATCAGCGTGGACTTACCCGAACCCGACGGCCCCATGATGGCTACGTACTCGTTACGCTGGATGTTGAGGGTAACGCCGCGAAGGGCATGCACCTGTTCGGCGCCCATTTCGTAGGTCTTCCAAAGATCCTCGGTAACGATCATCCCCTTACTACTGGGGCTGCCTGCGACCAGGTCATTTAACTCAGCTACTTGAGGGGACATGCATTCTCCGGCAGTTCTAAAGCCTTCTAAAGCTTATACGAAACCTTACCGCCCCAGGTTCCATCATCCAAGCGTGGCCGCACTGCGGTGCTGCCACGCCGGGGCGCCACTCGTTAGACGACACGCCGCGGATTTAGTTATGGCTAACCCTCTTCTTTCTTGGGGGCGGAGTTATCAACTTTGACGTGGGTGGCGGGCTTCAAGGTGCGCAGCACCTTGTAGCTGCCGGTGACAATCTCGTCGTCTTCCTTGAGGCCGCTCAGAATCTCGACATCGGTCATGCCGATAATGCCGGTATCAACCTTCTGGAAGTCCGCCTGGGTCTTGCCGGCGGCTTTGCGGATTACGAACACGCCCTGCAGCTCCTCTGATTTCTTGGCGGCGGCGCTGGCCGGCGGGGCAGTTTTTCCAGCGGTCTTGGTCTTGGCGGCATCGATGTCAGATTGCTGCCGTAGGGTCAGAGCCTGGATGGGGATAGCGAGCACGTGGCTGCGGGTAGCGGTGGTGATCTTCGCGGTGGTGGAAAGTCCAGGGCGCAGGCCTTCGGGCGGCGCGTCCATGGTCACCACGACCTTGAAATCCTTGGCTTCCTGGCTGCCACTGGTGGTTTGCGAGGTTGCCAGGCCGGAGCTTCGGAGAATGGCGTTGTCGCCGATCTCGGAAACATGGCCTTTAAAAATCTTGCCGGGAATCGCGTCCACGGTGACGTCGGCGGTCTGTCCCAGGCGCACGTTCACGATATCGGTTTCGTCGACCTTGACTTCGGCGGTGATCACCGACATATCCGCGATGGTCATGAGGGTGCTGCCGGGAGCATTCTGAATTCCTATGACCACGGTTTCACCTTCGCGTACCGGGAGGTTGGTGACCACGCCGTCAAAAGGCGCCACGTAGGTGGTCTTGCTGAGCTGGTCAGAGGAGCGGGTCAGCATAGCGCGGGCCTGCTTGATGCGGTCCTGGGCGGACAAGGCCTGGGCGCGTCCCTGGGCGATGCGGGCGCGGGCCTGGGAGACCGAGGCGCCGGCGGAATCATAGGCCGCTTTTTTGGCGTCGTAATCCGCCTTGGGAATCAACTGTTCCTTGTACAGGCTCTGGGCGCGGTCATACTCAAGCTTGGCGCGTTCGGCGTCAGCCTGGGCGCGCTCGAGATCGGCTACGGAGGTGTTGGTGCCGGCGTTGGCGGCGACGGCGTCGGTGCGGTTTGCCGAAAGTGTGGCCTGTTGCGCGGCCACGTCCGCCGTGGATTGCACGTTTTCAAGCTGGGCCACGACCTCGCCGTGCTTCACGTGGTCGCCCTCTTTGACGTAGAGCTTCACGATCTTACCGAAAGCGTTGGCGCCCACGTTGACGTAGGTCTTGGGCTTGATTTCCCCGGATGCGGTCACGACGGTAAACAGGTCCTCGGGTTTCACCTTCGAGGTCTGGACCACAATGATGTTCTGCTGGCTTTTCCAGATGGAAAAGCCCACGATGCCGCCCACCACAATAAGAAGTCCGACTACGATCAGGATCTTTTTCAATCGTTTACTCCGCTAAGAGGCCCTTGGGCCCGAGTATTGCGAAAACTCTTCGAGTTCGCTTCCACTTTTGATGGCGTCAAAACTTTGTATAAAGGTCGGCGTGCTCGGTTCCGTTCCTTCGTGCCTGATACGCCAAAGGCGTGTGATCGGTTCAAACAAAAATCAGGTATGGAAGCAGTCGGCCCATTTCCGGAAGAATATTTTTAGCCGGGTTATTTTTGCCCAACAATTATAGCGGCTTACGGCCACATTCGCACCCCGGATCGGGTGCGGTGGAGGTCCGCCGGGAATTGAAGTTCCTGACCTTGATTTGACGGTGCGAAGTACCTACAATATAGACAGCCGGAGTGTATATGAGGAGCAGCGATCTTATGGTTCTGACCCTGAAGAATCGGTACTTATCCCTTTTTCTAGGATTTCTGGTTTTGTCCAACGGTGTGATCACGGTGGGGCGTGCGGTCGCGCAGGAGGCCAAGTCAGGCGAGGCCTCGGCGAGCCCGGAAGCCGACCCTCTCAAGCGTGAGGTCTCTCCGAAAAAGCGCAAGCAGCAGGAAAAGGCGCTGAAATTCGAATTGACCAGGAGCGAAAAGAAGTGGCTGGAAGAGGACGTTCGCTGGATCATCACCGACGAAGAGGGCACCGCGTTCAAGCGTTTGTCGAACTCCGAGGAGCGCGATCAATTCATCGAACAGTTCTGGCTGCGGCGTAATCCCAATCCTGATCTGGCGGAAAATGATTTCAAGGAAGAGCACTACCGCCGCATCGCCTACTCCAACGAACATTTTGCCGCGGGCAAGCCGGGATGGAAGACCGACCGGGGAGAGATGTACATCAAGTTCGGGCCGCCTGACACCATCGACTCGCATCCCAGCGGCGGCGCCTACAATCGCCCAATGGAAGAAGGCGGCGGAGAGACCTCGACTTATCCTTTCGAAACCTGGCGCTGGCGCTACATTGAAGGAATCGGGCAGGAAGTGGAAATTGAATTTGTGGATACCTGCAATTGCGGGGATTACCATATGACCATGGATCGTTCGGAAAAGGACGCGCTGCTTAACGTACCCGGAGCCGGATTGACCCAGATGGAACAAATTGGCATGGCCAACAAGGCTGATCGCTTTGTGGGTGGTGGACTCGAACGCCTGGGAAAAAGCCCCTTTAACCAGGACTTGAATTCCAAGCAATTCGACCGGCTGGAGCGCTTTGCCGCGGTGCAACGCGCGCCCACGATCAAGTTCAAGGACCTGGAAGAAGTGGTGACCCACAAGATCCGGGTCAACGTGCTGCCATTTGACGTACGCGCGGATTTCGTCAAGGTGACCAGCGACACCGTCCTGGTCCCCATCACGCTGCAGGTGAAGAACCGCGATGTCACCTTCGTGAGCAAAGATGGCATCCAGCGGGGAACGGTCAATATTTTCGGCCGCATCAGCACCCTGACCGGCAGAATCGCGCAGACGTTTGAAGATACCGTGCAGGTGGATGTTCCCACCGAGTTGCTGCCCAAGACCATCGAAAATTCCTCGGTTTATTGGAAGGCGGTCCCGCTGCGCTCCGGTCGATACCGCATGGACCTGGTCTTAAAAGACGTGAACGGCGACCGGGTAGGGACCTGGAGCCGCGGCCTCACAGTGCCGGAGTTCGGCGACGAGAAGCTGGCGACCTCAACCCTGATCCTGGCCGACCAGATCGAAAAAGTCCCGACCGAAAGCGTGGGCGCGGGGAACTTCGTGATTGGCGCGACCAAGGTGCGGCCGCGGGTGGAACCTTCCGACGGCAAGCCGGCCAGCTTCAAGAAGAATCAAAAGGTAAATTTCTGGATGCAGGTTTACAATCTGTCGCTTGACGACAAGACCAAGAAACCCTCAGCCTCGGTGGAATATAACGTAATCAACACGGCCAGCAACAAGAGCATCGTCCACAGCGTAGAAGACACCTCGCAAATGGGAAATGTGGGCGACCAGGTCACGCTGCAGAAGAGTCTGCCGCTGGGGCAGCTTGAGTCGGGCACCTACCAGATCACGATCAAGATCAATGACAACGTGTCCAAGCAAACCATTTCGCCGACCGCAAAGTTCACCGTGGAATAAGCGTTCGCGAGGATTGCTAGGGCCCGGGACTAGTCCAGGCGCTACAGAACGAGGGCGATGAAGTCTAAAGTCTCACTTGCGAGTTGCGCATCGATGCTGCTGCTGGCAGTGACGCTGGCGTTGCCGGCGGGCGCGGCTTCGGCCTCCGGCGGCACGGTTTCCGGGGGAGCGATCTCGGGCCGGGTCACTGATAGTCATGGCAAGCCGCAGATGGGTGTCCCCGTCGAGGTTTTTACCGCCAACATCGCCCAAGCCATGCTGTTGTTCACCGATGGCTCCGGGCGCTATTCCATTCTTAACCTGAAGCCGGGGAAATACCTGGTCAAAGTGAGCGCGCCTTCCTTCCTGCCCGCCCTTCGCGAGAACGTTTTGCTGCATTCGGGCGCACACGTGGTGGTCAACCTGACGGTCAACACGCTGTTCGAAGCGCTTAGTATTCTGCCGGCTCGGAGGGCGGTGCAGGCGCAGGATGATGATTGGAAATGGACGCTGCGTTCCGCCGCGAACCGGCCCATTCTCCGCGTGCTAGACGATGGGACCGTAGTGGTGTCGAGCGCCGACGGAATCCACAGCGCCCCGCTGAAAGCGACTTTGGCGGTCGAAGGCGGATCCGGCGGCCAGGGTTTCGGGACCTCTTCGGACATGAACACCAACTTCGCGTTGGAGAGTCCCATCACGTCTGCCGACCGGGTTTCGCTCAACGCTTCGATGGGCTATGGAAGCGGCAGCCCAAGCGGAGTAGTGCACGCGTCCTATTCCCGGCAATTCGAAAACGGTTCGCACCCCGAGTTTGGCGTGACCGCGCGGCGCTTTGCTCCTCCGGAAACGCTGGTGCATGGAGCGCTGGCGGGAGTGTTGTCATTGTCGGTGGCCGACGGTTTCGCGCTGACCGACAACCTCGAAATCCACTATGGCGCGGAGATGCATGATGTCCACTTCATGAAACGCGCGCGCGCCTTCCGTCCATATGGGACGCTGGATTTCCTTCCCACCCCCGACACGGTGGTGGAATACCGGTATGCCACCGCGCATCCGGCGGGAGGAATGTTCAGCGGCGACCCTGAAGATTCCGAGCAGGTCCCCGGAATCTCGGTCAATGACTTCAAGCCGCGCATCGAAAACGCCCACCACCACGAGGTTTCCATCTCGCGGCGCCTGGGCCGCAACCGCGTGCAACTGGCTTACTACACCGACCGGGTAAAGAACCTGGCGCTGGTCGGAGTAGGGAACGTGGACGCAACTTCCGGCGAGTTTTTGCCGGACGAATTATCGAGCACCTTCACTTATAACGGCGGCATGCTGCAATCCAACGGAATGCGGGTGGTGCTGGCGCGGCAGCTCACTGACAGCATTACCGCCACCTTCGACTACGGCATGGGGGGCGCCCTGGCCGAGCCGTCGCGCAATCAATCATGGGAAAGCACCCAGGCTTCGCTGCACAGCGTGCAACGCCAGGCGTTGGCCGCCAAGCTGACCGGCCGGCTGCCGGGCTCGCACACCCGCTGGGGCGCTTCCTACAAGTGGACCAACGGTAAGTCGCTGACGCCGGTGGATGCGTTCAACCAATCCCCGGGGCGCACAGATCCTTTCCTGAATTTATATGTCCGCCAACCGGTTCCAGGCAGCTCGTTCCTACCGGGAAAGATGGAGTTGCTGATCGATGTCCGCAACCTGCTTGCGGAGGGCTATGTTCCGGTGGTGGCGCCCGACGGGAATACGCTGTACCTGGTGCAGTCGGCGCGCTCGGTGCGCGGCGGTTTGGCTTTTACCTTCTAGAGCGCCCGCCCTGAGCGTGCTTGGTGACCTTTCCTGCTTGGTTGTAACTGTCGTAGACTCCAACTATTCGGAACATCTATGATTAGTCCACTTACTGACGTCGGATTTATGGTTGCAGTTCCTTTTGCTCTATTTGGGGTTGCTAATTAACGCATTCGACATGTACTTCGGAAGTCAGGTCATCATGTTTCGATACTTCAAACCCCAAGAACGCAGTATTCCCAATATCGTGACTTCTGGCGCGAGGCTCCGTAGAACGGCTGGTCACGTTGGTGGGTTTGTCTTGCACTTACGTCTATGCTCGCCTTGCCGGTCATCATGATCAGTGCGGTGAGGGCGTTCAGATAATTAAGCGACTGGCGAAAGAGTATGTTAAAACTTCAACCCTTTAATCTGGTGAATGGAGGTGTGGGTCTTTTGTTGCTGTTGGGCGCAGTCGTAGTCGAACTGATGCCCCTGAGCTTTTACGAAACGTATCTTGGCGACCACCTCATTTTCCATTCCCCAGTTCTGGCTATCCTTGATTTGAGCGCCATGTGGCTTTCAATGTTCATTCTTTATAAGATCTACCATCGGAAGAAAAGCGCGGCGTGGCTGTGGATCTATTCGATGTGTGCGGCGAATAGCGGGGCACTTTTGATTGCGATTGCCAAACTTCGCAGGGTCTTGTAGCGAGGGGCGCTAAGCTCTTTCAACGCCAACGTATCTTTCCCTATTGGTTGCATCGTTTGCACCGTAGTTCTCCAATCACCAGCGAAAGCCTGCTTAAAGAACTCAACAGAGGGACAGATTCGTTGAACAGCAGGGGGTTCTTCCTCACCCCGATAAAACTGGGGGTCGTCAGATGAAAACTGTTATTCAGATTTCCTTCCCGGAACAGTCTAATAAGAAGCTGAAAGCTGATTTTGCTGATTGGTCTCATTGACGATGGCTATGGCATGCGCTATTCTCGCGGCGATGCGGGGGTGATGGGCATGTTGGAGGACGACAAGAAATTAATTTCACGACGAGAATTTGCTCGCAACGCCATGCTTGCGGCGGCTTCGGCGGCGGTGTTGGGCGCTCACGGCGCGGCGCAGACTGAAGGCACGGTCGCTCCGCCTAATCCCGCTGCCACGTCAGATGGGGTTCGCAAAGATGCTGTCTCATCATCGCCGCCTTCAAAGCCGCTGTCTCCCGACGATCATGCCGAGGTTGAGGCGCGCATGTCGGCCATCCTGCGCAGGCATGGTCACCGGCTTTCCAGCGAACAGAAGACTGATATCGAGCGGCTGCTGCGCGAGGGCCAGCCCTCCCTTGCGGATTTTCGCGCCTTTCCCCTGATCAATTCCGACGAGCCTGCCACGGTGCTGCATGTCCTCGTGGAGAAAGGCGCCGAGCATGCTTAGCGAAGGCGTTCTTTATCTTCCCATTCGCGAGCTGGCGGGCAAAATACGCTCGCGGCAGATTTCTTCGGTTGAGCTGACTCAAAGTTACCTGGAACGCAGCCAGCGCCTGGGCCCGCGATTGAACGCGTATGCGCTGCTGCTGCCGGAGCTGGCCATGGAGCAGGCGCGCGCCGCGGAAAGTGAAATTGCGGCTGGGAAATACCGCGGGCCGCTGCATGGCATCCCTTACGCCGCCAAAGATCTGCTGTCGGTTGCGGGATATCCCACGGGATGGGGCGCGCGTCCTTATAGCGGGCAGAAGTTTGATTTCGATGCCACCGTGATCAGGCGGTTGCGCGAGGCGGGCGCGGTGCTGCTGGGAAAGTCGGCGATGATCGAGCTGGCCGGCGGCATGGGATATCGCTACGCATCGGCGTCGGTGAGCGGCGCCGCCAAAAACCCATGGAATGAAAGCTGCTGGACGTGCGGCTCGTCCAGCGGATCAGCGGCCATCGTCTCGGCGGCGATGGCGGCCTTTGCTATTGGGACTGAAACCTGGGGATCGATCATCTGTCCTTCGTCGTTCACGGGCATTTCCGGCTTGCGGCCAACCTACGGCCGGGTCAGCCGGCACGGGGCTATGGCATTGTCATACTCGATGGATAAGATCGGGCCCATGGGACGCACCGCCGACGATTGCGCGATTGTGCTTGCCTATATCGCCGGGCACGATCCATTGGACCCGGCATCGCTGCCCGCGGGCGACGCCGAGTTTCATCCTGGACTGCCGCTGCCGGGACTCCCCGTCACTGGTGCGGCCGCAGTCCACGCGGCGCCGGGCAGGGGACACCGGCGGCCGGCCGACGTTCCAACTTCGGGTGCGGCGGCGCCGAGAGTCAGCGACGCCCGCATCATCTCTCCTAAACAGATTCGCGTGGGGTGGCTGAACAACGCATGGAAGAGCGTACCCGCCGACATCGCCGAATCGTTGACCCAGGCCCGGGCGGTGCTGGGCGAGCATGTTGCCGGCATCGATGTGGCGGCGCTTCCCGAAGGGCCGTGGGAGACGGCGGCGGGAATCGTGATTTCGGTGGAAGGCGCGGCGGCGTTTGAGTCGCTGATCGATTCCGGCAAGGTGGATGAGCTGGCCGATCCCTTGGGCAGGATTGGCGGGTACATCAACCAGCAGATACCATCGTCGGATTTCGTGAGGGCGATGCGCATCCGCGGGGTACTGCAGAAAAAAATGAACCATCTTTTCGATCGATACGACGTGCTGGTGGCAGCGTCTCTGCCGGTCACAGCGTCCCCCCTGGATACCAACCTTGAGACCGGCCTGTCGTTCGCCGACCCGCTGGGCGGCATCGGAAACTTCTGCGGTCTGCCGGCGGTGAGCGTTCCCTGTGGGTGGTCGAACAAGTTGCCGGTGGGAATTCAGTTTGTGGGACGTCCGCTCAACGACGCCGTGGTGGTGGTGGCGGCCAATGCTTTCCAGGAAAATACCGACTGGCACCGGCAGCGGCCTAGCCTGGGCTAGCTGGTTCTGCGATCACCGGGGTGGACTGTGGGTTCGAACCAAACCGCAAGCGAAAGGTTTGTGGAACGTAAGGGTTCTTCCTCACCCCGGGGAAGCCGGGGATCGTCAGAATGACAACTACGAGGGAGGGCTAACGCAAGAAATTGATATTGCGTGTAGTTAATCCACAAAGACCGCGCCTGAAGTCGACCATCCGAGCGTTCGACCAGAATGAGCCGGGCCTTAACCGGCGCGGCTTTTCAGTAGCTTAGTTTGAATGCGTTCGCTCTTACCCGGCGGCGCCCGCGCTGGTTTTGGTTTCCCCCTGGCCGGGCGGCTGTGAAGAGATGACGAAATCGTCCACGGGATTGTAGTCAATATCGAATCCCCAGAATTTGTTTCTGGGATCGATGGCGCGGACGCCCAGTTGGCCGTCGCGCGCAGACTTCGCTTCGCCCACCCAGACAACCTCGAAAGGCGCGCGGCTGGTCTTGTATTGCAGGTTAATGACGTCTCCCTTGGCGGTGAGGCAGCGTACTCCACACAACTTGGCGCCCTTGGGATTGAGGTCCAAAGTGCAGCAGGTCTGGGAAAACGGATTGCCATTAATATCAGTCCCCAAAACTCTGACCGGTAAGACTAACGATTTGCGTTGATCGCGACGACGTCCCATGTTTCCCCTGGTAGATGTTGAAAATGTAAAGCGTGAATCATTGAAGTAACTCTAACCTGTTTCTAACCGTGGGCAAAGTTACGCAGGTAATAAAGCGACGCCGGTGGGCCGGGGTGGGTTGAGAGGGAAGTCAGGAAGGTTGTGCTAAACTCGACTAGTCGTCTTCAAGTTAGTGACGAATCCTTCCTGGCCTTGTCCAAGGGGCGCGTAGCTCAACTGGCAGAGCAACTGACTCTTAATCAGTAGGTTGGTGGTTCGATTCCACCCGCGCTCACCATCTTAAGTCTAAGTGGGAGCTGTGGTTAGACGCATCTTTGGAGCCAAGCGCGTCAGTTTCAGTTTGCTGCTCCCGCGCTTCCGGGTGGCTCCTGAGTGCTGTACCCCGAAAATCTCCAGGCGCTGGTTTGGGGTTGGGGGTGGCCGCACCAAGGGGAAGACCGAGGGCGTTTTCCTGCGGCGATAGTCAGTCTTTGGCTTGCTGCTAAGTCCTTGATCCTGAAAGTGACCCTTATGGGGCGATGGCATGGGTTTTCTCCCTGACGCCAATCTGGTTTAGTTCACCGCTCCATCAGGACGTCCTGCCTTAGCCGTAGGCGATGACATCAACTCCCCGTGGGCGGGTATGGGCGGCTAAGCTTAAAGAAGGCGCGCGCCTCCCCCCCGCTGGACTCCTGGGGGCGCAGTGCACCGAGGTAATGGAGATCAGCCCGGTTCAATGGTTCATCGGTGAACGCCACAATTTACCCAGGCCGTGAGGTGATCGCGTCAAACCACTACCTATGGCGCCGGAGGGCCTACCAGACTCGAATGCAGAATAATGACCTGGTCGGGGGGATCATAAGGGTTGGGATAGGGGTTGAAGATTCGAAATGCAAGGCCATCCGTTCCGAACCGAACGAGGTTCGTGGCTGATCCGGAAGATGTAGCTAATGGGATTTCAAAATATCCGAGGAGGGAGAAGGTCTTCGCATCAGCAGCAAAAATTTGTGCGAGTCGGGTTCCTCCTGTTCCATAGCCATAGCTCAGAAGAAATGCCCGATCAGTGACCGCATCTCCGGCGATCGATTGCGCTCCGCTTTCATTTGGCACAGAGTTAAAAGATCCCACAACCGTCAGGTTGGCAGGGTCGATCACCCGAGCTAGATTCGTGACGTACACTCGCTTGCCGTCCGTGGAGAGGGTTGCTCCGCCAAGGTTGTTTGTGTAATCGCGTAACTGGATTCCGCCGTTGTCTACGGTAAATCGATATAGAGCGTTGGCGCTGCTGGAACCGTCGTTACCAATTGCCTGAGTAGCATCCGGGAAAAAAAGCAGGCTATAGAGGTTAAAAAAGCCTGTAGGGGGAACGCTAGTGGCCCTTGGGGTTAAATCATCATAAATCGTTATTCCGTCACGAAGGTAAGGGCTTGTTTTATCGACCGCCACCGAGCGAGGAAACCCGGGGAGTACTGCCAACGCTGCCACACTATATCTATAGCCGTACGAATCAGAACCCAGGGGAATGGTTTCATCGATGCCGCCGGTCGCCAGATTGATGCGCACAACCGAACCGTAGCCGATGGGGTTGAGCCCCGCGTAAAGGAACTGGCCATCGGCGGTCAACTTCAGGTAGTCCGGACTGCTTCCCGTTCCGGTAAACACAAATTGTGTGACACCTCCGGTGACGGGGTCGATCTTCACGATCCAATTGGCATTGGTGGCTGCCGAAGCATCTACTCCGGCGTACAAAACCTGGCGGGTCGAATCGAACACCATGGAACGGGCAGAAATGGGCACCGATTGATACACCACCACTCGCAGGGACGCCGAATCTCCGCCACCGGGAGCGGGATTATGTACCACAACCACTGCGTCACCACTCTTGGATACGTCTGCATCAGAGACATTAACGGTGAGCTGCCCAGAGTTCACGAACGCCGCGTCACGTGCAATCCCGTTCCACGTCACTGTTGACTGCGCGAAAAAATTCGATCCGTTCAATGTCAAGGTCTTGGAGCCGGCGGCGTTCAGCAGAAACCCACCTGGGGAAAGAGACGACAGTACGGGAACCGGGAAGCTGCTTAATGCAGTGCCCTTTAAGGAGGCGGTGGTCGGCGAGACTGCGGAGTTCTGGTAAATGAACAGTGATCCGGAGATGGAGCCTGCGGATAGCGGCGCAAAAGTAACATAAATGGAACAGGAATAACCCTGATCGACGCTAGTTCCACAATTGTTCGTCTGGGAAAAGTCTCCCGTAGTGCTGATGCTGGAGATCAGCAGGGGAGCATTGCCCACATTTCTGAGAAGCATGCGAAGCGGAGCACCCGAAGTTCCTACTACTACCGGGGTAGAGAATGTCAGCGAACGGGGGGAAAGGGAAACAGCCCCGCCCACGCCATTGCCCATCAGGCTCGCCTGGCGATAGCCGGGAACGGTATCGGAATTGACAATCAGATAACCAAATCGCTGATTAACAACTAACGGCTGAAATTGAATGGCCACCATACAGGAGGCACCAGGCGCAAGCGCGGATCCCACGGGGCAATTGTTAGTCTGGGAGAACTCAGAGGTGCTGGTGATGCTGCTGATATGAAGATCCAGTTCCCCGTTGTTGGTGAGGGTAAGGTTCTGGGGCGGACTGGTGCTGTTCACCGGCTGGTCGCCAAAAGTTAGCGGGGATGGCGTAAATAAGACCTCGGGCCCGATCCCTTTACCCGAGAGAGCTGCGCTGTGAGGACTTCCCGGAGCATCATCGGTGATCTGCAATGACCCTGTTCTGGCGCCGCGGGCTCCAGGCGTGAACACGGCGCTGATCGAGCAAGAGCCGCCGGGAGGGACCACCGAGCAATTGTTAGTTTGGCTGAAGTCACCCACGGCGGCAATGCTGGTGACGTTAAGAGTTGCAGGGCCGGTGTTCTGCAGGGTGACCGGCTGAGGCAAGCTAGCCGAGCCTACCGCCTGATCGGGGAAAACCAGCGGATTAGGCGACAACTGGACGGCGGGGGTAATACCGTTGCCCTGCAGGGAAATGGTAATGTCGCTGCCCGTGTTTGATTTAAGAACCAGGCTTTCAGGGTGAGCGCCTGCGCTGGTGGGGAAAAAGCTCACGCGCAACTTGCAAGTTGCGGCCGGAGCGACAGAATGCGGAACGCAATCGGTCGTGAAAGAGTAGTCGGGCCCAATCTGAAAGCCCAACAGCAGGGGATTGGCGCCGGTATTATTGACCAGGACCTCGGCCGGAGCCGAGGCAGTCCCAACCTTTTGATCCGGAAAACTAAGCGCCACCGGGGCCACTGTCATGGTGGTGGTTCCCTGGTACTCGTAGGCCCCAATATCTACAACCGCCGAGCCCCGACCACTTCCGTCCACCAACCGGTTGTAGCCTTCCAGGTCATTTGGCGGAAGGGAAGCAGCGGAATTGTCTCCGGCATCAATCAATGGTGAGGAGGCCGCGGGATGGAAATTGCGAGCGGGATCCACAAATCCAGGGTCCACAGCGATGTTGCCGTTGACGCCTGATTGCGATGCGCATGTCCCCAGGAAGGCGGCCGCCCCCGGACTGAAGATGTCGTTGTGGCTGATTACGGATGGGACATTTGAGTCGGGGTATGCTTTGCAGTTCATACCAGCCTGGTTGGGCTGGGTGGAAATCACGTTGTTCAGTACGCGCACCAGCGAGTCGTTTTCGCTAATTTCCACTGCTGCTGAAATGTACGAACCCGTGCCTTTGTTGGCGGCGATTGTATTGTTCAAAACCGATGACGGGGAAGCTCGATAAATAGAATCTAGATAAATTGCACCGCCACCGACTGAAGTGTTACCGGTGATAACGTTTTGGATGATATCGGGATGGGGACTCGTTACAGAGGAAATCGGCGCGCCTATATTTCCTGTGATGGAGTTGCCTTGCAGCAGACCCCCTACCGTTGAATAGAACTCAATCACAGAGGATCCCTGGTTGCCTGAGATCTGGTTGTCTAGTATCTGAGGCGAAGAATTCCCATCGACATGAATCGCTGCGCCCTGGGAATTGCAATAGGCGCTAATGGCGCTGCCATTGGCGCTGATGGTGTTGCCTTGAATGATGGGCGACCCATAATCGATTCCGATTCCCTCGCCGTAACCACAACCTGGATTGTTGGTGATTACGTTGTGGGTAATTTTCGGTGAAGCATGGGAGATGACAATTCCTGCGCCGGAAAAAGAAGTAACCGAGCCATTCTGAATCGTGAATCCGTTGAGAACAGACCCGTTGCCTTCGGAATTCTTAAAAGTTACCACCGCCCCCTTAAGCCCGCCGTCGATGATGGTGGTGGCCGGCCCATCGTCGCTCGAGATGGTCACCGCTTTGCCTTTAAAGTTGATGTTCTCCTTATACGTGCCGGCAGCTACCAGGATCGTGCTTCCGTCGGATACAGCGGTGATGGCGGCCTGGATCGTCGACTGGTCCGCGGGAACGTGGATGGTTTGCGGTGGCACGCAGTTGCTACAGCTTGTGTAGGTGTAATCCCTGTACACCCAATTGCCTGACAGGTGCGTCCATAACCGGATATAGAAGTCGTTGCCGTAACCCGGAAGATTCGAAAAAGTATAGGACAGAGTGCTGGTGGGGAGATGTTCGGCCCCCAGATCGTAACCGCCGGGTGTGTTGCCGGCATAGATAGCGTATTCGTCGAAGTCACCCGTCGCCGGATACCAGGTGAAGGTCTGAGTTGTGGAAGTCAGTTTGTATGGGTAGTCGGGAGAAGGGATCCTCATGAAAGCGGCGAAGTTCGTGCTGCATGCATAGCAGGTTCTATAGGTGTAATCGTTGTACACCCAGTTGCCCGACAGGTGACTCCATAAGCGGACATAAATGATGCCGCCGTTGGCCGGCAGATTCGCGAAACTATAAGACAATGTGCTGGCGGATACATGTTGTGCGCCGAGATCATAAGCGCCAGGCCCAGTACTGCCTGCATAAATTGCGTATTCGTCGATGCTGCCTGTCCCCGCATTCCAGGTGAAAACCGGGCTGGTGGAGGTCAGGGTGGATCCGGGCGTGGGGCTGTTCATGGTGGCCGGAACTGGCACCGTGCAGCTAGTACAGCCGGCATAGGTGTAATCGTTGTAAACCCAGTTACCCGACAGGTGGCTCCACAACCGGATATAGATGGTGCTGCCGCCGCCCGGGAGGTTTCCAAAGCTATAGGACAGAGTGCTGGCCGATATGTGTTGTGCGCCCAGGTCGTAAGCTCCGGCCGTGGTGCCGGCATAAATAGCGTATTCGTCGATGCTGCCTGTCCCCGCCTTCCAGGTGAAAGTCTGGGTATTGGTAGCCAGGGCGCTCCCCGGCGCTGGGCTGCTCATGGTAGCTGCTGCACCGGCGGGAACGCTCTTATAAGTGTAGTCGTTGTAAACCCAGTTGCCCGACAGGTGGGTCCACAACCGGACGTAGATGGTGCTGCCGTTGCCAGGAAGATTGGAGAAGCTATAGGCACGGGTGGTGGCCGGCACATGTTGCGCGCCCAGATCGTATGCTCCCGCCGTGCTGCCGGCGTATATTGCGTATTCGTCGATGCTGCCTGTCCCCGCATTCCAGGTGAAAGTCTGGGTGGTGGAGGTCAGGGTAGATCCGGGCGTGGGGCCGTTCATGGTTGCCGGAACTGACGCCGTGCAGCTACTACAGCCTGCATAGGTGTAATCGTTGTAAACCCAATTGCCCGACAGGTGGCTCCACAACCGGACATAGATGATGCTACCGCCGCCCGGGAGGTTTCCAAAGCTATAGGACAATGTGCTGGCCGACAGGTGCTGGGCGCCGAGATCGTAAGCGCCCAAGGTGGTGCCGGCATAAATTGCGTACTCATCGATGCTGCCGCTTCCCGCATTCCACGTGAAGATCTGTGTCGTGGACAACAGGGTGCTTCCCGGCGTTGGACTGCTCATGGTGGCTGTCGCGCCGGCATTAACACTCTTAAAGGTGTAATCGATATACACCCAATCGCCCGACAGGTGGCTCCACAACCGGACATAGATGGTGCTGCTATTGCCCGGCAGGGTGGTGAAGGTGTATGAGAGCGAGCTGGCCGGCACGTGCTGGGCGCCGAGATCATAACCGCCCGCTGTGCTGCCTGCATAAATGGCGTACTCATCAATGCTGCCCGTCGCCGCGTTCCAGGTAAAAGTCTGAGTGGTAGAAGCCAGGGTGCTTCCCGGCGTGGGACTGCTCATCGCCGCCGGGGTATCGGCGGCAACAGCCATTAAAGAAGATCCCGCAAACAGAAACATCAAAGCCAGGGCTGAATACAAACAATTATGGCGCTTCATAATGAAGCTCCTTGGGTATAAAGCATTGAAATCAAAGGGTCTGCCACACCCAGAATGAATTTTAGGAATAAGCGAGCGAGCATTCCTATTTTCGACCCTACCACGAATAAACTGGGTTTCAACAGAATTCTTCACAATCTGGATGGATGGGAACTTCGGCCGGATTGTGCTGATTCCCGGAAGTCATGACGACGAAAAAACCGCCGGCGAATCGGGCAGTGGCCTTCAGTAAAAGGACACAGGGTTGCTCAATGGTAGGGGCATCGTCAGCGACCGACCTTTTTCCTGCCCAGGGGATTTGACCATGGCTAGACTTCGTTCGCCTGGGCGCGGCAGAAGTGAACAATATTGAACACGAGGAGTCCCGGGGGGCAAGCACCTTTATGTAATCTGTGACACACTGGCGCGCATGTCAAAGAATGAAAAGATTTTGCTGCTCTGCCCGAAGTGCCGAGAGCCGCACACTTACCTTTTCGATTCATACGAAGGGGAATCTGCGATCCCTTTTCGCTGCAAGCGGTGTGGGCACGAGCAAAGCGTTCTCAACCCTTCGATTTGACCAACGCCTCCCGGCTATTGCAGGGAGTCGCGACCACAGAGGCTGCCGGTGGCTTGGGATGCTCCTGGGCTAGACACACTCAAATTCCCCGCGCAATTGGTCGCGCCCTTGCGCGGCATACATCGTTGACCGCTAAATCAGGCGAGTAATAAATTCCGCGCTGCAGCCAGGGGTTTCATCGGGAATTCCGGATGCAGTCAGCAAGCTATACATACAGTCTATCCCTCACTTGTTGGTCTCGAAATTGTGCGAGATCAACGACCCGACTTCGCATAAACTCTTCATTCGCGTACTCCAGGGACTGGTCTGCTAGTTGAAGCGCGGAGTGGAAGCCAATCCTGAAAACGCTGATGGGGAAGCGTAAAGCGCAACACAGGACCTGCGCAATTCGTCCTACTCCCCAGCTGCTCGGGTGGAGGCGTAGCCAGGGTTGAGGCCGATGTGTTTTCCGCGGGAACGTGATTAGCCGGAAGGAAAATGCGAAAGATCGTGCCCCCTGCACGTCGGGAATTCACCCTGCTTTTCACGGTGGCGCGCGCGGCGTGCTTTTGCAGGATTTCGGCGCTGATCCAAAGTCTTAACCCCGTACCAGTTGCGCCCTTGGTGCTGAAAAAGGGTTCAAAAATGTGCTCTTTTACCTCCGGCGGCATCCCGCTGCCGTCGTCGGCGATGATCACCTGCACGCCCTCGATCTCAGCGGATCCCGCCGCCGTACCTCTTACACCGGTACTCAGGTCCGCAGAGCCAGCCAGCCTGCGAACGTTTCGCGTGCGCACCGCCAGCCGCCCCCCGGGCTTTAAAGCATCCAGGGCATTGCTGATCAGGTTGGCGAAGAGTTGCCGCAGTTCCCCTGAAAATCCGACGATGGGTTCGGTTGCGCGATAGCGCTTCAGCACCGTAACGCCCCGGGTAAGCAGGCGCGCGTGATAAAGCAGTAACAACGAATCGAGCAACTCACTAATATCGACCGGCGCGGGGTTGGTGGGCTGGCGGTAAAAGCGCAGCGTCTGGGTAACGATTTCTGAGACGCGCGCCAATTCTTTTTGCGCGGTGTCGGAGTAGTTGTGCGCTTCTTCCACCGAGCTACAGCTTTGGATCAGGAACAAAAGATTAGTAATGGCTTCCAGCGGATTGTTGATTTCATGCGCGATGCTGGCAGCCAGGCGCCCGGCTACCGCGAGTTTCTCCGTCTTGCGCAGCGCCTCTTCCGCGCTCTTCTGCTCCTGGATGTCGGTGGCAGTGCCAAACCATTTGACGATAGCCCCGCGGTCTTTAGTTACCGGAAGAGCCCGGCCCAGGTGCCAGCGGTAGTGACCGGTCCTGGCTTCCCTAAAACGATATTCAATATGGTAGGGCTTGTCTGTGCTCGCCGCTGAGAAACTTAATCTTGGGGGAGGTCTCGCCAGGAAAGCTGAGATCGACGTGCAATCCAAGGTCGCCTGGGTCGGCGTTCGAGGGGAAGCGCACAGCAAAGTTGCCGACATTCGGGCGGGGTAACCACCGCCCCGGTTCCACCAGCTTGTCGAACGCGTCATAGAGTGTGGGAGTGTTAGCTGCCTCCCGGAACGAAAGCGGCTGAGTGCCCTCCACGTCGTTGACGGTTCCGACCCGGATAATCGGACGGCTCCATGTTGCCACGTCGTCCGAGTCGCACCCGGTAGCATGCCAAAGGGCGGCAAGGCCATTGTCTGCGATCTCACGCGGGAAGGCTTCATCAACGCGAATGAAGCCGTCATCAATAACCTACGCACCTGTTCGTCGCTCAACATTCTCTCTACTTTTACCGAGGGGTTTTTCGCTGCGCACCATCAGCCGGCCGGGACACGAACATAGGATCACCAACTAGGGCAGCCTCCGGGGCGACACCATCGGAATCTCCCTTGTGGCGGGCGGACCGGGACCCTTGACGATAGTCGGCGATCAGCTGCTGACGAGTTTTTGCAGGGCGGCGCGATCATGGATCACCAGAGTTGACCCTTTGACCTCAATCAATCCCTTTTTCTTCAAGTCGCCCAGGCCGCGGGTCACGGTTTCGCGCGAGGCCCCGATGAGCTGCGAAATCTCTTCATGAGTCAAAGTGCACTGGATGCGGACCTCGCCATTTTTTTGCTCGGTGTTTTCGCTCCACTGCAAGAGCAATTTCATCAGCTTGTCTGAGGCCGAGGCGGAGAGGCCCAGGGAACGGATCCCCGCATAAGCGGAGTGATAGTTGTTGCATAATTCCTGTGCCACCCGAACCGCCACTTCGCCGTTGTTGCGAAGGAAGTCAAGAAAATCCTGTCGAGCGATGAAATTCGCCTGGGACGGCTCCAGCAACTCGGCAGTGAGTTCATAGGGCCTGCCCGACACCGTGGCGCTCAGACCCAATACTTCCCCCGCCTCAGCGATACGCAGGATCAGGGTCTTGCCGTCGCTCGATGATGTCGAAAGCTTGGCGCGGCCGTGACACAGGACAAAGATTCCCCGGGCAGGCTGCCCCTCGAGAAAGAGTAATGCCCCCTTGGGATAGGTCGCTACAGAATGGATCGTCTCCAGTAGTTGCAGGGAAGCAGGCTGAAGGTCGCAAAAGAGAAAATCCGTCCGTGCCTTGCAGGTAAGGCAGCTTTCAATTATTTCAACACCGTAAGGAGAGATCATAGGCACCTTACCCATCATAGGCTCATGCGACGACAACTGCGTGCAACCCGAGTTCATTCCTGGCCTCATACCCTCTTCACTTTCATTGCAACACCAGAACGAACTTGAGGATGTGCTCGCCGTCACATCTCTAAAATTCTGTTGCATGGGTGAGCGAGACCCGGCAGAACTCAAGGCGGGTAATTGCCGAGAACCGGGCACGGCGCCTTGGCGCGCAATTTCTGATTGCGCTGGAGCTGGCGGGGATGATGGCAATCAAGTACGCGGGACCGAGGGATGATGCGGTCTGGGCGATGCCCGCCCCAGCAATCGTTCGGCGGCGCTCCGGATATTCACATCATTGCAATCGAGGGCACAAACGAGCCTCTCATAGGCCACCAAGCTGCCTTGCGTTTTCCAAAGCTTGTCGCATTTATTCAGCTCTTCGAGGCATTGCTGCGAGCAATCCATCAGCCCAGTGGTGTGGAATCGCTGGCACCGAAGCACAGAGAGGAATGAAATGGCGGCAGGAGTTTCCGACGGGGTCATGGCTAACCCACTGCCACTGCGGTATTAAGCGAAGGTCGCAGCGCACGCAAACGCAACGCCAAAGCGATCATCGAAGCCGAGGAAAACAACGCATAGTAGCCCAGCCATTGCAAGATGGAACCGGGATTCACCGCGAAACCGAGCAACAGGTACCCTGCGAAGGCGAGAGACATGAAGCCCCCGGCGGCAAGCATCCATTCATCGGCAACGTGCTTCTTGAGGTGGATCCCCGCGGCCAGCTCACACACTCCAATTATTATCGCCCAAAACGCGATGAGGTTGACGAGCCGCCCAAAAGTGAGACTCGGAGAAAGTATGACGAAAGCGCTCACCGCGGATGCGGCAATGCCGTCCGCCAGAAGGAACCACGCGTGACCATACTCGGCTGCACCCCACAAAGCAGCCATCGTGGTAATCACGCCCACGCCGCCGGCCAAAATTCCAAACAGCAACACCAGGGTGGCAAAAGCCAGCACATTCATCAGATACATACGTGACATAGTCACCAGCGCCAGAGCGGTCATGCCGAAAAGAAAGGCGAACAAACCGCGCAGTGCGAAGAGCCACCAGTTATTGACCAGAGTACGCAGCATGGGGTTTCTTCCGAGTTCAGTCTAGCCTATCAAGGCCGCCGTAACTATGACATTTGTATTGCGTTTTCTTTTGCTCTTATTCGATGCTCCTCATCTCCACTCAGCCATGATGCATGTCACAGCTCGCTGTGACGGCGCTCACCGCCGGCTGGTGGCCTGCAGCCGCATACTCGGTCTGGTTAAAGGGGAGGGTAATTCAATGGCGAGAGATAACAGCGATATCCTGGAAGCGTTGAAGTTCGAGCTGAAATTTCTAGAGGATGGCGGATACGGTCGCTCTCCCCGCAATCCGAGGATACGCCCGCTAGTATTCCTGGACTCCCCTAGCTGCCCTAACTTTAGTGACCCCAATCGGCCTAATCTTTGCCAGGATTGCCTTCTGATGCAGTTTGTGCCCGCCCAGCATCGCACGGAATCGATCCCCTGCCAGCACATCGAGCTTAACCATCGGGGGGAGACGTTAGACACCCTTTACCGTTGGGGCACCCAGGCGCAACTTGAAGGCGCTTTGGCTTCATGGTTACGTGAAACCATCGAGCGCATGGAGTTTGAGCCGCAGGAGTCTGGCGATCATAATCACGTGGGGGGATGTCACCCGGCGCGATGCACCCGAAGCGGTGGATGTCGTGCAGGCGTAGAAGACCGCAGAGCGGTTCGATTCAGTGAACAGGAAGGGCCAAAGAAATATCTTGCTTAACCTCTGCAGCACAGTGGTGACGAGGTGCGGGGGTACTCGCTCGATGGCTCTGCACTGATTCACGCTACGGGGTAGCGCTGCCGATTTCAACCAGGTTTCCATTTGCTGGTGGTCCCCAAGCCCGCTTGCTGCTTGCGAAGTCGTCGCGCCTTGATTCAGATCCTTCATGGCGTTTCGACTGGACTGCCTCCGCTCCACTTCCATTCGCGCACTTCGGGAAGGTCTTCGCCATATTTCTCGATGTGTTGTTTGTGCTCAATTAGTTTTTGTTTCAGTTGCCGCTTCAGGTAAATGCCTTTTTCCCCGGCCTGGGGAAGGCGGTCCATTGTGTCCATTACCAGGTGAAAGCGATCGAGGTCGTTGAGCACCGTCATGTCAAAGGGAGTGGTGATGGTGCCTTCTTCCTTGTAGCCGCGGACGTGGATGTTGTCATGATTGGCGCGGCGATAGGTGAGACGATGGATCAGCCACGGATACCCGTGGAAGGCGAAGATGACCGGCTTATCGCGGGTGAACAACTGGTCGAAATCCAAATCGCTCAGCCCATGAGGATGCTCTCTCTGGGGCTGCAATTTCATCAGGTCCACCACGTTGACCACCCGAATTTTCAACTGGGGAAGATTTTCGCGCATGATTGAGACAGCGGCCAGGGTTTCCAGAGTGGGCACATCTCCGCAGCATGCCATGACCACATCGGGAGCATCTTCCCGATCGTTGCTGGCCCACTGCCACACGCCGATGCCTTCGATGCAATGGGCCACCGCGGCATCCATCGGCAGCCACTGCGGCGCCGGATGCTTGCCGGCGATCACCACGTTCACGTAGTGGCGGCTGCGCAGGCAGTGGTCCATGACCGACAAGAGGCAGTTGGCGTCCGGCGGCAGATATACGCGAACCACTTCAGCTTTCTTATTCACCACGTGGTCGATGAAGCCTGGGTCCTGGTGGGTAAAACCGTTGTGGTCCTGGCGCCATACGTGCGAAGACAGCAGGTAGTTCAAGGATGCGATCTTGCGCCTCCAAGGCAAGTGCGACGTGACCTTCAGCCACTTTGCGTGCTGGTTGAACATCGAGCCGACGATGTGAATGAACGCTTCGTAGCAATTGAAGATGCCGTGGCGTCCGGTGAGCAAGTAACCTTCAAGCCAGCCCTCGCACTGGTGCTCACTCAGCATTTCCATTACCCGGCCGCTGGGCGCGAGAAATTCGTCGCTCGCAATGGTGGCGGCATCCCACTGGCGCTGGGTCACTTCAAACAGGGCTCCGAGACCGTTGGAAAGCGTCTCGTCCGGACCAAAGACGCGGAAGTTCCGCTGAGTTTCGTTCAGCCTCGCCACATCGCGCAGAAATGGGCCGAGGACTTTGGTATCTCCAATGCCGCGAATTCCTGGTTGCGGCACCGCGACCGCGTAATCGCAGAAGTCTGGCATGCGCAAGTCGCGCAATAGGACCCCTCCATTGGCATGGGGATTCGCGCCCATGCGGCGGTCACCTTGCGGCGCCAATTCCGCCAGCTCCGCGCTCAGGCGTCCCTGGCCATCGAACAGCTCGTCGGGACGGTAGCTCCGCATCCAGTTTTCCAATAACCGCAGGTGGCCGGGATGGCTGGCCGGATCAGAGATCGGGACTTGGTGGGCCCGGAAGGTTCCTTCTATCGGTACGCCGTCAACGGATTGCGGCCCGGTCCATCCCTTGGGTGAATTGAGGATGATCATCGGCCAGCGCGGCCGCGTGAGTTGCGAATTGCCGCGGGCTTCACGCTGAAAAGTCCTGATCTGCGCAACCGCCGAATCGAGCGCCGCTGCCATGACCTGGTGCATCAGCGCGGGCTCGTGCCCTTCGACGAAGATCGGCGTCCACCCGTAACCTCGGAACAACTGTTCCAGTTCCTCGCGGGTGATGCGGGCGAGAATTGTGGGATTGGCGATCTTGTAGCCGTTGAGGTGCAGAATGGGCAACACTGCGCCATCGGTCTTAGGATCGAGAAATTTGTTGGAGTGCCACGCCGTGGCCAGGGGCCCGGTTTCCGCTTCGCCATCGCCGACGACGCAGGCCACGATGAGCTCAGGGTTATCGAAAACCGCGCCGAATGAATGGCTGAGCGAATAGCCTAGTTCGCCGCCTTCGTGGATCGAGCCCGGACACTCGGGGGATGCGTGGCTGGGAATTCCGCCGGGGAAGGAGAATTGCAGAAACAGTTTTTGCAGCCCCGCCTCATCCTGGCTGATGTCGGGGTAAACCTCGCTGTAAGTGCCTTCGAGATAGGTGTTGCTGACGACGACCGGCCCGCCGTGTCCGGGGCCGGAAACGTAAATCATGTCGAGATCGTACTTTTTGATGATTCGGTTCAAGTGGGCGTAAACAAAGTTCTGTCCCGGAGTCGTTCCCCAATGACCCAGCAGCATGTGCTTCACATCGGCAAGCTCCAGAGGACGCTTCAGCAGGGGATTGCCGCAAAGATAAATCTGGCCGACGGAAAGGTAATTGGCGGCACGCCAGTAGGCGTCAATTTTTCGCAGGAGATCGGGATCGAGGGTGTCGGGCATAATTATTTTCTCCGAGCGACGGTGAGATTAAGCAGACGAGTCACCGACCTGGCAATCATCAGTTCTTCGTTGGTGTGGATGACTCGCACTTTAACAGGAGCAAGCACCTGCGAGATGACCGGCGCATTGCACCGGTTTTGCAGCGAGTTCAATTCGATGCCGAGAAAGTCGAGGTCTTTACAAATGCGCTTGCGGATAAGCGGCGAGTTCTCCCCGATACCCGCCGAGAAGACCAGAGTGTCAAGGCCGCCCAGTGCGGCGGCAAACGAGCCAATCCATTTGCTCACCTGGTAGCAGAACAACTGTACCGCTTGCGCGGCCCGCTGATCGCGAGATTCACGGGAGCACAAATCGCGCAGGTCAGAGCTGCTGCCGGAAATGCCCAGCAATCCTGATTCATGGTTCACCATGTGCTGAAATTTGGAGGCGGTCATCTTCTGGGTGCGCGCAAGGTAGT
Organism: Terriglobales bacterium; assembly: GCA_038210375.1. Lineage (GTDB taxonomy): Bacteria > Acidobacteriota > Terriglobia > Terriglobales > Acidobacteriaceae > JBBQWT01. Next base: position 97,262 of record JBBQWT010000002.1, on the reverse strand, counting down.
AGGCCATACCGGGATCTAGATCTCCGCTGCGGGTGCTCATCACCAATCCCGACGACGGGGTGAATCCCATGCTGGTATCGACGCTCTTGCCGCCGCGCACGGCCGCCAGGCTGGCTCCGTTGCCCAGATGCGCCAGGATCACACGGCCCTTTGCCGCGACCGGGTCGAGGCGGGTAAGCTCTTCCATCAAATAGGCGAAGGAGAGGCCGTGGAACCCGTAGCGCTCCATGCCCTTCGCCGCATAGCGCCGGGGGATGGGAATTAATCTGGCCACCGCCGGCATGGTGCGGTGAAAAGCAGTGTCAAAACATGCGACCTGCGGGATCATGGGGAGGCGCCGCTCGAGTTCCTCGATTAACTCGATCTCGCGCGGCAGATGATCAGGGTCATAAGGAGTGATGCGATGCAGTTCTGCGAGTAACTTTGGTGTGACCCGTTCCGGCCGCGAATGTTTCATGCCGTGCACGACCCGGTGGCCGGCGGCTATGACCGAGGAAAAGACGGGCTGCGTCAAGAGCCAGTCCAATAGAAACTTGGCGGCATCGCGATGGCTGCCGGCGGCGCTGCAGGGAAGCATTCGCGGGCTAACTCCGGCTCCGTCAACGATCAAGGTAGCTCCGCTCAACCCGATGCGGTCGATCTTTCCGGCGAGGCGCTGCCGCATCACTTTTCCGGCCTCGAACACGGCGAAGCGGATACTGGATGAACCGCCATTGATCGTGAGGACGTTCGGGGCTGCGGATTTCATAGCGTGGTTATAGACAACCGCCCCAAGGGACCTTCGCGAATGGAGCAATCTCGAAGAAAGGTATCGCGAAGGGCGGGAGAAGGTCTGGTCACTATTGCTCAGGCAAGACAAGTCGTGCTGCCAGACTCCATCATCCGCCGCCACGTTTTGAGATTGGTGGGAGCACCGCCTCTCACGCCGCCCCGTCCAAGAGGTGAGTTTGCAGCGAGGGAGCCTGCCCAAATATAGCCAACGCGGTACCGGCAAAATGCGCAATTATTGAATGCCAGGGGTTCCGCCTTCCAGAGCCTTTAGTCCCGATCGCCCTCATCGAATCAATATTCTCGCCGGGAAATTACAATGCTGGAGCGCAAACTAACCGGCCCACCAAGGGAGTCCCTCGCCCATACAAGGTGATCGTGGTGTCGGGGCCCGCGCCGATTTCAATTTCAGCGCCGCTGGAGTTTGAGCTAATAGCCCTGGCGTTGTGGTTGGAGCGCCGCCGCCGCTGCTGGCTGACTGACACTGAATCCCTGGCCTGGTGTGAAGCTTCACCCTGCCTCCAGAGCGACGATCAGACTGCTAAGGCAGCTTAACCCTCAAAACTTTCTCGAATAGCCCTCAGAGGTTTAGCCAGGTGCAAACTGGGGAACCCCGGCGTCGTCGATAAGCCTTGCTTGAGCTTAAGATGGGCAGTGCAACCCCAGCCCCGCAGCGCGGGGTCGGGGTTGAGTTCTGTTCTTCGTTGTCCCCTAGCTCCGGGGGTTGGGTTTGGGGTTGGGGTTGATTTTGATTTGGCGCTTGGGAGTACACCAGCAGCGGCGCGAAGGGCGGGGCGCAGTATAATCTTTCCTAAGCTATTTGCTGCATGGCTGGCGGCGAAGGTGCGGACCATCCAGCGCACCGCATTTAGTTCTCCATATCCTGGCCGCTGTACCCGGGGTTGCGGTTGATCGGCTTGCGGGACGATTGCCAGAGGGGCAGCTCCATGAAATCAAAGCCTGACGCTTTTGTCGCTCTCAACTTCGTATCCGGGCGGGGCGCGGGCAGAAAGATCATGAACTTCGACAGGAAACAGAGCATCTTCACCCAAGGGGCGGTTTGCGATTCCATTTTTTATGTGCAGAGCGGCAAAGTCAAAATCACCGTCCTCTCCAATCGCGGGAAGGAGGGGGTGATCGCCATACTGGGCGGCGGAGATTTTTTTGGCGAGGGCGCGGTGACCGGCCAGCTAAAACGCCTTTCATCCGCCTCGGCGTTTACTGACTGTGTGGTCACGCGAATTTCCCGCAGCGCGTTGCTGAAGATTCTTCACCAGGAACATGCGTTCTCCGACTACTTCGTGAAGTATCTGGTTACCCGTAACGCGCGCTTCGAAGAAGATCTGGTTGACCAGCTGTTTAATTCGAGTGAAAAACGGCTGGCGCGCATCTTGCTGCTGCTGGCGCGCTATGGCAAGGCGGGTAAGCCGGAGCCGGTGGTGCCCCATATCGGCCAGGAAACATTAGCCGAAATGGTGGGAACCACCCGCTCCCGCGTAAGTTTTTTCATGAACCGTTTCCGCAAGATGGGTCTCATCGAATATGACCAAGGTCACATGAACATCCATAACTCCCTGCTCAATTTCGTTTTGCACGACTGACTTCGCCCAGCCAGGGCGGCCAGACGCGGGCGATGAACGCTATCTCCTGTATGAAGTAGAGGATCAAAATAACGGGGGACTCTGGGTCCTCCCTCTGTGGCCGGCGACCGCAAGCCTCTACCCTTATTGTGGGCATTGTCGCCCCCGGCCAATGCCTTCTTATGTTGAAGCTTTGTGAACAATATTGAACACGAGGAGTCCCGCGGGCAAGCACCTTTATGTAATCTGTGACACACTGGTGCGCATGTCAAAGAATGAAAAGATTTTGCTGCTCTGCCCGAAGTGCCGAGAGCCGCACACTTACCTTTTCGATTCATACGAAGGGGAATCTGCGATCCCTTTTCGCTGCAAGCGGTGTGGGCACGAACAAAGCGTTCTTAATCCTTCGATTTGACTGAAGCCTCGCGGCCTGTGCCCAGAGTCGCCACAACAGCCGCTTCGTGGTGGCTGGGATTCTCCTGGGCTGGACGTCTCAAATTCCTGGCACAGTTGGCCGCGCCCTCGCGCGGCATGTATCGTTGATCGCTAATCAGGCGGAGAATAGGTTCCGCCAAATTCTTTGAGTGCCAGCCGCCCGTTGGGTTTCTACTCTTGATAACAAGTTTCCGAGCTGTTAAAAGCGTCTTCATCAGGCACTTCAGCCCATTTCATGACAACCTCTCCTGAAATCCCGGCGCCGCAAGAACTCGTTTAAATTCCTCCGACTTCGATTACTATTGCTTTCGATTATGCCGTGGTTCCATTCGCAAGGGGCTGCGGGCGGACTGGAATGAAAAAAGGGCCCCTCTTAACCTATGGAAAAATTCGTAGTTACCCAGGAAGAGGTGGCCGGCATTCCCGAGCCGCAGACGGTGCTGGCTCCATCTCCACCGCCCCAGGTGGGTTCCGGCATTCCCTTGTGGGCCCGGTTGTCGCTCCCTGTGCTGGTTTTGGTATTGCCGATCCTATGCCTGGTGGCGATCATCACCCGGGTGGCATTTCGTTCGCGGCCGCCGCGTACCCGTCACTTGTGGGACGCCTATTTCTGCACCTTGCTTATAATCAGCGGCGCGCTGTTCACTGGGGCCATGGCCTTTGTGGTATCAACCGGTGTGGGCACCGTCCCCATCTCGGCGGGGCTTGCTGAGTTGGATGATAAGAAGGATTTTCCGCAACTTCCGGCGCCCACATCGATCACGCTGCGGGAGCTTTCCAAGGCGCTCAAGCCGTTGGTGGTCATCGCTTCGCCGCCGCAGAAACTCTGGTTTCGCAAAGAACTCATGCCTTCGGGAACCATCGGCACCGCGTTTCTTCTGCAAGCCGACGCCGCCGGGTACTTGTTCGCCACAGCGCGCCACGTGATTGACGGCGAATCGTGGGCCACCCGGGCAGGAAGCACTTCCGAGGTCTTGCTTTCTACGCTGGAAGGCGGATGGTCGGGTGCGCGAGTGGTTGCCCGCAATACCGCCAGCGATGTGGCGTTGTTATGGATCCCCCGCCACGAGGGACAAGGCGGTTTCTGCCAACCGGTCATGCACGCGGCCGACATTAGTTCCGGCGATGCGGTGTTTGTGATCGGCCACCCGGAGGGAATGAACTTCAGCTTGTCCACCGGAATTGTTTCGCGGCTGGCGCCCAACCGCACCTTGCAAATCTCCGCGCCCATCAGCCCGGGAAATAGCGGCGGCCCGGTTTATGATTCGCGGGGCACGCTTCTGGCGATCGTCAGTTACACCTTCAACAAGGCGGTGGCGCCCAACGCGGAAAACCTGAATTTTGCGGTGGATGCCGATGTTCTTTACGACGCCGGCGGATGGAGTTTCGAGAAGACCGGCGAAGAAAAACTTACAAATTTCAAAAACGTATGCGGGGCCGCGCGTGAAACTCCAGCCCCCAAAGCGGCCCAATAATCGGCAATCTGGCAAGGGTTGTATCGAAGCTCGGCGAAGAGTTTGTAATAGCGAATAGCATTGGCGAGGGAATCAGCCCGGAAGAGCGGGCGCGGGAAAGAGGCAATCATGTCCACTATTAATGTCACGGTTTACGATTCGACGGAAAACAAGCGCGTGCCGGTGGAGCTGCCGGTGGATGCTCCGGCCAACAAGATCATCGCTGTCCTGGTGGAGAAGCTCAACCTGCCGAAAACCGGTCCCGATGGCGCGCCGTTGAGTTACAAGTTCCATCACAAGAACTCGGGACGGCAGATACAAGACAGCCAGAGCCTGGGCGACGCCGCGGTAAAGGAAGGCGACATTCTGCGCCTGCAACCCGAGATCACGGCGGGATAAAGTGCCGCCGCCCCCTCGCATCGCAATCTCGGCGAAACAACTGGCGGAAGGCCGCTACAGCCGCTTCAGCCTGATTCACTGGTGGGACCAGGAGAAGATCAGCAAGGCCCGCATCCTGGTGGTGGGCGCGGGCGCCCTGGGCAACGAGATACTGAAGAACCTGGCGCTGCTGGGTTTCCGCCAGATCGTGGTTGTCGACCTGGACACGATTGAACTGTCGAACCTCTCGCGGTCGGTGCTTTATCGCGAAAGCGACATCGGCAAGTTCAAAACATCGGCGGCGGCCGATGCCTTGCGCGGCCTCGCTCCCGATGCGACGGTCACCGCGCTGCACGGCAACATCACCTCAGAGTTTGGACTGGGCCTATTCGACTGGGCGGACATCATTATCGGGGGCCTCGACAATCGCGAGGCGCGCTTGTGGATCAACCGGTCGGCGTGGAAACTGGGCCGGCCGTGGATTGATGGCGCCATTGAAGGCATCAACGGCGTGGCGCGGGTCTTTCTTCCCGGACAGCCGGCATGTTATGAGTGCACGCTGGGTGAAGCGGATTGGGAAATCCTGGAGCGCCGCATGTCATGCAACCTGCTGACCCGCGAAGATGCTGCCGCGGGCAAAGTGGCCACCACGCCCACCACTTCGTCGGTGATCGCCGCCATCGAAGTGCAGGAGGCGGTGAAGTTGCTGCACGGGCTGCCCGTCCTGGCCGGAAAGGGTTTTATCTTCGAGGGCCTGAACCACAGCTCATACGTCGTGGAATACACCGAGAACCCCAACTGCCAGAGCCATCACACCGTGGACCGCGTTATTTCGCTTCCCCAGCGCTCGAGTGAACTGACTTTAGAGGCATTGCACCAGCGCGCCCGGACAGATTTGCGCAGCGCAAACCCGGTCATTGAATTCAGCCGCGACGTGGTTCACAAGCTCAGGTGCAACACCTGCGGAAGTGAGGAAGAACTGTTCGTGCCGGTGGGTCGCTTGAGCTATGCGGAAGGACGCTGCCCGAAAGATGGCAGCATGCGCACGGTGATGACCATCCATTCCTATACGGGGGTCGAAGGTTTTGGATCCCGCGCGCTGGATCAACTCGGCCTGCCGAAATTTGACCTGTTCATTGCTCGCAATGATTTTGAAGAGATTGGCTACCTGATTGCGGGGGACGCGCCTGACATTCTGCAGCGATGCGTGCCCAGGGAGGACCAAGCATGAGCAAACCCGCCAAGAACGGCGCGGAGCCAGTGGTGGAAATCGCCACCGGGGTGATGCGGGCCATCCGCCAGCACGCCCGATCTTCCATCAAGACCGAAGTGTGCGGGGTCCTCATCGGCGATCACGATGCCGGCCGGGTCAGGATCCACGCGTCGATTGCGGGCATGAATGCAAGCCAAGGCGGAGCTCACGTCACCTTCACCCAGGAGACGTGGGAGCACATCTACCAGATCAAGGACCGCGAGTATCCTGATGATCGCATCGCCGGCTGGTACCATTCGCATCCCGCGTTCGGAATATTCTTGTCGGAACATGATTTGTTCATCCAGGAAAACTTTTTCTCATCGCCGCTGCAAATTGCCTGGGTATACGATCCGGTATCCGATGAAGAGGGCTGTTTCGGTTGGGTGGGCGGCAAAATCGAGCGCCTGAACCGCATCGTGGCCGATGACCGCGAGGAGCGCCGCGGCACGTTTGCCTTGAAAGAAGAGAGCGGCGACCAGGACGATCTTGACTGGTCGATCAATTCTGCTGAGGCTCCGCCTTCTCGCAAGACTACCGCGCCCAACCACTGGGTGCGATGGACAAACCTCACACTGAGCCACCTGGCAATGTTGTTGCTTGGGGTTGCGGCCATGATTCTGATGTCCAGGTTAAGGACCGAGAAGCCTTTCGTTACGGGATACGTTCACGGAGTAGAGGATTGCGTTAATGGCCGGGTTGTTGATCTACCGTTAGAGCATGGGGGCAGCCTGAGACAAGCAGTGCGCGGTTTGTGCGGCAATCAGGGTAACCCTTTTCCAATCCCCGGCGCCTCCGGCGTGCAGCCCGCTGTTCCACCCAACCCTCCCGGATCGAAGAGGTAATCATGAACCTGGATAGCGAAAAAAACGGAATCAAGATCACGCTGGAAGACGTTGCCGCCGTCTCCATCGCTGCCCCCCAAAACGTGCCGCCTTCCGCCACCGAAGGCAAGGCAAGGGTTTATGGGAGCATTCGTGAGGAGCCCACTACAGTGCCGGAGGTTGCGGAACAGAAGGGATCGGTCTTTCTCCAGGCGTGGTGTTATCTCGGCATTGCTGGGTTTTTCGGGGCATTCATCGGCTGGGGAATTTGTGAGCCGGGTTTTTCCGATGGCGGACAGACGCGCTGGGGCGATGTTCTGATGGTCCCCCTGGTAGTGGCTCTGATGTGCGTTTTTCTAAGCGTTTCGGAAAGTATGGTCGAGCGTTCGGTCAAGCGGGCGCTTACCCGCGGCGGGCTCGCTCTGCTGATTGGAACCATCTTCGGCTTCATCTTTTACGGCATCGCCAACATCGTATTCAACGTCGTGCTGCAAGTCGTCCGTGCGCTGGGCGTCATGAGCGCGCACAACCCGGCATTCTGGGCATCTCGCGGTTTGGCATGGGCGGTTTTCGGCGTCGCCGGCGGGATTGTGTATGGGCTGATCGGTAAGTCGGTACAGCAAGGGAAGTACGGTGTGATCGGCGGGTTGATCGGCGCGGGAATCGGCGGCTGCATCTTTGACCCGATCGCAATCGCCACCGGTGGTGGCGCGCCCAACCGCGCAGTCGGCTTTGGCTTGGTCGGCCTGGCTACCGGCGTGGCCATCGGGATCGTGGAAAGCGCATTCAAAGAGCGCTGGCTCTATGTCGCATCCGGCCCGCTGGCGGGGAAGCAGTTCATTCTTTATAAGCAGCTCACTTCGATTGGCAGCCGCCAGGAATGCGATATCTACCTGTTCAAGGACCCCAGCGTCGCTCCCGACCACGCCTCCCTGGAAATGCGCGGTTCGCGGGTGCAGCTCAACGCCCTGGGCGAAGTTTATGTCTCAGGGCAGCCGACCCACAGTCGCATCCTGCAAAGTGGAGACCTGATCCAGATCGGGCGCTACGCATTCCGTTACCAGGAGCGGCAGAAGTCGTGAGCGGAATTGAAAGTGAATTGGAGGGGTGAATGAATTATTTCATCAAGCGCGATGATAAAGAATATGGTCCGTACACGCTGGCCGACTTGCAGCGTTATGTTAAGTCGGGTGAGATTTCGCCCTCAGACCTGTGCCGCAGTGAAGGCATGATCGATCTGCTGCCGGTTTCGCAGATTGTAGGAAACATTCCCGCTCCCCAGCCATTGCCTACGTCATACGGCGGAGCAGAGCCAGGGATGATGATGCCGGTGGCCACCCCTCCCAACCTTCATTGGGGTCTGGTGCTTCTGTTCGGCATTCTCACGTGCGGGATATTCTTCATCATTTGGATATTTATCCAGGCTGCGTTCGTCAAGAAGATTGATCCAAAGAGCAAGGCGCAGCAGATTTTGCTGATCTATTTGCTGGTCGCCATCGGGTTACCTATCGGAATGGGCATTACCGCCGCGCTCACCCATAACCAATTATTGATTACGATCGAGCCTCTTTTACGAATCGCGGGGTTCATTTTGTTCGTGTACGCTTCCTTCAATATGGCGTCGTCACTCGAAGATTATTACAACTCACGGGAGCCCATGGGGCTTCACTTGAGCGGAGTGATGGTGTTTTTCTTCAACTGTGTTTACTTTCAGTACCACTTCAATGAGATTACGAAGCGGCACAACAACCCGCAAGGAATGCTGGCGTGATATCGCTGCGGAAGAGACTTGGCGCCCATGCCGCGGCTGCCGCCACCATGCTGGCGCTGGTGATGGTATACGAGGTTCCGCCGGGGGAAAATTCTTTTTATCCTTCGTGCCCTTTTTTTCAGCTTACCGGCTGGGAGTGTCCCGGGTGTGGAAGCACGCGGGCGCTGCATGCGCTGCTGCATCTGCGGTGGGTTGAAGCGATGGCGCTGAATCCGGTGTTTACCGCGCTGTTTCCTTTCCTGCTGATGTGGGGCATCGCGCAATACGTTTCCTTTCTTCGCACCGGCGGGTTCATCGCTTTGAAGATTCCGAGGAGGGCTTATGCTGTGATCGCGATGCTGATCTTCGTCTTTGGAATTTTGCGAAATCTGCCGCACTGGGGTATGTACTGAGCATGCTTTCTCCGCGGGTGCGCCGCCTCAAACTCGATTTCGAAATGCTGACCCGCCGTTTTCAAGGCTGGGAACCCATCCAGATCAGCGGTAGCGCGGGGATGCCCCCCGAGGTGTACCGGGTGACGTACAAGCTTCGCGGCCTGTACGTGGTCCCATCCGGCGACATCCTGGAGCGAGACACTCATGTGATGGAAGTCAGCCTCTCTCTGGGATACCCACGGCGCGCGCCACAGTGTCGTATGCTGACTCCCGTATTTCATCCGAACTTCGACGATTCGAGCGTTTGTATCGGGGATTTTTGGGCCGCGTCGGAAGGGCTGGACGACCTCATCGTTCGCATCGGTCGAATGATCTCCTACCAGGAGTTCAACACCAAGAGCCCGCTCAACGGGCTGGCGGCTAAGTGGGCGGCGCAAAATTCCCATCTGCTGCCGGTGGATTCGAGGCCGGTGGCCCCGCCGACGGCGGAGGAAGTCAGGCCGGTGGAGAGCGCGCCGGTTACGCTGCCGGCAGTGGAGACGGATCCGTGGGCCAGTAAGATCACCATTCCCTGATGCGATGCACCGCAAACTGCTGCTTCACATTCCGTTTAATCGAACTCCACGTGGTTGCTGTCATGTTTGACAGTGCAGATTTCTACCAGGGTCCATATAGCAGTTACCAGCGCTCCGTATCCCAGAGTGAGAACGGTCAGGGAGAGCTGTATGATTCCGCGAAGACGGTAGCCGGCATAAAAGCTGTGAGCGCCGAAAATCCCTAGCAGCAGTCCCAAGACGATGTAGGTCGAACGCCGCTTGGGCTGCGCGGCGAACGACTCCTGAAACAAGCCGCGGGTCTCGTCAACCTCTTGCGCGGCCACGGGAATTTCGGGAACCGGTTGCGTGGTGTCGATCGATACCGGGGCCGGCTCGGTTACGCTCTGCCGGGATGGCGGCGGGGGCGGCGTGCTCGCCTGTCGGGCGCCGGCCGGGTGAGGTGTGATTGCGCCGAGACTCATCGGCGCGTAGGTGCGGACATCGCCAAAACCGGTAAACGCCATGGCGGAGCGGTCTCCGGGAACAGCCATTGGCGTTGGGTGTGACGGCGCGAACTCGCCGGGCTGCAGGTGGATTTTGGGCTCGTCGGGCGGGGCGAAGCGGCAGCCAAAAACGGTGCAGCCGCCATTTTCGGCAAAACATTCTTCGTGATGGGGGGTGCCGCAACCCTCACAGATCTTCTCGGCGCCCCCTTCGAGGCCACCCAGTTCAGTACGGCAGTAAGGGCAGATCATGGCGTCCCATGGCGATTCCCAAAACACAAAATCCAGCGATGATGTAGATACTACTCTGTAATCGGATTTCGCCACCGCCAGCTAAATAAAATTTCCAGAATCAGGATCTGCTGGTATGGTGAGGCCATGACCTTCCCGCCTCCCACGCCCACATTGGTCCCCTCGGCAAGCAGTGACGGAAAAAAATTGATCGTCCCGCGCGGCGGCGCGCTGCCAGCCAACTGTGTGAAATGCGGTGCGCCGGCCGACCGCCCTTGGAAGCGTAACTTTCGCTGGCACCCTTCGTGGATGTACATCCTTATTGTCTTCCCCGGCATTTTGATCTATGCCATCGTGGCCCTGATCGTGCAGAAGAAGATGAGCATGGTGGTGCCGCTCTGCGAAATTCATCACGGGGAAAGAACACGTTATCTCATCATCGGCGGCATTCTTTTCGTGGCTTGGATTCCGGCTACGATACTTCTCAACTTGTACATGGGGGTGTCCGACACGGCCACCGCATGGATTTCGGCCGGCACTTTCCTGGCGAGCGTTGTTTTCCTGGTGCTTGCCAACCGGGCGCTTCGCCCCACGTTGATTGACCAGACCCACGGGGAGTTTACCGGGGCCTGCAGGGAATTTCTGGATCTCCTGCCGGCGAAGATCGGTTGAGGAAACCTCCGCTGGCTCGAGAACAAAGGGGGACGCCATGTCAGACAAATCGTATCCGGCCTCTTTCGAAACGCTGGTTGCCGGCCGAACACCACTCGAAAACAAACAGGATCACTCGATAGGACCTTATTACATCAATCTTAGAAACGGTAAATTTGCACAAACCGATCATTATTCGACGACTCGTAAAGATGTCGATCGCATTTTCGACGGATTGGAGACACTGGCCAACAACGCCGAACCCGGCAGACCCCTGAGACTAATGATGTGGGCTCACGGAGGTCTAGTCTCCGAAACCGCAGCCATCGCCCAAGTTCGGATGGACGCTAACTTCTGGAGGCAAAATGGCATTTACCCCCTCTTCTTTGTGTGGCAGACCGGACTTCTGGAAACGATCCGCGACCTCTTCTTGCCGAAACTCAATCTCGAATTGTTGTGGTCTGACGACTTGATAGAGAAAATCGCTCGTATTTCTGCCAGGGGCGTGTGGAGCGAGATGAAGGTGAACGCACAAAATGGCAGCTTGAAGGGTGCGGGCGCCCTGTATGTTGCACAGAAACTGAAGGCGCTCATGGATGGATATCCGGGCAAAATAGAACTGCACGCCATCGGACACAGCGCCGGGGCTATTTTCCATTCTTTTTTTCTTCCTGCTGTCCTTGCCCAGGGAAAAGACATTGAATTCAAGTCAGCCCAGTTACTTGCTCCGGCAATCAACATCCCTGACTTCAGGCGCAGCTATACGGATGGATTGAAATCCGGAAAGGTGGTCGAAATGAGGGTATTTGCCATGAGAAATAGTTTGGAACTTGCGGACCCTTCATGCCATCCCTATCAAAAGTCCCTCTTATATTTGATTTATAAAGCACTCGAAAAAAAGATTGACACGGATTTGTTGGGAATGGAGATATCGATCATCAAGAATGCAGATCTGAAGGACTTAATTAAATTTATTTATTCGCAAACGAATAATGGCTTGCGGGACAGCCGAAGCCAGGCAACTACACACGGGGGTTTTCATACCGACCCCACTACGATGGAGAGCTTGGCACGACGGATTCTTTTGCTTTCGGAAAAGAATGAACTGAACGTCCATTATCCATCGGCCTGCTTTTAATTACTCTCCTTCAAGCCAAGTGCGTCGAACCGATCGGGAAAGAGAACCTTCCGCAATCACGGTCGCAAAGTTAGACCCCTGCCGAAACCACCTGCCCGGCGCCGAACAGTCGTGGTTCAGATTGCGCGAGCTTCCGGCGATAGCGTACATGGCGCCACCGGGTTACCTCCACCAGCGGACGCCACACCGCATGCACCATGTCGTGCTTGATCAACCAGTGCCACGCCGGATTTGATCTCTTGTATAGGTAGGACATGGCCAGGTAAGCGGGCACGGCCGATGGATCCTCGGGCCGCCGGCGCCAGATGGAGGCGTTGGAAAACAGGCGGCGGTACATCCAGGCGTAACCCTGCTCCAACTCCTCGGGCGACATGTGACGGGGCTGGAAGACGGCGTGGCTGGTGTCATAGAGACTCCAGTCGCGGTGCAGCAGGCGGCCTTCGGTCTCCATCTGAGCGAACAGCGGCGTGGCCGGGTACGGAGTCAATATGTGAAAGGTGGCACATTCCAGCCGGTTCTCCTCGATCCATTGCGCGGTGATGGCGAACGTATCTTTGCGATCGTGATCGAAGCCCAGCACGAACGATCCGTTCACCTGGATGCCGCAATCATGCAGGATGCGGACCCGCCGCGCGTAATCGGCGGTCTTGGGCGTCTTCTTGCGCGCGTCGCTCAGGTTCTGGTCGGAGAGCGATTCGAAGCCTACGAAGACGCCGGTGCAGCCTGCCAGGGCCATGTTGCGGATGAGCGCGGCATCGTCGGTTACGTCGATAGAGACGGCGGCGCTCCATATTTTATTGAGCGGGCGCAGCGCGCCGCATAGCTGGTGGAGATAATCGCGGCGCGACCCCAGATTGTTATCGATGAAGACCGCATAGGGCTGCTTGTCGGCAGCGAATTCTTCGGCCACCTGGGTCACGTGGCGCATGCGATAGGGCATGCGCAGCCCGTCAGTGGCCAGGTAGCAGAACCCGCAGCGGTTGTGGCAACCGCGGGTTGCAATCAGGCTGGTGGTGGTGAGGAAGCTGGCGCGCGGCAGGATAGCGCGCCGCGGAGCGGGATCATCGCGATAATCGTTCTCGTAAGTCGCGGTGTAGCGGGGCTGCAGGGCGCCGGCTTCGATGTCGTGCAGGATGCGCTGCCAGAGTTGGACCCCGTCTCCCAGCGCTAGCGCGTCGGCGTGCGGAGCACATTCATCGGGACAGGAAAGCACGTGCAGGCCGCCAAGCACCACTTTGGATCCGCGCGCACGGTACCAATGCGCCAGTTCATACGCCCGTTTTGCAAAAGTCAAGTGGACGGTGATGCCTACGACCTGGGGCATGGGCTGATGCGGGGGTCGCCCGTGGAGCAGGTTCTCATCCCAATACTCAACTCGCCAATGCGCCGGCGTGGTGGCCGCGAAACTGGTGAGCGCCAGGGTGGGCGTGAGGACGTGCTTGCCGAAGCTGGCATTCGGGTCCTTGGGATAGAACGGATTGATCAGCAGGGCATAGTTCGGCTCAATCGCAGCGAAAGGCAGAGAGTTCCGCGAAGCCGCTTTCGGAAGATGGAGCGGCGGAGGATTCAGCATCTCGCTGGGGATGGAGGGGCGAGGTGTAGGCCTGAGAAATGGAGCATCAGGGGAAATCATGAGAGTTACTTTAGCATACAAAGTACTTTGTGTAAAGAATTTGTTTCCGCGTGTCGCGCCGGGCGGATTTGCTCCAGCTTCCGGCAGCTCCATCCTTTAACCATCTGGAGCGGTTGAACGGTTTATATTGGGGCCATGCGGTTCTGGTTTGCCCGTAACAGTGAGGTCTCGATTCGAGAACAACTGGTCACCCAGGTGGTCTTGGGTATCCTGAGCGGCGACCTGCGGCCGGGGGAACGGCTGCCAAGCACGCGCGAGTTAGCGCGGCGGTTCAATGTGCATTCCAATACGATCAGCGCGGCGTACCGGCAATTGGAGCATGGCCGTTGGGTTGAGCTGCGTCGCGGCAGCGGCGTTTACGTACGCAAGCGCAAACCAAGGGGGCCCTTGACGCCAGCGCTGGCGCTCGACCACCTCATTGCCAACCTGCTGCATTCTGCCCACGAACAGGGCGCGGACCTGCCGGCGGTGCGCGCGCGCCTGCGCCGGTGGCTGCGGTTGCAGCCGCCCGATCATTTTCTCGTCGTCGAGCCCGACCAAGAGTTGCGCGAGATCGTGATGGCTGAGATCCGTCAGGTGGTCACGTTTCCAGTTTCGGGATGCGATTTGGATGGCTCGGGACCTGCCAGCCAGTTGGGGGAAGTTGCACTGAGTGGCGCCATTACGGTGGCACTGCCCCACAAGGAGGCGGTGGTGCGGAAGGCGCTGCCGGGCGGGACGGAACTGCTCACTTTGCGGTTGCGTTCGGTCCCGGCTTCGCTGGCGGAATGGCTGCCGGCGCGCCCGGAGGCACTGGTTGCGGTGGTGTCGCGATTGCCCGAATTCTTGAAGTTGGGCCGCACCATGATGGAGGCTGCGGGTTTCCATCCCGATGGCCTGGTTTTTCGTGACGCGCGCGCGCCCGGTTGGGACCGGGGATTGAGCCAGATGGCCGCGGTAGTGACCGACATGGTGACGGCGCAGAATTCCGCGATTGCTTCGCTGGGCCAGCGTGCGCGCACGGCGGGCGCTAAGAACACGTTGGGCCGCGTCATCGTGTTTTCTCTGCTGGCGGAATCTTCGCTCGAAGAATTGCGCAGCTACGAGGCATTTATTCGCCGGCCGGCAGGCTCGGAGTAAATCCATTCTCGGTCGCAATGACAACCCCCGGGGGAGTGTCTCCTTTTTCCTCCCTTGTGACATTGTCGAAAGTGTCACAACCGCTCACCAGCCTTTAGGCCGCCGCGCCTAAGCTGAACCGATGGAATGAAATTCAGATCACGAGGTGTGGCATGAAAAAGTTAATGCTGGTTGCGGTGGTGATGGCGCTGTCTTTGAGTGCGGCGGCGGTCGAAGACGGCGAGGTCAGGTATGTGGGCGGCACGGTGCAGGAGGTGCCGGTGGGCGTCATCGGCAAGCTGGACACCTCATCGCTTACTTCGCTGGTGTACAAGTATTCGTCGAACCGGGTGGTGATTCCGTATGCAGCCATCGAATCCTACCAGTACACCTACAAATTGACCCGGCACCTGGGGTTCGTTCCGGCGCTGGTGGTGGGCCTGGTACGGCACCGGGAGCACCAGCATTTTATCCGGATTGCTTACCATGAAACAGGAAAGCCGGCCCAGGTAGTAGTGCTGGAAGTGCCCAAGACAATGCCGCTGATGTTGAAGGCGCTTCTGGAACTGCGGGCTCCGCAGGGTTGTGATTCTAAGAAGAATTGCGAGTGGAGACAAGACTGGTAGTTGTTTCGGTGATGGTGACGCTTCGCTGGGCGAAATTCCGCCCAGCGTTTCTTTTGTTGATGAGACCAATTTTGCCGCTGCCAAGTTCATCCTTATAAATATTGCAGCTACGCGGGCCGCGGGAACTGAATCCAAGTGGAATGTCTGGCATCGAACTAGTCCATCGCTGGAAGACGCACGCTCATGCCCGCGATGGGAGCTTAAATCTTTTTTCGAACATCCCTAAGGAGCTTCGTGGCAGAGATTAAAGGATACGCCGCCCGATCCGCGCAGCAGGCAATCGCGCCATTCTCATTCCACCGCCGGGAGCCAGGCGAGCAGGATGTCGAGATCGAAATACTTTTTTGCGGGGTCTGTCACTCCGACCTGCACACAGCACGCAACGAATGGCAGAACACTGTCTATCCGTGTGTGCCTGGTCATGAAATCGTAGGACGGGTAACGCGCATCGGCGCCGCGGTCAAGGGTTTCAAACCGGGCCAACTGGCCGGGGTGGGCTGCCTGGTTGATTCCTGCGGGGTCTGCGAGAGCTGCCGCGAAGGCCTGGAGCAATACTGTGAGCCGGGATTCACCGGCACCTACAACAGCGCGGACAAGCATCTCGGAGGCATGACCTACGGTGGCTACTCGCGAAACATAGTGGTGGACCAGAGGTTTGTGCTGACCATTCCGGAAAATCTCGATCCCGCAGGCGTGGCGCCGCTGCTGTGCGCGGGAATCACTACCTACTCGCCGCTACGGCATTGGAAGGTGGGAAAAGGCCAGAAGGTGGGAATTGTAGGCCTGGGCGGACTCGGGCACATGGGGTTAAAACTGGCCCACGCGTTTGGCGCTCACGTCGTCCTGTTCACTACATCGCCGGGGAAGAAAGAGGATGCGATGCGGCTGGGGGCCAGCGAGGTAGTGGTGTCTAAGAACCCCACGGAGATGGAGAAGCACCTCAACAGCTTCGATTTCATTCTGGATACGGTCTCGGCGCCGCACGATGTCAACGCCTACTTGGCGCTGGTCAAGCGCGATGGAACGATGACCCTGGTGGGGGCCCCGGAAAAAGACCCGCCGGTACAACCGTTCAGCCTGATCTTTAAACGGCGCCAGTTCGCGGGATCATTGATCGGCGGCGTGAAGGAAACCCAGGAAATGCTTGATTTTTGTTCTGAGCACGGCATAACCTCCGACGTGGAAGTAATTCCCATGCAAAAAATCAACGAAGCATACGAACGTATGCTGAAGAGCGACGTCAAGTATCGCTTTGTAATCGATATGGCCTCACTGGAAAAATAGTTTTACAAGTCGGGCGGTCCGGTGCCGGCTGCGGCGCCCCCCGTGCCCTCCCGGCGTGATTAAGTGGCGCTTGATTCAGCTAATGCGGGAGTGCGCTGTTCCCACGAGGTGCAGATACTTTGAATGCGATCGATCATCAGCTCGATTGCCTCTGTTGACGGAGGCGGGCCGCCAGGATGGACCGCCGCATTGCGAGTTGACCAGATGCCGCGAAGGTCGGTCTTGTCGTGCAACGAAATAACGTTTTGCTGGGCAAGCTCGTCGAGCAATTTATCCACCGAACCGGTGCGGCGGTCGAGCGGCCTGCGGCAGAAACGTTTTGAAGCGATTCCCAGCAGGCGTTCATATTCTTCGGCGGCGATCTTTCCCGCCAGGCGTGGGTCTTCGTGCAGCAGAATACGGGCAAGCTGCAGCCTGCCATAGCGACGGAGAAAAGGTCTTACCACATGAGCGACCCGCCGGCGTTGAATCCAGATGTCGTCCTCGAAAGACTGCGACCCTTCGGCAACATCGTTGCCGGCAGCCTTGGTGAGCTCGGCGAAAGCCCACAGGGCCATTTCGGTGTCAGCGACGGAAGCCATGCCAAAGTGCTTTGCCCATTCCGCCAGTTCATCGCAATACGCGAGGTAGAGCTCCCCGGTGGCCCCGCGATTTACCTGCAGCAGGTGCACCACGGGCGTACTGAAGACTCCATAGAACTTGGGCAGAACCATGCGCAGCACCAGGGACATAATGGCGATACTGTGAAACACCTCCAACAGGCGGAGCACCAGCGGTTCCCGCTGCGCGGGGTCGCCGGTAAGCATGATGCGGGCGGAAGCGAGAGGCTTATCGATGTCTTTAGCGGCGGGCGCCTGCCAGTATCGGGCGAAGGGAGTATTCTGCGGGTCGAAGATGGCGGCGACGTCTCTCGCAGCCAGCCAGCGCTTGCCTTCGCGCAGCGATGCGAATTGTTTTTCCATGGCCGCGAGGTTGTAGGCGCGCCCGTACTTGCGCTTGCAAACCTCGGGAAACTTCTTGAAATATTCTTGCAGATCTAACGCCACTCTTCTCCTTGCCGCCCCCGGCGGGGAGCGTCCCTTAAATAATGTTACTCCGGGAAGCTCAGGCTGCCGGCATTGCCTGGTCCAGGACTGCGGACGCCCACAGGTTCCTCGCAATGATGAATGCCGATTGCCACCTTCGGTGAACTAGAGGAAAATGCTGTGACTCGAGAAACTCCTGAAAGGCGAATCAACCATTGCAACAAAGCCGCGGAGACTCCCTGCGATCGGGTCTTCGAGACCAAAGCCAAAGGGAATGACGCCGCGGAAGGCGGGACTGGCGCATACCGCGATTCACCCGGTTTCGGTCGTATCCTAAGGCGTTACCCCTGAGAAGACATGGAAGCGAAAAGAACCGCGTGTAAGTTCTGATAAAATCAGCAGTCAGCGAAGTCATGGGGGCAACATTTGATCCGAAGCCTGGTTGGACTCCGCTGCTCCAGCGCACGACGAGAGATCACCATTCTGGTAACCGCCCTGACTAAATATTTCTCCCACGTTTTAAGATATAGGCGCATGAGAAAACCCCTCAGCCCAGGAATTGATCCGTTATGAGCAGGGCCAGAGTAATCTTGCTGGTAGTGGGGATCGTCCTTCTCGGTCTGCCGCTGTTCGTTGCGGGCAGAGAAACGCAATGGACCCATTATTTTGGGTTTGCGGCCGCTCTTTCCTTGATCTGGTACTACCTTTTTCAATTTTATTTTACTGACGGCAAGACCGCGTCACTCGGTGCGGATTCCGATTCTGGTTCACCTGCCACGATGGTGGCCTTGAGCGATCAGGTTATTTATTCCGAAGCGGAAATCATGCAGATCCGAACGGCGAGCAGCAGCCACTCGGTGGCGACCGAACCGGAGGCCACCGAGCCGATTGCGTCCGCGGCGGAGGTTCAGGAACCCGGGTATCCACAGCCGGAATTTTCATCACCGCAAAGAGAGAAGCCAGTGGACGCGCAAAATTTTGCGTCCGCCGGGGAGTCTCTTGAAGCGAGGCTGCGGGCTGATTTCGTGCGCCGCGCCCAGCTGGCGTCGAGCCAGGCGAGGGCCAACGTCGCGCGACGCCGCGCCGGTCCGGTTGACGCGAATGCCCGGCTGGGGGAGCTTGCGGCGGGGCAGGCTGCTGCCGATGCTGCGCGCTCAAGAGCGGCGGAAGAAGCCCGGGCAAACACCGAGGCGAAGGCGGCGGCCCAGACAGAGAAGGCCAGAGCCAGGGAGGAAATGCAAGCTCGGGCGCGCGAAGAGTCGGAAGCCGCCAGACAGAAAGAGATCGAACGCCGGGCGCAGATGGACGCAGACCGTGCCGCCGCCAAGGCGGCAGCCGCCGATGCAAAGAAGCAAGCTCGGGCGAAGAAGGAAGAGTTTGCCGCCGCGGCGCGAGCGAAATCCGGAGAAGCGGTGGAAGCGCGAGCCGAGGGCGCTGGACGCGAACAGTTTGGCGTGGCCGCGGGGGTGGGATTCCTGGCGGCAGGGCTCGCCAGCTTACGGCAGATGTTTTCTGGCGAAGCAATCATGAAAGGCGAGCCGGATGCGTCTGAAGACGGGGTGGCGGCGGCTCAGGCCACTGGGGTAACGGCCGAAGGCAAAAGAGAAACCGAGATTGCGGCGCGGGTGGAGAAGGCGAAGGCCCGAGAAGAGTTGCATGCCCGGGTGCGCGCTGAAGATCAAGCAGCGCAACGGAAAGAGGTAGAGCGGCGCGCCCAAGCCGACGCCGAGGTGAAAGCAAGACAAGCACAACAACGAGAAGCCAGGTTTGCGGCCCAGGCGGAAAAAGCGAAGGCCAGAGAAGAGTGGCGAGCGCGAACGCGAGCTGAGGAGGCAGCCACGCAACAGAAAGAGGTTGAGCGGCGCGCCCAGGCAGAGGCTGAACGGGTGGCCGCCAAAGCAGCGGCGACTGAGGCGAAGAAGCAGGCCCAGTCCGGCAAAGAGGAAGTTGTCGCCGCCGCGCGGATTGAATCGGCGAAGTTGCAGCCGGAACAAGCTTCGAGCGCAATCGAGGCCGAAGCAATGTCACAAGACGCGAAGCGCGATACCGTGGGATTGGCTGCGGCCGCATCGGGATTCATCCTCACCGGGCTGGCAGCGTTTCGGAAGAAGATTGCCGCTGGCGCCGCCACCCAAGGGACACCGCTGGCAGAACAGGAAATTACGCCGGAGGATTCGCCGGAGAGACAAGCAGCGGCTGCGATGGCGGCCTTCGAAGCTACTCAGGCCAAGGAAGCGCTGCGGCGTGAGCGCGTACTAGCGGCGGCGCGTGATGCCCATGCGCATGCCCGGGCGGAAGCCAATTCGATGATGGCGAGGATCGCCGAGGTGCGTGAACGAGCCCAGGCGGAAGCCCGGGCCCGGCAAGAAGCACTAGCCCGTACCGAAGCCGAAGAAGCCGAGTTGACGAAGGCCCTGGCGGTTGCCGAAGCGCAGGCGGAAGAAGCCAGGACGCATGAGGCAACGGCAATCGCACAAGCAGAGGCTGAAGCCAGGGCCGCGGAAATCAAAAAGGCGGAAGAGCTAGCGCGCGCCGAAGCCGAAGCGGCGGCGCGCGCCAAAGCCGCAGCTGAACGAGCGGAAGCGGAAGCGCAGGCCCGACGTGAAGAAGCGCGGCTCAAGGCTGAAGCAGAAGAAGCCAGAAGAGTTGAAGAAGCGAGAAGATTAGAAGAAGCGAGGATCGCGGAGGAAGCAAGGAAAGCCGAAGAACGCCGCCGCGCGGAAGAGGAGGCTGCTGCCAGAGCGAAAGCGGCAGCGGAGCGTGCCGCAGCCGAGGAGGAGGCAAGGCAAGAAGCACTGCGACTAAAGGCAGAAGCAGACGAAGCCAGAAAAGCGGAAGAAGCCAGGAGAGTCGAAGACGCGCGAAAGGCGGAGGAAGCCAGGCGAGCCGAGCAAGCGAGGAAGGTCGAGGAACGGCGCCGGGCGGACGCGGAAGCCGCGGCCAAGGCTAAGGCCGCAGGCGAGCTTGCGGAGGCACAGGCACAGGCCCACCGAGAAAAAGAACAGAACCGCCTGGCAGCGGAAGCAGCGAGCAAAAAAGCCGCTATCGAGCAGGCAGAGGTAGAGAATCGCAAAGAAGATGCCCGCTTCCGCGCCAAGGTGGAAGAGACCAAGCAAGCCGATGAACGGGCCCGCGCGCAGGCAGAGGCGGTAGCTGCTGCGTCCATGGCCGCAGCCATGGTGGCAGAGGGCCGGTCGCGCAGGGAAGCAGAGGCCGCAGCCAAAATCAGGGCAGAGGCACAGAGCGAGGCAGAACGAATCAGGGCCGAGGATGAGATTCTCGCCCAACAAATCCGCGCAACGCAAGCGGCGGAGGCAACTCGTTCGGAACGGGTGTCAGCGGCCATCGAGGAGGAACAGGCGCAGTCCAGGGCGCGGGCTGAATCGGACGAGACCAGGCGGGCCGACCATTTG
Source organism: Terriglobales bacterium (assembly GCA_038210375.1). Taxonomy (GTDB): domain Bacteria; phylum Acidobacteriota; class Terriglobia; order Terriglobales; family Acidobacteriaceae; genus JBBQWT01. Next base: position 76,288 of record JBBQWT010000002.1, on the reverse strand, counting down.
GCCGCGGCCGCGATGGCTGCTGCCGCGGCAGCTGCAACGGCGGCGACCGGAGCCGCCCTACAAGCGCGGGAACACGCCGCAGGGGAAGCGGCGGGGGTCCAAGGAGTTACGGCCCCGGAATTTGCGCAACCAGTGGCTGCCTCCAGCGAAGCTGATCGCAGACGGTTGGCCATCCGGGCAAAGATGGAAGGTCAAATTGCCAGCGCGGTAGAAGTTTCTGACCGGCTGCAAGTCGAAGTTGCGGCGCGTAAGGCGCAAGAGGCACAAGCGCGGATGCAGGCGGAAGCGGAATCGAAGAAGGCGCGGGAAGAAGCTCGCGCACAAGCGGCCGCCGAAGAAGCGGAGCGGCGAAAGTTGTCGGCGCGCGCCCAGTTGGAGGCCGATCTCGCCCGAGCGCGAGAAGAAGCGGCGCGCGCCAAAGCTGAGGCCGACGCAGCACTTGCGCTACGCGAGGCGCGCGCCCACGAAGCCGCCGAGGGAGCAGCACGGCAAGAGGCGGCGGCGCGGTCCGCTGCCAAGGCTGAAACTTTGAATGCGTTGGGAGCGGCGACGCTGGCGAAAGCGGCAGCCAACAAAGCCCGGGAACGGGAACAGGCACGCGCCAAAGCCGAAGCCGAAGAGGCGGAACGCCAGCGGGCCAGTGAACAAGAAGCTGAGCGGCGCAATCAAATGCACGCCGAGGAACTGGCTAGGGCCGAACTTACGGCACAAGCGCAGGACCGAGAACTGGACCGGTCTGAAGCGGAAGAGATTGCAAGAAAGGCCGCAGCCAGGGAGCAAGCCGAAACCGACCAAAAAAGAGGAAGCGACGATTCCGCCCTGGCAGCGGCCTTCCTGGAATCGGAAAGCGGTAATGATTTCTCGTGGGGCGAGCCCGAGCCCGATCATGCGTCGGCACTCGCCGCCGCCGAGGCCACAGCTGCACTGGCACGTGCGGAAACAGAAGCCCGAGAGCGCAAAGAGGCCGAAGCACGAAAGCAAGCGGAAACAGAAGAGCAAAGCCGAGCCGAAGCCGAAGGGCGCGACCGGGAAGAGGCGGAGGAGCGCGACCGGGTTGAAGTTGAAGCGCGGATCAGGGCGGAAGCAGAAGCGATTAACGCCAGAGAAGCCAAAGAAGAGGCGGCGCGTGCCTTGGCGGTGGCGCAGGTTCGTGAGGCACGTGAACAGGAAGCCCAAGCCAGCGAAGCTGAAGCCGGCAGGGTCAGGAGGCAAGAGGAAGCGAGAGCAGAGGCCCAACGGGCCGAGCAGGAATCTGAAGCCCGCAGGCAACAGGAGGTTGCGAGGGCCAAGGCTGAAGCGGAGACCAGGGCGCGCGAAGAGAGTGCGCGAGTCAAGCTGCATCTGGATCTGCAGGAGGTTGCGGCGGCACAGGTCAAGGCTGAAGCTGAATCCGCGGAACGCACTACGGGTGGGGCAATGGCCGCGGAAGCGATCGATTCCGCGGAAGGCCGCGGGGCTGCCTCTTCGCCGCCGCTGCTCGCCGAGAGCTCTCTTTATAAAGTCATTGAAGTGGGCACAATTCGCACGCGTTATCGCAAGGCGGGAACAGGCAAAGAAATTCTTGTGCTGCATGACTGGGGTTCGTCGGTAGAAAGCCTGACGCCAGTGATCGAAACCATGGCGGCCAACTATGCGGTTACCGCGCTGGAATTCCCTGGACATGGAGAAAGCGCCAAGACAGCCAGCGCCTGGGATGTAAAAGACTATGCCACCTGGCTGCAGGTTGCGATGGACGAGCTTGCTATAGCCACTCCCGATTTCATCGGACATTCCTTCGGTGGAAGAGTGGCGGTGCAATTGGCCAATGACCAGTCGGACCGGGTGGGAAAACTGATTCTGGTCAATACCACTCCCTCGGGGGCTTACCCGGCCAGGGTGGTCTCAGGCAAGAAAGGGCAGGTAGCGGCGGAAACCGCGCCGAGCATGCCCGATGACGACCTGACCGCTCAACTGGAAGGACTGAGTATTCCCACGCTGCTGGTCTGGGGAGACCGGGAAGGTGACAACGCGGCCGCCGAGAACACCAAAAAATTAATTCCCAAGGGTGAACTGGTGGTGCTTAAGAATGCCGGACATTTTGCTTTCACCGACCAGCCATCGATGTTCAAGCTGGTGACCAATCGGTTCCTCAGAGACGGGACCCTGGGACCGCCACCCAAAATGAAGAAGTAATAAAACCCTCAAACCATAAAGTTAATTTTCGATATGGCGGGCGCCATTGGTTTTGAGGCCCACGCGGGTCGAATTGCTGTTCTCGACATAGCGGGAGCGGGCTTCCAGCAATTTTCCCAGCTCGCGCTGGTCGAGAAGCTTCTTGCTGCCAAGCTGGCGGGCCGCGAGAACGATCTTGGCGTAATGCTCCACCAACTCCATTTTCAAATAAGCATGCAGAAGGTCTTCCCCGTAGGAGACGACGCCGTGATTGGCCATCAGAATGGCTTCATGGTCGCGAATAAAGGGCCGCAGGGAGTCGCTCAGTTCGGTGCTGCCGGTGGTGGCGTAGGGCGCCAGCGGCACCGTACCCAGCGCGATCACGACTTCAGAACACAAAGGCTCATCGAGGGCCATGCCGGCGGAAGCAAATGCGGTGGCGGTGCAGGGATGGGCATGCACCACTGCGCCGATTTCGGGCCGCATCGCATAAATGGTGAGATGCATGGCGATTTCACTGGAAGCGTTGCAGGAGCCTGAAAGCTTATTGCCCGCCATGTCCACGATGACCATATCGCACGTGGACATCATGCCTTTGCTGAATCCGGTGGGGGTGACGATCACGCGTTCGGAATCGAGACGAGCCGAGAGGTTGCCATCGGTGGCGGCCACGAAGCCCTGCGCATGGAGCATCCGGCCAAAGCGCACAAGGCCCTGGCGCAGCTGGCGTTCTGTGGGGGCGGCGTGCAGTGAGGTTTTCATCTCGACTTCTCCCTTGATCCCTTAAGACGGCAATTATGACCTGGCATAATTCAGGTCGATTCTATCTATCATCCCATCATCTTGAAAGAACTTTCACTGGAAGAAGCGCCCGCGACCACGGGATTTGCCGGAAAGGTGATCGGCTTCCGGTGGGGGACCTGCAGACCAGGCATGGGGGCCGCCTGAAAAAGCTTCCGGCAGGGCTTGGCCAACAGGCGCGCCCACTGGGTAGCGTTGCTGCGGCGCGCGCTGTCGGTGGAGATGCCGGTGCTGGCGTACATCTGCCGGTAGAGTTTGGAGATGAACATGAATGCGAGCCGCGATCTCAGAGTGGGGGTGCAGGACGACCGCTTCCAGATTGAGCTCAGACTATAAAAATCGTCCCAGACCCCCTGGGTGCGGGCGCGCATTTCCTCCGAAGTCATGGAAGGATGGGGCATAAACATCTTAGGGCGCTTCTCGGGGGGGATTAGCCAGTAGCGCGTCAGGGGAACGCCCTCAACCTTTTCGACGTCGGCGCCCTGCGCTTTCTCCCACTTTTCGAAGTCAACCGTGCCGGGGAAGGGGGTAAGCATTACGAACTGCGCAAAGGTAATGTTGGCCTTCTGCGCCAGGTCCTGAGTGGCGGCAAACGTATCTTCGCGGTCTGACGGCAATCCAAAAATGAATGAACCCAGAACGTGCACCCCGTGTTCGCGGAATTTCTGCAAGTTATGGATCAGGTCATCGCCCGAGTAGTTGAAGTCCTTATAGACAGTCTTCAAGCCTTCGGCGGTCACGGATTCGATGCCCACCAGGGCGCCGCGAATCTTCGCCCGCTTCATGGCGTCGAGGAATTCGGGATCTTCGGCAGCTTCCATGGTGATCTGGGTAAAGAAGTTCATATCGCCGGGCAGTTCCGCCAGGCGGGCCATGAATTCAAACCGTTCGGCGCGGATTTCCTTAAGTTCTTTGACCTTCTGCGCGTTGTTCTGCCGTTCCGCCAGTTTGATGTCGGTAAAAGCCACGGGATAGAAGTTATCGTCCGCCAGGGCAATGAAGCGATAGCCGAGGCGGCGAAGCTCCACGATTTCCTGGATCACGGCATCCGATGCGCGCTGCCGCGGCCGCTGGCCATCGGTCTTCCACACGGAACAGAATGAGCAATGCTTGGGACATCCGCGCACGGTTTGGACTGAAGCCCACATATAGCTGTCAGGGGGCAGCAGGTCCCAACGCGCGGCCTTGAAATCGCCGGCCTCAATTCTTCCGCCTTCGTAAATCTGGCGCATGGCGCCGGCCTTGCAGTCGGTCAGCGCCTGGCCCCAAGCCAAATCGCCGTCGCCGCGAACCACGGCATGCGCGCCACCCCGTTCGATGGCTTCTTCGGGATATAGCGTCGCTTGAATTCCGCCGAACACTACGGAAGCGCCGCGTTGGCGGGCAATTTGTCCCACCGCATATCCGCGGAGGGCATTGCCGGTATGGATGCCGATGCCCACTACGTCTCCGGGCTCGATGCTGAGGGGATCGAGGTGTTTCAAGGTCTCATCACAAATTACTGGATCGCCGAAGGCTTCGGGAGTCGCAGCAGCCAGAACAAAAAGCCAGCGCGGTGTGATGACCGCGGTCCCAAACGAGGAATCACTCGGATTGATCAGGTGTACTCTCATAATTGCAGTTTGCTAAATGGCTTTCTCAGAAAAATTTCGTCAAGCTGATCGGGTACTGTAACGATTTAAGCAGAATTACTTCATCTTTACAATTTATCTCGATAAGCTCGCCGATTATCATCGAGGAAGGTTTGGAAAACTGGTCAATATTGAACACTTTCCTTGGCCCCGGTATGCAATTCTGGGCCGATTATCAGCGCCCCGGATCAATGGGCTCGCCGGCAAGAGGGGAAATGAGAGCTGCGAAAAAGACATCGAATCCATTATTAGCAGCGGGCCGTCAACTCCTGCTGGCTTTGCTTCTGCTGGCTTGCGTTTCCGCTTCGCAGGTTCACGCAGCGGCGGCTGAAAGAAGTCCCAGCGGAGCCGGCAGCTCACCGGCTAAGGCGCTCAAGGCCTTGACTACCCAGGAGGTGGTCGAGCACCTGGTGCGAAGAAACCTGGAGCGCGCGCGTTCCCTGGAAGCTTTCGAAGGCACCCGGGTGTACAAGCTGGACTATCGCGGGTTTCCCGGCTCACGCAACGCTGAGATGACAGTGGACGTGAAGTATCGCCGGCCGGGAACGAAGCAATTCACCATTCTGTCATCGAGCGGCTCCAAATTGATGATAGACAAGGTATTCAAGAAACTGCTGCAAAGTGAAGGCGAAGCCTTTGACGAAGAAAACCAGCGACGGACCGCCCTCAATAATGATAATTACCGGTTCGAGCTGTTGCCGTCGGAGATGGTGTCAGGCCGAAAACTGTATACGCTGTCGGTAGAACCGCGGGTACCCAGCAAGTTTCTGTATCGCGGAAAAATCTGGGTGGATGGTCAGGATTTTGCCGTAGTCAGAATCGTAGGCGAGCCCGCCAAAAATCCATCGTTCTGGACGAAGGACGTGCGCATCGAACAGGTTTACTCGAAGGTTAACGAGTTCTGGCTGCCTGCCACGAATCGCAGCGCCACCACGGTCCGTCTGGGCGGTCATGCCAACCTGTCCATCGACTATATCAATTACCGCAGCATCGTCCCCGAGACGCCGGCGAAAACGATGAACGCCATGACCCTCCGCCCGTAACCAATGAAAGTTCACAAGGCCTATTAAAATTTTTGGGTTGGCCTGCAAATCCCGAGCCGACTTGGGATGCGCCAGTCGCCTGAAAGTTTTGGTGCGGTGCGCCCTGGAGCTAAATCAAAGGAAATATTGCGGGCTTACGAGCCCAGTTTGATAAAAGCCTCGCGCAGTTGGGAATGTTGCTGGAGCAGACGCAAGTAGTCCGTTTCATCTGGGGCGGTGCGGGATTGAATAATCTGGACCAGTTGCCGCCGCGCAGTGCGGCTCCACTGAGACATCCGCGGGATGAGGGACAACATGATGGCAAAATCCTCGAAAAGTTTCTGGCCAGGCTGATCCTGGTTCGGGGGACGTATTCCCAGGGCCGACGCCACGCTCTCCCGGGCACTGTCGCGGAATTTGACGGCATCCCCGTTAAAGTCGCGCGCCATCTTCTCCTGTACCCGGAGACCGATGTTGCGCATGTGAAAGGCGTCCCAGATGCCGCGGTCCGAGCCGGGAGATTCGTAGATGATGTAACCCTGTGCAAGCCGGCGGAGGCTGGCGGCGGGGCTCCGATATCCAGAGCCGGATTGGATTTTTCTTTCTTCGTGTTCGAGCAGGCGCGCGAGGCCGGCATTCATCGGCCGGAAACCCAGTTTGCGGTAAAACCAGAACGAGCCGGAGGCGATCGCTTCTTCGTTGTGAGCGCCAATCTGGTAGGGATCAACCACAAAGCTGGTGACGCCGTAAACCTGCTTGAACAGGCGCATCAATTGGGAGTAGAGCCAGGCGGATTCACCGTCGCGAAAGGTGTAATAGATGTTGAAGCCTATTTCCATTCGATCGAAAATGGCCATGTGCTCGGCGTATCCGATGGGAGTGCCGTTCTTGATCATCAAGACTGCTCCGTAAGCGCGCAGCGGCAACCTGTGTGCGGGCGGCACTCCCCAAAGATAGAATTCCACTCCGCGGCCCACGGGGGCTCGAATCACCTCGGCGGGATCGCCGTAGGTGAAGCCATAAAGCTCGCGGCAGCGCAGGGCCGAGGCCAGCCGTGCCGCTTCCACCATCTCTTTACCGCGGGAGACGCGGAGCGGCTCGACGGGAAGGTCTCCTTTACTGACTTCGTGGTCGAGAGAAATGTCAGCCCGGCGCAATAGTGGGCCGGTCTGGATAAAGGGCCGTCGAAAAGGAAATCTCATGCGGGTTCGGGTCTTCGCGGAACTGTCGATCTGCCACTGGATGGGAAGCTCCAGCAAATCGTAGAGCTCGGCAATCTCGCGGGCAGGGAGCGGGAGTTTCGCCAGGCTGCGCAGCAGCCAGCCGAGAGTGTGCGAACCGGTCAAGGGCAGTGCTTCTCCCGGTTTTGCCGGGGCACTGTGCGGGCGTGGGGATTTGGTTTCGCCGGCGCTATTAAGCCATGCAAAAAATGGGACGTTGGCTTCCACCAGGGAATCTTCTTCGAGGAGCGGCATCAGTCGGCGGCCGAGGAAAGCCAGGCGTTCCGGACTCTGATATTGCCGCTCGTCGATCCGCATGGCGGCGGGAAAACGCGGGTACAGCCACCGCATTACGTCATAGCTGAAGATTGCGATCAACGAAGTCTGAGATACGCCGGAGGCCTCTTCATACTCGAATGCCGAGAGAGTCTTGCCAGTGGCGCGCAGAGCGGAAACCCGTTCGCCAACAGAATCGAGCGACGCATGCGCCTTGCGCAACAGGCCCGGGCTATGGGGATAAGCGGCCAGGAACAGCAGGCTCTCGTGCAGGCTGATGAGCGCTTCAGCGTCGGGCAGCTTCGATCTCTCGAGGCGATCAAGCACCTCTTCGAGGCGCCGGGCGGCTCCGGGGGTGAAATCCCGCTTTCTGCCATCCAACTCGGCCAGAAGACGTTCCACAGCGGCACGGGCGGCGGTTGGAGTGGCGGATGCAGCGGATTTAGGGTTCATCCTCATTGATTCGAAATCATCGGGGAAACAGAAACTTCAACGCGGGGCCGGTTCGTTTGGACCAGGCGGATTCCTCGTGGCGAGCACCTACCGCCTTGGTGAACTTCAAATTTTTTCCCAGCATCCATCCATTTTTTAACAAAGCGTTGCGCAGCAAAATGGTGTCGTCCACCGCGGTGCGGCTCTCACTGGTTCCAATATCGAGCCAGATGCGCGGACAGGGACCGGTAACGGCATTGGCCAGGAAGTTCAGAATGCTGCGGTGGTTCCACCAGACTGACGGCGATAGGATTGCCAGCTTGCCAAAGATATGCGGATACAAGAGTCCGAGATAGAGGCTGACCAAGCCTCCGAGCGAAGAACCGCCTATGCCGGTGTTTTCCGGGCCGGGCAGGGTGCGATAGACGCCATCGATAAACGGCTTGATGTCTTCGACGATCATTCTGCCGTAGAGCTCGGCCTCGCCGCCGCCCAGTTTGTCGTCCCGGGTGGGGGTGTATTCCAGCAGGCGCTGCTCGCCGTTGTTATAAATCCCTACAATGATCAGGGGCTCGATTTTGCCTTTAAGTATCAACTTTTCGGCGGTCTGGTCCACGCGCCAGTCGTTGCCCGCCACATAAGCGGTGGCGGGGTCGAAAAGGTTTTGTCCATCCTGCAGATAGAGCACAGGGTAGCGGTGCTCCGATTCTTGATAGCCCGGCGGCAGGTAAACGATCAGGGTACGGTCACCGGGCAGGAAGCGTGAAATCAGGTTCTCGTGCTTTTCCAACTGCGTGGGAAAGCGATCAAGGGCCCGGCGCCCCCTGCCGCGTTGTCGGATAGCCCGCTTTATAAATTCAATCGGCATAATAAGTTAAGCGCAAAATCTAAAGTATAAGAAGAAATAAAGAAGAATCGAAACAGCCAAAGCGAAATTCATGATAACCGATTCGGTGGCCCCGCCGGAAAGACAATCCCGCAGTCGAAGCATGTAAGATACTGCACTGAATGAAACGCCAATTGCACCGCTGGTACGCCGCCGACCTGCAGCACGATATGGAGCTTTTGGAATTCGGGCATGACGGGCCGCCGGTCCTGGTGTTTCCCACTTCCAAGGGAAAGTATTTCGAGTATGAAGACCGTGGAATGGTAGGCGCGTTGTGGGAGCAGCTTGAGGGCGGCGTCCTGCGGCTGTTTTGCGTGGACAGCATCGATCATCAAAGCTGGTACAACCGCTCCATTCATCCTCACGACCGGGTGATGCGGCACGAGCAGTTCGAGAAATATATATTGCGTGACGTAGTCCCGTTGATGGCGCGAATTTCAGGTGGCTCGCGGCTGGTAGTGACTGGCTGCAGCTTTGGCGGGTTCCATGCCATGAACCTGGCGCTGCGGCACCCTGACGTGGTGACGGATTGCGTGACCATGGGAGCGGCCTTCGATATCAAGCAATTTCTCGATGGCTATTACGATGAAGAGTGTTATTTCAACAACCCGCCTGATTTTCTGCCCAACATCGGCGACCCGTGGTATCTCGACCGTTATCGCCGCATGAAAATTGTTCTGGCCACGGGAGATCAGGACATGTGTTGGAATGAAAACGAGCGGTTGGCGCGAATCATGCGCGACCAGCAGATCGGCCACCAGCTCGACGTTTGGGGCGACGGCACCGGGCATGACTGGCCGTGGTGGCAGAAAATGGCGCGCAGTTATCTGTCGTAGGAGAAATATCTATCTGAATCGCCTCCCGGTTCAACCATGAAGAGATGGCTCTGCGCTTTCGTCCTTGTAGCTGGGATTGCTTCAGGCCGGTCAGCGGCTGCTGAGCTTTCCGTCGTGCAATTGCTGAAGCGCGCATATGCCGCATCTGCTTCCTTGCCTCCCACCCGCCGAATGAGCGTCCTTGCGGAATTAGTTCCTTTGGCCACCCAGGCGAAGGCGCCGGATTCGGCGGCATGGACCGATGAGCTTGATCGGTTAGCCGTAAATGAGTCTGATGAATGCAAGCGGGCAAATTACAAAGCGGTCGCGCTCGCGGCATCTGCGGCTACTGATGCGAGACTCGCAATCCAGCGTCTGACTTTAGTGCCGGCAGGGTGTGCGGACGCCTTTCTGTTCGCGGCAGGCCCCATATTCGAAGCCGCGATGGTGAAAAGCAATGGTGTGCCCCCGGATGCATTGGTGTCAGCTGCGACCCATTTGGGTGAAGTAGGAGATTATCCCTATCGCGCAGTCAATCTAATCTTCAATAAAGTGGCAGATAACGGCGATAAGGAGCTAGCGGACCGGCTGTTATTGAACGGAATTGCGGCATACGAGAACAAGCCAGCTTTGCGCTGGTCTACCAATGATGCGTTTGTCGACCTGTTGAGCGCCGCAAAACGCGAATTGCGAAAGCAGGCAATGTACGACGGCGTCGATCTCGCGATTCGACGCATCGCTGAATACAAGAGCGGTGATCACCCACCGCTTCTGCGCATGACCATGCTGATGAAAGATTCCACGGTAGCGCAGCTTGATGCGCGCGACCGAACTCTGGCAAAACTCTACGGTCTTGCCCAATCGGTGGATGATCGCCTGGTGAATCGAATGAAAGAAATGTTTCCTTCGAGCCGCTTCGCGGATTTCGATGATTCGAAGATGGTTGCCGGCATAGGCACGACAGTGGCCGGCGAATTGAAACCCGGGGCACGGTTTTTTATGGATTTGGCGAACCTGCACAACCAGAAAGCCAACGCATCCAAGGCGGAACTGGAGGGCATGGGTATAAGGCCGTCAGTAGTGGCCGCCTATCTCGCTTTACGCGCCGGCGACGAAGCCAGGGCAAACAAGGCCGAGAGTGCGGACCAATCCTTTGCCGAGGCACGAAAGGCTTTGGATTCGGTAAAAGATGAGAACGAAAAACTACGGGTACTGGCGGTAATCGTAGAGTCGAGTGTGGGTGCGTTACGTTACAAACAGGCGGAGGACGCTATCGAAGAAGGATTTGGACTGGCCCCGGGACTGTTGAAGGAAGAGTTAAAAGACAGCAAGAAAACGGCCTCGACCAGCACTACGATCAGTCCATTGCGACGGATGGCGCGGGCGTGCGCGGCGAAGAATGAGCTTATCGCGCCCCATATTCGCGGGTTGCGAGACGCGAAACTCCAGAGCTATTTATATTTGACCCTCGCGGAGACATTGATCGAGCGCAGGCACGAATAATCGATTCTGACATGAGCCAAATCAAGTTAAACTATTGGTGATTCCCCTGGCGATTCAAACCCCATCGTGGGCTTCGCTCGAAGCTGCCAGGGGCCAGGTATTCAAAGGCAGAGGTTTTCGTTGAAAAAAATAGGCATTCTGTTTGGAATGGAAAACACGTTCCCTGGCGCGCTGGTGCAGCGCATCCATGACATGGGCGTTTCCGGCGTGACCGCGGAGTACGTGCAGGTGGGTGAGGTGAACCTCTCCGAGCCGGGCGCGTACAGCGTAATCATCGATCGTATTTCCCATGACATCCCGTTTTACCGGGCCTATTTGAAGAAAGCTGTACTGAACGGGGCCACGGTCATCAACAACCCGTTCTGGTGGAGCGCGGACGACAAATTTTTCAATTACGCCCTGGCCCTGAAGCTCGGAGTGGCGGTTCCGCCGACCGTGATCCTGCCGCACAAAGAGCATCCTGCGGGGACGACCGACCAGTCGATGCGCAACCTGGTGTATCCCCTGCCGTGGGAGCAGATTTTCGCGCATGTTGGGTTTCCCGCGTTTCTGAAGCCTTTTGATGGGGGCGGGTGGAAAGACGTTTACAAAGTCAATTCGCCGGAGGAATTCTTCAGCGCCTACGACCAGAGCCGCAACTTATGCATGACCCTGCAACGCGGGGTCAAGTTCAAGGAATATTTTCGATGTTATGTGGTGGGACAGGAGAAGGTCCACATCATGCAGTATGATCCGGGTGCGCCCTTCCACGACCGCTACGTGAAGAATGCTCCGCCGGTGCCCAAAAGCCTGCTGGATCGCGTGGAGCGCGACGCCCTGACTCTCTGCAAAGCGTTGGGTTACGATTTGAACACCGTGGAATTTGCCGTAGAAGACGGCGTGCCCTACGCAATCGATTTCATGAATCCCGCGCCCGACGCCGATTTTAAGTCGGTGGGTCCGGAAAACTTCGAGTGGATCGTGGACGCGGTCAGCCGCCTGGCGGTAGATCGCGCGGTGAATGGCGACGCCATCAAGGAGTTCCGCTGGGCGCAGTTCTTGAACGGCCCCGCGCCTTCTGCCAAGCCGGCAAAGAGCAAGAAGTAAACGCTATGAAGCCTTCCTTTACCATCGGTATCGAAGAGGAATACCAGACTATCGATCCGGTGAGCCGCGATCTGCGCTCTCACATCCAGAGCGAGCTCATTCCCAAGGGAATGGCGATGATGGATGAGCGCATCAAGCCGGAGATGCACCAGTCGGTGGTCGAGGTGGGTACGCGGGTCTGCGCCAACATCAAAGAGGCCAAAGCCGACATCTGCAACCTGCGGCGGGACATGATCACGCTGGCCCGGGAAAACAACATCATGCTGGCTGCGGCCGGCACCCATCCTTTCGCTGACTGGCGCAACCAGAAGATCTATCCCGACGCCCGCTACGCCAAGGTGGTGGAAGATCTGCAACTGGTGGCGCGGGCCAACCTGGTGTTTGGCTTGCACGTTCACGTGGGCGTCTCCGACCGTGAGACCACCATCCACCTGATGAATTCCATGCGGTACTTCCTGCCGCATATCCTGGCGCTGTCCACCAACTCACCGTTCTGGCTGGGCATCAATACCGGCTTCAGGTCGTACCGCTGCAAGGTATTCGAAAAATTCCCGCGAACCAATATTCCCGACACCTTCAGCAGCTGGGCGGAATACGAAAATTTCGTGAACATCCTGGTCAAGACCAACACCATCGACAACGCCAAGAAGATCTGGTGGGACATCCGGCCGCATCCATTCTTCAATACCCTGGAAATCCGCATCTGCGATATTCCCATGCGGCTGGATGAGACCATCGCCATCGCCGCATTGATTCAGGCGACGGTGGCCAAGCTGTATCTGCTGCACTCCCATAACCAGAGTTTCCGGCAATATAGCCGGGCGCTGATCATGGAAAATAAGTGGCGGGCGTCGCGTTACGGGCTGGGCGGCCTCATGATCGATTTCGGCAAAGAGATTGAAGTGCCGGTCAAGGACCTGATTCACGAATACGTGCAGTTCGTGGACGACGTGGTGGATGAGCTGGATTCCCGGGAGGAACTTTATTACATCTACCAGATGCTGGAGCAGGGCAGCGGCGCCGACCGCCAGCTCAAAGTATTCGAAGAGACGGGGGACCTGAAGAAAGTGGTGGACTACATCGTGGCGGAAACCCAGGTGGGAGTGTTCGATCACCCGGTGGAGAAACTCGCGTGAGCACGTCTCCCGTGCCGCAGCGCCCTGTCGGTGAGCTGACCGATTTGCGCGCCATCAGCTTCGATTCGGAATTGTCGGTGGGCGCCCGCAACGCGGTCACCCAATGCCTGCGCATTCAGCCGGCGGAAAAAGTCACGCTCATCACCGACCTGGCCACACTGGAGATCGGGGCCAGCATTGGCCGCGAGCTGGATGTACTGGGAGCGCCCTACCATGCCTGGGTGCTGGAAGAATGTTCCGAGCGACCCTTGAAAAAATTGCCGGCGGAGATACTGGCGGACCTTGAAACCAGCCAAGTGAGCATATTCGCGGTCAAGGTGCAGCGCGACGAATTGTATTCGCGCATGCAGATGACGGAAGTGGTGAACCGGCGGCGCATTCGCCACGCCCACATGGTCAACATCAACAAACGCATCATGATGGAAGGAATGCGTGCTGATTACCTGAAGGTGGACCGGCTCAGCAGCAAAGTGCTGGAGCTGGTGAAGCCGGCCCGCATGATCAGGGCGCGCACCAACGCGGGCACCGATATTACTGCCGAGCTGAATCCAAACTACAAGTGGCTGAAGACCAGCGGCATCATCAGTCCGGATAAATGGGGCAACCTGCCGGGTGGCGAGGTTTTTACCACTCCCCAGGAAGTGAATGGGACGTTCGTAGTGGATGGAGTGGTGGGCGATTACCTGTGCGCCAAGTTCGGCAACCTGCGCGACCAGCCGCTGACCATTGAGGTGCGCAACAACCGGTTGATCAGCGCCGCATCAGCCAACCAAGAGCTGCGGGAAGATTTCTGGCAGTACACTCACACCGACGAGAACAGTGACCGGGTGGGCGAGTTTGCCATCGGCACCAACATCGAACTGGTGGGCGTAATCGGCGAGATACTGCAAGATGAGAAGTTTCCCGGCATCCACATCGCGTTCGGAAATCCTTACGGAGAACACACCGGCGCGGAATGGCGGTCAACCACCCACATTGACGTGGTGGGCACCGGGTTCGATATCTGGGTTGACGACCAGTTGATCATGCGGCAAGGTCGTTTCCTGATCGAGCCGTAAGCGCGGGAAGGCTGTTCCCAGCATCCGGTAATAGGACTCCGGCAACAAGAATTCGACAATCACCCCATGGTTCCCGAGCTGCGCCGCGCTTTTAACTCCGCATTCACTGCTCACAAATATCGCCACTTTCTGGCGCAAACTGACCGTGTGTGCGCGACCGAGATCCCCTTCCGCATCAGCGAGACTCCGTGCTTCTTTCCGCGGTCGCTGGTCAACAAGATGACGCGCTACGGGCAGGAGATGGTGGCGCAGCTTATGGCGGATTCCGCCTACCGGGCGTTGTCGGCAGCGTCGATTCCGCCGGCGTTCAACGTCCCCTATGAAACTGATCGGCCGTTGTTCGTGCAGGTGGATTTCGGGCTGGTTCGCGACAGCAACGGGGAAGTTGAGCCGAAACTTGTGGAGCTCCAGGGATTTCCATCGCTCTACGGATATCAGAGCGCGGTTTCGCATGAATATATTCAAGGCTTCGATTTGCCGCGGGACCTGGGAATCTACCTCAGCGGGCTCGATGATGCCGGCTACGAGAATGTTCTGTGCGGGGCGGTGATCGGGGATTGTGACCCTGAAAACGTGGTTCTGATGGAGATCAATCCCCAGCAGCAGAAGACCCTGGCGGATTTCAATGTGACCGAGAGCATGTGCGGCATCCGGACCGTCAATATCACCAGCATCGTGAAACAGGGCCGACAACTGTTTTACCAGCGCGACGGCAGGCTGGTTCGCATCGAGCGTATCTATAACCGCTGCATTGTGGACGAACTGGTGCGCACCGAGGCTAAGCTGCCGTTCGCTTTCAACGAGCCTTTGGACGTGCAGTGGGCGGGACATCCCAACTGGTACTTCCTTCTCAGCAAGTTTTCCATTCCGTACATCAAGCACCCCTGCGTACCCCAGACCTATTTCCTGAACGAGCTGACAGAGTTGCCGCCCGACCGCGACAAATTCCTGCTGAAGCCGCTGTATTCGTTTGCCGGATCGGGAATCATTTTTTCTCCCTGCGACGACCAGATCGCGGCCATTCCGCAACACCTGCGCTCGCAATACATTCTGCAGGAGTACATCAATTTCACTCCGGTGATCGAGACCCCGCATGGGGGCACCCAGGCCGAAGTGCGCATCATGTATATCTGGCAAAAAGAGGAATTGATGCCGGTGCTGATGCTGGTGCGCATGGGCCGGGGAAAAATGATGGGGGTTGACCACAACCGCGACCTCGAGTGGGTGGGAGGGTCGGCCGGCCTGGTAGTGGAAGGAATGTAGCTGGGCCGCGCGAATTATCGGCGGTAGACGGTAGTGGCAGGATGGTATTGACGCCAGTCGAACCAGTAGTCTTTCAAGAGATCGAGGGCCTGAAGGCATTCGCCCGATGCCGGCCCTGACGTAGCGCAACCCTGAAAGTTCCACTCACTTGAAGTGGTACTGTCGATCAGGGCCCAGGGTTCCCCGGTCTTGCGGAAAAATTCGAGCGGAGCGCCATCCATGCGCCGCACGAAGGCCCTGATCGATTTTCCATCGGGCCCGGTGACGATCAGCACGGGGGTTTCGCCCAACTGGTCGATGACAGTGGCTTCTTTCTGGATGGCCTGCACCGGATAAGCGCGGTCGGCGCCGTGCAGGCTGATGCCGACGACGATCTCGCGGTTGGGGAGCGGCGAATTGGCGACCCCGATTACGGTGGGCAGTTTGGACAGACCTTGTTCCCAATCCGCCTTGGCATAGTCGGGCATGTTGACGGTGACCGGGGAGAGAATGCTGCCGTCGGGGTGTTCGCTCTTCCACAGATCGAAGGTCAGCTCGTCGGAATGCACGAGCTGCAGCGATTTGCCTTTCATGGGGCCGGAGATGGCCTGGCCGCTGACCTGCTGCCAGTAGCTGCCGGTTTGCTCATCCCGCATCAGGAAGTTCTGGTTGTTGATGCCGGCGAGATGAAAAGTCAAAGTCCGGCCTTCGACCTGCCGCCCCCACACCAGACCGGTGTGACACAGCGTTCAATAAGTTGCGGCGAGCGGCAGGCCTCCGACTACATCGTTGACCACGTGGTGGTAGGCCATGGTGCGGATGGGGTAGGCATGTGATTTTCCGCCGACACTAACGGACATGACCATGTCGTGAGGATCGACGACCGTACCCGCAATGGGCAGAAACCTGACCGACCGAACCGGGTTAAACATGCGCTCGAAGATGTTGATGCGGGCGAGCGCGGCGCTGGCGGTGAGCAAGACCAGTGCGGTTACGATCCCTGCCCGGGCGGGAATCCGCCGCCGAGCGGGGCTGTGCGCTGGTCTGGTGGCGCGCCACAATGCAATCGCGATCAGAAGTCCGGTAATCCAGGTCAGTACGGTAACTAGCGGAGCGACGCGGAAGAAGCGAAGCGCGATCCCGAGACTAGCGGGATGCTGGGCGGCGAAGGGGCGAATGATCCAGATGGGGTAGAGAACCAGCAGTAGGGCAGCGGCAGTACAGAGGAACAGGATTGTGCCCCACAGCGTAAGTGAAATTTTGTCTCTCGGCATGCCCCAGTCATTATCGCTGCTGGGAACGGCTGAGGCAATGCGACAGTAGCAAGCTAAGCGAAGGAATGGTTTGTCTTACTCGGGCTGCGATGTTTTTTGGATCGCCGCCAAAAATAATAAACCCAGTCTAAGAAAAGGGGAATGGAACCGAAAGCTGCGGCGCGGGGAGCGAGTGCCGGGGGAAGGGCAAACATAAGGCAGATTGAAAGCAGAAAGATAGTCAGAGCGACCCGATCGGCAATTGTCATTTTGGCCGGTTTGGGGAGCATAAATCTCCACACCGCAGCGAGCACAAGAACACAAAAAATTGCTAATTCAGCGGCTCCCATGCGGGTGGTTGGCGGGGATTTCGGATGATTCAAGGAAGGAAAAACCAGGAAGAGCAATCCCGCATATACGCCGCGAACCAAAAAATACCCGAGTGCAGCGCCGCTCCACCGGCCGGCGGAAACAAAGATGATTGCTGCCGCTGCGGCTACCTCCACCCAGGCAATGATTGGCCCCATGAAGTGTTGTGCCGGTTCTTCCGCTACGAGTCTGGCGCACCCGATTACAGCAAGGATGAAGACAAGGAATCCGCCAACAAGTTCCGCCGAAAGCAAGAACCCGCCCCTAACTTGTTCGCGAACCGATCGCCGGTGTGACACCACATCGCCCTTTCAGGAATGCTCGCGGCCCTCTCTAGATCGATGTTTTGGGAATTTGAACGGCTTGCGATTCCCAAGATGCGGCGCTCGCGAATTCTACCTGAAGAATCACTATTCGAGCTTACGGATACACTCGACAAAGGTCGGGCCGCAGGTCCACAGGAATGGCCGCAATATTTTTTTTGGTCTGGCTGCTGGAAAAACTCTTTCCCAGGGAAGCCCGCAAGAGAATTCCGGTTAATGGAAACCGGGTTTATTCTCTTGTAGCACCCAACACCAACGGCCCACTACCATAGTACTCAATGAGCGGGTGGGACGTTAGGGCACCACAATATATTTGGGTCTTCGGAAACTCGTCTTGGTGGAGCTTTCACCGCCGAATCATTTCATACCCAAACGGTTGGGGTTGAGCATGTCTCGCCCCCTGATTGCGTGCCGTAATAATGGGCACCCAATTCCGGGGCGCCCGGAAGAGGGAGAACCTACAGAATGGCAATCGAATCCGCCAGGAGAGTTGCGCATTGAGAGAATCATGGTTGCAAGCAATTAGCCTACAAAAGGGAGGTGTCGCGATCCTCGCATTGATTGCATTAGTGTCCTGCAATTCTCAGCGAGATGCGCAGGGTCATGCGCAGGAGTCTGTTGAACCGGAGAGAAGCACCGCACCGCCGGCGCGATACGAGCACAAGATGGATTTGGCTACCCTGGAAAAGTTTAAAATGAACCTCCGAAAGGTGCACTTAGGCGACAGCCCAGAGAATGTGATAAAGCTAGTTGGGATTCCAGATAGGGACCAGGTTACGACTCCGAAGACCTACGAGGAAACTTGGAAGAAGCGCGAACTTGAATTCACAGTAAGGTCTGCCCACTCGGATGGTCTTAATCCTAAACTCGACCAAAAAATCGACCTATTTTTTGAGGTAGACCAGAGCGATGGAAATCGCGGACGATTGGTTGTGTTCTTATCGAATGTCGGCGGAATCCCCAGCAAGTGCAATTCAAAGTATCAGTTCATTTGCGACGAGCCCTTCTAAAAATTATAGGGGCGGGTGGCCGACACTAGGGCGCCAACCATTTTCACATGATCACTCTTAGTTCTTATCGCAGCCAGCCGTTGTTAAGCACTGCCCGACAATTGAATCGCTGCGCCGTGTTCTCGAAACTCAAGCGAAACTATCTGCAGCAGTACAGCCGCAAGTTTCTAGGTTGTTGCCTGTGAGGACATTGGTTAGCGCTTTACTTCTGATACTCGCAATCCCAATGATTTTCGGGGGTGTCTTTGAGTTCGGAGGCTTCATGGGGCAGCCGAACTTGCTCTTGTCCATCGCCTGTAGCTCAAGCGCACAGATCACATTGCTAGCCGCGGGATTTATCAGTTCACCAAAAAGAGGAAGGGTCGGATTCGTTCGGGCTATCGTCCTCGGCTACTTTATATTGCAATCCTTGTCTCTCCCGGTCGTGCTATTCGCCTACTTCGATGAAAAGTTTGGACATGTCGCACTCTATGATCACGATGAGTTTCTTTGGTTTCTCTTCGAGGCGGTTAGCGCATTAGCACTTTTGTCGTTCGCGGTGAGAGCTTGGCATATACCTCTAGGGAAGCGGATTTCTGATGGAATTCCGAAGTTCTGACCCCTAGTGTACCCAGCGCCCCGGAGAGATTATGGAGTTCCCGGGGCTACCGCTGTGGCGGAACCGTGCACCCGTCGTTCATCGAGGCGCAAGACGACGAGGGCGCACCGAAGAAATGCGAAAGTTCATTTCGCACCTGAGAGGCGGCGCTGGTCGTCAAATAGCCTAGCGGATCTTCAACTGGGTAGGAATTCCGTATACGAGCAGGTAGTACACCACGTAAAACCATCCCAGGATGCCGTGGATGATCAGCCAGAAAAACGAGTGCCATTTTGCCCACGACATCAATCCGGCGACGATGGTCCCCACTCCGATGCCGCTCCCGATGGTGCGGCGGGGGCCTCCGGAACGCCGCGGCTCCCTGCGAATATCTACCATGATTGCCTCCAGCCTGATTTTTGATACGATGCGGTGGTCAGGGAATTCTAACCTGAGAGCAACGCTAACGGGTCAATTCGTTGTTAGACGAACCTCGAGGAGCATCGGTCACCACCAGGGAAGGTTGTAGTAACAACCATGGTGCAGGCATCAGATTCATTGAGCATTCATGATTTTGTAACGTCATAGTGTGAACCTATTGACACCAGGGGGAAGCCGATTGACGACGGGCAACCATACGTTTGCAATTGAGCGCCAGCCCACGACGCTGCTCTATCAAGTGGCCGCGGTGTGTTATCGCCGCAAGGCGGGCAAAATCAATTTTCTGCTGGTTTCCACCAGTGGCGGCAAATGGACGTTTCCCAAGGGGTGCATCGATCACGGCGTGTCGGAGCGGGAATCCGCGGCGCGCGAGGCGATGGAAGAGGCCGGCGCCCTAGGTAGAATCGAGCCGCAACCTTTCGATTCATACCTTCACCTGAAGCGGGTGCTGGGGATGAAGGGCTATGAGGTCGCGGTCAAAGCTTATTTGATGGAAGTTTTCGACACGGTGGCGCCCCACAAGGGATATCGCAGGCCCACCTGGTGCACCGCCGAGGAGTCGCGGCGGAAGCTGGGGAAGAACCGCGAGAAATTTTACGCGGACGAGATCAGACGCGTGCTGGATCATGCGGAGTCGTTGCTTGCCCAATCAATGTCAACACACCTGAAATGAAATTGTGCTAAACCCCTAGCCGTCCCCACCCCTGCCGCCTCAAAACCCACTCAAAGTTCCTTGGGGAAAAAGAACAGGTTTTATATTTCCTTCGGGACATACCTGAGCTTTTTATGTGAATTGTCATTCCGAGCGAAGCCGAGGAACCCTTTGTTTCATTGGAGCAACCCGCGCCACTGGCACCGCCAGAGATTCAACGGAATCGACGCTCAGACTTTACGCGTAACCTGCCGTTGACTCTGGCGGCGCAAGCAACTCCTTCACCCGGAACACAGCACATTCCTCATAAGCTCGACTTCAGTCAAACCCGGGAAGGTTTCCTGGTTTGCCAGAAGATCAAAGGCAGGCTGCGCGTAGAACCAAATCGAAGGCCCGTTTAATTGGTATATCAGGCTGGCACTTCTGGCACCCTTAAGGAAATAAAAGGTTCCTCGGCTGCGCTCGGAATGACAATTCTTATAGAACGCACACGGACGTCCTAAAGGAGATATAGAACATATTCTCCCCTCCCAATAAACCCTTACCCACTGCTAAAATTTCTTCCTCCCCTCTCTTCGACAGGTCCAGGTAAAGCAGCGACTTCTTCCCACCCATAAACCCTTACCCACTTCTCAAATTTCTTCCTCCACTCTCTTCGACAGGTCCAGGTACAGCAGCGACGCCAGGATTGCGGATGCTACTACCAGTACTGCGCCCAGGGAATAGCTGTGCAACAGTAATTTTCCACTGCCCAGCAGGGCGCAGTAGACCATCCCACTACCTAGTAACCATGCCATCAGGTTGCGGCCCAGGTCGCGGGTGGGGGTCACCTCGGGGGCCAGCTTCGCCACCGCTTGCCAGCCGGTTACGTGCGGACGCACCTTGCGGTAGAAGGCCAGCAGGACTTCCTGTGGCTCGGGGCGGGTCATCATGGTCACGATGATCCACACCACCGTGGTGGCCAGGGTGGTGGTCAGCGCGCTCTTGGCGAAGACCACTGGGCCGGGGCCGGTGAAAGGCAGACCCAGGGGCTGCAACAGCATGGTTCCGGGAATGCCGAAGCGGACCAGCACCGACGTGAGCAGAGCGGCGCTCATCGCGCTGATCTCGCTCCAAGCATTGATGCGCCACCAGTACCAGCGCAGAAGATAGACGCTGCCGGTGCCGGCGCCGACTTCGAGAACGAATTCCCATCCTGATTTGATTGACGCCAGCTCGGCGGCCACCAGGCCGGATGCGAGAACCAGGATCACCGTCACCACGCGCGAGATGTTCACGTAGTGGCCTTCACTTGCCTTGGGACGGATGAACCGGCGGTAGAAGTCAGAGACCAGATAAGAGGCGCCCCAATTGAGCTGGGTCGCGACCGTGGACATAAAGGCCGCCAGGAAGCCGGCTAGCGCCAGTCCGCGCAACGCCGGCGGAAGGAAGTGGGTAAGCACCAGCATGTAACCGCTCTCGGGGTGCTCCAAGTTGGGATACAGAACGATGACCGCCAGGGCGGTGATGATCCAGGGCCAGGGCCGGATGGCGTAATGGGCGATGTTGAACCACAGCACTGACAACATGCCGTGGCGCTCGTTACGCGCGCTGAAGATGCGCTGGGCGATGTAGCCGCCGCCACCGGGCTCGGCGCCGGGATACCAGAACGCCCACCATTGCACCCCCAGGTTCACGGTAAAGGTGATGACCGGCAGCATCCACCAGCCTTCGCTGGTGAATCCGCGAGAGAAGTCGGGGAAGAATGCGATGGGATTACCAAAGGCGACGCCCTCGTGCGGCGGCCGGGCCACCTGCAGCTTGGCCAGCATGACATCCATGCCGCCGATGGCGCGGACGGCGTAGAACGCGACCGCGATGACGACTCCCATTTTCAATACGAATTGAAAGAGGTCAGTCCAGAGGACGCCCCACAAGCCGCCGATGGCGACGTAGAAGCCGGTGAAGGGAATGAGGAAGAAGACGCAGATGGCGAGGGCGACATGATCGCTTACGCCGAGAGCAGCGGCCACGATGCTGGTCATGGCCTTGGTGACCCATCCGAGGATGAGGCAGTTCATGAGCAGACCGAGATAGATGGCGCGAAAGCCGCGCAGGAAGGCGGCAGGCTTTCCGCTGTAACGCATCTCGGCGAACTGCACGTCGGTCAGCAACCCGGAGCGGCGCCACAGGCGCGCGAACAAAAATACCGTCATCATGCCCGAGAGCAGAAAGCTCCACCACAACCAGTTGCCGGCGATTCCCTGGGTATAGACGAGGCCGGTGACCACCAGCGGAGTGTCGGCGGCAAACGTGGTGGCCACCATGGAAGTACCGGCCAGCCACCAGGAGACGGTGCGTCCGGAGACAAAATATTCGTCCACACTTTTTCCGGAACGGCTGCGGAAATAAAGACCGACGACCAGGGTGATGCCGAGGTATCCGACGATGGTTAACCAGTCGAGAATCGTGAGAGTCATAGTTTGCTCGTGGCGACCGCCAGCGGCGGCCGTCCCTTTCTGAAATTAACGGGAAAGAGTCAAGATGATACTCGACGGCAGTGGGAAAGGTGCGCGGTTTTCACCTTTTCGAGAGTCGGCCGAGAGTCTTCCCAGCAAGATGCTCTTTAGCAATGGTGAGCGGGCGCGGCTCGGGGGCGGCGGCGGGGTGCGCGGTGACCGTCGCGAGCCCGTGTTGCCCGAACCCTATTGGCGCCGCCTGCGAGTGGCTCGGCCCCTGAAAAGTCCTGGCGGCGGGTCGCTTCAGGCGTACACGCTCCGGCGCAGGCGCAGGATGGGGGAGGGATGGCCGGGACGCCGTATAGAAGTGTGAACCAGTCTATGGTCAGCGCCGCCCGGCTTTATAACGCGGCTTGAATGAGATACGCTGGCTTGCATAAGCAGGATGGCGCCAGCGTAGTTGAATCCAACCCAACATGATCGCGAGGCTGCGCCTGCAATAACAATTCCGCTGGGCGGCTCAGCATGTCTCCGATGGGGGATGCAAGAGCGTTCGAGCTTCCCCGGGAAGTGAAAACTGAAAGGTGAGTCTGGTTCGCAAGCAATTGAGAGTAGTTTGGACTGCGGCGATGATGATCCTGGGAATCGCGCTGCCTACCTTTGCGGCCCCCGGTCATCGTAATGCTGCCGGAAATGCGCGGTGGTTATCGTCGAGATTGCAGCCGGTGCTGGATGCCAGCTTCGCCAGCGTGCGCGGGACTGCGGTGGTGCTGGATATGGGCACCAATTCGATTCTGGCGCAAAGCCATCCCGAGATCGCAGCGCGTCGGCTGTCTAGTCCGGGCTCGGCGGTGAAGCCATTCGTGCTGGAAGCGCTGTTACGATCGCGCGGGTTTGATCCGCAAAAGCGAATTCTCTGCCGGCGCCATTTGCGGATTGGATCACGTCAATTCGACTGCAGTCATCCGGCAAGCCCCGCAAGCCTGTCGGCGTCAGAGGCCCTGGCCTATTCCTGCAATTATTATTTTGCAATGTCCGCACTGCAGTTGGCGCCGGGGGCGCTCGAGGAAGAGTTCGCCCAGGCAGGGCTGGCGTCGCTTACCGGACTCGCCGCCGGAGAGGCCACCGGCACGATCCATCGGTCCCGGGACGATGCCGAGCGCCAACTCCTGGCGCTGGGCAGCGCGGGCATCGAGGTTACACCCCTGGAATTGGTGGAAGCGTACCGGGCGCTCGCGCTCCGAATCCAACAAAGTTCGGGCGATCAGCAACGAGAGTCGATTATCGCGGGAGCCCTCCTCGACGCCACCAGTTATGGGATGGCGAGCAGTGCGGCAGTGGAGGGGCTCAAGATCGCGGGCAAGACCGGTACCAGTCGGACTTCGGGCTCAAGTGGGACGCATGCCTGGTTCGCGGGATACGCTTCCGCGGACGCGCCTGAAATTGCCGTGGTGGTGTATGTCTTGCGGGGCCGCGGTCCAATGGAAGCGGCTGTAATCGCGCATAAAATATTTGCCGCATATGGCGAGAGCCTAAAGGCGAGGAAGAAGCTTGAGGGGAAACCGAGGCCGCACGAGAAATGAAATTTCGGATCAGGGTGGGTCTCGGACTGGCTGCGGCGTTGTTTATTCCGGCGGCGGGATTTGCCCAACCACCCGCCCTGACGGTCCGCTTGTTTTCCGTCCATGCTCCTGAGCGGTTGTTGCTTTCCGCTGGATCAGGTGGATTTCATTTCAAAAAATGCGTCGCATGCAAAGACAGCCCGAAGACGGCCCAGCTGGTTCTTCACGCCGTGGAAGAGCATCTGGCTGTGAGCTTGGCGCCGCATGGTGCATTGACTCGAGGCCCGGGGCTGGCTGTTGCCGCGAATGCTCTGGGTCAGAAGAAGACTACTGCCAGGGCCACGAACCGCGCTCACCTCTCACCATCGGCGGGAATTAGATTTGAAACTCCAGGCGATGGCGCGGTGACGGAATTCAACAGCGCTGTGCTGCAGGTGACCGGCAGCTACCGGCTGGCGGTTCCGGCGGCGGCGGGCGAGCAACTCTCCGGATCGCCCATGATGGGGCCCGGCGACCTGAAATTTCCGCTGACCCTTACGGCCCACCAGGGACGCATCATCGCCACCGTAAAAATTCCTGTGGAAGATTATGTACAAGCCACGGTTGCGGGCGAAAGCCTGCCTTCAGATCCTAATGAATCGCTCAAAGCCATGGCGGTCGTGGCGCGGACGTTCGCGGCGCGGTTTCGCCCTCGTCATTCCGCGTGGCACGTTGATTTTTGCGATTCCACGCACTGCCAGAAATTGAGTTTCACGAAACAGTCCGCGCGCATTCAAGCCGCCCTACAGGCCACGGCCGGAGAGATGCTGTGGCACCAGGGCAGACCGGCTTCGACCTATTACCACCAGAATTGCGGAGGCACAGTCGCCGCCGCCGGCGAAGTCTGGCCCGACGAGGCAAGACCCTATCTCCATCAGCACCCCGATCCCTACTGCCTGCGGGCCAGCGGCGGGTGGACGACGAACATCAAGAAATTAGATCTGCAAAAAGCGCTGCTGGAATCCGGCATCCGCGTTCCCCGCGACCTGCAAAGCCTCGCCATCGCGTCGAAAACTCCGTCGGGACGCGTGCAGCACCTGCGACTGGTGGGCGCCACCGGGGCGAGTGAGGAGCTACAAGCTTCCAGCTTGCGCTTTGCCGTGGGGCGTACGCTGGGATGGAACCTTATCAAGAGCGACCTGTACGACATTCGTGATGGCGGTAGCGAGATCTACCTGCAAGGCAGAGGCTCCGGACACGGGGTGGGTCTTTGCCAAGTGGGCGCCACCCAGATGGCGAAAGAGGGAAAGACCTATCGCGATATCCTGAATTTTTATTATGCGGGCGCCAAGCTCGGGGTCTCCGCCCAGGGCATCGACTGGCAAACGCTGCGCAATGAGCGCGTCGAGGTTTTAACCACCCAACCCGATCGCGACAGTTCACTGATGGATAGTGCCAGCAGGTTGCTGATTGATTCAGAGGCGCGTACGGGCTTGCACCTCAAGGAGCGGCCGCAAATCAAGATTTACCCAACCGTGGAGGTATTCCGCGACGCCACCGGCGAGCCGGGATGGGTGGCGGCGAGCACGCGCGGGCAGATCATCCGTTTGCAACCGCTGGCGACGCTGCGAGCGCGCGGGATTGTGGAATCCACGTTGAGACACGAATTCGTGCATCAACTGGTGGAAGCCAACGCGTCGGCATCGCTGCCGCTGTGGTTCCGCGAAGGCTTGGCAGGATTTCTGGCGGGGGAAAATGCCGGAGAGCCCGCCCTGCGAGGCGCCAAAGAGCTGACCAAACTGGATATGGCCGGCATCGACGAAAAGATTTCCCATCGCGGCGATGCCGCAGCAATGCGCGGCGCCTATACGGCCGCGCGGCGCGAGATAGGAGAGTTGGTTGAGATTTACGGCCGAAGCGAAGTGCTTTCGTGGCTAACCCGCGGCATCCCCGTCGCGGTGATCGCCCGCATCCTGAATGAGGGCAGGCACCCGCGGGGGGACGGTGTCGCAGGCGCAAAGGATGTCACCCGTCAGGGCGAGCGCCAGCATCCATGAGAAAAGAGCTGCCAGGAAGGCGGCCGACAATCGCAGCACCAGGCTGATCATCTGCATGGAAAGGCCGGCGCCCGGTCTCCAATCCATCAGGTGGGCGGGCAGCCAAATTCCCAAAAGCGAAAGCACGGCCATGAGGAGCCAATACTTGAGATGGCCCAGGGGCCGCCACGCGTCTCTGGCGCTGGCAAAACCCCGCCCGGCAAGCTGCATCCCCAGGGGAAGAAATAAAATTGGAATCAAATAGTATTTGGCGATCCAGATGAGATGGGCTGCGGTCTTGTCCACCGCATTCTGAGAAATTGATGCTCGCAATGATGCAGTCCACATGGAACGGAAGTACGCGCCGGCGGCACTGGCAGAGTCGCCGGTTTCGTCCAGCTTGTAAAACACAAATATAACGATCAGAAGCCAGCACAAGAATGCGGGCAAATGGCGTAAACAGGCCCGGAATGCGCTGCGGACGGGCGAAACTGTTTCCCCGGAACACTGGCGAAAATGATTCATGGTAAGCGCCTGGAGAATTACCACGCCGGCAACGATGGTGAAGCCCAGAAGAGCGGTGAGGACGAGCTGGGCGGGACGGCGTTCGGGGATCCAGAGCCAGACGATGAGCAGCAGGAACAAGAGCGGGTTGCCCAGCAAGTGCAAGAGCAGAATGCTTGGGGAGCGCCGAATCATGAGAATTGAGTTGCGAATGGCCGCCGGCATCACTTCACCTCCACGGCGGCTGGGTCGCTGGTGGCCAAGACCGAGGGCTGGTACATGGGCTGCACCAGGGCGGGACTGACCTTGAACAACCCGGGGTTGACCACCTTCAGCAGATAGACGTATTCAGTGCGGCCTTTGAAATAGGTCTGGAAGATGGCGGAACGATCATCGTGGAACTCACGCCGCGAGAATCCGAAGGACCACCAGGATGGCTTGTTCCTCAGTTCATAAAGGTCATCGCGTTCGATGAATTCAGCGCCTGCGGGGATGGGATCTTCCACCAGAAGGTACTTCCACTCCCCGCCGCTGACGGTGAGCCGCACCGCGAGAACGTCCCCCGGCTTGAGTGACCCACTCAGGGGCCGCAAATCGTAAACGACACGCGGCTGGCGGCCGGTGATCTTGTCTTCGGTCGTGGTGGCGAGCGCAAGACGGAAATAATCGCGAGTAATATTCAAGGCCATGCTGCCGTTCTGGTAAAGCTTCTTATCGGAGGAGAAGTATTCCGCCCGCGTGGACCAATAAAGCTTTCCGGGCCCGTTCTTTCGGATTTCAACGGCATTGCTGCCGGGGTTCAGTTGTGATGACGGAATGTGGATGCCCGGTCCGCCTGTGCTCAGCGCCTGCTGGGCATTGAATGATTTCGCCAGCACCGGCTTCCCATTGACGGTGACGGTGGCGGAAAAATTGGCCTCGAGCTCGTGACTGTTTTTTAGATAATCGGTGAGCCCGAAGATGACCATGGCGGTCTGCTTGGTGCTGACCCAGAAATAAGCTTCGCTGCGGTGGTTGACAAGCCACATGACAGCTTTAGGCAGCAGCGGGCTATCCGGCCTGGTTTGGGCCAGTAGCTTGAGCGCATAGGCGGTGGTCTCAGGGGTGTCATCGGTGTAGATGTCCATGAGACCGTCGAACGGCGCCGGCCAGTAGGCTTCCATATCTTCGAGCTTGACCCGTTGCTCCAGCATGGCGGCCGCGTCGCCGGCCCGAGGGTCGTTGCTGAGGCGCATCGCCAGGCCCGCCAACGCAATTCCGTGCGACGAAAGGCTTTCTTTGCGCTGCCACAGATAATCCAGAGACGATTGATCCCGGACCCCATTCTGGGCCAGCGCAAGCACGACGTAGGCGCGAAGATCGGCGATCATCTTGGGATGATTCTGCAACTGTTGCTGCAGCCAGGTTTGTGCCTTGGGTAGCACTTCGGGCTTCACCTCGTAGCCGGCGGCGCTCGCCTGTCCCAGGCCGCTCACCACGTAAGCGGTCATAAAGACCATGCTTTCGTCATCCTTCCACCATCCCCAGCCGCCATCCTCATGTTGAAAGTCGTAGAGCCGTTCCATGCCGGCATGGATTTTGAGATTCAACCCGGCGGAATCGACGTTGGACTTCAGGTGAAGTTGCTTGAGGGCATTGGCCACCACGATGTTGGGCAGGAAGCTGGACATGGTCTGCTCGGTGCACCCGTAGGGATAAGCGGTGAGATATTCCAATGCGCCGAAAATCGTTCCCGCCAGCGAAGGAGACACCGAGATGTCGAGACCGTGAGAGGCGGGATCGCTGGACTGGGGATAGCTGATATCCAGCTTGTTAGCGCCCTGGGGGTCGGTGATGGCGCCCGATTGGGAGAGCGCCTGCCTGACTCCGAATGGATTCACAGGGAGGCTCAGCTCGATGGCGTCGGATTCTTCGTTGGTGAGGGCCTTGGCCAGCAGCCTGGCTTCGCCGATCGCGGTGGCACGGACGCGCCAGTCTACTTTTACTTCGCCGCGGCTGGAGACGTCCACATCCTGGGTCTGGCCCTGTAACACTTCGAGACCGGTGATATCAAGCGACACCCGCACATGTTTGGCGGAAGTCAGGTAGTTATGCACCAGGGCGGAGACTGTAACCTCATCACCCTGGCGGAAGAACCGTGGCACGCTCAGGCGGATCATGAGGTTCTTGCGGACGATGACGCGGCTGGTGGCGCTGCCGACCCGGGTATCGGCTGTCGTTCCGCGCACCGTGGTGCGCCAGGTGGTGAGGGAATCGGGGAAGGTAATGCTGGCCACGCCTTTGCCGGAGGCGTCGGTGGTGACGCTGGCGAGCCACAGGGCAGTGTCGGGGAAGGCTTTGCGAATCTTGGGCTGGATAAGAGTTTCCGCGCCCGGTTTGACCTGGGCAAGAGCATTGCGCCCGACCCCGCCGCCGGCGCCAGCAAGCATCATGGAACGCTTGCCGGCTTCGCCATGGAAGTAGAACGACAGCGAGGAATCCACGGAGAAGCGCTGGTAGCGGGTGGGATAAAACGCATTCACGATATTGCCGGTGACGTCGGGCCGCACCGCGTACAGCGCTTCATCCACAACCCCGATGCTGAATTCGCCGGCCGCAGGCTTGCCTTGATAGTCGGTTGCGGTGATCTGCAGTGACCCTTTCTCGCCCGGCTGGTATTGCGCTTTGGAAGGGGTCACCTCAATGTGCAGCTCGCGTTCCACCGGCGGGACTTTCAGGCTCCTGGTGGCCTGATAGAGCTGGCTGTCGCGGATGAAGACAGCGCTCACAAAAAAATTCGGCTGGCTTTCCTTGGTGACGGGAAATTCCAAGGTCACGTTCTCCGAGGTGGCGGCAATGACCTGCCTGGATTGCAAACCTTCGCCCTCGGTGGTGACCAGAATGTGGGACTCAGGCACGCCGGTGGAGATCAGGACCCGGGCCACATCGCCGACGCGATAGGTCTTCTTATCGGGAACAATCTGGATTCGACGGGTGTCACCGTCACCAAACCAGTTTTGTCCCGTGCCGGGGATCCAAATGTAGGCAGAGCTGTTGACCTGGCGGTTCTCAGGCGTGGTAGCAGTGGCGATCACATCAAGGCTCCCGGTGGCGCTCATGGGAAGATCGAATTCGGTTTTGCCGCCGGCGCCGATTTCCACGTCGCGCTGGGTTAAAATCTCGCGCGGCTGGCCATAGATGGAACGGATTACTTCGATATGTGCCTTGGTGGCCAGGGGATGGCCCTCGTAATCTTCGGCGCGCAAGGTGAAATGCGGGGTATCGCCCGCGCGGTATAGATAGCTCTGTGCACGCAGGTCAATGTGGAAGCTGCCGTAGGTGGCCAGCACGTAGTTGTGTCCCGCCACCTCGCGGTTGGCGGCGTCGGTAACCCGCGCTTCGATGCGGTAATTCATGTCTTGCTTGTCTTGCTCGACGTGGGTGGGGATGCTTACAACGAGGCGTCCCTCGGCATCCAGTTTGCCTTCGACTTCTGAAAGTTGGTCGCCCGCGCTGAAGCGATCATTGCCCTCGACGCCGTCGCCTTCACCTCCTTCACCTCCGTCGCCTTCGTCGCCCCCTCTCCCGCCTTCTTCATCGGCATAGTCGCCCGCATCGGCCCCAGAAAAGGTGGAGAAATAGTTAGCGCTCTTGTGGACCACGTAGGTAACTTTGGCATTGGCCACCGGCTCGCCGAAGTAATAGCGAGCTTCGATAGTGACCTTAATGGATTTGCCCTGCAGAACGCGGGGTTTTTCGCTGGTGATCTTCACCTGGTATTCGGGCTTTTTATACTCCTCGATATAAAAATTTCCTGAAGCCGACGCCTTGCCCATGTTCGCTTCAATGGAGTAATAGCCGAGAGCGGTGCTGGTAGGCAAAATAAATTCATCGTGCACGGCCCCGGTCGGGGAGAGGGAAAGGGCTTTTTGATAAACCTTTTTCTCGTCAGGCCCCTGGATGGAGACGTTGACCTGGCCGGTGCGCGGCGCGCTCAAATGCTCGCCATCGATGCGGCGCAAAATGGCCTTGAAGTGAACCGTATGACCAGGGCGATAGACGGGGCGGTCAGTATAGAGGAATCCTCGCCAATCCTCGCCGGGCGAACTGCTTTGGTTCATCGAGAAGGACGAGACGACGGCGACGTCGCTGCCGTGCTGCGCCAGCACCCAGGTGTTTTCCGATGCGCCTTTCTCCGGTTTCAGATCGGCGAGCCCCTGAGCATCGGTAGTCGCCTGGGCGAGGCGGGCCTTGTTGCCCCAGTATGAGACCGTGGCGCCGGCGATGGGGATGCCAGTGCGGCGGTCAACCAGGTAAGTGAGCGCGTGTCCCGAAGACACGCGGGTGATCAAAGCCACCTCGGAAACGATGACGACGGTGTAGGCCTTGAGCCTGCCGTCGGTTGCTTCCAAAAGGTATACGCCCGATTTCAGGGGATCGACAGGAAGATCAAGCGTTTCCGAGAGAAATCGCGGGGGCATCGTCTGGCGCCAGCGGGCAACAAGCTGGCCGGGATTGAGCACGGGGACGTCGGCGAATGCGGCGTTGCCGATGATGGTGGTGCGTTCGCTCGCCTTGACCTGGCGTTCGCGAATGTCTCCGCGGGCCTCAGCCGTAAATTGCCGGCGCAAGAAATTGCGGATGTCCAGCCACAAATCATGCTTCCAGTTATGGAATTTTTCCAGCGGCGAGATCTCGTCAATGCGTTCCTCGACGCCAAAATTCGAGCCGTTGTTGAATGCATGAACATCGTCGAGTTTGCCAAAAAACGCAGCTGGGTCATTGACCCGGTACAGCCGGAAATCGAGCACCTCAACATCGCGGCCGTAGAAGTGGATGGCAATTTTTTCCCCGGGGGAATATGTCTTGTCGATGCTGAGAGAGAAATAGGGCTGGCGCTCGCGGGCGTGGGCGGATACGCAATGCAACGCGCATACGAAAATAAGCAGCGTGGAAATAAACCGGCGAGTTCGCGATCCCGTAACCGTGGCCCTCATTGATCGTCTCGCAGGATGTTCCAGCGGTACACGCCGAGGAAATTAGGATTGCCCCGGACCGGCCTCCAGCGGGCATCCGGATGTTTCAGCAGTTGAATCAGCCGCAATCTTCTGACTTGGCCGGGGCCGTGGCCGATGGGGCCGGTGTGATACACCACCCAGTCGCGGTAGGCGGGGGCCGCGTCCGGGAAGTGGCTAGGGCCGACGAAGACCATCGAGTGAAACGGCGAATGCTGCTCTAACTGCCGGTAGAAGATCAGGTCGCCGGGGTGCGCAAGTGCCATATCGCGTCCCAGTAGATGAGAATTCAGGTTCTTGAGGGTCCTGGCGTCGGCGAATTCGGCATAAGAATCCGAATCGGCGGCGTCGCTAACGCGAAAGATACGTGCTCCCCGAGACGTGTGAGGCAACTGGTAGGCTTTCACCGCCGGCAGCAGCGGCGTGCCTTCCAAACGCATCTGGCTCAGCCATGCGTCATCGTGTTTCCATAGCGCTTCACGGTAGGCGAACCGCAGCAGGGCGGAGCAATCCTTGATCTCGGCGGGCAATTTCGCCGGGGGAGTGAAGGCTTGATATTCGGCGAGAAACGTAAACCAGCGGCGGAAGGCGGCGCGATCAGAGACATCGGTGAGGCGCAGGGAATCGGCGGCGCGACCCGCCGTGCCGGGGGCAGCGACGCTGAGTGCGGTCGCCGGCATTGTGCCGCCGATCAGAGGCAGAATCATGGCCAGGACCGCCATGAGCGCCACGAACTTTATGCGGTGATGGATTTGGGGGAATATCAAATCCGCAGGATTATAGCTTGCCTGCTCAACTTTTCGCGATTAAGACCGGGCGTCGGGCAAAAACAGGTCAAGAGCGCAAAGTTGATAATTTGTCTGGATCCGCTTTGAGAAGGGACTGATCGAAAAGAATGGTCGCGCCAAGAGTTTGTCAGAGAGCGGGGGTTCTTCCTCACCCCGATAAAGCCGGGGATCGTCAGAAGGAAAGGAAGTGGAGGGTCTATTCGCTGGTTGAGACCGCTAGCCTGGCTCTTTGAGATTACGGCCGGATTGTAAGCTGTGTCGGCGCATTGGGAAACAACCGCCGCGCTCCGGCCTGCTTATGAAGTAAACAGGCCCAGGCTTTGCAAAGGCACGTCTATCCCCGGGGGCTCGAGGATGGCCATGTTGGGCAGCTCGCCGCGGTACATGGCGATCTCGTCGCAGGCGTGAAGCTTGGGGCAATTCACACAATCTTTGTAAATCTTGTCAGGCAGGTCTTCGCGCCTTGCCACTACGAATCCCAGGCGGCTGAAGAATCCCGGGACCCGGGTGAAGAGGCACACGCAGCTGACCTTTTGGCGACTGGCCTCGGCCAGCAAAGCGCGAATCAGCTTGCGGCCGCCGCCTGTCCCTTGCAACTCGGGCAGGACGGCGATGGAACGAACCTCGGCCAGATGCTGCCCGTAGAGATGCAGAGCGCCGCAGCCCACTACGCGGCCATTCATCTCCACCACTACAAAGTCGCGAATGTTTTCGCACAACTCGGCCAGGCTGCGGGGCAGCAGCGCGCCTTCCTGCGAGAAGTGCAGGATGACGTCGTAGATCTGCTGAACGTCGGGAAGGATGGCTTTACGCGTGCGCATAAGCTTCTCCTTTCAAAGCCATGATGTTGTGCTCGGCTTCAGCCAGGGCTTCCTGCACCCGAACCGGCGCGGTACCGCCCTGGACGTCATAGCCGGACAGCACTTCTTCGAGGCTCATGGCATTGTGGAAGTCCTGGTCGAAGTCTCCAAACTGCTGAAGCTGGGCCAGCGAAAGATGCTGCAATTCACATTGTTCTTCGAGGCACAGGCGCACGGCCTTGCCCACCTGCTCGTGGGCGCGGCGAAAGGGGGTGCCACGGCGCATGAGGTAGCCTGCGGCAGCCAGGGCGTTAAGGAACCCGGTTTCGGAGGCATCGCGCATGCGCTCGTAGTCAAACTCGACCTCCTTCAACATTGCGGTGGCGATAGGCAGCAGGCCGGTAATGCTCTCGGCGGCGGCAAAAACCGGCTCCTGCGTTTCCTGCATGTCTTTGTTGTAGGCCAGAGGCAAGCCCTTGAGCGTGACCTGCAAGGCAACCGCGTGGCCGAGACTGCGGGCGCTCTTGCCGCGAATCAGCTCCAGGGCGTCGGGATTTTTCTTCTGCGGCATGGCGCTGCTGCCGGTGGCAAAGCTTTCCGACAGAATCACGAAGCCAAATTCCCGGGTGGAATACAAAATCATCTCCTCGGCCCAGCGGCTTAAATGCAGGTGGATCAAAGTAAGGGAATTCACAAACTCAATGGCAAAGTCGCGATCGCTGGTGGCATCGAGGCTGTTGCGGGTGGGAGCGTCGAAGCCCAGGTCAGCGGCCATCGCAGGGCGATCAAGAGCGAGAATGGAGCCGGCGGCGGCGCCTGAGCCCAGGGGACAAGAGTTCAAGCGGCGGCGACAGTCACTAAGGCGCCCGGCGTCGCGCAAAAACATTTCCACGTAGGCCAGAAGCCAGTGGGCTACCAGTACCGGCTCAGCGGGCTGCAAGTGGGTATAAACCGGCATGGTGGTGTGGCCGGCGGTGCGGGCCTGGTGGAGAAGGGCGAGCATCCATTCCGATAACAGGCCGAGGGTCTCATCAATCTTGTCGCGCACGTAGAGGCGCAGGTCGGTGGCAATCTGCTCGTTGCGGCTGCGACCGCTATGCAGCTTGCCGCCGGCTTCGCCGATCAGGCTCAACAAGCTGGCTTCAACGAAGTGATGGACGTCTTCGATCTCGACATTGTCGGCCGCTGATGCGGGCGATTCCGCCCACTTCCGGCCAATCTGCTGGAGGCCATCCAGTACCGAGGCGAGCTCGGCCTCGGAGAGGATTCCCAGCCCGCGCAGAGCACGAGCGTGCGCGCTGCTGGCGGCCACCTCCTGACCAACCAGGCGCTGGTCGAACGGGAAGGAGCGCTGCCAGTTTTCGAAAGCGGAATCAAGCGGCTTGCGGAAACGTCCGGACCACATTTTCATTTGAGCACCTCCTGCCGCAGGCGCGCACGCCACCGCGCCGGCAACCCGAGAATGCGGATAAATCCGGCCGCATCTTTCTGGTCGTAGCTGTCAGACATGGAGAATGAGGAGAGGCCAGCGTCATACAATGACTGTTCGGAATGGCGGCTGGTCACTTCCACGTTTCCCTTGTACAGGCTAAGTTCCACCGTACCGTTGACGTCGGCCTGGGTGCTGTTCACAAAGGCGTCAAGCGATTCGCGCAACGGAGTAAACCACAATCCGAAATAAACCAGCTCCGCG
This sequence comes from Terriglobales bacterium, assembly GCA_038210375.1. GTDB lineage: Bacteria > Acidobacteriota > Terriglobia > Terriglobales > Acidobacteriaceae > JBBQWT01. The sequence goes on along the minus strand of JBBQWT010000002.1, from coordinate 41,610 downwards.
TATTTCAGGGCGATGTGCTGTTTGAAATGCATCTGCTCGCGTTCCAGGCACAACGCCTCAAGCTCGCGATGGGCGGTGAGCAGCAGGGTGCCGCCCGGAGTTTCATAGCAGCCGCGGGATTTAATTCCCACAAATCGGTTTTCCACCAGATCGACCCGGCCGATGGCATTGCGGCCACCGATCTCGTTCAGCAACTCGACCAGTGAAACCGGATCAAGCTGCTCGCCATTCACCGACACCGGGGTCCCGTGAAGAAAGCCGATCTCGATGTGCTCGGTGCGATCGGGCGCGTCCTGGGGAGCGGTGGTCATCTGCCAGGTGGATTTCAATGGCGCGTTAGCGGGATCTTCGAGTTCGCCGCCTTCGTGGCTCAAATGCCAGATGTTGCGATCGCGGCTATGGATCTTCTCGCGGCTGGCGGCCACGGGAATTCCTCGCTTCTCGGCGTAGTCGAGACAGTCTTCGCGTGATTTCAAATCCCACTCGCGCCACGGAGCGATGACTTTGAGGTCGGGCGCCAGCGCCTGGTAGGCGTGCTCAAAACGGACCTGGTCATTGCCCTTGCCGGTGCAGCCGTGGGCGACAGTATGGGCGCCGGCCCGCAACGCAACTTCCACCTGATGTTTGGCGATGACCGGGCGAGCCAGCGAAGTCCCCAGCAGGTACTTATGCTCGTACACCGCCCCGGCGCGCAAGGCGGGGAAGACGTAGTCGGTGAGGAATTCGGTGCGCAGATCCTCGACGACGACATCGCTGGCGCCGGTATCGTAAGCCTTCTTCACCACGGCCTCGATATCGTCTCCCTGGCCGACATCGCCGACCATGGCAATCACCTGGGAGCCGTAATTTTCCTTCAGCCAGGGGATGATGATGGAAGTGTCGAGACCACCGGAATAGGCGAGAACAACTTTTTCAGCCACGGGCGCTCCTGGGCGGGAAGCGGCGCATGTTGCCTCCGAGAAGTAAAAGCAAAACGGCTTTCTGGACGTGCAATCGATTTTCCGCCTGATCGAACACCACCGACTGCGGTGAATCGATCACTTCGTCGGTGACCTCATCACCGCGATGCGCGGGCAGGCAATGCATAAATACGGCGCCGGGCGCGGCTCTTGACATCAGTCCTGCATTCACCTGGTAAGGAGCGAACAGGTCGCTGCGCTCTTCCACTTCATCTTCCTGTCCCATGCTGGCCCATACATCGGTATAGACGGCGTCACAGCCAGCGACCGCTCCTGCCGGATCTTTAAACAAAGTGATCGACGATCCGGTGCGCGAAGCCAGCTCGCGGGCTTGGAATAGAATTTCGGAGTCAGGCTCGTAGCCCGACGGAGTAGCAATGTTGATGGCGCTTCCCAGGCTGGCGGCCGCGAGCATCAGGGAGTTGGCAACGTTGTTGCCATCGCCGACATAGGCCAGCTTGATTCTGGAAAGATCCCCAAAGCGTTCCTGCAAGGTGAGGAAATCGGCCATCGCCTGGCAGGGATGCTCGCGGTCACTGAGGCCGTTGATTACGGGAATGGACGCATGCTCGGCCATAGTGGAAACCGTGGCGTGCTCGAACGTGCGCAACACCAGCGCATGCACCCAGCGTTCCAGATTGTGGGCGATGTCGCTCAGTTTCTCGCGGGCGCCCAGCGGGGCACGGGTCTGGTCAATAAAAAGCGACGTGCCGCCCAGGCTGGCTACGCCCGCTTCAAAGGTAATGCGGGTGCGCAACGAAGGCTTCTCGAAAAACAAGACTACTTGCTTGCCGGCCAGGGCGTTGCTGAATCCCGCGGGGCTGGCCTTTACCCGCGCCGCCAGTTCGAGTACGAACTGCAATTCGGCGGGCGAAAAATCACAGATGCCGGTGAAGTCGCGGCCCGGCTCAAACCCGGCCTCGATAGCGGCTGCGTCCTGGGGATGTACGTCAGCGGTGCGTGTGCTCAAATTCCTGATCTCCCTTTGATGGTTGATTTTTTCAAACGCTTGGCACTGGAGCCTTTGGTTGCAACCGCTGGAATATCGCCGGTTGCGTATGGGTACGATGAAAAAATCTCGTCCAGTGCCGCGATTACCTGGTCGATATGCTTATGCTCGACGATGTAAGGTGGCAGGAAGCGCAGCGCAGTCTCATGGGTGCGGTTGATAATGATGCCGTGCTGAAACATTGCCGCCACGGTAGCTTTCGCCAAGTCAGCGGAGTGAAGCTCGATCGCCAGCATCAAGCCCCGGCCGCGCACTTCCTTGACGATTGAATATTTACCCGCCAGCCCTTCCAGCTTGCGCTGAAAGTAGGCGCCCTCCGACTTGACGTGGGCAACCAGCTTCTCGCGTTCCAGAACATTGAGGAACTCGATGGCCACTGCGCACACCAGCGGGCCGCCGCCGAACGTTGTGCCGTGCATTCCGGGATGAAAACACCGCGCCACCTTCTCGGTGGTCAGCATGGCGCCGAGTGGCAGCCCGGCGGCCAGGGGTTTGGCCACGGTAACGATGTCGGGCAAAATCCCGTAATGCTGGTAGGCAAAGTAGCGGCCGGTGCGTGCCAGGCCCGATTGAATCTCGTCAGCAATCATGAGCGCTCCATGGCGGGTGGCCAGCGCGCGAGCTTTATTCATGAACTGCCGGCTCAGCGGATAAATGCCCGCCTCGCCCTGCACCGGCTCGATGCAGACGGCACATACACTGTCATCGAATTTGCTTTCCAGATCAGCAACGTCGTTGAACTTTACGAACACCACGCCGGGGACGAGCGGGGCAAACGGCCAGCGATATTTCTTCAGCCAGGTGGTGGAAAGCGAACCGAAAGTGCGGCCGTGGAACGAGTTTTCGATGGCCAGGATGCGCCAGCGGGACTTCTTCCCGTTGCGCTGCACCGAATAAGCGCGCGCCAGCTTCAAGGCCGCTTCCCAGGCTTCAGTGCCGCTGTTGCAAAAGAAACAGCGGTCCAAACCGGAAATATTTGTCAACTTCCGGGCCAGCTCCGATTGGAATCCGTGATAAAAAAGGTTCGAAGTATGGACCAGGCTCCGCGCCTGTTTGGCCAGGACCCGGTTGATGGCAGGGTGGGCATACCCCAGGGCGTTAACGCCGATGCCGCTGAGAAAGTCGAGATACTTCCTGCCTTCGCTGTCATAGACGAAGACACCCTTACCGCGTTTCAACAGCACGGGATGGCGGTCGTAGGTGGAAAGCAGCAGCTCGGATTCGTCCTGCATTACGGAGGCGAGACTCATGCCACCAGCACCTCCGTTCCACATTCGATACGCGAGAAATAAAAGTTAGACAGGCATCCGGCTTCCGACGCGGGCAGAATGCGCACGCGGCGTACGCCTTTTTTCAGGGCGTCACGGCAGGCTTCGAGCTTGGGAAGCATGCCTCCGCCGACTACCGAGGATTCGATCAAGGCCGCGATCTGACCGGTTTCCAGCCACCGCATGACCGTGCCCTGGGAATCTTTCACCCCGGCAACGTCGGTGAGGAAAAACAGCGCGTCCGCATTCCAGCCCACCGCACAGGCCGCCGCCATCTGGTCGGCGTTTATGTTGTAGTACTGCCCATCGGCGCCGGGCGCCATGCTGGAAAGAACCGGCACCCCGCCGTGGGAGCAGGTGAGATCGAGCCATTGGGGATCGACCGCCGCGATTTCGCCTACGTATCCCAAGTCGGCTCCGTGACGCTTACGAGCGCGTATGCTGCCGCCGTCGCCGCCGCACATGCCAATGGCAGAGACGCCGGCTTTACCCAATCCGGCCACCAGGGTCTTGTTGATGCGCCCGGCAAGGACCATCAAGGCGACGTCGCGGGTCTCAGCGTCGGTAACGCGAAGGCCATTGATGAATTCGCTGGTCTTGCCCAGCCGCGCCAGGGTGCGAGTGAGGTCGGCGCCCCCGCCGTGAACGATGACCACCTGGTGGCCGTCGTTGATGAGCTCCAGCACCGCGTGTCCGCACTGCTGCACCAGCGCTGAATCCTCGACCGCCACTCCGCCAATTTTTATGACTATTTTCATAAGCTGCTCAGCCAGCGAGTCCTTCGCGCTCGTCAAATCCATACATAAGATTCATGTTCTGCACCGCCTGACCGGCGGCGCCTTTTATCAGGTTGTCGAGGCAGGAGACGACGATCAGGCGGCGGCCCGTCACATCAAGGGCCCAGCCCACGTCGCAAAAATTGCTATGCAGGGCGTAGCGGATTTCGGGTAGTCGCGGCGGTGTAAAGATGCGCACGAAGGGAGATCCGCTGTAGAACCCGCGCACGATCCGGTTAACGGCTTCGGGGGTTGCGGGTTGCGCCAGCCGCAGATACACCGTGGAGAGTATGCCGCGGGGAATGGGCAAAAGGTGTGGAGTAAAAATAAACTGTTCCCCGGGAATTGCGAGCTGCTCAAGGATTTCGCCGGTATGGCGATGGGTGAACAGAGAATAGGCGGAAAGGTTATCCGCCACTTCGACAAAGTGAGTCCTGGCCGTGGCTTTGCGGCCGGCCCCGGAGACTCCTGATTTGGAATCGCAGATAATATCGTGACCGGCGTCAAGCAATCGCGCCTTCTGGAAGGGCGCAATGGCGAGGATGATTGAAGTCGCGTAGCAACCGGGATTGGCCACTAACTGCGCGGTGGAAAGTTGCTCTCGATTGAGCTCGGGCAACCCATAGACTGCGGCGGTGGTGATCTTCTCAGCGGCGGCGGCGTCGGCGTCGGAAAAATTGTAGATGCGGCGATTGGCCTCGGTTTTCAGCCTCCACGCGCCGCTGAGGTCGATGACGCGCAAGCCCAGGCGCAAGGCTTCGGGCATCCACTCGCGCGAAACTTCGTGAGGCGCCGCCAGGAACAAGAGATCGATATCGTGCAATTTCGACCACGAAAAAGATTCCAGGGGATAAGCTGTATCGCCGGAAATCTGGGGAAAAGAATCGGCAAGGCTTGCCGGTCCGTCTCCGGTGTTACGGCTGAGGAGCAGAGGCGTGGCCAAGCGGCGATGTCCCAGCAGAAGCCGGGTCAACTCGAATCCGGCATATCCGGTCGCTCCCACTACCGCGGTTTTCAAGGTTTGAGCCATCAGACCAGCATCCCCCGAATGCGCTGGGCAAGCCGGGTGGCCACCCGTTTATCGGGGGAAATGATCAAGACGGTGTCGTCCCCGGCGATGGTGCCTACGATCTGCGGCCATTCCTGGGCATCGAGCGAGGCCGCCACCGGCTGCGCGCTGCCCGCGGTGGTTTTCAGGACGAGCAGATTCTGCGCCTGGTTCACGCCGGTAACAAACTCGCGCATCAGTCGTGAAACCGAGGGGCGCACGGGATCGAGAGGGTGGTCGCTGCGCTGCAGGGCATAGCCTTCATCAGGCAGCTTCACCAGGCGAAGCTCGTGGACGTCGCGCGACAGCGTGGCCTGGGTCACGCGGAAGCCATGCGCGGCCAGGCGGCGGCGCAAATCTTCCTGGCTGGCCAGCGGCTGGCTTTGCACCAGGTCAAGAATCGCGTTTTGGCGTAGGAGCTTGGACATCGCGGTGAAGTTATATTTATACATTAAAGATTATAAATATACATACCCCAATTTGGTGAAGAAGTTGCGCAGCCGGCGTCCCCCGGGGTCAAGCCGCCCGCGAAGCGGTGACACCCCTTGCCGCTGAAACCTCATCCGCTGTATTTTGTTGGTTCCCCGCGATACAGCGCGGCCACACCAAGGAGCGATTCATGACGGAACAAGACCCCCTGTCCACCAACCTCGATTCCGTGCTGCGAGAGGATCGCGTGTTTCCTCCTCCCGCGGCATTTGCGGCGAAGGCCCGGAGCACGACGCTGGCCGAGTACCAGCAAGTCTGCCGCTTCGCCGAGAGGGACCCTGAAGCCTTCTGGAGTGAGATCGCCCGCGAGCTGTACTGGAAGGAGCCGTGGCGGGATGTGCTGCAGTGGAACCTGCCGTGCGCCCAATGGTTTGTGGGGGGCACTATGAACCTTTCCTTCAATTGCCTTGACCACCAGATCGCCTTGGGCCGGGGACATAAGCGCGCGATCCTGTGGGAAGGGGAGCCCGGCGAGGTTCGGTCGCTGACCTACCAGCAGTTGCTCGGGGATGTCTGCCGCATGGCGAACGGGTTGAAGGCACTGGGCATTCAGCCCGGCGATCGCGTGGCCATTTATATGGGGATGGTCCCGGAGCTAACCATTGCGCTGCTGGCTTGTGCGCGAATTGGCGCGGTTCACTCGGTGATTTTCGGCGGATTCTCGGCCAACGCACTGGTGGACCGGATCACCGACGCCCAGGCGGTTGCGGTCATCACCCAGGACGGCTCGTGGCGCCGCGGGTCAGAAGTAAGGTTAAAGGAGGCGGTGGACGAAGCCTTGCGCGCTTGCCCGACGGTAAAGAACGTAGTGGTTTACCAGCGCACGGCGTCGGAGATCACGATGGAGGAAGGCCGCGACCACTGGTGGCATGAACTTCTCGAGGCGGGTGAAACGCAATGTGAACCGGAGATGGTGGATTCCGAGCATCCGTTGTTCATCCTTTATACCTCGGGCACGACCGGCAAACCCAAGGGCATCGTGCACACCACCGGCGGCTATGCGGTGGGGGTCTATTACACTGCGCGCGAGGTCTTCGACCTTTCTGAAGACGACGTGTTCTGGTGCACCGCCGACATCGGATGGGTCACCGGACATTCCTACGTGGTGTACGGCCCGCTGCAGAACGGCGTGACCACGGTGATGTATGAAGGCGCTCCCAACTGGCCGGAGCCCGACCGCTTCTGGCAGATGATCGACCGGCACAAGGTCAGCATTTTTTACACTGCTCCGACCGCGATTCGGGCATTCACCAAGTGGGGCACTAGGTATCCGCGAAAACACAAGCTGGACAGCCTGCGCCTGCTGGGCACGGTGGGTGAGCCTATCAATCCCGAAGCCTGGATGTGGTACCACAAAGAAATCGGGCACGAACGTTGTCCCATTGTGGATACCTGGTGGCAGACCGAGACCGGGATGATCATGATCAGCCCGCTGCCGGGCGTGGTTTCGGCCAAGCCGGGGTCAGCGACGCTTCCGCTTCCCGGCGTAATCGCTGACGTGGTCACACGTGAAGGCGAGCCGGTGCCCGCCGGTTCGGGCGGTCTGTTGGTGATCAGGAAACCCTGGCCCGCGATGGCGCGGACCATTTATGGAGACCCAGATCGTTATCTCAAACAATACTGGTCGGATATTCCGGGATGCTACTTCACCGGAGACGGCGCACGTAAAGATAAGGATGGTTACTTCTGGATCATGGGCAGGGTGGACGACGTGATCAATGTCTCCGGACACCGGCTGGGGACGATGGAGATCGAATCGGCGCTGGTGGCCCACCCTAAAGTGGCGGAGGCCGCGGTGGTAGGGCGGCCGGATGAGCTCAAAGGACAAGCCATCGCCGCGTTCGTGACCCTCGAATCCGGGTACGCTCCGTCGGAGGAGCTAAAGCAGGAGTTGCGGGGGTGGGTAACCAAGGAAATAGGCGCCCTGGCGCGTCCCGATGATTTGCGCTTCAGCGAGGCCTTGCCCAAAACCCGCAGCGGCAAGATCATGCGGAGGTTGTTGCGCGAACTGGCGACCACCGGCGACGTCAAAGGCGACGTGACCACGCTCGAAGACCTTTCGGTGATCGCCAAGCTGCGCGAAGAAGATGAGGCCTAAACGTTTACTCCTTGTTGAAAGCGTCCTTTGATCCTGAATCTTTTTTTTCAAAATCCAGGGCGGCGGAATTCATGCAGTAGCGCTGGTTCGTGGGTTTGGGGCCGTCGTCGAAAACGTGTCCCAGGTGGGCGCCGCACTGGCTGCACAGAACCTCGGTACGGCGCATGCCGAACTTGGAGTCGGTTTCGGTATTTACGTTTTCCGGCGAGAGCGGCGCCCAGAAGCTGGGCCAGCCGGACCCGGATTCGAACTTGGTGTCGGAGCTGAATAGCTCATTTCCGCAGCCTGCGCAGCGATAGATGCCATGGTCATGATTATCAAGAAGCTTGCCGGTGAAGGGCCTTTCCGTGCCCTTGCGGCGCATGACCTCGTATTGTTCCGGGGTGAGTAATGCTTTCCATTCGGCATCAGTTTTTTCCACTTTGTCTGCCATTAGTTCGTTCCTTCCTTGAAGAACAATAACTGAATCTCCGGGTATTGACCGGGGGGCCGGCTTGGTTTTGTTTCAGCCCTAATGGTTAGATTCACGCGGATTGGAAATGCTTCACCAGCCTATCAAGCCGGGGGGATTCGGCAGGGCCAGTATTATTTTCGCTTTTTATTCGCTATCATCACTTTAAGATGGCGAAGCCGCAGAGTCTTTTCACTTCATTATCAAGGAGCGCCGCTCTGCGGCGCGAGGTGTCTCTTCGTGGGCTGCAGTTCGCGGCGGAAGAGAACCTGCCGCACGCGCTGAGCTATGGCACAGTCCCTTCGGTCTGTTACGAGCCAGTGGAGTCGGATGCGAGCCATGGAAACTTTCTTCCCGCGACCTATCGAGCCATACAGAGAAATCCGGCGTGGATGCATCGCCTCCACCGCGGACATTCCCAGGCGGCCAGGGTTTTTCCGCACAAAGAACAAGCCTATCGCCAGCTGGATTGCGCGGTGAGCTCCGATGCCTTGCTGATGAACTGCTTTTGTTATCCCGGGGTGTGGCGAGACGGCCGTGTGGCCGCACTTCTGGGAGTCGAGGCGGGAAGCGTTCCGGAATTTGGAGTGAGGGCACGGGTGCCGATGGCGGGCGGGAAGGCTGACGGCACCGAAATTGATATGCGGCTGGGAAACCTGCTGTTGGAGGCCAAACTTAGCGAGGGGAATTTTCAACTGAAGACCCGGGACGCGCTCAAGAACTACAGCCATTTCAGAGAAGTGTTTGACGCCCGCCGGCTGCCTCGCGCGGGAGGGAGTTTGCGCGGGTACCAACTGATACGCAATGTGCTGGCGGCCCACGATCGCAAGGCATCTTTCTGCCTGCTCGCCGATGGCCGCCGTCCCGATTTGATTGAAAGCTGGTACGAGATCATTTTCTGCATCAAGATTTTCGATTTGCGGATGCGCTGCAAGGTGCTTACCTGGCAGGAACTGTCAGAGGTCCTGCCGCCCAGGCTGCGGAAATTTCTGGCGAGAAAATACGGAATCGAAGGCCGGTGATACAGCGCGGGCGCCGGCGACGCCGGAATGACATTCAGTTTCGGCCCGATTGAAACCAATCTTGATACAACTAAAACCTCGGCCCTTCGGCTCTAATCAGCAGCAGGAGCTTAATCCGACAATTCAAGGGGGAAGCATGAAGAAGACATCGTCGAGAAGCAGTGCGGGGAAACGCCGAAGCACACGAGGCAAGACTTCAGGAAAAAGCAAAACCAGCAGGAGTTCCGCCTCTAAGCGCTCGGGGACGCGTACCGCGGCGAAGAGAACCGCGCCCAGCCGGAAACGTACAACTGCCCGCAAAGTCGCGCGCAAGACTTCACGAAAAACCGCCACCGCGGCGCGCAGCGCTTCGCGCAAGACCGCAACCGTGGCGCGGAAGACGTCACGCAAGGCCGTGCGGGTCACGCGCAAGACCGCGCGCAAAACCGCAACCGTCGGTAAGAAGGTCAAGCGCACCGTGGTCAAAGGATGGGATGGGGTAAAGGGTGGCGCCGAAACAGTCGCCGGCGGCGTGAAAAAGGAAACCCGCAAGGTAGGCAGGGGCGTCACCAAGACGGTGCGCAAAGTGGAACGCAAGGTTGGGATCAGCACCCGGCCGGTTGTCAACCGCGACCCGTTGACCGGCCAGAAGGGCAGTCATCCGGTGGGAACCGGCCTCGGAGCGGCCGGCGGGGCATCAGCCGGGGCCCTTATAGGGGCCGTGGGCGGCCCAATTGGGATTGCGGTGGGAGCGGTCGTGGGCGGGGTTGCGGGCGCGGTAGCGGGTAAATCCGCCGCTGAAGTGGTGGATCCCACTGACCCTCGCGCGCGCGAAAAAGAGTAAAAACTGGGCCAACACGAGGGTGATCTCATGGCCGGCCGGCACGCTTTACCAGCTGCCGGCCGGTTTTTAGTGTGCAAGATACGGTATGAAATCGCCGCTACAGCGGGAAAGAAGCTAGAGTACTTCTGCTTATGGCCTCAATGTGGAAGTTGCGGAACGTCGGTATCGGGCAATACCTCAAGACCCTGGCCAGGGACGTGGGCCGGGTCAACATCGTGGGGCGTTCGGCCGAGCTTTCCTATTATTTTTTGCTGGCGCTGTTTCCCCTGCTGATGTTCATGCTGTCGATGCTGGGCCTGCTGGACGCCAGCGGCGTCGGCATCCGAACCAATCTCATACAGTCGTTGTCGCGAATCGCGCCGGCCTCGGCCGCGCAGTTGATCAGTGACACCATGGACCAGATCCTCAAGGCCAGCGACGGCAAGAAAGTATTGCTGGGCTTGATCGGAGCTTTATGGGCGGCCTCCAGCGGAATGAGCGCTATCTGCGACACGCTCAATGATGCCTACGGAGTGACTGAAACCCGTAAATGGTGGCGCGTCAGAATGGTAGCCATCAAGCTCACCACCGTGTTGTCGGCGGTGATCGTGGGCGCCCTGTCGCTGGTGTTGTTCGAGCGCACGATCTCCGACCGACTGTCACGAATGCTAGGCATGGGGGATAGCTTCAATTTCATATTCCAGGCGGCGGAATGGCTCATCGTAGTGGCCTTCATCATCATCGGCTACGACCTGGTTTATTACAGCGCGCCTAACGTGGCCCGGCGGAGCTGGTCGTGGGGTACGCCCGGGGCAGTGCTGGGCGCCGCCATATGGGTGGCGGGCTCGTTCGGCTTTCGCCTGTACCTGCACTACTTCAATTCCTTCAGCCGCACCTACGGTTCACTGGGCGCGGTGATCATTCTGCTGCTCTGGTTTTACTTTACCGGGGCCTCGATCTTGATTGGGGGAGCGGTCAATGCCGGAATCGAACGGGAAGCCGGGGAAACGGTCGAAGCATCAGGCAAGCCGCTGCAGGAGCGGGCGCCGGACCGCATGGCTGGGGAAGCTACGCAGTCTTGATATTCGCTCCATCATCAAAGAAAAAATAAACCATGCGGCGCAAAGGTAACCGTGGATTCGGCGCCGCACCCGGCCTGCATCTGAAATTGATTGAAGATTTTTTCAATCCTTCTTCCTACGCGTTCCTGTTTTGAATTGAGATCATCCAAGAAAATTCCCACGCTCCAAAATGGGACTGGAATGGTCGATTGATCGCTGATTTGTGACCCACCCACCTACAGCCTCACCCATAATTGCATTGAGCATTTTGGCCAAACCAGGGGCCAGATCTTAATCAAGAATTTGGGTCCCGCCCTGGCGGAACGGGTCAGATTCTAATCGAACGGATCTCTACCAGGTGAAATTGGAATCAAGCCCATTTCCACTGGGTGGAGAGGATATCAGGCATGATGAGCAAGGTGGCACTCGCACTAAGGTCGTCCTTCCCACCTTTCGCCGGGGCATTAAGCGGGGCCTCGAAAAATCACCTCCGGAATGAACCTCTGCATGACTGCGAGGAAAATTGCCTGATGCTTGTAGATGCCTTGCAGGAATATGCCGTCGTCATGCTGGATCCGGAAGGGATGGTATTGAGTTGGAACGCGGGCGCCGAGCGAACCAAAGGATACCAGTCCGAAGAGATTCTCAACCATAATTTTTCCTGTTTCTTTACTCCGGAAGATATTGTCGAAGGCCGGCCGACCGAAGTGCTCCGCCTGACTGCAGCAATTGGCCGGTTGGAAGAAGAGGGCATGCGGATGCGCAAGGACGGATCGCTGTACCTGGCAAAGGTCACAACCACCAGGTTACGGGAGAGAGATGGACAGGTGAGGGGTTTTTGGGAAGTAAGCCGTGATCTCAGCGAGAGCAAGGAATCGGAGGCAAAGTATCGCGGGCTGCTGGAAGCGGCGCCGGATGCGATGGTGGTGGTGAACGAGAAGGGAAAGATAGTGCTGCTGAATGTGCAAGCGGAAAAAGAGTTTGGTTATCGCCGCAACGAGCTGGTGGGGCAAAAGGTGACGAACATCATTCCGGAGGGGTTTGCAGAGCGGCTGGTGGCGGATGGAACGCGAACCGCGGCGCAAGCGTTGGCGCAGCAAATAGGAACGGGGATCGAGTTGTACGGGCGGCGAAAAAATGGAAGCGAATTTCCCATTGAGATCATGCTGAGCCCGCTGGAGAGCGCGGAAGGCATTCTGGTGACGGCGGCCATCCGCGACATCAGCGTGCGCAAGGCGGCGGAAACCCATTTGGCGCAAATGGAGGGCAGATACCGGGGGCTACTGGAAGCGGCGCCGGACGCGATGGTGGTGGTGAACCAGAGGGGAGAGATCGTGCTGCTGAACTTGCAGGCGGAAAAGCAGTTCGGTTATCACCGCAACGAGCTGGTGGGGCAAAAGGTGAAGAACGTTATTCCGGAGGGTTTTGCGGAGCGGCTGGTGGCGGATGCGCTGCGTTCCACCGAAGATGCCCTGGCGCAACAGATCGGGACCGGGATGGAGCTAACGGGACGGCGCAGGGACGAGACGGAATTTCCTATTGAAATCATGCTGAGTCCACTGGAGAGCGCGGAGGGCATCCTGGTCACGGCCGCCATCCGCGACATCAGCGTGCGCAAAGCAGCCGAGGCGAATCTGCTCCATAAAGTGGAGGAGCTCAACCGGTCCAATGACGAGTTGGAGCAATTCGCCTATATTGCATCGCACGACCTGCAGGAGCCTCTGCGAATGGTTGCGAGTTACACGCAGCTGTTGTCGCGTCGCTACAAGGGAAAGCTGGATGCGGATGCCGATGAATTCATCGGGTTTGCAGTGGACGGGGCCAGTCGAATGCAGCGGCTCATTCGCGATTTGCTGGAGTATTCGCGAGTACGCACCAAGGGCATGGACCTATCGGCTACGTCGGGTGAAGAGGCCCTCCATCGGGCCCTGAGCAATTTGAGCGGCGCCATTGGGGACAGCGGCGCCCGGGTGACGCACGATCCGCTGCCCAATGTTATGGCGGACGAAATCCAATTGGTGCAGCTCTTCCAAAATCTGATTGGCAATGCCATCAAATATCAAAATGCGGAAGTTCCGCGGGTGCATATTTCCGCGACCCGGAACGGAGGCGGGAAATTCATTTTTTCGGTGAAGGACAACGGACTGGGAATTGACTCGCAGTATTTCGAAAAAATTTTCGGCATGTTCCAACGCTTGCATAAACGGGAAGAGTTTACCGGAACCGGTATCGGGCTGGCGATTTGCAAGAAAATCGTGGAACGGCATGGGGGCAGCATTTCCGTCGAATCTGAATTGGGGCGAGGCTCAACATTTCGGTTCGCCCTCGCCGCTAGCGAGCACCCCTGATGAAAACAGTAAATGGCAAAGGCGCGGCGTTTCAGGTGCTTCTAGTGGATGACAGCCCTGGCGACGCAAGGCTGACAAGAGAGGCATTCCTCGCCGCGAACCCGGCGATCGAGGTTCATGTCACCACCGACGGGCTTGATGCTATGTCTTTCCTGCGGCATGAGGGAGCGCACGCGAACTCACCCCCCCCAGACCTGATTCTGCTGGATTTAAACCTTCCGCGCATGAACGGCCGGGAGGTGTTGGCAAGCATTAAAGAAGATCCTGCCTTGAAGAAAATTCCTACTGTGATCCTGACCACATCGGAGTCGGAAGTCGACATCTTAAAGTGTTATCAATTATGCGCGAATTCCTACCTCAGCAAACCCGTGCAATTAGAGGCGTTCGAGAAACTGGTGACCAGCATCAACGATTTCTGGCTGGTTAAAGCCAAGCTGCCGCAGCAGGGCGGAAGCGATGAGTAGAGCCCAGGTGGTGCGGGTGCTGCTCATCGAAGATAACCCGGGAGATGCCGTGCTGTTGCGCGAAATGCTGAAAGAGCTCGATTCACCGCAAATCGACATCACCCATGCAGATTGCATGAAAAATGCTGAGCAGCATCTCGCGAAGGAAGGGTTTGACGCCATTTTGCTGGATATGGGGTTGCCGGATTGCAGCGGGTTGCACTCGATTCGGAAGACCCGGGAGGCGGCGCCGCGGACGCCATTGGTCGTGTTGACCGGGTTAAATGATGAATCGGTGGCTCTGCAGGCGTTGCAGAATGGAGCGCAGGACTATCTCATCAAGGGTGCTAGTGAATCCCACGGATTGCGCCAGGCGCTGCGCTATGCCATTGAGCGCAAGACCCTGGAAGAAGCACTATTCATTGAAAAAGAAACAGCTCAACAATTCTTCGTGTTGTCTCTCGATATGCTCTCTGTAATCGGATTCGACGGGTACTTTAAGCGTATTAACCCAGCCTGGGAAAAGAAACTTGGATTTACTTGTGAGGAGATACTTGCCACTCCCTACATTGATCTGGTCCACCCCGATGATCGGGAAAGCACCTTGGCGGAGGCGAAAAAAATCAGCGAAGGCGTGGAGACCTTGTCATTCATTAATCGCTACCTCTGCAAAGATGGCTCTTATCTTTGGCTATCGTGGACTGCTGCGCCGTTTCCATCGCTGCAATTGATGTACGCAGTTGCCCGGGATGAGACCCAACGAAAACTTGCGGAAGAGGTGGCGGCCAGAAACCGTGAGCTCGAACGGCATAATTTTGAGGTCGAGCAGGCCAGCCGTCTGCAGAGAGAATTCTTGGCCAGTGTCAGCCACGAGTTGCGCACGCCCTTGAATGCGATCACCGGCTTTTCAGAGCTTTTGGCTGCAGACGCCGATACGTCTGAGAAACATCGCCGTTTCGCCAGCCATATCCAGGAGGGTGGAAAACAACTGCTGCTGCTGATCAACGACATAATGGACATATCAAAACTTGGAGTAGGTCAAATCAAGCTGCAGCACGACGAAATATCAATGAATTCTCTGGTTCGCGATGAGGTTGCAGGTTGGGGGACGCAGTTAATCAAGGTAAGGATGCCTGAACAGACTGATATTTGCGTGAGCGGGGACGCCGCCCGTTTACGCCAGGTTTTGCATAAACTTTTGGACAATGCCATCAAGTTCAGCCCGGGAGGTAAAGAAGTTGGCGTTGACCTGGTGTTGCATGACGGTTTTGCCAGAGTATCCGTTTGGGACACGGGCATCGGAATTCGCGAAGAGGACTTGAAGGTAATTTTCATCCCTTTCCGCCAGATTGGAACCGCCGCCCGTGGTGTGCGCGAGGGCACCGGATTAGGGCTGGCAATCACCAAGGGATTGGTGGAAGGGCATGGAGGAACGATTAAGGTGGAGAGTGAGTTGGGGAAGGGAAGCCGTTTTACTTTTTCCATCCCGCTTCATGGATTTATACAGCCTATGAGACGGGCAGAGGATATGGCGCTTGCCAACCGTGAGATGATCGGAAACACCGTTTGAAGCTCTGGAACCTCGCGCAGTCGATGTACACCCCGGTTTGATTTTGACCGTACTCAGCAGCTGGCTTATATGAATGCTGCCAGCTCATGGCCTGGAGGTACTGAACTTCAGGCCGTCTTATGGGCGCGCCGCCGGGGCACCGTGGTCTTCGCGCTCTCTTTGTCCTTTTCCTTTTCTTTCTTCTGGACCACATGAATGGTCGCTTCTTTTCCGGCGCGGGAGGGCGGTTTCTTCTGTTCCGCGGCCTTGAGGCTCTCCTTCAGAGCGGCCATCAGATCAACCACCGGAGCGTGCTTCGTGGCCGCCTCCACCGATACGACTTCCTTGCCTTCCAGCCGGGCCTCGATCATCTGCTTGAGGTTTTCTTCAAACCGGTCGGCAAACTTTTCCGGCTCGAACTTGGCTTCGAGGGCTTTGATCAATTGGTGAGCAATTTTTACTTCTACGTCTTTAAGCTGGACATCGGGCTTGCCGAAATCTGTGATCTTTTGAACCTCGTTGGCGTAATACATGGTATGCAGCATGATGCCGCCGTCGCGCGGCCGCAGGAAGACGGTGTATTCGCGATTATGCATCGTGAGCTTCGCGATAGCCACATAGTTCGTGTCTTGCAGCGCTTTGGAAAGCAGGGCATAAGCTTTCTTGCCTGCCTCTTCCGGCATCAGGTAGTACGACGCGTCGAAATAGACGGGGTCGATCTCGTCAGCCTTGACGCACTCGATGATCTCCATGGTTTTGGCGGTCTTGGGTTCGATCTTCTTGATCTCAGCGGGATCAAGAATTACGTACTGGTCCTTGCTGTACTCGAATCCCTTCACGGTTTCATTGCGGGGTACCACCCGCCCGTCGGCGCTGGAAACGA
This sequence comes from Terriglobales bacterium, assembly GCA_038210375.1. Classification (GTDB taxonomy): domain Bacteria; phylum Acidobacteriota; class Terriglobia; order Terriglobales; family Acidobacteriaceae; genus JBBQWT01. The sequence goes on along the minus strand of JBBQWT010000002.1, from coordinate 25,404 downwards.
GTTGCTGGCGCACCCTGGCGTTGTCCTTGCGATCGAGCATATGAAATGAGATATGGGAGCTGCGAGCGCCGGAAAACAGACGCACTGGCATGGAGATCAAGCCGAAAGTGAGATGTCCCGTCCAGACCGATGATGGCATTCGTAACTCCTGTGACTCAGACTAACTACGGGCCGACTTAAAAATAGGATGCGGTGGAGTGCCGGCTGGTTGGTCATTATGACGCCGGGGAAGCCGGCCCGGCAACCCAGATGCTTATTGGGGCGAGCCTTTAAGAGGGCTTTCAAACACGCACTCGCGCGGCCTCCTGTCAAAACGGATGCCGGTGAAGACCGGAGCGCGCATTTTGGGGCCACCCGCGGCGCCGGAATGCGTCCACTCGGAGAATTTAATTTCAGCCACTATTTCAGGGCGCACGAAGTGCACACCGCGCGAGCTATCGGGCTCTTCCGAGAAAGGGCTGGTGTCGATTTCAAGTGCCCTCAGCTTCTTCCACATGGCCTGGTGAGTCTGGTGGGTAAACCCGCTGCCCGCCTGGCCGACTGGAACCAACGATCCTTTCTGATCATAGAGTCCGAGGATGATTGAGCCAAAATGTTCACGCGATCCGCTAGGATCGGTATAGCCGCCGATCACACATTCCTGGGTGTGGCGTATTTTTACTTTGAGCCAGTCGCGGGTGCGTTTCTGCTGGTAAAAACTATTGCGTTTTTTGGCCACGATGCCTTCCAGTCCCTGGTCGGCGGCGACCTTGAAGAGGGGCAGGCCCTTCTTATCGATGTGGTCGGAGTAACGGATGAGCTGGCTGGCGGTCAGGATGGAAGTAAGCAACTGCTTACGGGTCTCGAGTGGAACCCGAAACAGCGAAAAGCCATCGAGGTAAAGCAGGTCGAAGATGTAATAGACGATCTCGACGTCGCCTCGCTTGCGCCGGCGAAACTTGCTGGGTTCAAAGCCGGTACGCTGCTGCATCAAGCTGAATGACGAGCGTCCCCGGGCGTCAAGGGCACAGATCTCGCCGTCGAGCACCGCGGTAGATGCCTTCAGGTGAGACGGGAGCTCGAGCAGCTCAGGAAAATCGCCGGTCAATTCATTCTGATTGCGGGAAAAAAATTTGGCTTGGCCCCCGGCGATAAAGCTCAGAGCGCGATAACCATCCCACTTGACCTCGAAGAGCCATGCCGGATCGTCAAACGGCTCCTCCACAAGGGTGGCGAGCATGGGCGTGAAGGGCCCGGGCATGGTCGCTGCGATTACCCCGGGGATCGCGCCGGGGGCAAGTTGCACAAGGTCTACGTCCGCGCCTACCGGTTTCTGGCCTCTACTTTTTTTTTAGCTTTTACCTTTTTGGGCGCCACCGCTTTTTTGGCAGCTTGCGTCAAGGAGGAGGATTCTTGTTTGGGAGGGGAGGTAGAAGACTTCTTAGCCGCCAGGCTGGCAGCTTTCTGTTTTATTTTGGCGGCAAATTCCGCCTGGGTAGAAGGTTTCTCGGCATTTTCGGAGTGATTGCTTTTCCAGACCTTCGATTTATGATCGCCGCCTATTTCGTCAAGCGATCTCTGGCTTAAAACTGACTCGTCCAGATCATCAGAATTGGCGTCGTAAGCATCCAGGGCAAATTCATCACGCTTCTTGATCAGCAGCCATTCGGTGCCCTTGGTTCCGGGCCGCTTGGAACGCATCCGCGCGAGAACAAAATCGCCATGCAATTTCTCGCCATGCAGGCGAAACTTGAAATCACCTTTTTCCAGCATTTCGCGGGCATAGGCTTCCTGGTCGGCCGCCTTGCCGCCGGCTTTGCCTCCGCCGGCGACAGGAACGCCCGCGTTCCAATCGATGGGCTGCCAGGTGCCGGTGTCCCAGACCATGACCGTCCCCCCGCCATAGCTTCCCTGGGGGATGGTGCCTTCAAAATGAAAATAATCGATGGGATGGTCTTCCACCTGCATGGCCAGCCGCTTGTCGGAAGGGTTCAATGACGGGCCTTTGGGCACTGCCCAGGACTTGAGAACACCATCCATCTCTAACCGGAAGTCAAAATGCAGGTGCGAGGCGTGATGCTTCTGCACCACGAATCGAAATGCGGTATCAGTGCCCAGCTTGGGGAGAGGTTCAGCGGTCTTGGTGAAATCCCGCTTGCGTTTATATTCTTCGAGGCCCATGCGCGTTTCCTGGTTTTAGAATTTCAATCATTCACAAATGCCGCTGTCACTTGGTTTTCGATTTTGTTTTTTTAGCCGCGGGTTTCGCGGTGCCCGCAACCTGAGGGAGTTTCTGCTTCAGAGTAAGGACAGGCGCGAAAAGGTCGCCAAATTTCTCCACCCTCTTCAGCACCTGGTCTGAATCGAAGGCGAGCTGTTCGGCCTTGCCGCTCTTCAGGGTCTTCTCGACTTCTTCCCATGTGATGGGGGTTGAAACTGTAGGACGATCTTTGGCCCGCAGCGAATACACGCATACGGTGGTCTTATGCTGGTCGTTCTGGCTCCAATCCACCAGAATCTTCCCCACGCGCAGGGCTTTCTTCATGTCCGACACTACGAGGTCGTGGTGCTCCTCCTCGAGGATGCGCGCGATGCTGTGAGCCAGGGGTTTGGTGTCAACATAGGTGACCTTGGCATTGAGGGGGACGTAGACCTGCACGCCTTTGGAGCCTGATGTCTTGGGAAACGCCTGCAGTCCCAGCTTGTCCAGCAAAGTGCGCAGCCACACTGCGACCTGGCAGCACTGCACGGCGTCGGCGGGGGCGCCAGGGTCGAGGTCGAAGACCATCATGGTAGGCCGCGGCATTTCTTTAGCGAGGGAAAGCGAAGTATGCAGCTCCAGATCGGCAAGGTTGGCAGTCCATACCAGGGTGGAGACGTCTTCAGCGAGACAGTAATCCATGAACCGGTTGTTGCCGTCACTCCAGACAGGAGCGGTCTTGACCCATTCAGGACGATGACTGGGGCAGTTCTTCTCATAGAAAAAAGGCGCATCCACCCCGCTAGGGTAGCGCTTCATGGTGAGGGGGCGGCCTTTAAGGTGAGGCAAAAGTACGGGAGCGATGCGCACGAAGTAGTCGATAACCTGGGCCTTGGTGAACCCCACGGCCGGGTACAAGACCTTGTCCACGTTGGTCAGCTTGATTTGCCGGCCTTCAACTTCGATGGTTGAGCTCGTGCCTGCCACTTCAGCTCTTGCTCCTGGTTCCAGCAGCCGTGCCGCGGAGGTCAAAGATGGCCGCTTTCGCCATTAGTTAAATTTCTTCATTAGGCGAATTTTCTGCGGAACTTCGGCGACATGCTGAATAGAGTTCCTAACTTCCCAACTTGTGATGCAAGTCGCGACCGGGCGGTTGGCAGATGCAGGCTGCCACATAGAGTTTGAAGTCCGCTGCTTTCAGCAATCACGCGAAGGCGGCGTCTAGGCGGCCACGTTGAAAGCCGGTGCATTATAATAACTGATGCCCGGCCCACATAGCCGCGGCTCTTGTGGCAACTACCCACCTTTTACGGAGCCTCCTGAATGATTCGTTTTTTGCAGACCAGCAGTCCAGCCAAGAAGATTGTCCTCAGCAGCATTCTTTTCCTGGTGATCATCGCCTTCGTTGTGACCCTGATTCCCGGAATATTGGACAACAGCAGCTCCAGCGGCGCCGCCGGCACGCTGATTCGAGTGGGTAATCAAGACGTGACCACTGCCGAAGTGGCACGGGTGGCGGACCAGTTGGGACGACGCCAGTTTCCTAAGGGATATCCCGATATGTTCAAGCCGTTCATGATGCAGCGAGCGGCCGAGCAATTGCTGACGGAAAAGGCGCTGGCATACCAGGCCGGCCAGATGGGAATGAAGGTGGGCGACGAGGAATTGCGGGATGAACTTCGCTCGGGGCCATACCGCGACACCTTTTTCCCGGGCGGAACGTTCATCAGCGAAGAGACCTATAAGAACCTGCTGGCCTCGAATGGAATCACCATCCAGCAGTTTGAAGACTCGCTACGCACTGAACTGATGGCCCGCAAACTGGTGGAACTAGTTGAATCCAGCGCCATCGTCGCGCCGGGCGACGTGGACGAGGAATATCGGCGGGAAAACGTAAAGGTGAAATTCGACTATGCGGTGATCACGGGCGAGGATGTACTCAAGCAAATCAAGCCCACCGACACAGAACTGCACGGCTTCTATGATAAGAACAAAGACCGTTACGCAAACGCAAATCCAGAAAAGCGGAAGGCCAGTTACGTGGTCATCGACCCCGCCAAAATGCAGGGCCAGAATCCTCCCACCCCGGGCGACTTGCAGCAGTATTACGACAAGCACAAGGAGCAATTCCGCACCGCGGACAGCGCCAACGTCCGCCATATCCTGATTGGCGCGCCGCGAGCGGGCGCCGACGGAAAGATCGATCAGAAGGCCTGGGACGCGGCCAAGGCCAAGGCCGAAGATGTACGCAAGCAGTTGCTCGCCGGGGCAAGCTTTGAAGAACTGGCAAAGAAATACTCTGAGGACCCAGGGAGCGCGCAAAAGGGAGGCCTGTACGAGGGCGTTTCGCGCGGCCAGATGGTCCCCGAATTCGATCAGGCAACTTTCTCTCTTCCCATCGGGCAGGTCAGCGACCCGGTGAAAACGTCGTTCGGTTACCACATCATCAAGGTGGACAGCCGCAAGCCGGCGCATTTGAATTCATTGCAAGAGGTCCAGGCACAGATCACACCGATCGTGGCGCAGGAAAAAGCGGCTGGCCAGATGGACGCGATCGCCAATAAGATCAAAGACGATGCGGCGCGGGAAGGCCTGGAAAAGGCCGCGGCCAAGGCGTCACTCAACGTAACCAGCACCGACCTGGTGACTAAATTCGACGCCCTGCCGGGGGCGGGCTCCTCGGCAGAATTCAAGGACGCGATGTTTAAAGCGCGAGCCAAAGAGGTGGTCCTGACCAAGACGCAGCAAGGGCCCGTCATTTTTACTGTGGATGAGATCAAGTCGGCCAGCACGCCTGCTTTCGACGAGATTCGGAGCCGGGTAGAAGGTGACTTTAAGAACGAACAGGCGCCAACCGTTTTGCTGAGAAAAGGCCAGGAGCTTGCCGATCGGGCACACTCTCTGCATGATTTGAAAGCGGCTGCCAAGGAAGCGGGAGCGACCGTCAAGTCGAGCGATCTGGTGGGCGAAAGCGGTCAGGTGCCCGACATTGGCGCGATGACCGGCGGCGCAGCAGTGGCGTTTGACTTGAAGCCAGGCGAAATCAGCGGTCCCGTAGCCGCGGGCCAAAACGCGGCGGTGATGCAGATTGTGCAGCGCCAGGAAGCTCCTCCACCGGCTTCGGCCAGCGCCACCGACCAAATTCGTGAAGCGGTTCTGGGTAAGAAACGCGGCCAGATCTTGGAGCTGTTTGCCACCAATCTCATCAACCAACTGCGCAAGGAAGGCAAGATCAAATATAACGAAGTTGAGAAGGCGCGACTCTTCACTCCCCGGGGACCAAAACAGGGATAGGGTTTGATCGTCCCGATAGGTTTGCGGGTCCTGGTGTATCGTGGCAGGCGTCCTGGTGGGCGCCTGATTTTTTTGCCTCCATTTTGTGCTATCACTTTTGCAATTATTGAATGATATGAAACTGACTCGATCGTCCGGAATTTTATTGCATCCTACTTCTCTGCCATCGCGAGGAGGAATCGGGGATTTAGGACCGGCTGCCTACCGTTTCGTTGATTTCCTCGCCGAAGCCCGGCAAAAAATCTGGCAGATGTTGCCCCTGGGTCCGGTGGACAGCCACCACTCGCCCTACTCGGCTTCTTCCGCATTCGCCGGCAATCCCTTGCTGATCAGCCTGGAGCGGCTTGCGGAGCAACACTGGATTGAAGCCCGGAGACTGGATCATCTTCCCCCCGCATCCGATGACGTCGCTTTCAACGATGCGGCGGCGGCGAAAATTCCGCTGCTGCGCGAAGCCGCCGGAAACTTTCTGCAATATGCGCCGGAGTCCCTGCGCCATTCCTTTGAAGAATTCCGCAAAGCCCAGGGATGGTGGCTGGAAGATTTCGTTCTCTTCGAGGCCTTGCACCAGCAGTTCAACCAGCCTTGGACGCAATGGCCCCACGGGCTGGCGCGGCGAGATGAAAATGCCCTCAAAGAAGCGCGCAGCGAGTTGGAGCCCGATCTGGCAATCCGGCGGGTCATCCAGTTTGCATTCTTTGAGCAATGGAAATCGCTGCGTGCCTATTGCGCGGAGAAAACAGTTTCCATCATTGGCGACGTTGCTATTTTTGTGAATCACGACAGTGCCGACGTGTGGACCTATCCCGAGCTTTTTCATTTGAAGGACGATCTGTCGCCTGACCTGGTATCGGGGGTGCCTCCTGACCTCTTCAGCGATAAAGGACAGCGCTGGGGGAACCCGCTGTACCGCTGGGACGTGATCAAGTCCACCGGTTACGCCTGGTGGATTCAGAGGATGCGCGGCACCCTGCAGTTGTGCGACTTCATCCGGCTCGACCACTTCATTGGGTTCACCCGCTATTGGGAGATACCGGCGGAGTCCCCGGATGCCACCAGGGGCCGCTGGGTGCCAGGACCGGGTGAGGACCTGTTCACCGCACTGCACGATGCGCTGGGGGACCTGCCATTTATTGCGGAAGATCTCGGGGTACTGACCCCTGAAGTGATCGCGTTACGTGAAAAATTGGGCCTGCCGGGGATGCGCATCCTGCAATTCGGTTTCGGCAGCAAGGAAAACCACGGCAATCTACCCTATCGCCACGAAAAGAATTGCGTGGTTTACACCGGCACGCATGATAATGACACTACCCTGGGGTGGTGGAATGCGGCGTCGCCGGCTGATCGCCACGAGGCTTTGGCTTTGTTTGGGAAGCCACCGGATGGTTTCCCCTGGGCTTTGATTCGGGCGGCCGCAGGCTCCGTGGCCGATCTTTGCGTCTTTCCCCTGCAGGATGTTATGGGGCTCGATGGCAGCGCGCGCATGAATTTTCCCTCGCACCCCGATGGCAACTGGGGCTGGCGGTTTAGTTGGGAAATGCTGTCCCATGAGCTGGTGAAACGGTTGGCGGATCTTACCTATTTTACCGAACGGGTTTAGATTTCTTCGGGGAAGCCAGTTTATTCAAAGCGAATCTCGCCGGCCGCAATCACCGAGTGTTTTTTGAAGTGCGCGTCATCGTGTACGGGAAAATCCGTCCTGTAATGGGCGCCGCGGCTTTCCTCGCGGGCCAGGGCCGACCGGACAATCAAGACGGCATTCTGATGCACGTTCCGAGTCTCGCAGGCGACCCGGCTTTGGGTTTCCGGCAAATGCTGTTTAATTTCTTCGAGACGCGATACCGCTTCTTGCAGCGACTCGCGGCTGCGCACCACACCCACGCATTTCCACATCACTTCCTGAATCGTCCGTAACAAGTCGCCCAGTTCAGGGGTTGAGGGCCCGTTGCCGGGAGCAGCGTTGTGCGGGATGGCCGCGGGTACGGAAAGGGCAGTGGCTTTATCCACGGGTTCTTTCATGCGGATGGCGGCGCGCGCGCCGAACACCAGGCCTTCAAGCAGGGAATTGCTGGCCAGACGGTTGGCGCCATGGACCCCGGTGCACGCAACCTCTCCCGCGGCGAAGAGCCCGGGCAGGTTGGTTTGCCCGTGGAGATCGGTTTTCACTCCGCCCATGGCGTAGTGGGCTGCGGGCCGTACCGGAATTTGATCAACCGTAATATCGATTCCATACTGCAGGCAGGTGGCATAGATGCGGGGAAAGCGCTGCGGCAGCGTGGCCACATTCAGGTGGGTAAGGTCAAGAAAAACCACCGGCTCACGCGCCCGGCTGAGTTCCAGTTCATGGGCGATGGCCCGCGCCACCACGTCGCGGGGCGCAAGTTCCGCATTGGGATGGTACCTGGGCATGAACCGGATGGTTTCGGCGTTGCGAAGAAAGGCTCCTTCCCCGCGCAACGCCTCGGAAAGCAGAAAATGAGGAGCGCCTTTTAAATAAAGAGCGGTGGGATGGAATTGGACGAACTCCATGTCGCTGATGAGCGCTCCCACCCGGAAAGCCATGGCGACGCCATCGCCGGTGGCCACGCCAGGGTTGGTGGTATTGCTATACACTTGGCCCGCGCCTCCGGTGGCCAGCAACACGGCCTTGCAGTGCACCTGATGAATATCACCCTCGGGGCCAATCACCGACACGCCGGCCACGCCGCCATTTTCTATAAGCAGGGAAGCGGTAAATTCAAACTCACGGAAGAGAACTGAGGGAAGGGCGCGAACCCTGGCGGCGAGCGCGCGCCCAATTTCCTGGCCGGTGGAATCTCCGTGCGCGTGCAGCACGCGGGAGCGGCTATGTGCGCCTTCACGGGTAAAGGTCAGACGCGACCCCACTCGATCAAATTCGGTGCCCCAGTCGATCAACTCCTGAATGCGGGCTGGGCCTTCCTGGACGAGGATTTGCGCGGCATCGCGATTGACCAACCCATCGCCGGCGTCGATGGTGTCCTGCAAATGGAGGCCGACTTCATCATCATCGCTGAGTGCGACGGCGATACCGCCCTGGGCATATCGGGTGGCTGATTCAGCAAACTCCTTCTTGGCCAGCACCAGCACCTGGCCCGCACTGGCCAGCTCGACGGCGGCGCGGAGCCCGGCTATCCCCGCGCCTACCACAACATAATCGACGGAAGCGGGGACATTGCTCACGCCAAAAATGTTAACACGCTGGTTTCGAGCATCCCGCCTCCACGATAAGGATTACGGCGGCGTCCCGCTTGGGGAGACGGTTTAAGATAATTAGATTGAAGCGAATATCCATTAGCGGCGGAAAATTGACCTGCAGGGTCTTGATTGAGCCAGGGTTGCTGCGCAAGGTGGGAGCGCAGATGGCGCCGCTGCTCCCTCGCCCGGAGTCGCGGCTGTTCGTGATCACTAACCCAACAGTTCGGAAGTTGTGGGGCGGCCAACTGGGGCAATCGCTGGCCAAAGAAGGCCTGAACTTTCATTTTTTAGAGATCGAAGAGGGAGAGCGCTACAAGACCCTATCCACTGTCGGAGGGCTGGCGGAAAAACTTGCCAGGCTGGGCGCCGACCGAAGCTCCGTGGTGATCGCGCTGGGGGGCGGCGTAGTGGGCGATGTTGCCGGTTTTCTGGCGGCCTCGTATATGCGCGGGGTGGGATGCATACAGGTCCCCACCACTTTTCTGGCGCAGATCGATTCCTCGGTGGGAGGCAAGACTGGCGTCAACCTCAAGGCGGGAAAAAACCTGCTGGGCGCCTTCCAACAGCCGCTGGCAGTTTTCATCGACCCGGAAGTGTTGCAATCGCTCCCTGACCGCGAACTTCGCTCCGGATTATTCGAAGCCATAAAGTATGGAATCATTCGCGATCAGAAAATCTTCAATTACATCGAGCAATACCGGGAACGCCTGCTGAGCCGGCACCCGGCGACATTGGAACACCTGATCGCCGAGTGTGTGCGGGTGAAGGCCCAGATCGTAGCGGTTGACGAAAGGGAAGGCGGCTTGCGGCGCGTGTTGAACTTCGGGCACACCCTAGGGCACGCATTCGAAGCGGAGACCGGATACAAGACTTTGCTGCACGGTGAGGCGGTGGCGTGGGGAATGATCGGAGCGGTCTTCATCGCGTCCCTGACAGATCGCTTGAAACCGGTGCACGCCAATCACATGATCTCGGCGGTGCTGGCGCTCGGTCCGCTGCCGAGCCTCGCGGTTTCCCACCATCGAATCATCAAACGCCTTTCCAGCGACAAGAAAGCAGTGGGGGGAGAAGTTCACTTTGTGCTGCCGCTGCGCATAGGGCAGGTGGAAGTGGCGACGGGCATTCCGCGCGAAGCCGTTGTGAGCGCGCTGAATGAAATTCGGCGCCTGTCGGGGGACCTGTGACCACCGTAGGGTCAACCAATCCTGCAGCCGGGGCGCCGCAGCGCGGGAATTACCGATGGGAATGAAACAGCGCGAAGCTGCGCGGGGAGCGGCTCCGGAAGGCGCGACCGATGAAAAATCCGCGAGCGCCGCGGTGCGGAAGATGTTCAACGAGATTGCGCCGCATTATGACCTGTTGAATCACCTTCTCTCCTGCAACGTAGATCGAATCTGGTGGCACCGAGTGGCCAGCGTGTTTTCCCCGGTGCTGGCCAGGCACGACGCAAAAATCCTTGACCTGTGCTGCGGCACCGGCGACCTGGCGATGGCGCTCAGCCGGCGCAGAAAAAAATCTACCGCGCGGAGGATGAAGGTCTCGCCCGTCCAGATTTCGCCAGCCCAGAACCCGCCAATTCAAGTTTCAACAACTCGGGTATCGCCAATCACGGCTGCTGATTTTGCGCATTCCATGCTAATGCGGGCGTCATCCAAGATCGCCGCAGAGGATATTGTGTTGCTGGAGGCCGACGCGCTGGATCTTCCCTTTGAGCGCCACCATTTCGATCTGGTAGTTTCGGCGTTCGGATTTCGTAATCTTGCCAATTACGATGCGGGATTGCGGGAGATTTTCCGCGTCATTCGGCCGGGCGGCCAAATGGGAATTCTCGAGTTTAGTGAACCGGATGGATGGCTGGGAATCCTGTATGGACTTTATTTTCGCAAGATTCTCCCGGCTGTGGGCTCCGTGCTGGGAGGGGTCAAAGGACCTTACTCCTACCTGCCCGCATCGGTAGCCCGCTTTCCCAGTCCGCGAGAAATGCGGGCCCAGATGGAATCCGCCGGTTTCACCATGGTTCAGTGGACCCCGTACACCGGAGGAATCGCTGGCCTATATTCGGCTTCAAAGCCGCTGTAATCACTTCGACGGCGGGTTGGGGGCCGGCGGACGAGCGGCGGGAGGCGCAGGCCCGAAATACGTCTCGTTGTAGTCGGCGGATGAAGAGTTCAGGATCAACTGCAGCGACTGCTGCATCTTCGAGTTACTAAGTGTTTCCGTAATCGCCGCTTTGGCCTCGTTAAAACTCACAGTTTTATTGCCAACCATTTTATAAACGACATAATTAGCGCCTTCCAGAATGGCGTCGGAAACCTGTCCCGGTTTTAAAGCCAGCACACGATTTTCATATTCGGCGGGCAGACCCCCGCGGGTCACAGTACCGGAGGTGGGGTCGCTGCCGCCCGAAGATGAAACAGGGCTACCCAATACTTCCGATTGGAGCTTTTGAAAGTCTTCGCCGGCCGCGGCTCGCTTTTGAATTTTGTCAGCCAGATCGTGGGCAGTGATAGCGGCGCCCTGGTATTTGTATCCGGCCGGCACCGGGGTGGGGATGGTGAGGCGGCGCATGGTGAACTGTTCGAACCGGGAGGGATTTCCCTGGTAGTAGGAGGTGAGCTCTTGGGCTGCTGGCTCACTTTTATTTTTTACGTCATCCTGCAGCGCGCCCGCCAGAACGCTAAGCCGCGCAAGCTCCAATTTGGTTTTGACCAGCGGCTGCTTGTCGAGCGCTCCTCGTTCGGCGACGGCGGCCGCAGTGAGAAGCTGCACATACTTGGCAGCGACAGAGCGCCGGGCGCCAGGTCCGGCCTCGGGAGCCACCGTAGCGAGTACGCGGTCAAATTCCTCGCGCGTAATGATCTTTTTACATGAGGGGGAGGGCGACGTAGCTGCCTTGCATAGGTTGATGGTGACTACAGGCGTCGCCGGAGCGATGGCCGCCGGAGCCGCGGCACCGGCTACGGAAGGCTGTCCGGGTTTCGCGGGAACGGGAACCTGGGCACTCGCAGCCAATGCCAGCAACAAAACGACAGGGATAAAGCGTAGCTTAAAGAACATAGAGTTGGCTTCAACGCGGGCGATGAGGAGTTTAAGACCTGCCGGCGGAACTCGATTTTAGCACAGCTATCCGGCCTGACCGGCGGCATCAGCTTTTACTCGCGAAGAGCGGGCCCCGCCGGATGGCGCCATTCCCTGCGCTGAATATAACTCCAGGAGATCGGCCCTTCCCGCCTCATAACATTCGCACGCGGCGGCTTCCAATCTTTCGCGGTCGACAATGCGCATGCGTCCGCGACGATAATCAATCAAGCCGGCCTTCTGTAAAATTCCCGCGGCCAAGGTGACGCCGGCGCGGCGCACTCCCAACATGGTGGCCACGAATTCCTGGGTGAGAAAGAAGCTGTCGGATTCGACCCGGTCGCTCACCGAAAGCAGCCAGCGTGCCAGGCGCTCTTCCACATGATGAAGGCGATTGCAGGCCGCGGTGATCGCCATCTGGGACATGCGGGAGTCGACATAACGCAGAAGCATCTGGTGATATTCAGGAAACTGCTTGAGGATCTGGGTAAAAATTCCGGCTTTGAGTGTGTACCCGCTGCCGGCAATCTGGACCATCGCCTCATTGCGCATGAACTCCACGCCCAGCAGCAGTGGAACGCCCGCCATTCCGTCCTTGCTTACCAGCCCAACTTCGATGGTAGAGCCGTCTTTCATTGTGGCTACGACGGAGATAAGACCGGCCGTGGGAAAAAAGACCTCCCGGATGGGCTTCATGGGCGCATAGATCAGATGTCCCAGGGACAAAGGAACATGCTGGAGATGCGGCTTCATGGCTTCCAGGGCTTTGGCCGGGGCCGACTCCAGTAAATAGTTTTCCAGCAGCGCGTTTGATGGACGAGGAGTGCCCTGCGCACGGGGAGAATTAGCTTTCCTGGCTGGCTTACTGGTCTTCATTCATCAATCACCCGGGTCAGACTCTCTGGTGAAACCCTGCCCCTCCGTGCAGATGGAATCACACTCCGATCGGCCGTGATTACAAATTTTGCACCGGACAAATAACCCTGATCATCCAACTATATAGATGCCGGGGGATGTTATCTGTACGTTAGCATCCGTATGGCGATCGAATGCCGGGGTTACACGCGAGCCTTATTTTTAGCGGGGAATCAGGCCAGTTCTTTCAGTTCGCGAGCGTACAGACTCGATATTCCTGCGTTTGATATTTTCGAAGCTGTTTCCCAAGCTGATTCTGAATGCCTGGTCCGACGGCGACTTAACCAAGTAAGTGTTCCGATCCGTTAGCTCAAATGGGCAAGCGGAGGGGATTTCCCCGGCACGAGAAAGTCGCGCGACAGCCGGCACTGCAAGAGGCAACAGTTGGGGTTACTAAAACATCTCAAACCCTAAAGGGTAAGAGCGCCGGCCAACCCAAGGCTGCACTGTCGAGCTTCATTTCAGGAGAAAAAGTATGGCAATTCCACCAGAATTGGGAGAACCGCTCAGTTCCAAGGCATCGGACCCCTCCGCACGAGTCAGCCTCCGGTCGCTGCGTGGCAGCACGGAAGTGGCCAGGAAGAGGCATGACGTTCTCTGTCTTTCGCATTTGAGATGGGATTTCGTTTATCAGCGGCCGCAGCACTTGTTGACGCGTTTCGCTCAGGAATCGCGAGTATTTTTTGTGGAAGAGCCCATTTTCGACGCCGAGAATGCATATCTCGATGTGACGCCGCGCGATATGAATGTACTAGTGGTCGTGCCCCATCTTCCGCCGTCGGCCCAGTCCGATGGGACGGTGGATGCAATGCTGAAGGTGATGCTGGACCTGCTGATGTCTGAACACAATATTCATAGTCCCATTTTGTGGTTTTATACCCCCATGGCGCTGGCGTGGACCAGACACCTGCACCCTACCCTGGTGATTTACGACTGCATGGATGAACTATCGGCTTTCAAGGGCGCACCGACCATGATGAGGGAGCGGGAATCGGATCTGATGAAATGGGCAGACCTGGTGTTCACAGGCGGCGTCAGCCTGTATGAGGCCAAGCAGCACCAGCATCCGCACATCTATGCCTTTCCCTCAAGCATTGACGCGGTGCATTTTGCGCAAGCCCGAAAACAGTCCGCGGACCGTGAAGATCAAGCGGGCATTCCCCATCCCCGCCTGGGCTTCTTTGGGGTGGTGGATGAACGCATGGACCTGGAATTATTGGATCAAGTTGCGGCTGCGCGCCCCGACTGGCACCTGGTGGTCATTGGACCAGTGGTCAAGGTTGACCCGGATCTATTGCCTAAACGGGAAAACATTCATTACCTCGGCAAGAAAAGTTACAAGGATCTGCCGGCATATCTTGCGGGGTGGGATGTCGCCATCATGCCTTTTGCGCGTAACGAATCCACGAAATTCATCAGCCCCACCAAGACTCCCGAATACTTGGCCGCAGGCCGTCCGGTCGTCTCCACGTCCATACGCGATGTTGTGCGCTCGTATGGCGAGGCTGGACTGGTGCACATCGCGGATAGCGCTCCCGAATTCATCGAAGCGGTTGAATCCGCGCTCCAGGAAGACAGCCAGCTGCGCCTGCGAACGGTTGATGCCGTTCTAGGGCAGGATTCGTGGGACCGCACCTGGCGGCGCATGCAGGACTTGATGGACGACAAAATGCAGCGCCGGCATTCCCGGACCACCGCCGCCTGAGATCACTCCGCATTAATTAAAAAGCAACAAAAGTAGCAGAGAGGATTGTCACATGTTCGATTACTTGATCGTGGGTGCGGGATACGCGGGTAGTGTTCTCGCCGAACGCCTGGCCAATGCCATGGATAAAAAAGTTTTGATTGTTGATAAGAGGCCTCACATCGGCGGCAACGCTTATGACTTTTATAACGACGACGGCATCCTGGTGCACAAGTATGGTCCTCACATTTTTCATACCTCGTCTCGCGAAGTGTTTGAATATCTGTCACGGTTTACCGAGTGGCGCTCCTACCAGCATCGGGTCCTGGCCCACGTTGACGGGCAGATGCTGCCTATTCCCATCAATCTTGACACCATCAACAAGTTGTACGGACTGAATCTGACCGCTTTCCAGGTGAAAGAATTCTTCGCTTCGGTGGCCGAGCCCATTGAAACGGTGAAGACCTCAGAAGATGTGGTGGTCAGCAAGGTAGGGCGGGAGCTTTACGAGAAATTTTTCCGGGGATATACGAGGAAGCAGTGGGGCCTGGATCCATCCGAACTCGATGCCAGCGTAACCTCGCGGGTGCCGGTGCGAACTAATCGCGATGACCGCTACTTCACCGACAGTTACCAGGCCATGCCGCTGCACGGGTACACCCGCATGTTCGAGAAGATGCTGGACCATCCGAACATCAAAATAATGTTGAACACCGACTATCGTGAGATCGAATCGATGATTCCGTTCAAGGAAATGATTTACACCGGGCCGATCGATTCTTATTTCGATTACCGGTATGGCAAGCTGCCTTACCGCTCGCTGGAGTTCAAGCACGAAACCGTCAATACCAGCGTGTACCAGCCGGCGCCGGTAGTGAATTATCCCAACGACAACTTGTTCACGAGGATTACAGAATTCAAATATCTGACCGGGCAGGAACATGCCAAGACCAGCATCGTATACGAGTTTCCTCGCAATGAAGGTGACCCGTACTACCCTGTGCCGCGCCCGGAGAACGCGGAGTTGTACAAGAAATACAAGGCCCTGGCGGACAGGGCCAGCGGGGTGTATTTCGTCGGTCGCCTGGCGACTTACAAGTACTACAACATGGACCAGGTAACGGCGCAGGCCTTGACTCTTTTTGCCAAAATCAGCGGCGCCCGGCGAGGCGTCACCGGCGGCCAGGAAAAGAGCCTGACCATGGGTTCTCCGGTACAAGTCATCTCCTCGAAGATGGCAGTAGCTGCATCAGCGGGCCCCGAAGCCGTCGCCGCCACAGGGGGAGTCGACCATTCGTAATCGTCGACGGAATGAATACAAACTCATCCAATAACGACGCCCTGCAACTGTGGGGTGGAATTGAATGTACGCTCAATCGTGTAGGCGGCGATTTTTTCGATCAAATATCCCGCAGCGGTCATGAACTTCGTGTTGACGACCTGGATCGCTTTGCGAATCTTGGAATCCGCGCCATGCGCTACCCGCTGTTGTGGGAGCGGATCGCGCCGCGAGGCTTGGAATCAGCAGATTTCCGCTGGTCTGACCAGCGGCTGAACCGCCTGCGGGAGCTGGGAGTGCGTCCGATTGCCGGGTTGGTGCATCACGGCAGCGGACCGCGTTTCACCAGCCTTGTCGATCCGGCGTTTCCGGTAAAGCTCGCGGAGTATGCCCGCACCGTGGCGGAACGCTATCCCTGGATCGACGATTACACCCCGGTCAACGAGCCCCTTACCACTGCCCGATTCAGCGGCCTCTACGGACATTGGTATCCCCATGGCTGCGACGAGTTGACCTTCGCGCGCGCCTTTCTCATTCAGTGCAAGGCCATTATTCTCTCCATGCGCGAAATCCGCGCGGTCAATTCTTCGGCGCGTTTGATTCAAACGGAGGACCTCGGAAAGACATTCAGCACCCGGCATCTCGCTTATCAAGCGGACTTCGAAAATGAGCGCCGATGGCTGACATTCGATCTGCTTCTGGGCCGGATCGATCAAGACCACCGCATGTGGGAATATCTCAGGGAAGCGGGAATCACCAGCCACGAATTGAGCTGGTTTCTCGACAATCCGTGCCCCCCCGACATTTTGGGAATCAATCATTATGTGACCAGCGAGAGATTTCTGGATGAGCGGATGGGGCATTATCCGTTGCGGACGCATGGCGGAAACGGATACGACGCCTATGCCGACCTGGAAGCGGTGCGGGTGTGCGCGGAAGGCCCATCGGGGCCGAAGAAAATATTGGGTGAAGCCTGGCAGCGATACGAGTTGCCCATGGCGGTTACAGAAGCCCACCTGGGATGTACGCGCGACGAACAAATGCGATGGTTCAAGGAAGTTTGGGAGAGCGCGCAGAGTTTGCGAAACGATGGCGCCGACATACGTGCGGTCACCGCCTGGTCTTTGCTGGGAGCGTTTGACTGGAGCAGCCTCCTGACCATAGCCAACGACGATTACGAGCCTGGCGTCTTTGATATAAGGGGCCCTGAACCGCGGCCCACCGCTATCGCCGGTCTGTTACGGAGCCTGGCGACCGGCGAGACCCCTGACCATCCAGTACTCGATTCGCCGGGCTGGTGGCGCCGCGACGTCAGATACTTATACTCACCGGTCGGTCGGCCCAAGCTGGGACCACCCGTGTTCGAATCGCGGCCTCTCTTGATCACCGGAGCCACGGGAACATTAGGGAAGGCGTTCGCCAGAATTTGTGAAGCCCGCGGACTGGCTTACCAACTGCTGAATCGACAGCAGATGGACATCGCCGAACCGGACAGCGTAATGCGAGCTTTCGAAGAGTACCAGCCCTGGGCCGTGGTGAACGCGGCGGGCTTTGTTCGCGTGGACCAGGCAGAAACTGAAACCGCCGTCTGCCGCCGCGAAAATATCGACGGTCCGGCAACATTGGCAGAAGCGTGCAGGAAGTTTGACGTTTCATTCGTCACCTTCTCATCAGATTTGGTATTTGACGGCCAAAAGCGCGCCCCCTACCTCGAGAATGATGCCCTGGCTCCGTTGAATGCCTACGGAAAAAGCAAAGCCGGCGCCGAAAGACTGGTGATGGAAAAACACCCGGCATCCCTGGTGGTGCGCACCAGCGCATTTTTCGGCCCTTGGGACGGCTTCAATTTCCTGGCAGGCGTCTTCCGTTCCCTGGCGGCTGGCGCTAAGTCCTCAGCACCCACCGATTCAATCGTCTCACCCACCTACGTTCCCGACCTGGTGAATGCCAGCCTTGACCTGTTGATCGACGGGGAGCGCGGAATCTGGCACCTGGCCAATCCGGGCGCAGTTTCATGGCTGGAATTTGCACGGATGGCGGCCAGTCTGGCGGGGTTTAATCCTTCCGCCATCGAACCTTGCACCACCGCGTCGCTCAATCTGCGGGCGCAGCGTCCGGTGTATAGCGTTTTGGGCAGCGAGCGCGGTGTGCTGCTGCCGTCCCTCGAGAATGCGCTCGTCAGGTTCCTCGAGGAATGCGAAAGCCTGGCGCCGAGGACCCGCGAGTTTTCGGTCGCCAGCTAAATTTCGGATACACTTTATCTCGCATGGAACCACAACCAGTCAGTTCACCCCGTCCTGAATATCCTCGTCCCCAGTTTGTCCGTAACGCCTGGCTAAGCTTGAACGGCGAATGGGATTTTTCTTTTGACGATGAAAACCGCGGCCGGGAATGGGGCTGGCATTATGCCTTACCATCCGTTACCAAAATCATCGTCCCGTTCCCCTATCAGTGCGAGCTTTCCGGAATCAACGTCAAAGAAGTCCACGAGATTGTCTGGTACTCGCGCACCTTTGACGTTCCACCGGACTGGCGGGGCCAGGACCTTCTCCTGCATTTCGGGGCGGTGGATTATCGCTGTGTGATCTGGGTCAACGGCCAGGAAGTCGGTCACAACCAGGGGGGACATGTTCCTTTCTGGTTCGATATCGCGCCTTACTTAAATCTTGAGAAGAACCGCCTCACCGTGCGGGTGGAAGACCGGCAGAACCCCCGGCAGCCGAGAGGAAAACAATCCGCCACCGGACTGCCCCACGACATCGATTACTACTGCACGACGGGGATCTGGCAATCGGTTTGGCTGGAGCCGGTGCCGGCGATGCGAATCGAAGAGATCAGGATCACGCCACAGATCAAGCGCTCCTGCTTCGAGCTCAGTGTCTATCTGCACGCGCCTTCCAGCTTATGGAAGCTGGAAGTTGAAGTCCTGGACGGGGGCGAGGTGGTGGCCCAGCAGACTGAGGACACCGCTGCCGCAACCGGATGGCTGACCCTGGACAT
This sequence comes from Terriglobales bacterium, assembly GCA_038210375.1. Classification (GTDB taxonomy): domain Bacteria; phylum Acidobacteriota; class Terriglobia; order Terriglobales; family Acidobacteriaceae; genus JBBQWT01. The sequence continues at coordinate 6,759 of JBBQWT010000002.1, read as the reverse complement.
TCCCGAGGCGAAGCTTTGGTCGCCGGAAACTCCGCATTTGTACCAACTGCGCATACGCCTCTATGGCCATGGCGAGTTGCTGGATGAGATCACCTCTTATGCGGGCATGCGGGACATCGAGTTACGTGAAGGAAAAATGTGGCTGAACGGCAAGCCAACCTACCTGGCCATGGTGCTTGACCAGGGTTACTGGCCGCAAAGTTATCTGGCTGCGCCTTCAGACGACGCCTTCCGTGAAGATGTGGAATGGGTAAAGCGATTTGGATTTAACGGGGTGCGCAAGCACCAGAAGATCGAAGATCCGCGCTGGCTGTACTGGTGCGATCGCCTGGGCCTGATGGTGTGGGAAGAGATGCCCAACGCGCGTGAATGGTCTTCGCAGGCCGAAGAACGGCTTTCGGCGGAGTGGCGGCGCGCGCTGGTGCGTGATTACAACCATCCCTGCATCGTTGCGTGGGTGCCGGTCAACGAGAGCATGGGTTTTCCCGGCTTGCGGCAACATCCCGGCCAATATGCATTTATCGAACAAATGGTGAGGGCGACCAGGCGCCTCGACCCCAAGAGACCGGTGATCGACAATGACGGCTGGGAGCACAGCGACATCACCGATATTTGCGCGATTCATGACTACACTCCCAACGCGCGGCTGTTGCGGGAGCGATACCAGGAGGCATCCACCGGGGGCGAGCTTCCCGCCCACGTGTGGATCAATAACCGGCCCTTGTTTGTGCTGGGATCGCGCTATCGCGGCCAGCCGATTATGCTCACCGAGGTGGGCGGCTTTCTGGCGGTGCCTGCCGGCATCGCGCCGGAAAATCGCGACATGCTGTACAAGTTTTACGATTCTTTTGATGACGCGCCGCAGTTGCTGGAAAAGTACCGCGATTTGATGGAAGGTATTTCTTCGCTCAAGTTTCTTGCTGGTTTTTGTTTTACCCAGTTGACCGACATCGAGCAGGAACTCAATGGCCTGCTCACCTACAACCGCCTGCCCAAAGTGCCTGCGGAGCAGATCGCTGAAATCCACCGCCGGCTGTTCGCGATTGTGGAGAAGGCGCTGCCCGAACCGGCAGCGGAGACCTCGGGCATTTCCAAGTAGCCGATCCTTGATTGTGAAGGACCTATCCCTCCCATCTTCGGGGGCGAAAGCGCTCCAATCCAGCGGAACGATACAATAACCGCATGGCCGCGCCCGAAATCCCTCTGCTTCCTGATCAGGGCGCCATGCGTTCGGAAAAGCGGGGAGTCGCCCTGAATTCCGTGCTGGCAGCGGTGGCGATCACCGTGCTGAAGCTGGTAGTGGGGCTGGGGACCGGGAGCCTGGGCATACTTTCCGAAGCGGCGCACTCGGGCCTTGATCTAGTGGCTGCCGTCATCACCTGGTTGTCGGTACGGGTGTCCGACGAGCCAGCCGATGCGCAGCACCAGTACGGTCACGGGAAAGTGGAAAATTTCTCCGCGTTCCTGCAGATCGGCCTTTTGCTGGCCACCAGCGTTTGGATCGTATGGGAAGCCTTGAGCCGCCTTTTCTATCACGAGGTTCATATTCAACCCTCGATCCTGGCATTTGCTGTCCTGTTCTTCTCGATGGGAATGGATTTCTGGCGGGCCCGAAGGTTAGGGGCCATCGCCACGAAATACGATAGTCCTGCACTGAAAGCCGATGCGCTTCATTTTTCCACCGACATTTTTTCCAGCGGGGTCGTGGCTTTCGGGCTGGCTATGGTGTGGTGGGGAGACCGGCAGCACATTCCCTGGCTGCGGAACGCGGATCCGGTGGCGGCCCTGGTTGTGGCCGGGGTGGTCTTGTACGTGAGCTCGCGGCAGGGCCGACAGACCATCGACGCGTTGCTCGATGCCGCGCCTCCGGGTTTCCGTAACCGTATTTTGGATGTGGTGTCGCGGGTGGAAGGCGTGCTCAACGTTGACCAAGTGAGAATCCGGCGCGCAGGAACCCGCTATTTTGCCGATGTATCGGTTGGCCTGGGAAGGGGGGTGACCTTTCAAAGGTCGGAAGAGGTGGTGAACAACGTCACCCGGGCAATTAACCGGCTTTTGCCCAACGCCGATGTGATGGTGCGATCGATTCCGCGAGATTCCGGCCAGGAAAATATCTTTGACCGGGTTCGGGCGGTGGCTGCCCGCAATAACATGAATGTTCATGACGTGAGCGTGCAGAACGTCGAAGGCCGGCTGCATGTGGAACAGCATCTGGAGCTGGATGAGCATCTTTCGCTCAAGGAAGCGCACAGTTTGGTAAGCCGTATCGAGAGCGAGATGCGCAATGACCTGCCGGAAATTTCATCGATCCTGACGCACATTGAAAGCGAACCATCCACCATCGAAGCGACTGACGCGGTCGTCGCGGCGAGCGATTTGGAATCGCGGTTGCGAATGATCGCGACCGAATTTCCTGAGATCGTAGACCTTCACGATCTTGAGGTGAAAAAAGTCAAAGACCGGCTGTATCTTTCATGTCACTGCACCATGGCTGATGATCTGCCCCTGGCCAGGGTGCACGACATTACCACAGCTCTCGAAATCCGCTACAAGCAAGAAGCGCCAAACCTGTTCAAGGTGCTGATCCATCCGGAGCCGCAGACAGATAACTCCCGCTGATTTCGAGGGGCGCCCGTAACCTTATGCCAGAGCCAGAATCCAGAGCGGTGATTATTTATACCCAGCCTGAATGCCCGGCATGCGATTGGGCGAGGGATTTTCTGGCCAGCCGGAAAGTGGAGTTTGAGCTTAGAGACGTCGCCGCCGACCCATTCGCTTTTGATGAGCTGCGAGAGCGGTATAAGAGCCTTTCCACTCCTACGATAGTGGTGGGCGAAGAGGTCATGATCGGGTTCGATCCTGAGCGGTTGGATGCCATGCTGGCCGTGGCTTTTCCCCGGAGATGAATCACTCCGCTCCTGACCACGCAACGCCGGTAAGTGAAATCGTCGAGCCCGTGTCAGCGACTCGGACAATTAAAGGATATCTGTTCGTGGCCGCGGCGGCTTTGTTCTGGGGTGGGTCGGCGGCGCTGGGCAAGGCATTTTTTACGGGGAGGCTGGGGGCCGGGGGAACGGGTCACGTTCGCCTGGATCCGGTGATTTTGTCACAGGCGCGCACCACCTTCTCTTTCTTGTTGCTGGCGCCGGCGGTACTTCTCCTGCGCGGCCGTGAAAGTCTGCGGATGCCGCGGAAGGACCTTGTGTGGTGCCTGCTGATTGGCATCCTGGGACTGGCGCCTTCCAATTATTTCTACTACCTGGCCATCGACCGGACCTCGGTGGCGACAGCCATCATTCTGCAATATACCGCCCCCGCGTGGGTGTTGCTTTACATGGTGGCCAGGGGATTGCAGCGGCCATCCGCGATCAGATTGTCGGCGGTAGTGCTGGCAATGCTGGGATGCGCGGTGGCAATCGGGGCTATCGGTTTTTCGCCCTTGCCTCATCTCCTGGGGTTGAAGCTGGATACGATTGGCATCATCGCCGCTCAACTGGCCGCCCTGTCATTCGCTTTTTATAACATCGCGGGGCATAAGGTGTTGCAGCGCAACGACCGGTGGGCCGTGGTCGTTTTCGCCCTTTGCGGAGCCACTATTTTCTGGACGGTGCTCAATCCGCCGTGGAAGGTGCTGGCCATGCACTATTCCGGCGGGCAGTGGATGTTTTTGTTCATCTTCGCTATCGTCTCCGTGCTGGTGCCGTTTTCACTCTATTTTTCGGGATTGCAATTTCTGGATGCCACCAGGGCGATCGTGACCAGTTGCCTGGAGCCGATCGCGGCCATTGCCTTTGCCGCCCTGGCCATTGGCGAGCCAATCAGGACGATTCAGATATTGGGAATGGTGCTGGTGGTGGCGGCAACCGTGTTGATTCAAGTGCAGGAGGAAACGGGGTGAGCGAGTTCAGAGATCTCGCCGGCCTTCGAGAGCCCTCCGCATCGTGACCTCGTCGGCATACTCGATATCGCCTCCGGCGGGAATTCCGATGGCAATCCGGGTAACTTTCACTTTGGAAGGCTTGATCATCCCCGCGATATAGGTGGCGGTGGCCTCGCCTTCGGCATTGGGATTAGTGGCGATGATGATCTCATCCACCTGCCGGCTTTCCGCGCGGCGCAACAGGCTGGGGATCCGCAGTTGCTCGGGGCCGATGCCGTGCAAGGGAGAGATCGCTCCATGCAGCACGTGGTAACAGCCATTAAAGGTTCGGGATTTTTCGATCGAGGCAATGCTGGTGGGCTCTTCCACCACGCAGATCAGGCGCTGGTTGCGGTTGGTGTCGGCGCAGTAGATGCAGGGATCGATGTCGGTAATATTGTGACAAATTGAACAGAGGTGAAGTTTTTCCTTGAGTTCCAGCAACGCCGCTGACAAGGCGGCCGCGTCTTCTTCCGGAGAGCGCAGAATGTGGAACGCCATTCGCTGGGCGCTCTTGCTGCCGATGCCTGGCAGTTTTTTCAGCTCCTCAATCAATCGAGCCATGGGCTCGGCAAACCTTGACACTAAGTTTTCCTCCCGGTGTAAAGCCATTTGATACAGGACGTCCGCACAAGCCGCCGACGTCAAACAGGCGGCTACATCACGCCGTTCAACATTCCACCCAGCGACGACGACATCGCCTCTTCAACCTTGCGTCCCGCCTCATTCACTGCGGCGATGATGAGGTCTTGAAGCATCTCTAGGTCGCCGCTGCGGGCCACCTCGGCGTCAATCTTGAGCTCCAGAATCTGACGCCGCCCGTTTACTTTCACCGACACCGCGCCTCCCCCTGAGGACGCTTCGATGATGGTGGTCTGCATCGATGTCTGTAGTTCTTCAGCTTGTTTGCGGGCCTGCACCATCAATTCCTGCATTTGCTTGGGGCCGATTCCATCGAACATTGCCTTCTCCCGAACAGCTTGAATTGGTGATGCAGCGGCGTATTATCCGTCGCCTACCTCGATTGCGAACGATTCTTGCGGTGATCGATGACGCTGCGTACTTCGGCGCCGAACACTTTCTGCATGTGGCGCACGACTGGTTCATCAGCGGCCACGGTACCTGCTGGAGCGGTCGCCGGCCGGCTCCTGGCAACATCCGCGCCGGAAACGGGTGCTTCTGCGCCAGTAGAATTCCGCTGGTTGCCGTTCCTGGGTGCGGGGACGACTTTAATCTTCACTGGCCGGCCGGCATCAAGCTCTGCCGCGGATTCGGCGATCCGCTTGGCTTCCGTACCGAAGGCGATTCCGATAATTGCGGCGGTGACGCCGACTTCGATTGTGAGCTGGCTTCCTTCGAGAATAAATTCTCCGGTACTGAGCAAATTCGCGATCATGCCTTGTTGCGCCTGTTCTAAAGCGCCGACCACGACATCTCGCAAGTTGGATGGGCTGGTTTTCTCGGGCGGTAGCAAAGCAGCACTTACTGGGGAAGGGAACGGAGCGGAGCCGGCTGCAGAAGGCGACACATTCTCGGCGATATCGCTGTTACGATTCGGCGCCACGGTTTTGCCCGGGGAGGTCGCCGGAGGCGCTGCAGAGGGCCTTGCCACCGACCCGGGCTCAAGGGTCTTGATTTCGGGCGCAGGCACGGTACTGGCTTCAGCCGGCGCCGCCTTCCATGATGGGCGGGTCTCGCTGCCGGCGGGATTCAGGCCGGGAGATGAGGAGGCAGGATTGCGTGGCAAAGGTTTCGGCGCGGAGCCGGTCGAGCCGGCTGCGCTACTCAATAGTTGCTCAAGGGGCAGAATGCGCTGGGCATGCACCATCCGCAGCAATCCCAGTTCGAGATGGAAACGCTGCTCCTGTTTATATGCCAGCTCATCGAATGTCCGCAGCATAATGTTCAGGAAGCGCGTGAGGTCTTCTTCGCTGAAGCTGGCTGCGATTCCGGCGACCCGGTTGCGCTCATCCCGCGAGATCTGCAAGAGGGAAGAATCGGCGCCGGCGACCTTGGCCACCAGGGAGTTGCGCAAAAATTTCACCATCTGCCGGGCAAAATGCGCGGGATTGTAACCCTGGTTCAGGAGCTCATCGACGTGGCGCAGTACCTCGCTGCTCGAGTCGTTGTGTACACCGTGCAGCATCTGCTCCAGGACTTCGGAGGGCACCGCGCCCACCAGTTCGCGGATGGTTGCCGCGGTCAGGCGGCCATCACAGCAGGCGATTGCCTGGTCCATGATGGAGAGGGCATCGCGCATCGAGCCATCCCCAACTTCGGCCAGCACGGCGAGCGCGTCATCGTCGGCGGCGATGTTCTCCTGCAAGGCGATGGCTTTCAACTGGCCGACAATGTCTTCGAAGCGCACTGCGTGAAAATTAAATTGCTGGCAGCGCGACCGGATGGTCTGGGGAATGTCTTCTGACTGGGTTGTTGCCATCATGAAGATGACATGTCCGGGCGGCTCTTCCAGGGTCTTGAGAAGCGCGTTAAATGCGGCTTCGGTAATTTGGTGGGCTTCATCCAGAATATAAATCTTGTAGCGGTCGCGGGCGGGGCGATAGCGGGAGGCATCGCGCAATTCCCTGATCTCGTCGATCCCGCGGTTGGTGGCAGCGTCTATTTCGATGACGTCAAGAGCGTTGCCGGCGCGCACCTCCAGGCAGGATTCGCACTTGCCACAGGGATCGATGGAGGGCCGGTCGGTGGCGCGGCAGTTCAAAGCCATCGCCAGGATGCGCGCGATGGTCGTCTTGCCAATGCCGCGATGGCCGCTGAAAATATAGCCATGCGCCACCCGCCCCTGCTCAATCGCGTTCTTCAGCGTCCTGGTGACATGG
>JBBQWT010000001.1:0-234591 GCA_038210375.1 Terriglobales bacterium | reverse complement strand
CTGTACCTGGGCATCATCGCCTGGCGCTCCCGGGCCGCGAAGTTCAACCACGAAGACGTCGAGGTCAGCGGCCTCTACTGGCATTTCGTAGATCTGGTATGGATGTTCATCTTCCCCCTGGTGTACCTGATGTCCACCAAGCTGTAAGTTAGGAGTGCAAAAAATGTCGCATGATGACGCGCTAGTGCACGAACATCGGATGGCGCCTTACTACTGGGTCTGGGTCCTGCTCCTGGTCTTCACCGGAGTCGAGGTAGCCCTGGCTTACCAACACCTTCGCCCCATTAATATGCTGAGCATACTGCTGGGCTTGTCGCTGGTGAAGGCCGCCATGATCATCCTCTTCTTCATGCATCTCCGCACCGAAGTGACCAGGATGAAGATTGCGCTGATGGCGTCGCTGGTGATCTGCCTGACCCTAATGTTCACGTTCTTCTCTGACGCGCTGCGAATCATTCAACTGGGACCAAAGTGAAGCTTCGCCTTTTAGCCTTCGTATTTTTCATCCTGCTGGCCACTTCAGCCAGCCTGGGCCAGGGCTGCGCCATGTGCTCGCTCAACGCCCAGGCCGCGGGAAAACAGACCCAGAAAGCACTGCAGCGCGGGGTCAAGGTTCTGCTGGTACCGCCAATCTTTCTGATGAGCCTCATCGTAGGCGCCGCCTTCCTGTACAAAAAACACGACTGAGTAATAATTAGTTGCCAATCTGACGATCCCCGGCTTCACCGGGGTGAGGAAGAACCCCACTCTTCCACAACACCTTCGAGCGGTTTGTTGCGATTTTGACGCCCTGCCATCAAACCGGCAATGCCCTGCAACCGAACCACCCCAATCCCATCTAAAATAAGAGTATGTCGCTCGACAGCATCATCGTTCGCGGCGCGCGTGTGCACAACCTCAAGAACATTGACTTTGAGATCGCGCACAACTCGCTTACCGTGATCACCGGCGTCTCCGGCTCGGGAAAATCGTCACTGGCGTTCGACACCATCTACGCCGAGGGACAGCGCCGCTACGTCGAGTCCCTTTCCGCCTATGCCCGACAGTTTTTAGAGAGAATTGAAAAGCCCGACGTTGATTTCGTGGATGGCATCGCCCCCGGCATCGCCATCCGCCAGAAGAACTCCACCCGCAACCCGCGCTCCACGGTGGCCACCGCCACCGAAATTTACGATTACCTCAGGTTGTTTTTTGCGCGGGCCGGCCAGACTTTCTGCATCCACTGTGGGGCCGAAGTGAAACGCGATTCCATCGATGAGATTCTCCAGACCATCCTGGAAATTCCCGCCGATACCCGCATGTATATTCTCTTCCCGCTTAAAGTGGAATTGCCGGAAGGGCCGCAAGAGCCGGTGAAGGGCAAGAAGAAAGCCGAGCCCGTGCAATCGGAAGACTACCTGAAGGCCCGGCTCTTCGATCTGCGCAAGCGCGGGTTTGCGCGGCTTTATCAAAATGGGCAAATATTCGAGTTTGCCACTCCCGAAAGCCTGCTCGATCTGAATTTTCGCCTGCCTATCTCTGTCCTGGTAGATCGAATCGTGATGTCGCCCGACGCTCGCGCCCGCATCGTCGATTCGGTGGAAACCTGCTATCGCGAGAGCGGGGAGGTCATATTTGAAAGTGTTCCCCGGGACGACGAGCCCGCACAGCGCTGGCGCTTCGTGCAGCGCTTCGAATGTAAGCGCTGCTATACCGCTTACGAAGACCCGCAACCCTCGCTCTTTTCTTTTAATAACCCTCACGGCGCGTGTCCCCGGTGCCAGGGATTCGGTAACACCATCGACTTCGACATGACCCTGGTGATTCCCGACTCGGCATTGACAATCTCCGGCGGCGCCGTCGATCCCTGGAGCAAGCCGCGTTATCGCTCCTATCAAGTTGAGCTGAAGCGCTTCGCCAAATCAAAGAACATTCCGGTTGACGTGCCCTGGTTTGAGCTTGAGCACGATCAGCGCCAGTTGATCATCGAAGGCGACGGCAAATTCACCGGGGTGCGGGGGTTCTTCTCTCTGCTGGAGCGCAAGAAATACAAGTTTCACGTCAGAATTTTTTTAAGCCGCTATCGCGGTTACTCCTTGTGTCCTATGTGCGCCGGCACCCGGCTGCGCGCCGAAGCGCGCCACGTACGCGTGGCCGGCAACAATATTTGCGAGGTTTGCGCCATGACCGTCGAGGACGCCAGCCGTTTCTTCCGCGACTTGAACTTGCAGCCCGAGCAGATGAAGCTCGCCGAAAAATTGCTCGAGCAAATACAGGAGCGCCTGCGTTACCTGGTGGACGTGGGCCTCGAATACCTGACGCTCGATCGCCTGTCTTCCACCCTCAGCGGGGGGGAGGCCCAGCGCATCCAGCTTGCCGCATCCCTGGGTTCGCACCTGGTGGGAGCGATGTATGTGCTCGACGAGCCTTCCATCGGCTTGCACAGCCGCGATACCGCGCGGTTGGTGCGCATCCTGCATGAGCTTCGCGATCTGGGCAACACCATCGTCGTCGTGGAACATGACTCCCAGGTCATGGAAGCCTCGGACCGCATTCTCGATCTGGGCCCCGGCGCCGGCGAAAGTGGCGGTATGCTGATGGCCAGCGGCAGTATCGATGAGATCCTGGCCAACCCCGCGTCCCTTACCGGCAAGTACCTGCGCGGAAGCCTGCGCATCGTGCCCCCGCTGTCGAGGCGGACGCCATCGGCCATGCGCATCAAGATAATTGGCGCGCGCGCGCACAACCTCAAGAATATTGACGTCACCATCCCGCTGGGCATGCTAGTTGCAATCACGGGAGTTTCCGGATCAGGCAAATCCAGCTTGATTCATGATGTTCTATATCCCGCGCTGGCCGGCGCCAAGGGCTATAGCGCGGTCACCAATGCTCAGTTCACCCGCGTCGAGGGCGATCAGTTTGTTCGCGACGTGGTGCTGGTGGACCAGTCCGCCATCGGGCGCACTCCCCGATCCAATCCCATTACTTACATCAAAGCATTCGACGCCATCCGCGAACTCCTGGCTTCGCTGCCCGAGGCGCGAAAACGGGGCTACACCCCGGGAGATTTCTCCTTCAACGTGCCCGGAGGCCGCTGCGAGGCATGCCAGGGCAATGGGACGGTCACAGTCGAAATGCAGTTTCTTGCCGACGTCGAATTGGTATGCGAAGAATGCAAGGGCACTCGCTACCAGGCGGGGATTCTGGAAGTGCGTTACAACGAGAGAAGTATTCACGAGATTCTCAACCTGACCGTCAAGGAAGGTATCCACTACTTCTCTGCCGTTCGCAAGATCACCGAGAAATTGAAGGTCCTCGACGAAGTGGGATTGGGTTATCTTCGCCTGGGCCAATCCGCCACTACCCTCAGCGGTGGTGAAGCGCAGCGCATGAAACTGGCAGCCCACCTGGCGGCTGCGCGCCTCGAAATCTCCAAGCGCCAGGCGGCCACCCCGGCATCGACCAAAAGCCGCAAGCGCGAGCACCAGGTGCTCTACATTTTTGATGAGCCCACCACCGGACTGCACTTCGATGACGTCAATAAGCTGCTCTCGGCATTCCAGCGTTTGCTCGATGCCGGCGCCAGCATTGTGGTCATTGAACACAACCTCGACGTGATCAAGACCGCGGACTGGGTAATCGATCTTGGCCCGGAAGGCGGATTTGCCGGCGGAGAAGTGATCGGCGTGGGGACCCCCGAGATGCTGGCGCAGAATCCCCGATCCCATACCGGGAAATGGCTCGCCCGCGAGCTCAGCGCGAGCGGTGATTTCGTACTCCAGGCAAAATTACGTGCATAATCGCCGATGGACGTCGATTGCGATGGCTCTCCTGTTTCTGCCGGCATCCTTTGCCCAGAAATCTTCCCAATCCCCGGGTAAGCACAGACACCTCAGGGTCGCAGAGCCGGCGCCCGACGAGGCCCTGGCCCGCGAAATCGCCGGTGCCGAGAAGGCCCTTGACCAGAATGACTTTGCGCGCGCCGAAGACTTGCTGCGCCAGGCGTCGGCGCGCAAGTCAGATGACGCCGGCTTGAACGCCCAGCTTTGGTTCGATCTGGGGTTGGTTTACAAGGCCGAAAATAAAGTTGCCGATGCTATCGAGGCCTACCGCAAGGCGGTCGCTTTCGCTCCCGGTATATTCGAGTCCAATCTGAACCTGGGATTGCTCCTGGCCGGAGACGGACGCGCTCAGGAAGCGGCACCAGTCCTTCGCAAAGCCACCACTCTCACTCCATCCCCTAAGAACCGCCACGGCCTCGCAGATGCTTGGTTTGCCCTGGGACACGTCCTCGAAGCCACCGAACCCCGTAATGCGGTGGCGGCATTCGCCAGAGCATCGGAACTGCAGCCGGCGAACCCGCAGCCCCATTTGCTCTCCGCGGCACTGCACGAGCAAATGAAGAACTACAGCTCCGCCCAGCTCGAATACCAGGCCGCTTTAAAGATCGATCCCGGTTCCATTGAAGCACTATCGGGATTGGCCCACCTCTACTCCCTCTCCGGCCGGTATCCAGAAGCGGCCACGTTGCTGCAACAATATATTGCAGCCAATCCGGCCGATGCGCGGGCTTACGCCCAGCTTGCGCTTGTACTGGCGGAGCAAAAGCGGATCGATGAAGCCGGCCAAGCCATGAGCAAAGCCCTGGAGCTGGCTCCTGATGATTCCGGAATATTGAAGAATGCCGCCCGGTTTTACGCCGAAACCAATAATTATTCGCGGGCCGAAGCGCTCTATCCCCGTCTCGAAAAGATCGATCCGAAGAATGCCGAGCTTCATCGCGTCTGGGGCGAGATGGAGCTAAAGCAGAGAAAATTTCCCGAGGCAATCGGGCAGTTAGCCATCGCCCTGCAGATCAACCCAACCCAGCTTCCGGTGTATGAAAAATTGGCCTATGCACTGGCCGAGGTGAAAAACTATCCGGCAACGATGCGGGTTTTGGACGCGCGCGCCCGGCTCTCTCCCGATAGTCCCGCGACCCTGTTCCTGCGCGCCACCACTCTTGACCATTTGCGTCAGCCTAAGCTCGCGGCAGAGGCCTATCGCCAGTTTTTAGCGGACGCCAAGGGCCGATTTCCCGACCAGGAATGGCAGGCGCAGCAGCGCATCAAGGCCCTCGACCCACATGAAAAGTAAATCTGATACTTGCCTTCCAAGGCATAATAGAGCTTAAATCTAGAAACCACCCGATTTTCTTGGCAGATATGAAAATTTCGTATATTACCCGGCTGGCCCTGCCCCTGGTGTTGGCGGCAAACCTGTTCGCCGCTCCTCCGCCGACGCTTGACGCACTCAAGGCCAAGGCGGAGCAGACTCGCGGCGGAGACCAGGGCCGGTTATACGCTGAGGTTGCGCGCGAGCTCGTCGAAGTCGCCGACCACCAGTACATTGATGGCGATGTGGAGAAGGCGGAAAATTCCGTCAAGGATATCGTCAGCTATGCCGGCAGGGCACGCGAATCCCTGCGCGGTTCCAAGCGAAAAATCAAGGAAACCGAGATTTTGTTGCGCAAGACGCAGCGCCGCCTCGAAGACGTGCGGCGTACCCTGGCTGCCAGCGATCAGCCCAAGGTGCAGGACGCGGTAGCCAAACTCGAAAGGATCCGCCGCGAGCTCCTCGACCAGATGTTCAGCAAGTAGTTGATTAAACCTATGAAGCTTCGTCCCTCGCTCGCGCTCTCGTTGATTCTGCTGGGGATGACTGCGCCGCTTTATTCCCGCGGTCATCGCGACCCGCTGAACAACGCGGAAATCGAGCAGATGCGCGAGATCGCCGATCAGCCTCCGCTGCGCATGAAATTAATGCTCAAGTTTGCCGAATCCCGAATGATGTCGATCGATGACGCGCGCGCCCAGAAACCCTCTGCTGATCGCACCAAACTGGTGCATGACTCTCTTGAAGATTTTTCCGCCCTGATCGATGAGATCGACGAAAACCTCGATATGTTTGACCGCCAGCGCGCCGATTTGCGCAAACCCCTGAAATTGATGATTGAAGCCGATACTCGCTTCGGCGCCAAGCTCCGGGCGCTGAAGCTGGAAGGGGTTCCTCCCGGGGACGAATCCGACGCTGAAGATTACGGTTTTGCACTCGATAATGCCATCGAATCAGTCGATGAAAACATCTCCACCGCCCGCGAAATGCTCGATCGCCAGGGCCGTGAAGTCGAGGCCCAGAAGCAAACTGAGAAAGAGGCCCTGAAGCGAAAGAAGTGAGCCCCGAACATGATTTCGATCTGGGCCCGTCGTCGGGCCCCGCCTACCTGCTGGAAATATTCCGCCAGGAATATCGCGCACTGCGTCCCCGTGCCGCGATTCCCAAATTCCATATTGTGTTTTTCAAGTTCTCCAGCCTCAATAACACCATCCGCCTGCGTGATGGCCAGATCCTGGTACGCCTGTCCGACCTGCTGGGAGGCTCGCCCACCGGCATCTTCCAGGCGATCGCTCACATCCTTCTGGCCAAACTCTACCGGCGCCCCGTTGATCGCGGGCACTCCGCCCGGTTTCGCCGCCACGTTTCCAGCCGCAGCGTCATGGAGAAAAGCCAGTTGATTCGTAAGATCCGCGGCAGAAAAGAAATCTGGTCGGCACAGGGAAACAAATATGACCTGCATGCCATCTTTGACGATCTCAACCTGCGATTTTTTGCCCAGTTGCTGGCCAGACCGCAAATGACGTGGAGCTCAGGCCGTTCCCGCTATCGGCTCGGCCACTATGATCCCGCGCACAACACCATCGTGGTCAGCCGGATATTGGACGATGTGAAGGTCCCGCAATTCGTGGTGGAATATCTGGTCTACCATGAAATGCTGCACCTCCGGCATCCCGTGCGGCTGCGCGGCACCCGCAGATGCGTCCATCCCAAATCATTTGTGATCGAAGAAGCACGCTTTCCCAACCTGGCCCAGGCCAAGGCATTTCTGAAGAGACTCTAAATGACTAATCGTCAGGTACTTTTCGGAACTCTTTGGGGTGTGGCTATGGGAGCAGTTGGCTTTACCGTTCGCTGGTCTTACGCTGGCGCACGGCATGGGACCTACATTCCCGCGAAAATTCACTTCCTGTGTCCTTGCTTGGGATATACGTGAAACTGGTTGTGCTCACGTTTTTAGTTCGGTGAAACCACGACAACCGCACCTTGTGCGCTGGTTGGCCATGGCACGTATAGTCGTACGCGTAGACATTAACGCTGTTCGAGATTAAGGAAGTTGCTGAACTCGTGGAAACTCCACGCCAAATCGTGCCAGGTATTTGCGGAGTCGGTCTGCGTCGTTTGAAAGGGTCTTGCGCGTGCGCGACGCCCCAAACAGCAACCGCCCCGCTTCAGACAAGGAACGGCTGCGCCTGCAGATTCCCACCACAAAAGCCAGTTGGGCGCGATCGAAGAGATCAAGCTCTTCCAGTTGCTTATGACTGAGTAATTCATCGAGAACGCCTTCGGCCGTTGGCTCCTCGGGGTCGCCCCAAGATGCCAGAAGTCTTTTGATCTCCTCATCAACGATTTGGGTCGAAATCCGACCACCGGGCGTTAGAGTCGCCATTCGCGCGACTGCTGCATTCAGGTCGCGAAAATTGCCAGACCAGTTGGCCGTCGGAGCCAGTGCAAAAGCGAGGAACTTCTCCCGTGCTTCCTTGCTGAACGAAACCCGGCGACCGGCTCTTTCGGCAAATCTGTCTAGTTCGAAATCGAGGTTTGGCTCAATATCCTCGGCGCGGTTTCTGAGACCTGGGAGGGAGAATGTCCAAAGATTGATGCGAGCCAGCAAGTCTTCACGAAACTTGCCTTGGCGAGCAGATGCAAATAGATCTCGATTCGTTCCCGCGATTAACTGGAACTCGCTGCGTGATTCTTCGTCGGAGCCAAGGGGGAGAAATGTCTTTTCCTCAAGAGCTCGAAGCAGCATGGCCTGTTCATCAATGCCGAGTTCGCCGATTTCGTCCAGAAACAATACTCCTTTATCCGCCACGCGCAGCAAGCCAGCACGATCCTTCTGGGCTCCGGTGAATGCCCCTTTCACATGGCCAAACAAAGCGGACATCGCCGCGTCCCCGCGGATGGTTGCGCAGTTCACTTCGACAAATGCTCCTTCTACTCCTCGGCGGACCCTTTTAAGTTCATAGATGCGCTTTGCTAGGAGCGACTTCCCTGCTCCTGTTGGTCCCATGAGGAGCAGCGGGTCGCGCGAGGCGACTGCGACCTGCTCGATGCGGTCGATCAAGTTATTGAAGGCACTATTTCGAGTATCAATACCTCCCTTGAGATAGGAAACGCCGTCGCGTTGTTCTTGCCTAAACCGCGATGCAATCTTGTCGTACTTGGACAGGTCGAGATCGATGATCTTTACGGTTCCGGGTGAACTGCGATCGCGCTCTGGAGAACACTGGATCAACCGGCCTGGCATGTAGCGAGATTCGGTTAGAAGAAAAAGACAAATCTGCGCAACGTGAGACCCCGTTGTGATGTGGATGAGATAGTCTTCTGCATCGGTATCGAACGGGTACTGACGAGAAAATACGAAGAGCGTTTCGTACACTTGCTCGAAATCCCAGGCATCAGCAATCTCAATCTGGTGGAGCCGAACCTCCGTTTCGGGTGACACAGTTCGGATGTCATCTCGGACTGTATTGGCCAGGACGGTATCGCGCCTGCCGTGCAGTAGTTCGAAGCGGTGAACGATGAGATCGGGCTGACGGCACAGCGAAACTGTCGGTCGCCAGTTTTGCCAGCGGTCCGGGTGCTTCCCGACGTCCAAGGTAGTTCCCAGCAATCCAATTACGACACAAGAACGAGGTTTCATATCTTTTATTATAAAACATTATTTATTGGGATAAATAATTAATACTAGAAAATAACAATCATTAATAAAATCAGTAAGTTGCGCTTTGGTAGTGCACCTGCATAAGTAATTTCGAAGCGAGGAAATTCATGATGGCAAACAAAACGCTTTTCGCCAGTCTCAAAGAAGCGCTGATCCCCAGAACCGACACGCGCAATTCTGAAAACGCCCCGGCCTACAGCCTGACGCCCAAGCAAGCATTGGCGCAGTATGCGGCGACTGGCTGTTTCGGGCGGACTTTTTATGCCACCGCGGAACAGCAACTTTCTCGCGTTCTGGAATTGTGCGACCTCGTCGAACCACAGTTCGTGGCTCGGTTGGCGGTCTATTCTCGGACCAGTTCCTTCATGAAGGACATGCCCGCTCTGCTGTGCGCTTGGCTATCCGTCCGACACCCGGAACTTCACGAAGCGGTGTTCGGCCGCGTGGTAGACAGTATGCGTATGCTGCGGACCTACGTGCAGATTGTTCGATCGGGAGTGGTGGGCCGGAAATCCCTTGGTAGCGCACCGAAGCGCCTGATTCGGGATTGGCTTGCTCGTCAGGACGAAGAAGTTCTGTTCAGCTCTAGCGCGGGTCAGAGTCCGTCCCTCGCGGACATTGTGAAGATGATCCACCCCAGACCCGGCAGCAAGCGTCGGGAAGCGTTCTATGGATATATGCTGGGCCGAACGTATGAGCCGAGCGCTTTGCCTGGCTTGGTCCTGCAATTCGAACGGTTCAAGGCTGGCGAAGATCTGAGTGTGCCGGACTTGCCGTTCATGCTTCTCTCGGCGTTGCCTCTAACGGGAAAGGACTGGGGAGACATTGCCCGAAAAGCGTCGTGGCAGACCATGCGAATGAACTTGAATACGTTCGCTCGCCACGGCGTATTTGAAGACCCGGGCTTGGTTCGTCAGGTTTCGGACCGGTTGCGCGATCCGGGCGAAATAGAGCGGGCACGCGTGTTTCCGTATCAACTGTTGACGGCGTATCAGAACTGTGACGCCGCGGTACCGCAGGCAGTCCGGGATGCGCTCCAGGATGCGATGGAACTGGCAATCGTTAATGTACCGTCAATCGATGGAGCTGTGGTTGTTTGCCCGGACGTTTCTGGTTCGATGTCTAGTCCGGTAACCGGCCATCGCCGGGGCTCGACCACAAGCGTCCGCTGCATCGATGTCGCGGCGCTAGTGGCCGCGGCAGTCCTGCGGAAGAATCCTGCGACGACGGTTTTGCCGTTTGAACAGTCGGTGGTTCCGCTGGAACTAAACTCGCGCGACAGCGTGATGACCAACGCTACACGGCTCGCCTCCGTCGGAGGAGGTGGCACGAACTGCAGCTCGGCGATTGCCTGGCTGAACCGGCGGAAGGCAAAAGGCGACCTTGTAATTTTCGTTTCCGATAACGAATCGTGGGTCGACCAGGGCCGGGGACTTGGTACGGCTATGATGGCGGAGTGGGCGGAATTCCGGAAACGGAATCCCTCGTGCTCGACTGGTCTGTCTGGACATCCAGCCAAACCAGACAACGCAGGCGGCGGAGCGAGAAGACATTCTTAATATAGGAGGATTTTCGGACCATGTTTTCGAACTCGTCGCCGCATTCTCTGCTGGCCGGCTTGCGCCAGACCACTGGATCGCACGGATGGACGCAGTAGCGCTTTGAGGAACAAGTGGGCCGAATGCTTAGCCGGGACTACATCCTGTTAAATGTCATGTCTCGGTGATTGAACTTGTCGGCCCTTTCCAACTTGCTGGCGAATGCCGGCGGGAGTACATGGCAATGCGGGTTCGATCCCCGCTTCCCGGCCCGAAGGGCTTGGAAACTCTCGTCCACACTTGTCGCCAGTGCTGCAAGCCTGCGGCGAATGCCGGGGGAACTACATGACTCTGGATGTTCCCGGTTCGAATCCGGGTCGCCCTCGTCCCAGGTGCGATAGCTCAAGCTGGAAGAGCGCCAGAGAATACGTTTCTCCACCGATCGTCGCCGTAAGCTCAGCGGCTCGATACAGTAAATTGCTTTTTTTCATGTCAGGGGCAAGAGTTCGAAGATCAGGAGATCGAAAATGTCAGGCGAAACCTACAACGTAATTCGCGGCGAGAACGGCGTTCCGATTAAGGCTTGGACCAAAGGAGTTCAGTTGGAGGATCAGGCCAGGAGTCAGTTGCTGAATGTCGCTCAATTGCCGTTTGTTTATCGGTGGATAGCTGCGATGCCCGATGTGCACTGGGGAATTGGTGCGACGGTCGGCAGCGTGATTCCAACGAAGGGCGCAATCATCCCAGCCGCCGTAGGTGTTGATATCGGTTGCGGAATGATGGCGGTGCAGACCTCGATCAATTCGCGCGATCTACCGGACAATCTGCTCGGCATCCGAGAGGGAATTGAAATGGCTGTTCCCCATGGCCGCACCAATCACGGGGGAGCCGGCGACAAAGGCGCGTGGCACGACATTCCCAATTACACCCAGGAATCATGGGCTGGCCTCAAGCCTCGCTATGACGCCATCCTTGCAAAGCACCCTAAGTTGGATCGTGGCAATCACGCGAACCACCTGGGCACGCTGGGGACGGGAAACCACTTCATCGAAGTGTGCCTGGACGAAAGCGAGAATGTCTGGTTCATGCTTCACAGCGGATCGAGAGGCGTGGGCAATCGGATGGGTAGCTATTTCATTGAGTTGGCGAAGAAAGACATGGAGAAATTTTTTGTCAATTTGCCAGATCGCGACCTGGCGTACTTTCCTGAGCACACCGAACACTTCGACGACTACATAGAGGCGGTGGAGTGGGCGCAGGACTTCGCCCGTTCGAATCGCGACCTGATGATGCAGCAGATCGTGAATGCCGTGCGGAACTCTGGCTTGCTGCCCGAGTTCACGGCCGAATTGAAAGGCATCAACTGCCACCACAACTACGTGGCACGGGAGTCGCACTTCGGGCAGAACGTCCTGGTCACGCGCAAGGGAGCGGTTCGTGCTCGCGAGGGAGACATGGGCATTATCCCTGGCAGCATGGGAACGCGCTCGTACATTGTGCGCGGCAAGGGCAACCCTGAAAGCTTCCACAGCTGCAGTCACGGTGCTGGTCGGGCTATGTCTCGCCATGAAGCGAAAAAACGCTTCACGGTGGAAGACCACATCCGCATGACCGAGGGCGTCGAGTGCCGTAAGGACGTGGATGTGATCGACGAAACGCCCGCAGCCTACAAGCCCATCGAAGCTGTAATGGCGGCCCAGGCCGATCTAGTTGAGATCGTGCATACTCTTCGCCAGGTGGTTTGCGTGAAAGGATGAGCATGCCGAAAGCGGAGAGTGGCCTGCTGAAAGAACAAGCAACGATTCGGATCGACGGGTCTATCGGTGAAGGCGGAGGGCAGATTCTTCGCACGTCGCTCAGCCTGTCGCTCGCAACCGGAATACCCTTCCGAATCGAGAACATTCGAGGACGGCGGGAGAAGCCAGGCTTGCTGCGGCAACACCTGACGGCGGTTCAAGCGGCTGCAGAAATCGGCTCTGGCGAAGTAGAAGGAGCAGCGCTCGGTTCGATGGCGATAACGTTTGTGCCGGGCAAGATTCGTGCCGGTGACTATCGCTTCGCGATTGGAACGGCAGGCAGCGGTAGCCTTGTGCTCCAGACGATTTTGCCCGCGCTGATGACAGCTCCAGGTCCGAGCCACATTGAGATCGAGGGCGGAACGCACAACCCTGCTGCTCCGCCTTTTGACTTTCTGCAGCAAAGTTTCTTGCCGCTGGTTGAGCGTATGGGTCCAAGAGTGAAAGTGGAACTACATCGTTACGGTTTCTACCCAGCGGGTGGAGGTCGCTTCATTGTAGAGATCGAACCCTGCGCTGCGTTACAGCCGATCACGCTGGGTGTGCGTGACGAGATCAGCGCAAAACGGGCCGTGGCTCTCGTGGCCAACTTGCCGTATCACATTGCTCGCCGCGAGTTGGATACGGTCGGAAAACTACTCGACTGGGGCCCGGAGTGCCTGTTCTGCGAGGACACCAAGAACTCCGTGAGCCCCGGTAATTTGGTGATGATCGAGATAAAGAGCTCCGGCGTAACGGAGATATTCACTGCTTTCGGAAAGCTTGGGATCAGCGCAGAAGACGTCGCGACAGTCGCGGCTGAACAGGCAGGGGCCTATCTCAAGTCCAACGCGGCGGTAGGCGAGCATCTTGCGGACCAGTTGCTGTTGCCTATGGCATTGGCCGGAGCCGGGTCGTTCACGGCAACTAGCCTTAACATGCATGCTAGAACCAACATGGAGGTGATACAGCAGTTTTTGCCTGTCCAGTTCACCGTCCAAGAGGGGAACGGATACAGCGCTGTTTCCCTGTATCGCCAGTAATGGCGGGTGATCCACCCCATCGGACAGGCGCGCAGCATTCAACCAGGAGAATTTGACCACCCCCGCATTTTCAATTCGTTGACGCGTTTTGCAGCCCACCATTACAATTGAAGTTGAAAATGAAATTCATTTTCAATTTCAATTATCAGGCGGTTGAATTCAATCCGGCTGGGGGCCAATGCAGGCGTTCATCATTACGTTGCGCGAGGGCGTAGAAGCGGCCCTCATTATCGGAATTACCCTCTCTTACCTTGCCAAAGTGGGCCTTTCCCGCCTGAGAAACACCGTTTATTACGGCTTGGCGGCTGCCCTCGTCGGCAGTGTCCTGGTGGCAGTCGTTATCTCCCGGACCCAGTTTAACCAGGATATTTTCGAAGGCTACGTCATGCTGGTGGCCGCTTTTTTCGTCGTGACCATGGTGTTTTTCATGGCCAAGGCGGGCAAGACTCTGAAGGGCGACATCGAGAGCAAGGTGGGAGGGTTCGCAAGCCGGGGCTCCCGGCTCGGGCTCTTCCTGTTCGTGTTTTTGATGGTGTTACGTGAAGGCGTTGAAACCGTGCTGATCCTCTCCGCGGTCTCGCTTACCTCCACCGAACTTACAAATTTCCTTGGGACCCTGCTCGGCGTCGCTCTCGCCGTGGCTTTTGGAGTCATGTTTGTCAAGGGAAGCGTAAAGATCAATCTAGGAAAGTTTTTCAAGGTCACCACTGTGATTTTAATCTTCGTGGCCATCCAACTGCTCGTTTCCGGATTGCACGAGCTTTCTGAAAATGGCGTCCTTCCCTCCAGCCGGCAGGAAATGGCCCTGATCGGTCCCATCGTCCGCAGTGATTCATTCTTCTCCGTAACCATTCTGGCTCTGGCCGCTGTTATGGTGCTTTTCGAATACCGCCGCCGCCGCCCGGACCAGGCCACGGCCTCCCGCGCCGAGGGGCGCAAGGAGCGCTGGACGCTCCGCCGCGAGCGCTTCTGGATGGCCTCAGTTTATTTGAGCTCTTTCGTCTTCATATCGTTGATCACCGCTGAGTTTATTTACGCCAAAGCATCTAACGCCCAGCCCGCAGCTAACCCCGTGTTTTTCGCGGATGGCAAGATCACCATTCCCCGTTCCGACCTGGCCGATGGCGACCTGCATCGCTATACCGCCACCGTAAACAACAAGCCGGTACGGTTTCTGCTGTTCAAAAAGCCGGATGGCAACGTGGCCGTGGTTCTTGACGCCTGCCAGATCTGCGGAAACGTCGGCTTTGCCAAGGGTCCCGGCGGAATTACCTGCAAGAACTGCTCCGCTCCTGTAAATCCTCAATCCATGGGCCTGGCCGGCGGATGCAATCCGATTCCTCTGAAAGCCTCCGTGACTGCTGAATCGGTTGTGGTTTCGCAGGACGCGCTGGCCTCTGGCGCTGGCCAAGCGCAAGAATAACTATGTTTTTTTTGCTTCTATACAATTCCTTTCGCCGCCAGCGGCGCCGCAAGCTGCTCGCCGGAGCAGCCGTATTTCTTGCCATGGTGGTGGTCACCGCAATGATCGCGGTGGGCTCCGATATCGGCGACAAGATGAACCGAGAGCTGCGCACCTACGGCGCCAACCTGGTGATCTATCCCCAGGAAGATAACCTCGATGTCGAGGTCGGGGGGATCAACCTCAAACCCCTCTCGGCGGGAGCGTTTCTGCGTGAATCTGACCTTCCCAAAATCAAAAGCATTTTCTGGCACAACAACATTTATGGATTTGCTCCGTTCCTCACCGCTCCGGTGCTGCTTGGCCGCAGTGGCGAACCTGCGCTGACATCGGTCGATATCGAAGGCACCTACTTTGCAAAATCTTTAAATTTTGGCAAGGACAACTTCACTGCCGGCGTACGTAAGATTGACCCCTGGTGGCACGTGGAGGGCGACTGGCCCGCTGATGATTCTGAATCCCTCATGGTAGGCGAGAAACTCGCCACCAGACTGGGTCTGAAAACGGGAGATCATGTCGTTCTCAAGACCGAGGCCGCCGGCGTGACCAACTCCACCGTTGCCGGAATTTTGCGTACCGGCGGAAGTGAAGACCAAGGCCTGGTGGCGCCGCTAAGTCTGGTCCAGCGGCTCGCGGGAAAGCCGGGTGCGGTCCGGCGCGTTCTCGTCAGCGCCCTCACCAAGCCGGAAGACGCGTTTGCCCGGAAGGACCCTTCCAGGTTGCAACCACAGGATTACGACCGCTGGTATTGCTCTCCCTATGCCAATTCGATTGCCCTGCAATTGCGCGAAGCGATTCCCCATGCCCAAGCGGAACAGGTTCGCCAGGTTGCGCAAAATGAAGGACAAGTACTCTCCCGCATCTCCGGCTTGATGTGGTTTCTTGGCCTGGCCTCAATTTGCGCCGCGGTTCTCGCCGTGGCCGCCGCGATGACCACCAGCGTCGTGCAGCGGCAGCGTGAGGTGGGTTTGATGAAGTCCCTGGGAGGCACGGATTCAACCATTGCCGCGCTGTTCCTCACTGAATCTGGTCTGTTGGCCCTGTTTGCCGGGAGTGCGGGATTTCTGGTGGGTGCGCTCCTCGCCCGGCGCATGGGTGTGGTGATCTTCGGATCTTCAATTTCGGTCGAACCCGTGCTGCTGCCGGTCACGCTCGTCATTGCCATCGTCATCACTCTTCTGGGCAGCGCAATTTCCATTCGCCGGGCCATGCGATTTGATCCCAGCATATTGCTGCGAGCCGATCAATGATCCGCCTACGCCTTTTCAGCCGCATCCTGGTGCGGTCGGTCATCGTCCGCCGCGGCCCTACCCTCACTGCATTGCTGGGAATCATGACCGCCGCGTCGGTGGCCACCGCCATGCTCAATCTGTACGCTGACTTCGATGCCCGGATGCAGAATGAATTCCGCGGCTACGGATCAAACGTGATTGTGACTTCTGCCTTGGGCCCCTGGCATGCCTTGCCCGCGGACGCGCTGTCCCGGGTTGATTCCGTGATCGGCTCGGGAGGCACAGCAGCTCCGTTTGGCTACATTGTCGCCACCGCTCCCGATGGGTCCGCGGTGGTCGTATCCGGCACGGATTTCAACCGGGCACAAAAATTGAATTCCTGGTGGTCAGTATCAGGATGGCCGCAAAATTCCGCTGAAGGTCTATTGGGCAAGCGCGCATCCACAATTCTGGGCGCGTCTGATCATCCGGTGACCCTTGAGTATCAAGGCAAGTCTCTGCAAATCACGCAGCGCGGGATCCTATCCACAGGAGCGGCCGAAGAAAGCCGGATTTACCTCTCCATGCAGGACTTCACCACCTGGGCCGGGACGGGTCCAACCGCCATTGAGGTCGCGGTCAACCGCTCCACCGCAGGCGTGAACCAGGCGATCAGCGCTTTGCAGGCGGCCCTGCCCGAAGCTCAAGTCACCCCGATACGACAGGCGATCGAAGCCCAGTCGAGCGTGCTGCGCAAGTCTCGCGCCGTGTTCTTTTTCTGCACGGTTCTCATCATCGCCACCGTTGGGCTCTGCATGGTGGGTACGCTGACCGCGTCGGTGCTCGAACGCAGCAAAGACTTTGCCCTGATGAAAGCCCTGGGCGCTTCGTCCAACGCGCTGAACGCTTTCTTCGTCGCGGAAGCAGCGGCGTTGTCCCTGCTAGGCGCCGGCGCCGGCGCCATGGCCGGAATCGTAATCGCACGCTGGATCGCCCACGCAAATTTTCATTCGGCGATGGAAATTAAATATGAGATTTTGCCGGTAATATTATTAGGGAGTCTCTGCACTTCCCTGGTGGCCGCGCTCTTTCCCCTCTCTCTGCTAAAACATATCCAGCCGGCTGAACTGTTGAAAGGTAACTGATGGTGATTGAGCTGAAAAACGTGACCAGGGAGTACAAGTCCGGTTCCCGGTCAGACCTGGCCGTGGTGAAAGCGCTCGACAAAGTCTCGCTCACCGTCGCCAGCGGTGAATGGCTCGCCATCATGGGCCCATCCGGCTCGGGAAAGTCTTCGTTGCTGAACCTGATCGGCTGCCTTGACAAGCCCACCGCTGGGGAAATCTGGATTGACGACAAGAACCTGGTTCCCATGACCCGCGGCGAGATCAACCGGATACGTTCGGAAAAAATCGGCTTCATTTTCCAGCAGTTTCATCTGATTCCCTACCTGACCGCACTGGAAAATGTGATGCTGGCGCAATACTTCCACAGCACCACCGATTCTCAAGAGGCCTTGGACGCGTTGCAACGTGTCGGATTACAAGACCGCGCCGAACACTTGCCTTCAGAACTTTCCGGTGGAGAACAGCAGAGGGTGTGCGTCGCCCGCGCGCTCATCAATGACCCGGCCATCATCCTGGCGGATGAGCCCACCGGCAACCTTGATGCCGTGAACGAAGAAATCGTACTGCGCTACCTGTCAGAGCTTCACCAGCAGGGCCGCACCATCGTCATGGTCACCCACGACCCCGTGGTGGCGCGCCTCGCCGACCGCAGGATTGAGCTTCATCACGGACACGTCACCGAACAGGAAACCTTTGCCATGGCCGACGAAGAGCAGATTGAAGAGGTCCTCGAAGAGCTTTGGGGCATGATGGAAAATGGCATGCACGCCAGCCTCGGCGCCATGCAGGCCAGCGGCGCTCTTCCCCTCTCGGTGGCCGTGGAGAAGATGGTCGCGCTGGACCTGATCGTGGTCAAGAGCCCGGGGGAGCCCCTGGAAACGCCCCTGCCCGCTAGTATTGTTGACCGTTGCCATGAATTCCTGTGGCTGGGAAGCCAGCCTGCCGCTAATGGGGACCGGGTGATTGAGCTGACCGCGCGCGGCCGGCAGCGGGCTTCCAACATCGTCCGGCGGCATCGTCTGGCCGAGCGGCTCTTCATGCAGACCTTGCGCCTGGAAGATCCGGCGCAGGTTGAGCAGCAGGCTTGTAAGTTTGAGCACATCCTTTCGCCCGAGGCCACCGACAGCATTTGCACGTTCCTGGGCCACCCTCGCACGTGTCCGCACGGTAGTCCCATCCCGCCGGGACCCTGCTGTCAGGTTGACTGACGGCTGCTCGTCATCACTCGCAATCAGCGTGTAAATTTTCCTCCCCTATAATGGAAAGACCCTACTCTGGAGAAACGAGAGATGTCTCTCGACCTGAAATCGACGCTCAACCTGCCCAAGACAGCTTTCCCCATGAAAGCGAACCTGGTGCAGAATGAGCCCAAACGGCTCGCCCGCTGGAAAGAAATGGATATCTACGGGCAGATCCGCGCATTGCGGAAGGGCGCGCCCGCTTTCGTACTGCACGACGGCCCTCCCTACGCCAACGGGCCCATTCACCTGGGACACGCGTTGAACAAGTGCCTGAAAGACTTTGTGGTGAAGTCGAAGACCATGGCCGGCTTTGATTCGCCATATATTCCCGGATGGGATTGTCACGGGCTTCCCATCGAGATCAAGGTGGACGAGGCCCTCGGCCGCAAGAAACTGGAAATGCCCGCCATCTCCGTCCGCAGGGCTTGCCGCAAGTATGCGGAAAAATATGTGGACCTGCAGAGAGAACAATTCAAGCGCATCGGGGTCTTTGGGCGCTTCGACGAACCCTATTCCACCATGAACCCGGGGTATGAATCGGTCACCGCTTCGGTGTTTTTTTCGTTTCTCGAGAACGGCTTCATCTACAAAGGCCTGCGGCCGGTGTTCTGGTGCATGCGCGATCAAACTGCCCTGGCGGAGGCCGAAGTTGAGTACGAAATGCATACCAGTCCCAGTGTCTGGGTAAAATATGCGCTGGCCAGCGATCCATCGTTCATCGATGAGCGGCTTGCCGGGCGGCAGGTCGACACCATCATCTGGACCACCACCCCGTGGACCTTGCCCTCTTCGCTCGCCATCGCATTCCACCCCGAGGTTGAGTATGTTGCTCTCGATAGTGGCGACCAGGTTTACATCATCGCCGCACCCCTGGTCGCGGCTACCACCGAAAAATGCGGCCTGCAGAACGCGCGCGCGATCACGCGTTTTCCCGGCAGCCGCATGGAACGAGCTTTGTTCCGGCATCCGTTTCTCGACCGCGAAGTTCTTGGGGTTCTCGCCACCTACGTCACCACCGACCAGGGGACGGGCGCAGTCCATACCGCACCCTCGCACGGGGTTGATGATTTTTATACCGGCGCTAAATACCAGCTTGATCAAACCTGCAACGTGGATGATGCCGGCCGCTATCGCGAAGGCCTTCCTGAGTACGCAGGCAAATTTATTTTTGACGCCAATCCCGCGATCATCGAGTTGCTGAAGCAGCACGGCGCCCTGATGGCATCAGAACGCATCGAACACTCTTACCCGCATTGCTGGCGTTGTCATCAACCGGTGATCTATCGCGCCACCGAACAGTGGTTCATTTCCATGGAGACACCCATGAGCGGCGGCACCCTGCGTTCCCGTGCCCTCGATGAGATCAAGCGAGTGAAATGGGACCCAGCGTGGGGCGAAGAACGCATCTCCAACATGATCGCTACCCGGCCCGACTGGTGCATTTCGCGCCAGCGCATCTGGGGAGTTCCCATCGCGGTCTTTTTCTGCGACGCTTGCGGGGCATTGCTTAAGTCCAAGGCAGCCAACCAGGCGGTGGTCGATCTTTTTGCCCGTGAAGGCGCCGATTCCTGGTACCTCAAAGATGCCGCTGCAATTCTGCCCTCGGGTACAACCTGCGAACATTGCGGGGCCAACGCTTTTCGCAAGGAAACTGACATTCTGGATGTCTGGTTTGAATCCGGCACCAGCCAGGCGGCGGTGCTGAATGGAAATGAAGGCCTGCCCTGGCCCGCGGATTTATATCTTGAAGGCGGCGACCAATACCGCGGCTGGTTCCACTCGTCGCTGCTTTGCGCGGTTGGTTATAAGAACCAAGCGCCTTATCGCATGGTGGCCACCAACGGCTGGACCCTCGATCCCCAGGGACGGGCCATGTCAAAGTCGCTGGACAACGGTGTCGATCCGGTCGAAACCGCCAACCAACTGGGCGGTGAGGTGGTGCGACTGTGGGTCGCGTCGGTCGACTTTCGCGATGACGTTCGCTGCTCCGATGAGCTCATGCTGCGCGTGGCCGATAACTACCGCAAGATCCGCAACACGTTTCGCTACATCCTCAGCAACCTCTATGACTTCTCAGTCGAGGATGCGGTTCCCTACGAGGAAATGGATCCCCTCGATCGATTCATGCTCGACCGAACTTCGGAAACCGCCGCGCGGATCGTGCAATGGTACGAGGAGCTGGCTTTTCATAAAATCTACCACCTGCTGCATGATTACTGTGCGGTCGATCTCAGCGCCTTGTACTTCGATGTGATCAAAGACCGGCTCTACACCGCGGCGGCGCGCTCGCGAAAAAGGCGCTCCGCGCAAACCGCTATCTGGAAGATCAGCGAAATTCTGGTGCGGCTCGCTGCCCCCATCATGAGTTTTACCGCCGACGAGGTGTGGGAAAATCTTCCCCACATGCGGGGACGGGCCGCCAGCGTTCACCTGGAGACCTTTCCCACCGGGCTTGAAGGGTCGGGGGAACGCGACAGCGAGATTGCGCGTGAATGGAAGCCGGTTTTTTCCGCCATGCTGGCCTTGCGCGAAGAAGTGTTGAAATCCCTCGAAGAAGCCCGCCGCACTAAAATCATCGGCAGCAACATCGAGGCCAGGGTCAATATTGTTGCCGCTCCTGATCTTTACAGCGTCTTGCACGGGCACGATGAAGATCTCCGCAACCTGCTCAAGGTCTCGCAGATCTCGCTGCAAAGCGCTGCGGATTCGGCTCAGCCTCTCGGCATAGAGGTCGCTTTTGCGGAAGGCTCCAAGTGCGAACGCTGCTGGAATTACTCGGTGCATGTCGGCGAGAACCTTGACTATCCCACCATCTGCGAACGCTGCAGCGAAGCTTTAAAAGAAATTGTGGAGTACGCCGCGCAATGACGCCCTCTTTACTCCGCAAGTTTCAATTCACCATCGTCACCCTGGTATTCCTGCTGGATCGCGCCACCAAGCGGCTGGTTGAGCAAAGGATTCCTATGCACGAGACCATAGGCGTTATTCCCGGTTTCTTCAGCCTTACCCACGTTTTGAATCCAGGAGCGGCTTTCTCCTTGTTTTCCGATCCATCGTCAAAGTGGAAGGTGGCGATGCTCATAGCCTTTTCGGTGCTGGCCCTGGTGGTGGTAACTGTCCTCCTTTGGAAAAGCGCTTCTTCCCGGGTGATTACGAGCGTCAGCCTGGCGCTGATCATGGGTGGAGCGTTGGGCAATTTGTGGGATCGTGTCAGCCGCGGGGAGGTTGTGGATTTCCTGCTTTTCTACGTCGGGCCACATCAGTGGCCGGTATTTAACCTCGCGGACAGCGCGATCGTGGTGGGCGCTATATTGCTGGTTTCTGAAATGCTGTTTCTCGGCGACCGCCAGCCCGCCAGCGCCTAGATTCCGCTCTTACCAACCCATTTTCACTGCGCGCCATAAAGGCGCCGGTACATGTTAGCGTTGCGCTCGATAGCCTGAACATATTCGCGGGTCTCGGTGAACGGGATCGACTCCACAAAGGCCGCCGCATCCACCGCGGGATCGGCTGCGTCCC
Organism: Terriglobales bacterium; assembly: GCA_038210375.1. Taxonomy (GTDB): domain Bacteria; phylum Acidobacteriota; class Terriglobia; order Terriglobales; family Acidobacteriaceae; genus JBBQWT01. The sequence goes on along the minus strand of JBBQWT010000001.1, from coordinate 212,875 downwards.
ACTGCCGCACCCTCTCGCTGCCTGCGTTATACGCGGCCAGCGCGTAGGGAAGCTTGCCGCCGAATTTCTGCAGCATCTCGCGAAAGTAGATCGTTCCCAGCTCGATATTTACGTTGGGTTGAAAAAGCGAGTTAGTGGAATATCCCAGCACTCCTGCCTGGCGGGCCAGTTGCTGTCCTACGGATGGCAGCAGTTGCATCAGGCCAAGTGCCCTGGCCCGGGAAACGGCGGAGGCATTGAATTCCGATTCCTGGCGTATCAACGCGCTGACCAGGTAAGGATCGAGCTGGTTGGCTTCCGAAAATTTCTTCAAGTCCCCCCAGTAAGGGCGCGGGAACAGTAGGCCCCACATTTCCCGTGGCAATTCTTTTTCTGAGAGCGCAAGGTAGCTGGGGAAGAATTGCTTGATGGTTTCCAGGGCGCGGTGCGGTTGTCCCCCATCCGCATAGACCCTGGCGATCTCGATTTTGGGCCAGATTGATCCCGAATCGCCGGCTACAGCCTGCAATTCCTTTACAGCAAAGGGAAATAGCCCGGCGTTCACCAGCAAACGGCTCTTCTGATACGCCACATTATTCGCGGGGGCAGCATACTCCTCAACTGCGGGTGGGGCGGGCGCATCCGGAATAGAATTCAGCAGCGAGAGCTGCGCAGTCCTGGTCTCCGGGCCCAGGATCGCCAGTCTCTGCCGCGCCAAATCGGCATAGTAGTAAAACTTGAACCGGGTGGAAAGTTTCTGGTAATAGGCGCGGGCCACTTCCAAATCCTGCTTGTCTTCCGCGTACCGTGCCCTCCAGTACAGAGCAGCAGGTACATCCGCCGACGAAGGAAACCAGTCAATTTGTTCGTCCATCAGCCTTGCGGCTTCATCGCTCTTGCCCAATTGCCGGGTAAGCCATGCCGCCTTCCAGTGCGCGTAGGCCGCATGCTTGCCGTTGCGGAATCGATGGGGAATTTCAGCATAGAACCGTTCCGCCTCGGCGACGTCTCTTTTTACCAGGAAATAATTTGCCGCGGAAAATAACGCCTCCTCGAGCCACGGGCTGGAGGGCGCCACTTCTCTCAGCCTGGCCAGCATGGCGGAATGTTCAGTAAAATCGCCGCGGCCCCGCGCGCTTTCCGCAAGGTAATACAAGCGCTGCGCCTCCAGGCTGGCCGAAGCCGGGGCGCCACGTCCCAATGCCTCCGCGGCTTCCCTTATGCGCTTGGCCGCGAACAGCGACGAACCCAGCATGCTGTAGATTTCCGAACGGGAATTCGAATCTGCTCCCGGCGCCAATTGCTGATATTCCGCGGCAGCATCGGAATAGCGGTGTCCTTTGAATAGCAGGTCGGCCCGGATGCGCCGTTCAGCAGGTCCGCCTACCGGGGCATTCAGGAGCGCAAGCTGGGTTCTCGCGTCCGCCGCCTCGCCGCTCAACGGCATGGTGTTGTAGATCCGGCGAAACGAATCAGCAGCCTTGGCAGGCTGGGTAGATGTCTGGTAAAGGTGGCCGAGCTCGAGTTCGAGATCAGCGCGAGGCGGCTCGCGATGAGATTCCAGTACCTGGATCGCAGCGGCGGAATTATTTTCCTCAACCAGCGCCTTTGCCCTCAGCAGCGCGGCGTCGCGAACATAGAGCGACTGCGGATATTTTTGGTCGAAGCCAGTTACGGTGGAGATGACTTCAGCATTCGACTTCAACCCCTGATATGCCTGGGCCTTGAAATAGGCGACATAATCATCCAGCGCCGGCACTCCGGCGGATGCACTGTTCAACGCCTGCAAAGATTTTTCGTAATCCTTGTCGAGCAAGTGGGCATACCCCAGCGCAAGCCAGGCCAGCGCCGAGGCGTCCTTGCTGGTCTGAGCACGCTCCTTGGCAAACAGCTCCACCGCGCGATACCCTTCGGGGCTGCGACTGCCCAATAACTGGGCGGCCATAGGCTTTAAGCTGTTGGACGCCACGAAAGCTCCGCTCATCCGGGGCGAAGGGACGGAGAACTTTGCAACGGCCCTGAAGGGATTTTTCTTAGCGCCCTTTTTTCGGGCCGCTGTGCGCGACGCCTTGGCGGTCGCGTGGTGTGCGGTTTTTTTGGCCGGATGCGAAGGGGTTTTCGCCGCGAAAGTTGCACCCTGGCCGCAAACCAAAGAACAGATTAAAACCAGCAAGACGCCGGGTCGGCGCGCACTGGCGAACTTCGTTGGACTATGGCTGAACAAGCGGATTGGGCCCCAGGAGCGCCGGGTCGCCGTTAGCCAGAATGCGCAAAGCCTCCGCGGCAAAATAGTTCGACGATGCGGCCACAGTGTTGCCATAGCGCTTGTCGTATGTGGTCTTGCTCTTTTCAATGTCGTCGCGCAGGCGCTCGTAAATGTCGCTGTTGCGCCTGCCCTCTTCCACCTTGGGCTGGTTGTAGAGCTTGATCTCATCGACCAGCAACTTGGCGAAACGCTTCGCCTTGCTATGAATCTCGCGATCGGCCGGCGATTCTTCCGCCGCCACCGGCGGTGCGGCAGCAGCGGCAGAACTTGCGAGAGGTTGGCTGGCAGAGACCTTCGGGGAAGTAATTTCCGCAGGTGACACCAATGCACCCTGTGGCTCCGGCGCCGAAACCGGCGGGGCAACTGGTGGCGCTATGCCAGGCGCAAACTCTTGCCCCGGCGCTTCCGCCGGCCGACTGACTTCCACTTGGGCAACTTGACTGGCGGGTGCCGCGGCAACCGGAGAAGTGACCGCTGTCGCCATCGGCGGAGCCGGCGCCGGAGGCGGTGTTGGCGGCGCGGGAGTTGGCGAAGCCACCTTTGCCGCGGGCTCTGCGCTCTCTGACCCGGTGGTCGCCTTGCGCAATGCCAGAATTTCCAGGCGCATGCCCGTGGTGCGTACCAGCACTTCAAGGGCTCCCCGGTTAAGGTCGCCGCTGTACGACGCATCCGCATACAACAGCGCGGAAACTTTATCTTTCACAATCAGCGGCAGAATCACCGCCTTGCCGCCCGGGTCTTCATCGGCAAATATCCCGTAGTGGCGGCCAAATTCCGCCGGTGTCGTCGCCACTGCGATCTTGTCGCGCAGCGCGGCGCCTGCGACTCCGGCATTGGCGTCAAAAATCTTGGATTTAAGTTGTTCGGCGTTTTCGAAGCCGCGCGTCTGCCAGATCGAGAGAGTGCTCTCGCGAACCACGAATAACGCGGCGCGTATGCTGAAATCGGCCGCGGCGTTGAGCAATGACCGCAGGATTTCCGCCTGGTTGGCGCCGCTCGAAATCAAAGCACAGGCCGAGTTCAGTGGAGCGCATGGGTCCGTTGCTGCTGCGCCACCGGAGCCGCCGTCGAGCGCTCCCAGCTTCTGGCCAAGCTCGGCCTGCAGCCTTCCGAGGTGCGCGCTGCATATTTGTTCGATCAGTACGGCCGTCGCATTTTGAGGGGAATCCGCCATTAGTCAAAGAATACTGTACCCCGGCTCGCTGCGAATAGTATCTAGCTGCGTACCGATTCCAGCTACTCCACCACGATGTTTCCCGTCATGTCATCGTGCATGGGACCGCAGATGATTCCGCACACAATCTTGAAATCTCCCCGGCGATCGGTGGGAATGGAGATCGCCGCGGGCTTGCCCGGCTGTATCGGCTCCTTGATATTCAGGTCCGGAACATAAAATCCATGTTGCACATCGAGCGTGTTGACATCGAGAACTACGTTGCTTCCCTGCCTGAGGCGGATGGTGTTGGGAATGAGTTCATACTTCTTCATTTCCACTTTGATATGAGTGACGTCGCCTCGGCGCGTGCATGCGCTTAGCCAGGACAGGCCGCACAAGACAGTGATCTGCGCCAGCCGGCGCAGGGAAAAGAATTTTTTTCGATTGTTCATGGGGATAAAAAGGACTGAACTATCTTAACCTTTCCGGCATGTTTACAATAGAATGCATTAACGCATCTTGGGGCGTTGCACCTCGAATCTTTTGAATCTGAAGCCTATGGAAGCCATCCAATCGAACATAACCGACGCGAATGCGCAGGAAATGGCGTTGGTGCAAGCCGCCAAGAAAGGCGACGTCAGCGCCTTCGAGCAGCTTGTAAAAAAGTATGACCGCAACATCTTTCGCATTGCGCAGCATATAACGCACAACCGCGAAGATGCCGAAGATGTCCTGCAAGACGCGTTTTTAAAGGCTTACACCAACCTGGGGCAGTTTCAGGGGAATTCGAAGTTTTATACCTGGCTGGTCAGGATCGCGGTAAATGAATCACTAATGCGGTTGCGCAAGCGGCGGCGGGACAACACCGTATCGCTTGACGAGGATGTTGAAACTGATGAAAGCTCGATGCCTCGCGACATTCCCGACTGGGCCCCTTCTCCCGAGCAACTCTATAAACAATCGGAGCTGAATGACATTCTTTCCAAAACCATACAAGGGTTGCCGGCCAGCTTCAGGACGGTCTTTGTGTTGCGCGACGTGGAAGGGCTTTCAACCGAAGAGACCGCCGAAATGTTGAACCTGAGCGTCCCCGCCGTGAAGTCCAGGCTGCTGCGCGCACGCCTGCAGCTTAGGGAACGCTTGAGCACATACTTCAACAAGCGAAAAGCCGGAGAAGCTAAGCCGTGACCTGCGCCGATTTCCTCAAAGAACTCACCGATTATCTCGATTCCACCCTCGACCCTGTGGTGCGCGCCGAACTTGAAGAGCATCTGCAGTGGTGCCGCAACTGCTACGTGGTGTGCAACACCACCCAGAAGACCATCGAGATCTATCGCAACAACGAAATCTATGATCTTCCCGAAGGCCTGCGCACCCGCCTGCAAACCCTTATTCTGGCCAAGTGCCGCACCATCAGTAAAGAACCCGATTCCAAGTAGATTCCGCGGCCCCCTCAATCCTGATAAAGAATCGTATCTTTCAGGCGTATGCTTACATCTAAGACTGTAAGATGAGCGTCAAGGCTCGCCCGCAGCTTGGCCCCTTGACTTTGATGGAGGCGCCCCGAGATGAAGATCGTGAACAAGCTCGTTACCTGTTTAATCCTGTCATCCTTCGCATTCAGCCAGACCGGCGGAACCAGTGCGAGTACAGCTCCTGCCGCTACTCCTAAAACCAGCCCTGCTCCCGCTAATCCCTCGGCCACTCCGCCGGCGGGCGATGCCGATACCGCGCCCGGTTCCACCGCGCCGGCCGCGCCCGACGTTCAAGCCCGGCACGATGGCGGCAAGAACGACGTTGACGCTATCGGCAATCGCAAGGTTGGCAGCAACGGCAAAAATATGGGCAACTGGTATTCCATTGAGCACGAAATTCGCATCGGCAAGGGCCTTGCCCAGGAAGTCGAGCAAAGCGCCAAACTGCTGCAGGATCCGGTGGTCAATGAATACGTGAACCGTATCGGCCAGAACCTGGTGCGCAATTCCGATGCCCGCGTGCCCTTCACCATCAAAGTCATTGACTCTGATGAGATCAATGCCTTTGCCCTTCCCGGCGGCTTTTTTTATGTGAATACCGGCCTGATTCTCGCCGCTGATGAAGAATCAGAGCTCGCCGGCGTCATGGCGCATGAGATCGCACACGTCGCCGCCCGCCACGCCACCCGCCAGGTTACCCGCAGCCAGTGGGCCAACATCGCCACCCTTCCCCTGATTTTCGTTGGTGGCGGAATCGGTTACGCTGCGCGCAGCGCCGTCGGCATTGGCTTGCCCCTGACCTTTATGAGCTTTTCCCGCGGCTTTGAATCGGAAGCTGATTTCCTGGGACTGCAGTATATGTACAAGACCGGCTACGATCCCCAGGCCGCCATCTCGTTCTTCGAGAAGATCCAGGCCAAGGAAAAGAAGCAGCCCGGCACCATCGCCAAGGCCTTCTCCACCCATCCCCAGACCCCTGACCGCATCGCTAAGGTACAGCAGGAAATTGCCACCATCCTGCCTTCCCGCGAACAATACCTCGTGACCACCTCTGAATTCGATGAAGTGAAGGCACGGCTGGCAGGAATTGAAAACCGCCACAAGGTAACCGATAGCAAGGATGACAGCAAACCCACCTTGCGCCGCAGCACCGTCGACAAGAAGGACAAAGGCCAGACCGACTCCACCACCAAGGACGATGACCGGCCCACCCTGAAACGTCGCCAGGACTAAGACCTAACTCGCATCAATCATTGTGGTAGCGCAGAAAGGCGGCCCTTAATCAGGCCGCCTTTTTATTGCGCTTAACCTCGCCCGGGGTCTCAGTCGTAATACTCCAACCCCAGGTGCGTGATGAGGTCTTCGCCCTTGAGATGGCGCAGGGTGTTTTTTAACTTCATGAGTTGGATGAAAAGGTCGTGCTCCGGATAGAGTCCGGGCGCGGTCATCGGCGACTTGAAGTAGAAGCTCAGCCACTCCTGGATTCCAATATTTTGCAGGTTCGAACTGCGCTGGGCCAGATCGAGGAACAGGATAAGGTCTAGCACGATCGGCGCCGCCAGGATGGAATCGCGGCATAGGAAATCGACCTTGATCTGCATCGGATATCCCAGCCAGCCGAAGATATCTATGTTATCCCAACCTTCTTTGTTATCACCACGCGGCGGGTAATAGTTAATGCTTACCTTGTGATAAATATCCTTGTACAGGTCAGGATAAAGATCAGGCTGCAGGATATGTTCCAGCACCGACAGCTTGGATTCTTCCTTGGTCTTGAATGACTCCGGATCGTCCAGTACTTCCCCGTCGCGGTTGCCCAGGATGTTGGTCGAATACCACCCGCTCACTCCCAGCATGCGGGCCTTGAATCCGGGCGCTAGAATGGTCTTCATCAGGGTTTGTCCGGTCTTGAAGTCTTTGCCGCACACTGGCGCAGAGTTACGCTTTGACAATTCCAGCATGACCGGCAGATCCACCGTCAGATTAGGCGCGCCGTTGGCGAAAGGCACCCCTTCGCTCAAGGCGGCGTAGGCGTACAGCATCGAGGGTGCGATGCCCTCATCGTTCTTAAGCAGCCCCTTTTCGAAAGCGGCCACGCTGGAATGCACCGGCCCCGGTTTAAGGAAGATTTCCGTGGAACCACACCACATCATCACCAGGCGGCTGGCGCCCGATGACTTGCGGAAATCGCGAATGTCCTGCCGTAACTGCTCGACCAGGTCCCGCTTGTTCTTTCCCTTCTTGATGTGCTGGCCGTCGAGGTTTTTTACATAATGCCGCTGAAATGCGGCGGGCATGGGCTTGATTTTTTCGAGGAATGGCTTCAGTCCCCGCAGCAGGTCTTTATCCAGCACCCCGGCATTGGTCGCCGCGGCATACATGTCTTCGTCAAAAACATCCCAGCCGGTAAACACCAGGTCGTTAAGGCCCGCCAGGGGCACGAAATCCTTGATCTTGGGTGAACGCGCGTCGGTACGCTGGCCCAGCCGCACCGTGCTCATCTGGGTCAGCGAACCGATCGGCGCCGCCAGTCCCCTGCGGATGGCTTCCACGCCCGCCACAAATGTCGTGGCCACCGCTCCCATCCCCGGGATCATGACCCCGAGTTTTCCCTTGTCTTCCTTAATCGAGGCGTGGGCCTGCGCGCCTGGTTCTGGATTCTTCGCTGAAGCTGTTTTCCTGGGCATGCAAATCCTTCCACGTTGATTGATTGGGCGGGTGCAGCAACACGCTTAACACCTTAGCAAACCGGATGCGATTTGTCGCCCGCGCCATCGCGGGCCCTGCGCAGCCGGCTAAGTGGGCCGGAAATATTCACCCAGCCCCAGGTCTTTCCACTTCTTATCCACCGCCGCCTTGGTTTTTTCGTCCATCAGAATTTCATCGGGCCACGGCCGCAGAAATCCCTCCGCCGGCCATTTGCGCGTCCCATCCACACCCATCTTCGAGCCGAAATTAGGCAGGCGGGACGAATGGTCCAGGGAATCCACCGGACCCAGTGTGAACTGTATGTCGCGTTCGGGGTCAATGTGGTTCAAAACCTTGAGCGTTACCTCGCCCAGATCCTGCACGTCAACATCTTCATCCACCACCAGAATGCATTTGGTGAACATCGCCTGACCCAGCGACCAGATTCCGTTCATCACCTTGCGCGCATGGCCGGCATAGGACTTGCGAATGGAAACGATCATCAGGTTGTGGAAGATTCCTTCCACCGGCAGATTGATGTCAACGATCTCGGGTAAGGTCAAGCGCATCAGGGGAAGGAAGATTCGCTCCACCGCTTTGCCCATCCAGGCATCTTCCATCGGCGGCTTGCCCACGATGGTGGTGGAATAGACCGGGTTTTTACGGTGGGTGATGCAGGTGACGTGCAGCACAGGATAGTCATCCGCCAGCGAATAGAACCCGGTATGGTCGCCGAACGGACCCTCGCGGCGCAACTCGTCAAGATTGACGTAGCCTTCAATCACGATTTCCGCTGCCGCCGGCACTTCAAGATCAACCGTCTCGCACTTCACCAGCTCCACCGGCTTCTGCCGCAGGAACCCGGCGATGATGAACTCTTCCACCTCGGGGGGCGCCGGCACAATCGCCGCAAAAGTCAGCGCGGGATCGGTGCCTACGGCAATGGCAACTTCCATCCGGCCCGAAGGCGTTGGCCCGTCGGCCGCCTGCGATGCACCTGAAGAGCGGGCCATCATATCGACGGCGGCTGATCGGTTCTCCAGGCCAGTTGAAACCGCGGCGCGCATGCGATCGCGAAAATGTTCTGCCGCCACCTTCTGCCGCTGCCAGTGCATCCCGGCGGTGGCAGCATCATAAACCTGAACGCGGTACATCCCCACGTTGCGCTTGCCGGTGCGCGGGTCCCGGGTGATGACGCAAGGGAAGGTGATGAACCGGCCCGCATCCTGCGGCCAGCATTGCAGTACGGGAAAATCCAGCAGCGAGAAATTTTCCTTTTTGATCACTTCCTTGCACGGTCCGGTGGCGACGGATTTAGGAAAAAACTTTCCCATATCCGCCAGCATGGGCAGCATCTTCAGTTTCTCCAGAAACCCTTCGGGAGACTTGAGGTTCAACAACTCCTGTATCCGGCCGGCAATATCATTGAGGCTATCCACCTCCAAAGCCAGCTTCATGCGCTTCTCCGAACCAAACTGGTTGATCAGGACGCGCGCCCCCGGGTAGCCCTTAATTTTTTCAAACAGCAGCGCCGGCCCTCCGGCGGGTGAAGCCGAATTCCGTCCGCCGGATTTCGAGACCCGGTCAGTAATCTCCGTAATTTCCAGAATAGGATCAACTTCCGCGGGGATGCGTTTCAATTCCCCGGCGCGATCCAGTGCTGTGATCCAATCCCGCAAGTCGCTATATGCCAACTGTGTACTCCAGTACCACTAATGAGGGCCAGCAGGAATTATAGAGTGTCTTTGCTATCGCCCGCGCCGCGTGACTTTTTCCCCAAGGCGGTTTACCTGAAACCCCAATTCCGCATCTGAATGTAAAGCCGCTCCGATAAGCGGCACAGGAGATTCCCCATGACCTCTCGCTCGATTGCAAGCTTATCTCTGGGCTGCCTGCTGGTTTTAAGCGCAGCTGGTTGCGAACCGGTTCGCGACCCCCAAGTGGAAAAAGCCCGTGAAAAATCGGAAGAAACCACCCGCGACGTAAAGCAGGAAGCCAAGAAAGACGCTGTGGAAGTCAAACACGGCGCCGAAGACCTGGGCAAGAACATCGGTGAAGGCGTGCGGAAGCTCGACGTCGAAACCCGTCCGGCGCGCAAGCAGCTTGGTGTGGACGCCCGGGTTGCCGGAGAAAAAATCAAAGAAGGCAGCAAAAAGCTGGGCAGCGAAGCCGTGGCCGTGGCCCAGGGTGTGCGCGCCGGCTGGAAGGAAGGCGACGCCCGAATCAATATCAACAGCGCCTCCAAGGCCGATCTTATGCGGATTGGCGGCCTCAGCGACGCCGACGCGCGCCGCATCATCGCCGGCCGCCCTTATGAAGATAAGAAAGACCTGGTAAACAAAAAGGCGGTTTCGGCGGATACATATGTAACGATCGAAGACCGTATCACCACGGACTGACGTGCGCCCGGCGCGATTATTTGCACGACGCCTGCTCTTCCCATATCCTTGAAGGAAGAGCAGGCGTAAGAAACGAGCTTGCATGTAACCCGATGTGATCTCACGGTAGTGATTGATTCGACCCCGACAAAATCACGGCATCAATCCGCCGCTTCCGCAGCATCCCTCATTACGGAACTTGATTGAACTGGGAAGAGATTACGAATAATGGTTGATATTCATTGTCATATTCTCCCCGCCATCGATGATGGCGCCAAGTCCTGGGAGATTTCAGAAAAAATGTGTGCCATTGCCTTGGCTGACGGAATCACCCACGTGGTGGCCACACCGCACGCCAGCTCGAAATACCAATATAACCGTGAAATTTTTTCCGGAATGTTGACCGAGCTGCAGAAGAAAACCGAAGGCAAGCTCAAATTCAGCCTGGGCTGCGATTTCAATCTTTCCTACGATAACATTGAAAATCTCTTCGTAAAACCCAACGACTTTCTCATCGAAGGCACCCGCTATCTTCTAATCGAACTGAGTGAATTTGCGATTCCCCCGCGTTTCCTCGACCTTTTATTTCGCATGCGAGCCGAACTCGACATCATTCCCATTCTCACCCATCCCGAGCGCAACCCCATACTGCAGGCCCATCCCGACTACGTTTTGCAGTGGCTCGATAGTTGCCTGGTGCAGGTCACCGCCAATTCCCTGACCGGAAAATGGGGCAGAAAGGCCAAAGACGTCGCCGTGTGGCTGCTGAAGAAGAAAGCCGTCCACGTAATCGCCTCCGACGCCCACGACCTGGTCCACCGGCCTCCGTTGCTGTCCGCTGCCCAAAAGATCGCCGCGGGAGTGGTTGGCGCAGCCGCCGCCTTCGACCTGGTGCAAACCCATCCCCTGGCCATTGTGCAGGGCAGGTCCATTGGGTAACTGCATACCAGCTTGTCCAGATAAGACTTGGCGCCGGAAAGGTCTAAATGCTATCGGTTCTTGCGGGGAAGTCTGACTGATGGAGTTTTCTACCGCCAGGAAAACTAACCGGGAACCACGCGACGCATCCGTTTTTGTTGGAGACTCGCTTTTACCCGACAGGAATAAAGTTTTCGCGCCAATCAATAGCAGGGCGTCTGCTACTTCGAACCTGTGCGATCAACTGGAACCAGTGGCTTTAATCTGACGCCCTTCTTGCCCTTAGTAATATCCATCCAATCCAAAGAAGGATGGCGGCGAAGCCCGAAATCGCAAACGTAATCGCGAGCAAGTGAATGGTGCCGTCGGGGACCCGGAGGATTCGATCCGAAACAGGCACTCTGATGACCTCAAAATCCCCCACTGTAGTAAGGCTTCGCCCGATGCTCATCAGGGGCAAGAGTGACCCCACCGCGATGCAAGAGGAACAGATGGCAAGCAGTCTCACTATTCTCACGCGGGCTACCTGCCTTTTCCTCAGCTCAAGAATGGAGCTTTCGTGCCTACTCATCATTCATACCAGTCGCTTGAGTTAATGTACCCACGAGAAGATTATTTGGAGCGGGAGACGAGGATCGAACTCGCGACATCCAGCTTGGGAAGCTGGCGTTCTACCGCTGAACTACTCCCGCTCGCGGTCGGCTACCAGAAGTTTATCAGCATTTAATCTCCAGGCGGAACTGATGCTTTCGCAGCCTTCCGCGAAATTACCTTCTGCAATTCCTTCTGGTACTCCGGGTTATCGGGCTTCAGCCGTATCGCCGATCTTAGCGATTTTTCCGCCTCCACGAAATCTCCGGCTTTTTCCTGTGCAGTCGCTAGCAGAAAATACGTCCACGGCTCTTCACTCACTGCCAGATTCTCGCGATACAGAACGATGGCATCGGCGTATCGCTCCTGCATCGCCAGCATGATTGCCAGGTTCAGCCGGGTATTCCCTGCCCGCTCCGGCGCCAGCCGCATCACTTCGCGAAAATGTTCCTCCGCGTGTTTGTAATCGTGCTCCGCCTGGTAGGCGGCGCCCAGCGTCTGTTGGGTGATCAGGGTTGACCGGATGCCCTCGGGATACCGCAATGCGTCTTCGAAATAACTTACTGCCTCGCTATATTTTTTTTCAGTCAGTTTGAGCGACCCCACGTTGAACAGCGTGGAGCTGTAGAGAATATTGGGCTTGATTTGCAGCGCTTTTGCGTACAAGGCGTAGGCCTGGTCGTAATGACCTTCAATTTCAACGGTCTGTCCCAGGTTGTTGTAAGCCACAAAATTATCGTTGACCTCGTCGATGGCGTGATTGAACAGCGCCTTGCTGTCATGCCAATAGCGGATCTGGTCGCGCGTACGCAACCCCAGCAGCAACAGGCAAGCAACCGTGGCGGCCGCCACTACGCTTCTTGTTTGGGGAAACCGCTCCACCCAATCTCCGATTGCCCACGCCAGCGCAATGAAAACTCCGATCAGCGGAACATAAACGTAACGGTCGGCGTTGGCCTGCATCCCAATTTGTACCAGGCCTATCACCGGCACCAATGTTCCCAGGAACCAGAACCATCCCACCGCCAGGTACGGCTGCCGCCGCAGCTGCCACACCGCCCACGCGGTGATCAAAATCAACACGGCCGCCGAAACCGCGACCTGAGAAGCTGCCATGCCTTGAAGGCGGAAGGGATAGATGATCGCCAGGCGCACCGGCCACACCATGCGATACAAATAAAGGGCATACGACATCACCACGTTTTCCAGGCGCACCGCCAGAGGGACCGCGCTCAAAGACGCAATGGCCTGCCCGTTTTCCTGCGCCCGCAACGTAATCAGCGCACTGGCCAACGACAAAGCCAGCAGTGGGACTTTTTCCAACAGGAGGACAGCGATCGGCCGGGGAGACGCATACCGGGCCGGTTCGCCGGTTCCCACCACAACCTCGCCTGGCGGCCAAGCCTGCACCCGTCCCAGCGGCCAGAAATCCAGCAGCAGCAAGACAAACGGCAGCGTCACCAGCATGGGTTTGGCCATGAGGCCGAGCGTCATCATTACCACCACTTCGAGATACCGCCGCACCGACGGCATGCGCGCATACGAGACGTAGGACCACATGGTGGCCAGCCAGAACAGGGTGCTGAGAAGGTTTTTGCGCTCCGAAATCCAGGCCACCGATTCAACATTTTGCGGATGCAGCGCGAAAAGCGCCGCTACCACCGCGCTCTTCCACACCGCTCCGGTCATGCGCCGCAGCACCAGGAAGAGCAGAAGCACGTTGATGCAGTGGAAGAAGACGCTGCTGAGGTGGTGCGCCGCCGGGTTGAGGCCGAAGAAATGCATGTCGGCCATATGGGAAATCCAGGTCAGAGGATGCCAGTTGGCCGCGCTGAACGTGGTGAACGCCCACTTGACATTGTCCACGTTGAGGCCGTTCTGCACGCGGCCATTGACGGTCACATACCCGGTATCGTCGTAGTTCACAAAGTCGCAATAGCGCACCGGCAGGTAGGCGGCGACGGTAACAACCACCAGCAAGACGCCGATCCATAACCTCCGCTTGTCGCCGGCTCCAAGAGGATTGGCACTCTCGGGGTTACCTTTGATTATGGCTGGCAGGCTCTATTTCCTTCCCGGTAGTTTACGATTGGCAATGCGGGTTTCTCTCCGCGGCGGAATCCGAGAGATTGGTTTTCGTTTCAAAGCCTACTATGCTCAATGGCAAAAAACTACTGGTGGTCATGCCCGCCTACAACGCGGCGGAGACCCTGCGCGACACCTATTCCGAAATCCCGCTCGATTTTGTCGATGAAGTGCTGCTGGTCGATGATGGCAGCACCGACTCCACCGTAAGCGTCTCGCGCGACCTGGGGCTGGTCACTTTTGTTCATCTCGAAAATCTGGGCTACGGCCGCAACCAGAAAACATGCTATCGCGAAGCCCTGCGCAGAGGCGCCGACATCGTGGTCATGGTGCATCCGGACTATCAATATTCTCCACGGCTCATTCTTTCCCTCGCCGGCATGATCGCCTATGGCGTGTACGACGTGGCCCTGGCCTCGAGGATACTGGGTGTGGGAGCGATGAAAGGCGGCATGCCGCTTTACAAATACATCTTCAACCGGCTGCTGACCGTATTTCAAAACCTGGTCATGGGATACAAGCTGTCGGAATATCACACCGGATATCGCGCGTTCTCGCGCAAAGTACTGGAATCGCTTCCTCTCGACCACAACTCCGACGACTTTGTCTTCGACAACCAGATGCTGGCGCAAATCATTTATTTCAAAATGGCGATGGGCGAGATCTCATGTCCTACCAAGTATCAGCCGGGAGCGTCTTCCATCAGCTTCGCGCGCAGCGTGAAATATGGCCTGGGCGTGGTGTCGACTTCGCTCAAATTCAGGATGCAGCGCATGCACCTCGCCACCTTTCCCATCTTCAACCGGCGCGGCGCCAGACTGCTGCAGGACTACTACCACCAGGTAACCAGCGGACCAGAAGTGCCTATGGAATCCGCACCCAAATTCCCCACCGCCGCCTCCAGCTAAGCCATCCTGTATCGCCCCTTCGCGACGGGAGCGATTCGGAAACTTCCGCCCGAGTATTCTCCAAAAAATATTTTTCGGGGGCAACACCATTCAAAAACGATGAATCATATGGAGTACGCTGGGACCCCAGCGGGAGGTCAACTAATGCTCTTGACAATTGGTATCGTTTTATTCGTCCTCTGGCTGCTCGGATTTTTTGCCTTTCATGTTGCCAGCGGACTGATTCATGCATTGCTCGTCATTGCGCTGATCGTGGTGATTTTTCACTTCGTGTCAGGCCGCAAAGCGCTATAAAATCGGGCCTTCATATCGGGGAGGCCCTTCCCCACTTCTGCTTACTTCTGACTCGCACTTCTACCGCAAATAGCGATCAAACCAACCTGTAATCCGCACTAGCCGGTCACGCTTGTGCTCGGGCTGTGAAATGTTGTGGCCTTCGTTGGGATACACCACCAGCTCGGTGGGCGTCCCCAGTGTTTTCAGGGCGTGCCAGAACTCGTAGGATTGCGGGGCCGGCACCTCTCCATCGCGGTCTCCCACCAGAATCAATGTCGGCGTCTTCACCTTTTTGATGAACGTCATGGGAGAGCTGCGCGCATAGATGGCCGGGTCATCGTAAACCGAGCTGCCGAAAAACGGAATCATCCACTGGTCAATGTCATTTTCCCCGTAATAGCTCTGCCAGTTGGCCACGCCGGCGCCGGCCACCGCGGCATGGAAACGGTTGGTTTGAGTCACCGCCCACATCGTCATGTAGCCGCCATAACTCCACCCCGCAATCCCCAGCCGCGCTTCGTCGATGGGATACTTGCGTTTGACCGCATCCACCCCCGTCAAAATGTCGCGCAGGTCGCCGTAGCCGAAATCCTTTACGTTGCCCAGGGTAAAAGCTTCGCCCTGGCCGTAGCTGCCGCGCGGATTCACGCACAATACAAAGTACCCCTGGCTGGGCAGCAGCGCGGTGATCGAGCGTGGCCAGTCATTCATGCACGCCGAAGACGGTCCGCCGTGCACCGCCACCACCAGCGGCCACGATTTCCCGGGCGCGAAATTCACGGGAAAGTTCAACCAGCCCTGCACCGCCGAACCATCGTTCTGCCACGAAATGTTTTCCGATCGGGTACGCGGCGCGGATGTGTTCTGGTTGGCATGGGTAATCTGCGTCCAGTTCCCGGCATGGCCGGTCCACACTTCTGGCGGATCCTGCGCCGAGCTGCGAATGGCCGACCATGACCTGCCATCGCGCGCTAGTGACACCCCCAGCGCGTGACTTTCGGCCGAGACCACTTGATCGCTCCGCCACAAGGTGTGGGCGCCAGCGGCGCGGGATTGGCCCGGGCCCAGGTCGAGCGACACCGCAGCCGGAACTCCCGCCACGTTTTCTACCACGAAAATTTGTGAAGGAGAGAGCCACCTCAACCCGGTCGCCGACGCCTTCATTCCGGGAGTAAGGTTTCGCAGGCTGCGACCATCGCGTCCCACCACGAAGACGTCGCCCCCGGTCACTCCCTGGTCGCTCATAAGGCCGCCTATATAAGCGATGCGCGCACCGTCTGGCGACCATCGCGGCTGCGCAATCTGCAGCTCAGGTTTGAGGATTGATTTCGTCGAGCCGTTCTCGGCCGAAATTGTGTAGAGCTGCGCCACCCACCAGTTGTCATCTCCTGAGCCCCGGGCCGCGGTCGCGGCAAAACTTGCGCCGTCCGGCGACCAGTCATATTCGTACACGTACAAATCGGCTGGGGACACTTCATGGATCTCGCCACTTACCGAATCTACAATCGCAATGCGCTGCTCGTAAAAATGTTCTTCGACCACACCGGAATCCGGAGTCATCGGCTCCAGCGGGCCCGCCGCGCGCGGCGCATTTGCGGTAAACAAAACTGCCAGGGATTTTCCCCGCGGCGACCACTGGGGATCGGCAAGAAAGCCCTTCACATCGGTAAGCTTGCGCGCTGCCCCGCCGCCGGCATCAACCACATAGAGCTGCCTCTGCCCGGCCAGTTCGGCGTCGGAGAGAAATGCCAGGCGCCGGCTGTCAGGCGACCACGCCACGCTTCCCTCCCTGGAATTTCGGTTCGGCACTGCCTGGATTCTTACCGGCGGTCTTCCCTCCGCCTCGCCTTCCGGTGAAACGTAGATGGCCGATTCTCCGCTCGTGCCCGGCAGGGTTTCCACCCATGCCACGCGAGCGCCGTCGGGAGAAATCGCCGTCTGCTGGAATTCGGTGATCGCGAACATCGCATCCGCTACCCGATCCATGGCGGCGGTGGATGCAGGCCTGGTCTGCGCATGCAGGCAAGTGGCCGCGGCCACCCCGATCGAAAGTACGGTGCCTCGCCGCAGCCATCCGGCTCGAAAAATGGGACTCCTCATAGCAGTGCTCCTTGCGAAAATAAAGTCTCTCTTACTGCCCTAAAAAGTGCAGCGCGATGCTCATGCCGCTGGACGCTGGCGTATCCGCGGATTGGCCGCCGAGTACAGCAGGTCGGTGAAGAAATTTACCGCGATGTAGGTCACGCCGATGGTAAGAATGCAGCCTTGTACCAGGTAATAGTCGCGATTGCTGATGGCCTGAATGGTGAGCCGGCCGATCCCCGGCCACGAGAAGATGGTCTCGGTCACAATCGCTCCCGCCAGCAGCCCGCCAAACTGCAACCCCACCACCGTCAGCACCGGCACCAGAGCATTGCGCAGTGCGTGGCGATAGACAACCCTGGTTTCGGACAATCCTTTAGCGCGGGCAGTGCGAATGTAATCCTGTCCTAATTCTTCCAGCATGGACGTCCGAACCATTCGGGTCAGGATCGCGGCCAGTGATGCTCCCAAGGTAAACGCCGGCAGCAGCAGGTGTGAAAAACCTCCCGCGCCTGACACCGGTAGCCATCCCAGAGAAATTGAAAAAAATAAAATAAGCAGCGGCCCCAGCGCAAAATTTGGAAAAGACAAGCCCAGCAGGCTGACCAGTCCGATGCCGCGGTCTTGCCACTGGCCGCGTCTTCGCGCCGAGCCCACCCCCGCCGGCACCGCGATCAATAAACCCATTACCAGCGCCGCCAGCGTCAGTTCCAAGGTGAACGGATACCGCTGCGCAATGATCGCCGTCACGGGCCGGTCCAGCCGCAGCGACCTCCCCAGGTCTCCGCGCAAGACCCCGTGCCAGTAATTCAAATATTGCCTGCCCGGTGAAACGTCCAACCCGTAGGCATGCCGCGCCGCCTCGATATCGGCGCTGGCCGCTCCTTCCCCCAGCATTTGCTGGATCGGGTCGCCGGGTACCAGGTGCAACAGCAGAAATACCAGCGATACCACCAGCCAGAGCACTGGGATCATCACGAGCAACCGGCTGGCAATAAAACGCAACATGAATTAGGCGTCAGGCTCCCTGTTTAGCGCGGCGAGGGTTGTTTTTTCTCGGCGAACAGAGTCCGCGGCTTGTCGTGATCTTCAAGCGGGTTCGGTTGGTCAGGCAGCTCGCGGGCCTCTACCTTGACCGCCGCCACCCTCATCCGGTCCATTCCCTGAACGGTGAATCGCCGATTCTCAAAATCTACATATTCCCCGGGCCCCGGAATCTTCCCCAGCTTGGCGAGGATGAAGCCTCCCAGGGTCTCATAGCCTTCGTTGCGAGGCAGCGTGAGGTCGTGACGGCTTTCGAGGTCGCGAATGTTTTCCGATCCCTGCAATACCATGGCGCCTCCATCCAGCTGAAGGAAAGGAGTCTCGGCGACATCAAACTCATCTTCAATTTCGCCCACCAGTTGCTCAATGGCGTCTTCCACGGTCACCAGTCCGGTGGTCGAGCCAAATTCATCGACCACTACCGCCAGGTGCCGCCGGTGCAGCTTCAGTTCGTTGAGCAGGTCGGTGACCGGCTTGGTTTCCGGCACCACCAGCACGTCACGCATCACGCTGCGCACGGTGACTCCCGGTTTCAACAGGGGAGAAGTTCCAGGCGCGATCAGCTTAAGGTGCATTAATCGCGACAAGTCCTTGGAATAAAGCAGTCCGATGATATGCTCCGGGCCGCGCCGCGGCTCATAAATAGGAATGCGGGAATGCTGTTCTTCCACCACCCGCGCCATGGCTTCATCCAGGGGCATGTCCGCAGAAAATGAAAAAATGTTGTGCCGGGGCACCATGATCTCGCGCACCGAGATGTCGCTGAGATCCAGCGCCCGGTGAATCATGTCCTCCTGCGATTCCGGCAGCAGGCCCACGCGCCGGCTGGCGGTCACGATCAGCTTCAATTCTTCCGGCGAGTGCACGCCGCCTTCGCGCATCATGACCGAGCCAAAACCCCTCAACACCAGGTTGGCCGAGCGCTTCATCGCATAAAGCAATGGCCGCGATAACGACATGAAAACGTCCATGGGGCCAGCCACTGCCAGCGCCACACGCTCCGCCCGCTGCAGCGCCAGCGACTTGGGAACCAGTTCCCCCAGGATCACGTGCATATAAGTGATGGCGCCGAATCCCAGCACGATGGCCAGGGTGTGGGCAGCTACGGAGTTACCCACAAACGGCTGCAGGATCGCGGCCGCCGCCGGCTCGCCGATCCACCCCAACGCCAGGCTGGCCAGGGTGACGCCAAACTGCACCGCGGGCAGGAATTCATCCAGATGGTGCTGCAATTTCTGGATGGTCCGGGCGCCCAGACGGCGCTCGTCGATCAACTGCTGGATTCGCGTGTCCCGGATGCTGACCAGGGCAAACTCGGCCGCCACAAAAAACGCGTTTGCGGCCACCAGGGCGAGCACCGCAAAGAGGCGCAGCAGGATAAACGCAGCCATCGCTGAAATTTTAGCATCGCGGAGCGCGTACCTGGCGGCAAAGCTTTCCCCGGGGAATACCGGCTTGGCTGAGTGCCGGCTGGCATTTGGCGCGCGCGGTCTCGAGCATCGGCGCCTGCCGGCAGAATGTAAGCCCGGCCTTGGTCTTCCAGCTTAAAATAGAAGTTCGCGCAAGCACATTTGTTTGCTTCCGTTTTGCCGGTTGGGATGTCTAACCAATTGCACCGGCATTAAAGCATTTACATGCGGACCGGATCGAATTCCGGGGAACAATCCATCAAGAATCTTCGTAAGCACTGTTAGCAGTCTATTAAGCGGGCACGTGCCGAGGGACAAATAATGGCAAACGGGAAGAAAAGCAAGAAACGACGCTACATCATCATTGTCGTTGTGGTGCTGGTAGTGCTGGCGGTAGTTGGCGGAGTCATGGCCGCGGGCCGCGGCAGCGCCAAGATCGACCCCACCAAGCTGAGTAAGGTAGAAAAAGGGGACCTCGCCAAGAGCGTCGTGGCGACCGGAAAGATCGAGCCCATCACCAAGGTGGCAATTAAATCCAAGGCAAGCGGTATCGTGAAACACCTGCTGGTGGATGCTGGCGACACCGTAAAGACCGGCCAGGTGCTGGCAGAGCTCGACAAAGAGGAAATCCAGGCCCGGGTCAACGCGTCGCGCGCCGAGCTAGGCGGTTTTGAAGCCAACCTGCATGCCGCCGAGGCTGATCTGGAACGCTCCAAAGTCGATGCCCGGGGGCCCGATGTGCCCATGCTGCAGCGCGCTTATGACCGCGCCAAGCGCATGGCCACCGAAGGCGTGGTGTCACAGGCCGCGCTCGATGATGCCCAGAAGAACTTTGAGATGGCCGTCAACAAGCAGGATTTCGCCCGCGCCAACCAGGTCGTCAGCAAGGCCAAATTAAACCAGGCTGCGGCCCAGGTCACCCAGTCCCGCGCCAACCTTGCCCAGATCGAAGAGCAGTATCGCAACGCCACCATCGTCGCGCCCATCGATGGCGTCATCCTTTCTCGTGACGTTGAAGTGGGCGACGCCGTGAGCTCCATCCTGGTCCTCGGTTCTTCCGCCACCCTGATCATGACCCTGGGCGATACCCACGAGGTTTTCGTGAAAGGCAAAGTGGATGAGAGTGACGTTGGCAAGGTTTATCTCGGCCAGAACGCGCGCATCAAGGTCGAATCTTTCAAAGACAAGACCTTCACCGGCAAAGTCACCAAGATATCTCCCATGGGCGCGGAAAAAGACAACGTCACCACCTTTGAGGTGCGGGTTTCCATCGACAATGCCAAGGGCGAGCTCAAGGCGGTCATGACCGCCAATGCGGAGATCATTCTGGAAGAGCACAAGGGCGTGCTCATTATTCCCGAAGGCTCGCTGATCTATGACAAGGATAAGAAGGCCTCGGTGGAAGTACCCGACCCCAAGGCCAAGGACGGCAAGAAAAAAGTCGCGGTGGCCGTGGGCATCTCCAACGGGGCGAAGACCGAGCTGTTAAGCGGCCTGAAGGAAAACGATCAGGTAATTTTGCAGTAGCTGTTGATTGTTGATTTTTTGTTTGGACCAGGAGACGCTCATATGCGATTGAACCGAGCCTCGCTTTCTGTAGCGGTACTGTTGCTCCTCAGCTCGCTCGCGGCGCACGCTGATACCGCGCGTGGTTCATTTTCCCGCAGCCTGACCGTCTCCGAGATGGCCAGCCTCGATATCAGGACCGGTTCCGGCAATGTCACCGTGACCCGGGGGAATTCCGGCACGGTCTCGATTACCGGGAAGATTACCGCTCGCGGTTCCGAAGGCATGAGCGCCGAGGAAAAGGTGCGCCTCATCGAAGCCAACCCGCCCATCACCCAGCGCGGAAATGCCATCACCATCGGACAATTCGACAACCGAGAATTGCGCCAGAACGTTTCCATCAGCTACGAGGTAGTGGCGCCGCAGCGGACTGAACTGCTGGCGCGCACCGGCTCCGGCGATGAAAAAGTCACTGGCATCGCTGGTCCCGTAAAAATTGAAAGCGGTTCCGGCTCGCTGTCTTTGAGCGATATTGGCGGTGAAACCAAGGCCACCACCGGCTCCGGCGACGTCCGCCTCGATAACATCAAAGGACCGGTTAAGGTCACCACCGGCAGCGGCGGAATCAAGGCCGAGGGCATCGGCGGCGAATTCACGGGCAACACCGGAAGCGGTTCGATCACGATGCGACAAGATGCACCCGGCCCGGTAAACGTCAACACCGGTTCTGGGGATATCGTCCTCAAAGGCGTAAACGGCGAGCTGCGCGCGGGAACCGGCAGCGGCGACATCGATGCCCAGGGAACCGTAAGTCACGCCTGGCGCATGAGCACAGGCTCCGGAGGGCTGCGCCTGCAACTGGGCTCGGCCACCGGCTTCGATCTCGATGCCCGCACCGATTCCGGCGGCATCCATATCCAGCAGCCCATCACCAGGCAAGGCTCGATTTCAAAGTCCCACGTGGAAGGCAAGGTGAACGGAGGCGGCGCCCTGGTGGAACTGCGTAGCGGCTCCGGGGAAATCAGGATCGATTAGAAGAGGGTAGTCAGTTAAGAACCATTTGCTGAAGACCGATATTATCTTCTAGCTATGTGGTGAACCAACCATCTTCTCGCGAGTATTCTAAGCATCATCACGATTCATCGAAGGCGCCTGGTGGAAGAACGCAAGGAATTTTATGACCGCCTAAAACGGGGAGAGGTTACCCTTTTTATCCTTGTAGGGAAAAGTTGCAATCCCAAGGAAATAAAACCCAGTGATATCTGTTGGATGAAGATAGGTGCAAGGGAAAATGCCATTCCTGGATGGCGCAGCAGACTCGACGCGGAGTCGCGAAAAGTGGGAGGAATGAAAGTCATTGAAGTTAGCTGGGCACAAATTCAGGAGTATGTGACTAAACCAAATATGGGACCTGTGATCCGTGGGGTTGTGTCTGAAGGCCTCTTTTTGTTCTAAACCGGGATCTAGTGGGCCTTGGATATGACAAACACGGGGCTGCATCCGCCCCTTCGTCGGTGCAATTTTCCCGATCAGTGAACATTTCACTTTGGACGTTATTCGACACGGTGTGAGGATTCCAGGTGGAAACACCAAATGCGAATAGCATGGCTGCGAATAAGAAATCAAAAATGGGCTTGCGTGTCGATTGCGTTGTCCTTAATAGTGACGGTTATTTTGGGAATTGTGTTTGGCTTATCTCTATCCTATCCATATAGGGATTTGACTTGGATGGAAGGAATACTCATCTACACTCTTAGGCTTGGACTGTTTGCTTTGATCATCGCTGTAATCGGTTTGTTTCGAGATCAAGAACGAATTTTGTCCGCA
The DNA here is from genome assembly GCA_038210375.1 of Terriglobales bacterium. GTDB lineage: Bacteria > Acidobacteriota > Terriglobia > Terriglobales > Acidobacteriaceae > JBBQWT01. The sequence goes on along the minus strand of JBBQWT010000001.1, from coordinate 190,287 downwards.
ATGGCCATTTTTCTTTGGCTGGCCACAGGCATAATCCTCACCCTTATTCTCCATGTGTAACAAAAAACAATGGGCGGGTGGCCCTCGATAAGAGTGAAGGCGTTTACAAGTTGACCTGCTCCCCAGTCTCGTTCACTTGAGAATACGACGAACTTCATAGTTGACCGGGTCCCCAAGAAAAAAACAAAACCGGGCTGAATCAGCCCGGTTTTGTTTTTCCCATTTTGTGATCTGCCTACTGGATGTCGAACTGCTCCTGGTGCTGGCCGGTGTCGCTCTTCAAGATAATCGTGCGGCCGGTCAGCTCTTCCATTTCCTGCAGCCATTTCCCGGTGCCTGATTTCAAGGCCTTAATCACTTCGGGATGCGCGCGCAGCATAACGTCCTGGCGCTCGAAGTGTTTGGCCATCTTGCGCATCTCCACGTAAATCTCGTTGCAGACCGTGGTTACGCTCTTGATCATTCCGGTGCCGGTGCAATACTCGCAGGTTGCGCCCAGCGTCCTTTCCAGCGATTGCTTTACGCGCTTGCGTGTGATCGCCACCAGGCCGAAATCGTTGAACTGCAGCACCTTTGATGGGGCGCGGTCGGACTTCAGCGCTTCCTCCAGCGCCTGCATCACTTTGTTGCGGTTCTTGCGCTCATCCATATCGATGAAATCGATCACGATGATGCCGCCCAGGTCGCGCAGGCGTATCTGCCTGACAATTTCCTTGATGGCATCGACGTTGGTTTTGACGATGGTGTCTTCGAGGCGCGAGGTCCTGCCCACGTACTTGCCGGTATTGATGTCGATGGCCACCAGCGCCTCGGTCTGGTTGATCACGATAGAACCACCGCTCTTCAGCCAGACCTTCGATTTCAACGCCTTGTTGATTTCTTCCTGGATATTGAACTGCTCGAACAGCGGCGTCTCTTTGGTGTAAAGCTTTACCCGCTTGACCAGGGACGGCTGGAACCGGCTGACAAACCGCAGAATACGCTCGTATTCCTGTTCGTTATCCACCCAGATCTGGGAGTAGGTCTGGGTCACCTGGTCGCGCAGAATGCGCTCCACCAGGTTGAGATCGTGATAGATCAGCGAAGGCGCCTTGCTCGATTCCGCGCGGGCGCGAATCTCAACCCATAAATTGATGAGGAAGCGGATGTCAGCGCGCAGGTCTTCTTCGCTCGCGCCCGCTGCCGCGGTACGAACGATGAAGCCTCCGTGGGTGGTCCCGCGCTCGCTCAGCAAAATTCTCTTCAGGCGCTGCCGTTCCTCTTCCGAACTGATCTTGCGCGACACGCCCATATGGTTCACCGTGGGCATGAACACCAGGAAGCGGCCGGGAAGGGCGATGTGACTGGTGATGCGCGCTCCCTTTTTCGCCATCGGCTCTTTGGCGATCTGCACCAGGATCTCCTGGCCTTCCTTCAACAGGTCGGAGATGACCGGCATGGGCCCACGCGGTGTGTTTCTGCGTGGCCCGCCTCTTCCTCCCTGCATCGGCGGCCGTCCTCCGCGGCGCGGAAAGCGCTCGCGTCGAACATCGCGGTCGGCAGTCTGCTGAAAAGCTGCGGTGGCGTTGGGGGCCCTGACTCCCGCCTCAGCATTGGGGGGCTCAAGTTCTTCTGTCCCTGGCCCAACGGCCAGCGGATCGAATTCTTCTTCTTCCGCGAGATCTTCCGCGGAATTGAAGTCTTCCGGGAGTTCTTCCGAATGACCACCGGATTGCTCCGCCTGGTTGCCGTGGTGAAGCTCATCGTCGAGTCCGGCAGTTTGACCGAGAAAGTGTTGCTGCCCGTCATGATCGGCCTGATTTCCCCTCGCGTCATGACCCTGGGTCTGGGGACCCTCAGTTCCAAAATCCTGATCGAGGGACTGGTTCTCGCCGGGAGATTGAGTCCCGGCGATGGTGGGAGTGGCAATGTGAGGTTCCGAACCACCCTCCAGCGTCTCCTCTTCAAATTCGTCGAAGGCGGCGTCTTCGAGGTCCTCGGCAAACGACGAGGTTTCGCTTGCTTCCTCCTCTTCATCGACTACCTGCTGCTCTTCGGTGAGCGCGCCACTTCGAGACTGATGGGAAAGCGGGCTGTCTGCAACCCCAAAGGCGACCACTCCCTGTTCTGATACTTCGAGGGCCTGCGATTCGGGGTTAGACCGCACAATCGGCGTGGCATCATGTTCGCCACCGGGTTGAACGGTGGGTTCTACGATGTGTTCAACGACGCGTGGCGAAACATACTCACCGGCGTGCTGCCCCGCGTGTTCTGGATGCGCAGGTTCACCGCTTCCCTCAGCTTGCGCCCCGTAAGGTTGGGCATCATGCATCTGGCCGTGGGTTTGCTCTGCCTGGTTTCGTGTCTCGGTTACCTCTTCCAGGTGCGAAGATTGCGGCTGCTGCGCGGCCGCGGAGGCATCGCTTCCCTGGTCTTCATGCGAGCGGTCTCCCGCGGATGACTCGGAAGGTTTATTGGCGAATTGTGATTCCGCCGGAGTGGTGACGCCGAAACCTACGGGCGCGTGCTCGCTGTGACAGATGGTGGTCTGCTGCACCGGCGCCGTCTTCCAGCCGCTGCCACTTTCTTCCAGCGCTGATGCATACTCACGCGGGGCAGCATCCTGCCCGGCTGCGAAATGACTCGCGGGGCTGCTCGCGCTTTCCTGCTGGAGGCCTGACGATGTTTCTGCCACCTGGCTATCCGAGCTCGGCGGCGTTACCGGGGCCTGGCGACGGTATTTGGAAATCGATTCTCCGGGCAGGACCATCGGTTGATAGGCCGGAGATTTCGTTGCCGGCGGCACCGCCCGCCGAATTTCGGAAGGCCGCTCCGGTGTCCGTTCTGCGGCCCGCTCCGGCGTCCGTTCAGTTTTGACCGGCGCTACGAACGGCTGCTTCTCAAACTTTTCATCGCTAACGTTTCCGCCGGCTTCCAGACGCTCGCCTGCCGCGTCCTCGTTGCCCACCGGACGTGCCCCGAAGGCATTCTGTTCCCGTCCGCCGCGCCCGCGTCGTCCGCGGCGTCCTCTCCAGCGTTTGGTGCCGCCCTCAGACGATTTCTCGCCCTGCGGCGCTCGGCCAGTCCCGCCCGCATCGTCTTCTTCGTCTTCACCCGCCGCATTCAGTACACCGTGGGCGCCAAAACCCGCCGCCGGTCCATTTCCCGAAGCGGCGGCTTGAAATTGGGCCGCAGGATCCGCGCCCGCGTGTTCCGGCGCGGAAACGCCTTCAGGTGCTCGCCGGAAGCCGCCCGAGGCGGGCTCCGCTTCATAATTTTTATTAGCGGCGGCCTGCGCCAGGCTCACCACCCGGTCAAATTCCTCGTGGTCCTCGGTTTCTTCCAGGAAATCGGTGACGTAAAGGAAAGCATCGCGTTCGAGACCTACATCGACGAAAGCCGACTGCATTCCGGGCAGCACGCGGGTGACCCGGCCTTTGTAAATGGAGCCGGCGAGGGTGTATTCATTTTCGCGCTCAAAATAAACTTCTGAGAGCAGGTCGTCTTCAACAATGGCGAGCTTGGTTTCGTGCGGGGTGGATGAAATAAATAGTTCTTTTGACATTCTTTCTCCGGGCGCCGCCACTTTTGGAGTGGCAAGCGTTACCGGCAGAACTCAGCGAGGGACAGTGGTCTGTTCGTCAGAAAGTCTGATTTTGAGACCGTAAAGGAAGGATTGCGTAGCTCAGTCGTGCCTGCAACATGGGAAAAGCCCTGGCGTTGCCGCCGGTATCTTCGACCTGGGAAGGACCTGAAAATCTGACCACCCGTTGCGACTGGCGAAGGAGTGTGACCACTCTGCCGGAATTCTCAAGCCCAAAACCTCTTCGAGCTCAACCGGCGGGGTCGTTACCCACCCTTGTTTACTGCCAATCCTGTCCGGCCCCTCATTGGTTGGCCGGGTTTGCCCTGTTTCGTGAGGGCAGTACGTAATTTTATTAGTCCGCTTTCAGGCGGAGGCACTTCAGTTTTCACTGACGGCCTTCAACCTCTAGTTCACAAAGCGCCGCATGCGAATATTCATCACGATGCCCAACGCCAGAAACATGAACAGAATCGAAGAGCCGCCGGAACTCATGAGCGGTAAGGGTATGCCGGTTACGGGCATAAAGCCCACCACCATCCCCACGTTGACCAGAATGTGAAAAAGTAAAACCGCTACCACGCCCATAATCACAAATGCGCCGGCGCGGTCCGGGGCTGTCTGAGCATTCTGAATCAAACGCATCAACACCATAAAGTATAGCAGCAGCAAGACCATAGCGCCCACGAAACCATGTTCTTCGCTGAACGCGGCGAACACGAAATCCCGGTGCGGCACCGGCAGGAACATTCCCTGGGTCTGCGTTCCCTTGGTGGAGCCCTTCCCCCAGATGCCGCCCGAACCCACGGCGATCAATGACTGCTGGATCTGGTACCCCGTGCCTCGCGGATCAACCTCAGGATCACTAAAGCTTGATAGCCGAGCTTTCTGGTACGGCTTGAGACCAAACTTCCAGATGGGAACAACCGCCAGGCCCACCAGTAGCACGATGATGGCGGCATGCCGCCAACGGATTCCCCCAAAAAACAACGCCATCACCAGGATGGGCGCAAAGGTTAGCGCAGTACCCAGGTCAGGCTGGCGCAGCACCAATAACATGGGGATCACGACGATGGCGGCGGCTTTGCCAATATCGGCGATGGAGAGGTGGTTCTTCTCCAGATCGCTGAAATACTTGGCCATGGCCAGGATAAGGACGAGTTTGATCCACTCCGAGGGTTGAAAGTTGTGTCCGCCAGGCAAGCTGATCCAGCGCCGGGCTCCCATGATCTTGACGCCGAACACGGCCACTACTAGTAGCGAGAAGATCGACGCGATCCACATCCAGTGAACGTTATCCAGCAGGATCTGATAGTCAATCAACCCAATGAGAAACATCGCCATCAACCCGCCAATGATCCAGTAAATCTGCCAGATGTGAGACCCCGCGAACTTGGTGGCAAAGGTCGCGCTATAAATCTCGCTGACGCCCAGGGCGCAGATGGCCAGCACGAACCCCAGCAGGGTCCAGTCAAAGTCGCGAAATGAAAGAAAGCGGCTCACCGGCGTTTCTGCGCCAAAGGCATAAGCTCCGGCCCCTGAGCGAGGGCGCCGTAGGCCGGTTTGCGCTGCAAATGCGGAGCCTTGGTTGTGCCGGCGTTGACCAGACTGTGCGGCGCCGCCGAGGCGCTGCCGAGGTTTGAGGAAATAACAGTCTCGGCCACCTTGGCCACGGGATGATGCTTGAGCACGTAAGTCTTGATCACGTGGGAGGCGAGTTCCGCAGCCAGCGAACCATGCTCCCCCTGCTCTACCAGTACGCAAACCGCAATTTCAGGGTTGCGATGGGGTGAAACCCCTACAAACCACCCATTATCCTTGAACCTGGAGCTGGTCAGCTTCTTGCGCAAGGTATTGCTGATGACCTGCGCGCTGCCCGTCTTGCCCGCCCAGTCAATCCCCGGCAGCTTCGCCACCGCCGCAGTCCCCATCGGGCTCACCACCCCGGCCATTCCGGTGGTGATGAGGTCCCAGTTCACCGGATCGATGGGGACCGTAACCGTCTCCGGCACTCCGGACGCATCTCTGTAGCGCTCCGGCAGGTCTTCGGTCATGGCGACATGCGGCCTGCGCAAAATACCGCCGGAAGCAATGCCCCCGATCGCACGAACCAGTTGGACGGGAGTCGTTGCCACCGCGCCCTGGCCGATGCTCACCGAAATGGTTTCACCCGCATACCATTTTTCGTGCGCCGTGCGGATCTTCCATTCTTCCGACGGCATCACCCCCGAAGCTTCCTGCGGCAGATCGATGCCCGTTTTTTGTCCCATACCCAGGGCGGTCGCATATTGGGCGATCTTGCTGATTCCCAGGCGCTCCCCCAGGGTATAAAAAAACGAATCGCAGGATTGATAGATGGCCTTATTGATTCCCACATCCCCGTGGGAACCATGGCGGGCCGCGATCCAGCATTTAAAAAAGCGCCCGTAGAACGTCTTTCCCCCTCCGCAGTTCACGAGCAGGGTGCGGGCAATCCCTTCCTGCAATCCTGCCACCGCCATGATGATCTTGAACACCGAGCCGGGAGCGAGTTGCGCCTGGATGGCCTTGTTCAGCAGCGGCTTGGCGTCGTCGGTCACAAGGTCCTTCCATTGTTCCCGCGTGATGTGGATGGCAAACTGGTTGGGATCGAAGGCCGGGCGGCTTACCATCGCCAGGATTTCGCCGGTGCGCGGATCCATGGCCACGATCGACCCGTTCTTGCCCTCCAGCGCCTGTTCGGCGGCAATTTGGATATCCAAATCGATGGTCAGGCGCAATTGCTTGCCTGGAACCAGCGGCTCTTCGGGCATCGGAGTGCTGCCGACTTCCTTGCCTCGGCTGTTCACCACCGAGCGCCGCTTACCATTCTTGCCCATTAACAGCTCGTTGTAATAAAGCTCCACGCCGGAGCGCCCGATCACATCGCCTGACTTGTAAAACTCATACTGCGGCTGGTTGAGCATCTCATCGCTGACCTCGCCCACATAGCCGATGAGGTGCGCGGCAAACCCATTGCGGGGATAAAGGCGGCGGTGCACCATCAGGTGATCAAGCTCGGGCAGCTCGTTGCGGTGGGACTCGATAAACGCCAGGTCCTCGGGAGTGATGTCGTCTTTCAGCACCACCTGCGAAGCGTTGGCGAATTTATGCAGCCGCTCGCGAATCTGTTCTTCATCGATATTCAGACCGGCGGCAATTTTGGGAATATCTTCCGGCACGTCGCGCGCCTGGTTGCGAATGAAAAGTGCGCTGAATGAAGGATAGTTGTCCACCATCACCCGGCCTTCGCGGTCAACGATTTTGCCCCGCGGCGCCAGGATCTCCACTTCCCTGACCCGGTTGTGCTCCGCCAGCGATCCATAACGGCTGCTGTCAAAGACCTGGAGCCTCCACAGGCCGAATGCCAGGGCGAGAAAAATCACAGCGGTGGCATACTGCACCAGAGTCAGTTTTGTCGGCGATATTTTGTCTTCGCGGCCCAGCATGGAATGCACTCGTAACTAAATTGTAATTCTCTTGGAACTATTCGCTCGACATAAACCTGCACGCACATAGTTGGGAAGGCGAGGCATTCACTGCCAGCCCAGGATCACTTCGTCTTTGGCCAGGAGTTTCGTATGCCTGGTGTCAACATCGATCAGATACACCTTGCCATGCGCTGTACCGTCGATACCATCGTACGCGCGGTTATAGATGAGTTTTTTTTGATCAGGCGACCAGACGAGTGGCCCTTCGATTGGCCCAAAGATGCCGGCGAGGTTTTCTTTTAAAATCCGGTTCTGCCCGCCTTCTGGATTGCTCACTTTCAACTGCTTGCCATAGGCATCTGTGTATGCGATCAGGTCGCCCTTCGGTGACCAGGATGGGAAGCGTCCGAGGCCCAGCACCCTTACATTACCGGAGTCGAGTGAGAAAACAGCGACTTGGTCATCCTCCCACCCCTGACCCTGCTTCCACTCTTTCTCAAAGACAATGTACTTGCCGTCTGGTGACCAGGAAGGAGCCGATTCCCAAGTTGCTGGGGCCACGTCCGTGACCTTCTGGGTATGCAGGTTAACCACCTGCAGGCGCTCTCTGGCGGTTATGTAGGCCACATACTGCCTGTCCGGTGACGGCGCTGGATCATGCGGCTGTTCGGTTAGGGGGGCGACGTTGCGGTACTCTCCCGTATCGATGTCGAATACGGCTAGCGTCCCGGATGGCGCCGTGACCTCGCCATAGGCATAAATCAGATTTTTCCGGCCCTCAAAGAATTGATAGGCCGAAGGTTCCAACAGTTGATCAAAAAGATTTAACTGCAAATCCTTTAGACGCCCATCAACAACGATCCAACTCCCCCCGAGAATAGCCCAGTTTCCCTGCTTGGAAAGGTCGATGATTTTGCGCAGCTTTCTTGGACTTGGCGGTGGCGCGCGGCGCGAAGTATCCGGATTGGCCCTCCTCTGTCCCGCTATTTTCTGCGCTCCTACCCCTTGAGCTGATGTTTGCCAACTGGCAAGAAAACACAGCGCAATAGCTGAGACTCTTTTGATCGTGATGAACATAGGGGTGTCCATATTCAAGAGTATCGTTGCCGGTTATTTTCTTCGCTTGAAGCGGTCTAAAAAGGCGAACAGAAAAACCGCCAGCAGCCCGTTAGCCCCAGCCCCTATGGCCAGGTGCACCACACTGGGCCAGGCCAGCGGCAACCGGATCAATTCTTTGGCCACCGCGAAATAGACGGCCTGGTGGAGCAGGTAAAATCCGCTGCCCATCAAAAGGCGCGACGCCGGGTTTTCAACGTCAATCTTTACGCCCAACGACGATGCCGCATAACCAATGACGGTCTTGGCGATTCCGTTCAACCCCAGCGGTTGCTGGGTGAGGCCGTCCTGCAACAAGCCGATCACACAGCCGGTCAGCATGCCGGTCAACTGCGTGCGCCGGGTAACTGCGAAGAAAATCGTGACCAGCAGCGGTATGTCGAATATAGAAAACCACGGGAACTTGATCGGAATATAGGACTGCAAAAACAGCGCCACCAGGGGTAGGGCTACGCTGGCCACCACTCCCAATCGATGGACTTGAAATTCTTCGCGAGATTTATGGCCGACCAGCACTGGTTAGGTTTGCGGACGATCGGCGGGAACCTTCGCCGGCGATGCCGCTTCAGTTTTTCTGGCGCCCGCCGCCGGATGCTTGCCCGGAGCTTTCGCTTTCAGCCCGGCGGCTCCGTGCCTTGCCCCATTTTCCGGGGCCACGGGCGGAGCGCTGGGCAGCCTCTGCGCCAGGATATCGGCGGCACGAATTCCAGTTGACGGAGCCTCGGTGGCGCCATCGGCGATGGGCAGCGGCGGGGCGGGCTCAGGAACAACCTCTTCCATTTTCGTGATCACCAGCACTTCCTCCAGCTTGTTGAGCGCCACTGCCGGCTTCACTCGAATGTCGAGAAAGGCTTCGCGGTCCTTGCCCACTGACGCATTGTCCACCGTTCCGATCACCAATCCCTTGGGGAAAATACGGTCTCCTCCGCTGGTCAAAATCTGCTCTCCTGGTGATACCTGCTCGTCCGCCATGATGTAGCGCAACTCGATCGATCCCGATGAGGTGCCGTTGGCGATTCCCTGTAACCGCGACTTTTCCAGAATGGCGCCCACCCCACTGGAGGCGTCGTTGATCTCCAGCACCTGCGAAGTGCCGGCATACACTCGCAGCAGTTTGCCGATCACGCCATCCGGAGAAATCACCGGCATGTCTTCGCGCAATCCCTGGTCTCGTCCTTTATCGATCATGATCAGGTGCGACTGGTCGTTTCCGCCGGAGCCGATGACCTGTGCCGCGACGGTCCGCGATATTGTCTTCTGCTTGAAGTCCAGGAGGGTCTGCAGGCGGTGCGCCTGCCCCGCGTCTTGCGCCAGTTGCGATTGTTGCAGACGCAAGTCGTCGATCTGCCGTGACAGCTCGCGGTTCTTATCATGCACTCCCCGCAGATCGACGTAGCTCGCCCAGAAGGACCGCGATCCGTGGCCGATATTCATGACCAGTTTTTCCAGGGGAGCGATGCTCGCCACCGCCCAATACCGCACCAGGCGGGTTGAAGGACCGGCGCCCGAATCCGCGGATCTCTTCACCTGGGTCGCCAGTGCGATCACTTGCGTGAACATCAGGGCCCCAAGGACGAGTTGGTTACGGTAGCGACCGAAGAAATTTTCCATGGCCGGCTTACTCGATCGATATCTTCCGCAGCAATTTGAAGTCGCTTAGCATTTTCCCGGTCCCCAGCACCACGCTGGCCAGGGGATCGTCAGCGATGGAAACCGGCAGACCGGTTTCTTCACGAATCCGCTTGTCGAGGTTTCGCAGCAGGGCGCCGCCGCCGGTGAGCACGATGCCGCGGTCACTGATGTCGGCGCTAAGCTCAGGAGGCGTGCGTTCCAGTGCTACCCGGATGGCGTTCATGATGGTGCCCACGCATTCGCCCAGGCTTTCGCGGATCTCGCTATCGTCCACGGTGATGGTCTTGGGCACGCCCTCAATCAGGTTGCGGCCCTTCACTTCCATGGTCAGGGGCCGCTCCAGGGTGTAGGCCGAGCCGATCTCGGTCTTGATCATCTCCGCGGTGCGCTCGCCGATCAGCAGGTTATATTTGCGCTTCAAATAGTTCATGATGGCTTCGTCCATCTGGTTGCCCGCCATCCGCACTGAACGTGAATACACGATGCCGCTCAGCGAAATCACCGCGATATCGGTGGTGCCTCCCCCGATATCCACCACCATATTCCCGCTGGGCTCGGTGATCGGCAGTCCCGCGCCGATCGCCGCCACCATCGCCTGCTCCACCAGAAAGACCTCGCTGGCCTTGGCGCGATATGCCGAATCCATGACCGCGCGCTTTTCCACCTGGGTGATCTCTGAAGGTACCCCGATCACGATGCGTGGGTGCACCAGCATCTTGCGGTTGTGGGCCTTCTGGATGAAGTAGTTCAGCATCTTTTCTGTCTGCTTGAAATCGGCGATCACGCCGTCTTTCATCGGCTTGATGGCCACGATATTGCCTGGAGTGCGTCCCAGCATTTCCTTGGCTTCCTTGCCCACCGCCTCTACTTCGTTGGTGTTGCGGTTCACGGCGATGATGGAAGGCTCGTTCACCACGATGCCCTTCCCTTTCGCGTACACCAGGGTATTGGCCGTGCCCAGATCGATCGCAAGGTCACTCGAGAACATGCTGAACAGTGACCGCAGATTGTGAAAGCCCGATGGCTTTTGTCCATTCGATGACATATTAAGACGCTTCTCTCATGAATAAGTCCGAAACTGCTCCTGTTTAGAGTTATTGATTAAGTTACTACGTTCAAATGCGCTGTAAAGTGGCAACTTAGAAGCCGGGGAAAGTGCCACCCGGGTCACCGAGGGTGACTTCTATTGAATCACAATCTTCTTGGTTTGCGTGTTGACCCCTCCCCGCGCATTCTGCGCGGTGATGGTAAGCACGTTCTCCCCGTTCGGCAAGGGCGGAGTGTAGTACTGAAAACTCCCATTCTCCTTGATCACCGGCACTTCCGCCCCGTTCACCATTACCTTGGCCAGGGGTTCGGTTGTGCCTCTTACCTCTATGATATGCCCATACTGAATAAAACCTTCCAGTTTCAACGGCAGCGTGGAATCTCCCGCGCTCTTGGGGACGATGGTAAACCGGTTGCGTTCGCTTTCGGTCGAAGGGCGTCCACTCCTATCGATGGATTGAACCGACCAGTAATAAGGGCCGTCGGGCATTGCCGGCAGCGTCATATTGGTCGTGAACACTCGCTTGTCCGCCACCAGTGAAGAGAAGTAAGGGTTGCGCGAGACGCGGACCAAGTACCCCTTTGCCTCGGCCACCGGCATCCATGCGAAGCCAATGGGCTTCTTGTCAATGGTGGCGAAAAGCGTGGTCATATTGCTCGGACTGATGAGCGAAGGCGGGCTGGTCTCGCGGCTGCGCACGAACGAGTGCGGCGCATCCTTGAACGACACTTTCTCCAAGTTCCCCAAGCGAAGGGTTTCGCCGTTGCGCACCACTTCCCCTGATCCTTTTTCGACCAGGATATCGTGTTGATCCGAGGCCGGGTCATTGTGTACCAGGGCGGCGCTGTCCGGGCCCAGTGTGGCTATGGCGCCGGCCACGTTCACCCGCGATCTCGAACCTTCGCTGAAGGTGGAGGTCGTCAGATCCACCGTGCCGGTGCTGACCATGACCGCGACCTGGGTCTGAGCCGCGGCGTTGGCCGAATTATCCTCAACCACGATCAGCGAATCCGGTTTCAGCGTGTAATAGGTACCGTCGGTGAATGCAACTTTTGCGATACCTTCGGCTTCCGTCTGCACCACATCGCCTTTTTCCAGGGGCAGATCGTAGCGGGCTACAGTCCACGTATTGCTATTGTTTTTCTTCACCCGCACGCTGCCGTCGATGTTCGTGAAATGGGCTTGTTGCTGGCCGGGGGTGCGGGTATCGGTGCTGACCTTGCCGGGGTGGCCGGTTTTGTTCTGCACCCATGAAGACATCTGGGCTGCGGTGCCGGGAAATAAAAAGTAAAGGACCAGTAACCCCAGGCCTAACAGGCACAGCAAGGCAATAGCGACACTGCTGTAAGTGACGGTGATGTACGAGAGGTTGAAACTGCTCTGCCTGTTAACACGCTTCAAGTGTCGAGGGAACTTTCTGAAAGATAGGACCGTTATCCTTCAGATTATCATAATTTTAGAGGTGAAAACCGCCGTTTTCCCGCTCCATCAGGCGGCCAAAGCATCATGACTTTGCAGTGCCGCGCGCACCTCTGACGGCATGGCTGGTGCTGAGGTACGATGATGCATTCAACTTCGACGCAATTTTATTGATCTCAGCCGAGAGGATCTTTCCCGCATGACCAAATCCAAAACCTATAAGAATCTGATCGGCGGCGCCTGGGTAAATTCGCACTCCGGCGCCACTTTCCAAAATCTGAATCCGGCGGATACCAGTGATGTAGTTGGATTATTTCAACAGTCGGCCAGACCGGATATCGATGACGCCGTGGCCGCGGCGCAAAAGGCTTATGCGGAATGGAGAGTGACCCCGGCGCCCCGGCGCGCGGAAATTATTTTCAAGGCGGGCGAACTGCTCCTGGCACACAAAGAAGAATTTGCTCGCGACATGACCCGCGAGATGGGAAAGGTGCTGCAAGAGACTCGCGGAGACGTGCAGGAGGCCGTGGACACCGCGTTTTACATGGCCGGCGAAGGCCGCCGCCTCTTTGGCGTGACCGTACCTTCAGAATTGCCCAATAAATTTGCCATGGCCGCCCGCATGCCTATTGGAGTGTGCGGCATGATCGCGCCGTGGAATTTTCCCATGGCCATTCCCTCCTGGAAGCTGCTACCCGCACTGGTGTGCGGCAATACCTGCGTGATCAAGCCCGCCGAAGACACTCCGCTTTCCACCTTCAACCTGGTCAACACCCTGGTGGAAGCCGGTCTCCCTCCGGGCGTCGTCAACGTCGTAACCGGATTCGGAGCGGAGGCAGGCGCGCCCATCGTCGATCATCCCGGCGTCCGCGCGGTTTCTTTCACTGGTTCGAGCGAGGTGGGCCGACTTGTCGGAGTGGCCGCCGCCCAGACCTTCAAGCCATGCTCGCTCGAAATGGGCGGCAAGAACGCCATCCTCATCCTCGAAGACGCCAATCTTGATCTCGCGGTTGATGGAGTGTTGTGGGGGGCCTTCGGCACCTCTGGCCAGCGTTGCACAGCGGCCAGCCGTGTGATCGTTCACAAGCAGGTTTACAAAGAACTGCGGGAAAAACTTCTGCAGCGGGTCAAAGGCCTGCGAGTCGGCAACGGGCTCGATGCAAACATTGACATGGGACCGCAGATCAACCAGCAGCAGGTGGAAACCTCGGCAAAATACGTGGGGCTGGGCAAGGAGGAAGGCGCGAAGTTGCTATGCGGAGGCAACCGCCTGGCGGGCGCTCTATCGCGAGGGTGGTTTTTCGAGCCTACGGTCTTCGGCGATGTGGCGCCCGGCATGCGAATCGCGCAAGAAGAAATTTTCGGGCCCGTCTTGTCCCTGATCCCCTGCGACAGCTTCGACCAGGCCCTCGAATATTCCAACGGCATCGCCTATGGCCTCTCCTCGTCGCTGTATACCAGAAACGTCAATCTCGCATTCCGCGCCATGCGCGATCTCGATGCCGGCATCACCTACATCAACGCCCCGACCATCGGCGCCGAGGTCCATCTTCCTTTCGGAGGCTCCAAGTCCACCGGCAATGGCCATCGCGAAGGCGGCTTGGGCGCCATTGACTTCTATACCCAATGGAAGTCGATTTATGTGGATTACTCGGATCGCCTGCAACGAGCGCAGATTGATACGTCCTCGGGAACAGCATAACCAAACGCTTTGACGCGATCACCGGAATGACGAGCGTTATAAAATGAACTGAAGGTGAGACCCATGCTTATCGGAGTTCCTCGAGAAGTCAAAGATCATGAAACGCGTGTAGGAATTGTGCCCGCGGGAGTGAAGGCCTTGGTGGATGCCGGCCACAAGGTGGTCGTGGAAACCAACGCCGGACACCAGTCCTCGATGCCCGATTCCGAATACGTCCAAGCCGGCGCCGAGATTTCGCCATCGGCGAACGCCGTCTGGTCCCGCGCCGACATGGTGGTGAAAGTTAAGGAACCGGTGGAAAAGGAATTTGCTTACTTCCGCGAAAATCTCGTTCTCTTCACCTACCTGCATCTCGCCCCGCTTCCCCAGCTCACCGAGGAGTTACTGAAGAACAAAGTCACCGGCATCGCCTATGAAACCATTCGCGACCGTCAGAATACCTTGCCCCTGCTCACCCCCATGTCGGAAGTGGCGGGCCGCATGTCCGTACAAGTCGGCGCCACCTACCTGGAAAAAGAGCGCGGAGGCCGCGGCGTGCTCCTGGGAGGCGTACCTGGGGTTCCTCCGGCCCAGGTCTGCATTATCGGTGGCGGAATCGTGGGCACCAATGCCGCCAAGATTGCATTGGGCATGGGCGCGATCGTTACCATTGTGGACTTGAACCTGAACCGCCTGCGCGACCTGGACGACATATTCGGAGGCAGGGTGCACACCCTGGCTTCCAACTCGTACAACCTCGCCAAGGCCACCGCGCATGCCGACCTCGTCATTGGCGGAGTATTGATCCCCGGCGCGGCCGCTCCCAAGCTGGTCACGCGCGCCATGGTGGCGGGCATGAAGCCGGGCGCCGTAATCGTAGATGTTGCCATCGACCAGGGTGGATGCATCGAGACCGCTCGCCCCACCACCCACAGCGATCCTGCTTATACAGTCGACAACGTGGTCCACTATTGCGTCACCAACATGCCGGCGGCGGTTCCCCACACATCCACCCTGGCGCTGACCAATGCCACACTGCCGTATGTGATGAAACTGGCCAGGCTGGGCGCGGCCGAAGCCATCAAGTCCGACGACGGCATACGGGAAGGCGTAAACACGTTCAGAGGCCAGGTCACTTACGCCGCGGTAGCCCAATCGCAGTCAAAGAAATCCGCAAACGTGTCTGATCTCTTGTGATGGGGATTTGGTCGTTGTTAATCCATAGTTCTTAATCTAACGCCCGCCTGCCTTGTCTCCAACGACCAGTAGCGATCGCTAACGACCCCGGCTGCACGGGCTGAGGAGGCCGCCCCCTCCGCCATTTCTCGGCAGACCCAATAGTTCATCCCCGCCGCACCCTCGCTTCAACAATCGCCTTTTCTCACCGCTCGCCAAGTTTATAATTCACTACAGTTCAAGCGGTTTTCCGCCATCGGAGTCTGTGCTGCCTTCCCCGAACCCTGCTGCCGCACGCTTCAACACCCGACGCCGCCGCAAGCTCCTGATCTTCCTCGGCGCCGGCATCCTCCTGCTACTGGTTGTCATCGTCTCCCAGGTCTCGTTCAATCTCACCTTTCTCCAGCCCGAGAGCGCCCTGCAGACTGAAATCTTCGCCGGCCTTTCCATCCTGATTTTTCTGCTGTTCATCGCTTTGAGTTTCGTGCTCCTGCGCAACGTATTCAAACTCTACGTCGAAAGACGCGGCGGGGTGCTGGGCGCAAAATTCCGCACCCGCATGGTGCTGGGCGCGTTGATCATTTCATTTGTCCCGGTAATTTTCCTCTATCTCTTTGCCTACGCGCTGATGAACCGTTCCATCGATAAATGGTTCTCCCGGCCGGGCGAGGAACTGCGGCAGGATGCGGGCCGCGTCGCCGACCTGTTGCACACCTATGTCGCCGCCAATGCGCAGGCGGAAGCCCGCACTCTGTCCACGCTCCCCAGGACCATCACCGCGTTCAAGACCGGCGATTTTGCGCCGTTAACTGAGGTTTTTGACCTGCACGTCGCCAGTCTCCAGGGCGGGTTTGCCGCCGCCGTTGCAGGGGGGAAAGTGCAAACCATTTACCACGCTCCCCTATCCGGCGATGAGCTGACCGAAATTCTGCGTGCGCGACCGGTGATGGCGCAGCAACCGCCCTTCCTGCATGTATTCAGTGCCGGGCAGTACTTGATCGCGCAATCCGCGGTGTCCTCCGGCGGAACAATTGTGGTAGGAGTTCCCCTGCCCGGCGAAGTCGCCAGCACCATCAACCAGCTCGAAGCCAGCCGCAAGCGTTATGAAGAATTAAGTTTGCAGCGCAAATGGTTTCGCCGTCTCTACATGCAGATATTGCTTCTCCTGACCGGGCTGGTGCTCCTGGTTGCCACCTGGCTATCGCTGTTTTTGTCCAAGCTGGTCACCCGTCCGGTGGCCGCGCTCGCCGAAGCCACCCAGAAAATCTCCCAGGGAGAATTCGATTATCGGGTGGAGATCGCGGCGTCGGACGAGCTGGGCGAGCTGGTGGCTTCGTTCAACCTGATGGCGGCCGAGCTTGAAACCAGCCGCGGCCAGATTGAAGCCTCAGGGAAACAACTGGGTTCCGCCAATACCGCACTCGAGGAGCGCCGCCGGCAGATTGAAACCATCTTGGAAAGTATCCCCACCGGTGTGCTTTCGCTCGACGCCAAAGGGCAGGTGATCCACAGCAACCCCGCATTCACGCGCTTGTTCCTGCCCACCCAGTCCCAGGTCTATGACGGCAGCACACTCCATGATCTATTTGCTCCCGAAACCGTGAAGAGCATCGAACACCTGCTGCGAAAATCGGATCGCATGGGCTCGGTGACCAGTCAGCTCGAGTTCCCCGCCCCGGCCGGTCATCTCATGGTCGCGGTCACCGCTTCGTCGCTGGGATCAAAGGACACCCCCCCATCCCGCCGGAATGATGCCGGCGGCGCCCCCACATCACGCGCTTCCGGCCCCGCGGCGCGTATGGGATATGTGCTGGTCTTCGAAGATTTCACCGATCTTCTCAAGGCGCAAAAGCAAAATGCCTGGCGCGAAGTGGCCCAGAGAGTGGCCCACGAAATCAAGAACCCGCTCACTCCCATCGCCCTCTCTGCCGAGAGAATTCAGCGGCATCTGCGCACCCCTCCCGACGAAAGGTCTCTGCAAGTCATCCAGTCATGCGCGCTCGCCATCGCCGGTGCGGTGGAAACGGTTCGCACCCTGGTGGACGAGTTCTCGACCCTGGCGCGCTTCCCCGCCTCGCACCTTCGCCCCACCGACATTCATGGCGTCGTGGAACGGACGCTCGCCATGTTTACCGGCCGTTTGGATGGCGTTACCGTGCAAACCCACTTCGATTCTTCCCTGCCTCCGATTATGGCCGATCCCGAGGCCTTGAAACGCGCTCTCGCCAACCTCGTCGATAATGCCGCCGAATCCACGCAGGATTCGCGAGTACGCGAGATCCATATCTCCGCCACCTTTCTCGAGGCCCGTGATGCCGTCGAAATCGCGGTCGCCGATACCGGCCACGGTATCACCCCGGAGATGAAGGAGAAGCTTTTCCTCCCCTACTTTTCCACCAAGCAGCGCGGCACCGGGCTTGGGCTTGCGATTGTGAGCCGGATTATCCAGGAGCACAAAGGCACGATCCGCGTGGAAGAGAACGTCCCCGTGGGCGCGCGGTTTATCCTTGAAATCCCGGTGGCTGCGGTTACCGAACCCGCGGCTGTCTCCTGATTATGTCTCCTGATTATGTCTTCTGATTCCGGCGCTCGCATACCTCGCGGCGTTGTAAGCTGATCCTGCCTATGCAAAGCATCCTCATCGTCGACGACGAACCGGAGATTCGGAAATCCCTCATGGGCGCCCTGGAGGACGAGAAGTACCAGGTCGCTGCCGCTGAAAATGGAAAAGAATGTCTGGATACGCTGCGGCGCCGCTCCTTTGACCTCGTGTTGCTCGACATCTGGATGCCCGGCATCGACGGCCTGGAGACCCTCGAAAAGATAAAAGAGCTCGATGACTCGCCCGAGGTCATCATCATCTCCGGCCATGGGACCATCGAGACCGCGGTAAGGGCTACCAAGCTTGGGGCGTTCGACTTTATCGAAAAACCTCTTTCCCTGGAAAAGCTGCTGATCGTAATCAAAAACGCGATCAGCGCCCGCCAGCTTCGCCGGGAAAATCGCGAATTCAAGAAACAACTGGAATCACGCGGGCTGATCGTGGGGCAAAGCATCCCCATGAAAGCATTGCGCCAGCAGATTGCCATGATGGCGCCGACCAACGGCCGCGTGCTCATCTACGGCGAATCCGGCACCGGAAAAGAGCTGGCGGCGCTGGCCATCCACAACCAAAGCCTGCGCAAGGACAATATTTTTGTCGAGGTCAACTGCGCGGCAATACCCGAAGATTTAATCGAGAGCGAGTTGTTTGGCCATCGCAAAGGCTCGTTTGCGGGCGCGACTAACGACAAGCAGGGCAAGCTGCACAAGGCGGATGGCGGCACCCTCTTCCTCGATGAGGTCGGGGACATGAGCCTCAAGACCCAGTCCAAGGTGCTGCGCTCGCTCGATGAGCAAAGCTTTACTCCCGTAGGCGGCGATGACGCGGTGAAGGTGGACGTGCGGGTGATTGCCGCCACCAACAAAGACCTGGAAGAAGAAATTTCCCGCGGCAACTTTCGCGAAGACCTTTTTTATCGCCTGAACGTCATTCCTTTTTTCGTGCCGCCGCTGCGCGACCGCGCGGAAGATATTCCGGTACTGGCCCGCTATTTCCTCAAGGAGATCGCCACCGCCTACAGCCGCAGGCCCAAGGAAATTACCGACGACGCCATCGACACCCTGGTGAAATATGCCTGGCCGGGCAACGTCAGGGAGCTTCGCAACGTGGTCGAACGCGTGGTGATCATGAACCCCACGGTGGCCAGATTCGAGCGCAAACATTTGCCGCCCCTGGTCTACCGCGATGGAGGCCGCAAGCCGGCATCGGATGTTTCCACCCTGCACCAGGCGCGCACCGCTTACGAACGGGATTTTGTGCTGAAGAAGCTGGATGAAAATCACGGCAACGTCACCCGCACCGCCGAGGTTCTCGGTCTCGAACGCAGCCATCTCTACCGCAAGATGAAGACCCTGAAAATCGCTGTAAAAGAGTAAGCCATCCGGATTCTCACTGCGCCGAATGCCCGGGTCACTTCCGGCTGCGCTTGTTCTCTCCGGGAGTGCTGAGCTGCTCCAGTTGCCTGCGCCAGTCAAGCTCGTCCACGAACTGCCGTGAGTCCCGCCATCCCGCGCTCACCTTGACCAGCAGTTCCAGAAACACTTTCTTCCCCAGAAATTTTTCAATCTCGATGCGCGCCGCGGTGCCAATTCGCTTGAGGCTCTCCCCTTTATTGCCGATAAGAATCGCCTTTTGACCTTCGCGCTCGCAATAGATCAATGCCGTGATCTTCACCAGTTGCGGCCGTTCTTCGAAGCTTTCCACCACCACGCTGGCGGCGTGCGGCACCTCCTGCGCGGTCAGCATCAACACCTTTTCGCGGATCAGTTCTGACACCAGGAAACGTTCCGGTTGGTCGGTAAGCTGGTCCTTGGGAAAATATCGGGGGCCCACCGGCAGGGCGTGGATCACTTTATCGATGAGAATGTCGAGGCCTTGTTTTTTGGTAGCGGAGATGGGAATGATTTCCTGAAAGGGGTGCAGCTTGCTGTACTCCTCGATTAATGGCAGCAGTTTTTCCTTGGCCACGCGATCGACCTTGTTCAAGATCAGGAAGACCGGGCCCCCGGCCTTCTTCACCAGTTCGAGCACAAACTGGTCCTGCTCCTCAAGCTTTCGGCTGGCGTCCACCATCAGCAGGATCAGGTCGCGGCTTTCCAATGCCTGCCGAACTTCGCTCATCATGTTCTGGCTGAGCGAATCCTGGGGCTGGTGAATGCCGGGAGTATCTACCAGGATGATTTGTCCCCCGGGGTTGCCCTTGCGGGTGGCCTGGTTGACCACACCCTGGATGCGGTTGCGCGTGGTCTGCGGCTTGTAGGTGACGATCGAAACCTTTTCCCCTACCAGCGCATTGAGCAACGTGGATTTACCGACATTAGGACGGCCCACAATGGAAACGAATCCGGAACGAAAAGCCATTCCTCATGGTACATGTTTCAGATTTTTCCGCTGTTAGGCGCCGGGGTTTCAACCGCCCGCGGAACCGCCCGTGGCCGGGCGCTCACTCGCAGTCTTTCGGTCCGCCGGTCAGATGACTCCAGCACTTCAAACCGCAATCCTTCGTGCTCGATGACTTCGCCCACGCTGGGTATGTGCCCCACCAATTCGCTGAGTAACCCAGCGACGGTCGTGGCGTCGCGGCTTTCCGGGCGTATGCCAAAGAGTTCTTCCAGGCGATCGACTTCCATGATCCCGGAAACGACGTAGGAATGCTCGCTTTCCTTGACGACGTCTGATTTGGCGTCATGCTCGTCGCCGATGTCGCCTACGATCTCTTCCACCAGGTCTTCCATGGTGACCAGTCCCACGAGCCCGCCGTACTCATCCACCACCATCGCCAGTTGCTGGTTTTCGCGCTGCATCTCACGCATCAACTCCTGCACCAGCTTGGTTTCCGGGACAAAATACGCCGGCCGCTTGAGCTGGTCCAGTGTCATCGTCCGAGCTTCGGTATCGCGGATTTGAAAAACGTCGTGCGCCAGCACGATTCCGGTGACGTGATCAATCGAGCCTTCATAAACCGGGACGCGTGAATATGGACGCGTACTGGTCAGCTCCACAAATTGTTCCACGTTGGCGGTCGCAGGGAGGGCCACAATTTTCGGCCGCGGCGTCATGACCTCGCGTACCGTCTTATAACCGAACTCCACCACCGATTGAATCAGCGCGCGGTCGCTCTCTTCGAGGATGCCTTCATCCTGGCCGGCCTCGATCAGGGCTTCCACCGCCTCGAAAGGGTGCTCTGCCACTTTGGGTTCATCCTTCTCAGCCAGGGCCACCACCGAAAGGCAGAAACTCAGCAGCAAGGTGAAGGGTGACAGAAGGTACATGAGCGCCCGCAGCACCGGGGCCAGCGGCACCAGCCATTCTCCTTTGGTCCGCGAGAACAGAACAAACGGCAGGAGCCGGTTGAAAATCAGTACCACCAGGACAATGGTCAGCGAAATTTCGGCGAGCGACGCCGCATCCCAGTTTCGCGCGAAGATCGCATAGCCCAGCAGCAGTGCAATGGCGGCGGTAATCGATTGCACCAGCACTGCAATTGCCTGAATAACATACTCGCGCCCGGTGCGCAGCGCCGGCTCCACCCTAAGCTCAAATGAGTCGATATTCTCCTGGAACTGGCGGGAAAGGAACTTCCCCATCTCCGTATAAACCCGTTCGACATAACTGACCAGGGTCAGCAGGGCGAGCAGGAGAAAGAAAAACAGGTAAAGAAGAAGATTCATCGAGGTGGGAGCGCTCTAGCGGGAATCATCATAATGCCGGCGCGCACTGGCGCTCTGGCTCTCTATTCGATGCCGGAAACCGGGCCTATAGCAGCCTTGTTTTCGGCGGTTTTCGCCTTGCCGGAAGCGGCGATCCACCTGAATTCCTGGCAATGAGACCGGTGGGGAGGCGCAAAGCTAGCCGCAGTTTATCTTCCCGGCGAAACATTTTTCCCTGGTCTCGCTCGTGATCATATCCGCGCAGATGAAGGATGCCGTGAAGAATTAGTATCTTGATCTCCTGCGCCGCAGTGTGGCCGTGAGCCCGTGCGTTGGCCCCGGCTACGCCGGCCGCCACCGCAACTTCCCCCGCGAAGCCTGGTTCAGCGCCGGGAAATGTCAGCACATCGGTGCTGTGGTCCTGGCCGCGGAAGCGCTCGTTCATCGCCCGCACCTCAGCGTCGCCGGTGAGGAGAATGTTGAATTCCCCGGGCAACCCTGCAAGTTTTGCCGCGCGTTTCGCAAAACGCGCCAGGGAGGTTGCGCTTGCCCCCGGAACTTTCTTCTTCACAATGACCATTTCATGTTGTTCCCGGCAAAACCCAAACCGCAGTCCGCTGGTCCCGGCGTCCGGCTTAGGTCTTGGACTCCGCCTGAATCCCTGGCTCGAATGCTGGCGGGCTGGCCGCCGGAGAAAATGAGGGTTCGCTATTATGAACTGCTTCGTGGTTCACTGCTTCGCCGGCGGCAGTGGTTCCTCCGGCGCCCAGGGTAAACGCCAATTGGCCGTCCTTTGCGCGGTGATGCTCATCGTAGGCGTGGATGATGCGCTGCACCAGGTGGTGGCGCACTACATCCACTTCCTCAAAGTAGTTGAACGCTATTCCAGGCACGTCGCGCAGAATTTTGGCCGCTTCGATGAGCCCGCTGGAGCGCGAATCCGGCAAATCGATCTGGGTCACATCCCCGGTGATCACCGCTTTGGAATTGAAACCCAGCCGGGTGACAAACATCTTCATCTGCTCCGGAGTCGTGTTCTGCGCCTCATCAAGGATGATGAAAGAGTCGTTAAGCGTGCGGCCGCGCATAAAGGCGATGGGAGCGATCTCGATGATGTTTTTTTCCAGCAGCCGGTCCACTTTTTCCTCTTCCAGCAGGTCGTACAGCGCGTCATAAAGCGGTCGCAGGTATGGGTCAACCTTTTCCTGCAAAGTTCCCGGAAGAAATCCCAGCCGCTCCCCGGCTTCAACCGCCGGACGCGCCAGCACCATGCGGTTCACCTGCTTGCTCATCAGGGCAGCAATGCCCATCGCCACCGCCAGGTAAGTCTTCCCGGTTCCGGCGGGCCCGATGCCAAACACCATGTCATTCTTTTCGATGGCCTCAAGGTAGAGCCGCTGGTTCGCGCTTTTGGGTTGCACCGAGCGCTTGCCCGACGAGCGCTGCTTGCCGCTTTCCGCAAGCCCGCGCAAGGTCACGGAGGGCTCGGCTACCAGCACCCTCAGCATCGACCCCAGGTCTCCGTTTTGAAACGTGAATCCCGCCCGGCATAGGTGATCGTAATCGGCGAAAACCTGTTCCGCGCGATATACATCGGCGGCGGTTCCCTCGATCTCAATGGAATTCGCTTTCAGGTCGATGGTGACGTGCAGGCCTTCTTCCAGCAGGTGCAGGTTTTCATCCCTGGTGCCGAAAAGGGTTTGAACACGGGGCATGATCGCAATATTTTTCTTCATCGAGGCCGGGAATCTATCTCCATATCAACCCGGGCGAATGGCGCGAAGACACCGCCATCGCTGGGTGAAATCGTAAAATTAGCGTGAGAAATCTTGCAGAAGGCGCGAACGCATTGGCGGGAAGAAAAGCGCTGCAAAGTACGGGGATTGATCAATTCAACAGCCGCCTGCTGGGAGCGACTACCATTGCCCTTAGAGTAGCCGGGGGATTTCGACAAGTCAAGATGTTGCTTAGCGGGGACGCCGTTCCTTCCCTTGCAACCCCATCCCCGCTGCAACAGGACCTCAGGATGGTAAGCAATTATGACTTCGTATATCCTGCTGGACGAATGAACCCCATCCGGTAAACTAAGTCACAAAAGCAGGGACTTCCTGCGGCAGCCAGAGCAGGATCACTATGAAGAGATGGATCTTGTTATTTGCAATAATCGGGTTTTTGGGCGCCGCCGGATTTTATTCCCCCTACTTGGGCATTGGCATTAATTTGCAAAATAGGATCGAATGCCCAGTGTGCCTTCATGTAAGCAGTGCCGTGGGGAGCCCAGTTCAACGGTTTTTTCGGCTGACGTTTTTCCCGGGCATTTTGAACGCTATCCTCTGCGCCGCTCTTGCTCTGGTAGCGATGGTTTCTGCGCAAAGCGTTAAACGAATTATGCAAAGCAAACGCGCTTCTTAGTGAATGCGGCACCATCCCAAGGGTTGCACCGAATTTAGTTTTCCTAATCGCGTGGGCACCCGGCGTATTGTTTCGCGACTCCAGGTGGATGAAGGCGCAACTTTGGAATGAATACTATGAGAAAACTCGTCTACATTCTGGTTGGTGGGTTTGCATTCTGGCTGCCCGATATTATCCTTGATGCTTTTCTGCGAAAGGATATCGACAAGAGAATAATCCTAGCGCTCTTGATGCCCGCCTCTCTAGCTATAGGTTTTTGGATTCTGCACTTCAGATTGTTCAAGCGGACTCGGTCTTTTGGCGCCTTACATATGCTGGCAGGGATGTTTTTGCTTGGTCCACTGCTGCTCAATATCGCAAATTCCTTTATTGGAGGTGGCTTTTCAAGCTTTGAGAGAGGTTCCGATTGGTTGTGGTTCTTGCTAACAAGTTTTTTCCCTCCGTATTTTTTGATTATGGCTGTCTATGACGGCAGCGCGGCGGCCCTTATTTTCGGCTCTGTAATGTTGGTTGGATTGCATTTGTACTCAAAAAGGATTGGAGAGAATTTCCAGTAAAGCAAGGTTATGACACAACCGGCGGGTGGCCCATAAGATTAGGGTGCACCCGGTCGCAACAGAGCCTCACGCTCCTTAGTCCACGACTCCTGGTTAGCGGAACAAATACCGTGTCACCAAATATCCCAAGGCTGAGACTGCCCCCGAAACAACAATGCCGCGTCGCCAGTTTGTGAGAAATTTGGATGGCGCCGCCAGGAACAAGCATAGGCATACTATCCCCGGCCCAAGTAGGAATGCTATCGGACGAGACACTATTCGAGTCTCGAGTAGCACGATCCATAGCACAACGCCTACGCACTGTCCGATGGTCAGGCTATATGGGTAGCCGTTTCCCGAGTCCATTTGCGCTTAGTCCGGTGGCCGGGTGCCAAGAGGTTGGGTGCCCGGCGTAGCAGGGGTGAATTTTTGGGAACCGGCCGGGCTTCGCCGCATCGTGAAGCCCCGGATCCTAAGGCGGACTGGATTCTGCTGGGTCGGTGCTAACATTTTGGCGTCTCGCTTCTCGTCCGGCTTTCCGGCGTGCACCACATCGACTTCGCCATTGAAACCAACTACTGGTAGCCATCCATTACCGACCTTGGCATAGATTTCGAACCCCGGAGCCGCGATGATACTTTCGGAATTCTCAACCGTGGCTATATCGCCTACGCGCAACCCGTCCAACGATTGAAACTTCGAATCATCGGTGTAGACATGGGTCGCTACATTGCCACGCAAGCCACGTCGGCGAAAAGCAACCGTGTACTTGACTCCGTTTGCGGTCATCCTAAAACATTTATCAAGTTGCCCGGGGCTGCTCATGCAGAGGCCCAGTTCGGCCCCTCGTCGTACCATGATGCGTTCCCCGAGCTGTGGTTCGGCTCTTAGCTTTATTTCAGATTGTGCCCACATAATGGCCTCAGCATCAGCAAGCCGACCAGAACGTAAGCTGCGCGGCCATTTGCCTTTCGGCTTTTCATTGTTTTTTACCTGGTCCAGTCTTACTTGGGTTGGACGTTCTGGGTTAGGATCGTGGTAGTACTCGACCGTCACCTTCGGATCGAGCACTTTGCCAAACCTGCCCGTGGCTTTTCGAATCGTCTTGGCACAACCGGCGGGTTTGACCCCTTCTTCCAGTGAAGTTACAATCAAAGGCTAGACTAAATCTTTCAGAGGAACACTTTTTCACATGGCAAACCATTTTTCAGCGCTCAAGCGAGCGCGTCAGACTGAAACCCGCTCGGCCCGAAACCGTTCCAGCAAGTCCGCTTTGAAGGGTTCCCTGCGCAAAATGCGGGAATCATTGACCGCCGGCAACCATCCCGATGCGGAGAACAGCTTCCGCATTACGGTTTCAGCGCTCGACAAGGCCATCCAGAAGGGCATTCTGCATAAGAACACCGCTGCCCGTTACAAAAGCCGCCTCAGCGCCCGTCTGGCCAAGCTTAACAAGTAAGCCCACGCCTTTCCCTGATATCTTGACTCGATTCCTGGTTGGCTAACTACTGGGGAATGGTGTGCTGCGCGTCCTCGACCTTGATTCCGCGCGACGCCGAGCTCAACTGCAAGACCAGATCTTCCAGCGCGATACGCTTGCTCGCCGGGTTCGAGCGCAGGGCCAGGTCGGCACGCGCCACCAGTCGCAGCGACCGCGTCAACTCTCCCCTGGTCTTATAGCGCCGGGCCTGGCGAATGATGTCGTCAGCCGCGAACGGCGGCACCCGGAAGCCCTGCCACAGCGCCTGCCATAACCCTCGGGTATCGCGCACGTTGCCTTCAAAAATCACCAGCATCTGGCGGAAGCTCTTGGCCAGCATGAACAGGTGTCCGATGGCCGCCTCGTCGCCTTCGCCGCTGGACAGCATGGCATTCAGCACCTCCAGGGCCCGTCCCGGGTCTTTCGCCGAAATGGCGTCGGTCAACTCGTAAATGGATCGCTCTTTGGCCGCCAGCACCATGGTTTCCACGTCGCCGGGAGTGATCTTCTTTTTTTCAGCCACGTACAAAATGAGTTTCTCCAGTTCATTCGACACCAGCAGCATGTTGGCGCCGAGGGAATCCACCAGCTCTCGCGCCGCTTCCGTTTCCACCACCACTCCTTGTTTGGCGGCTGAATCCACCACCCAGCGCATGCCGTCGCTTTCTTCCACGCGCGCCAGCTCGATCATGCCGCAGGATTCACCCAGGGTTTCCCTGATGCGCTCGTAGCGGTCTTTGGACGTAAGGTCCATCCGCCGCACATCCGCGGGAATGCTGATGTGGTCGGCGATAAAAATGATCACCGCGTCGGGATTGGGGTTCTTGCAATACGCCTTGACCTCGGCAAACTCGGCGGTGTGTGCGCCCCGGCCATACAGCGACTTCACTCCGGTGACGAAGAAAACCTGGTACGGGGCCATCAGTGAAGCGGTGCGCGCGCGGTTGAGCACTTCAAAGACGCTGACTTCCGCCAGGTCAAGCTGGTGCAGGCTGAAGTCGCGCCATTCCGGCTGCACCAGGTGCTCGATCAGCGCGTGCCGGCAGCGGTCTCGGAAGAAAGATTCGTCTCCGATGAGGACGTAGGCAGGGCGCAGCTTGCGCGTCGAAACCTCGGAAATGAAGCGATCGGAGGCCGCGAAACTGCGGTTCTGCGCCACTAGAACGATTCCACCAGATCGCTCACCAGAGTGCGCGCAAAATCCCGCGCCATGCGCTCGACCGCCGGCGATTCCTCGTCAAAGAAACTGGAGATATCGCGCGACACCTGGTATTCCTCGTGGAAAGTGTAATTGGGATTTTCGTACAGCACCCGCCCATCCTTGTTCACCAGGGAGATGCGCAGGTTCACCGTAACCACCCCGGTGGATGCGCGTCCGGTCACGGAATCATAGGTCAGCGGCGCGATCTGGGCTGAAACCACAGTGCCGCGCAGAGTGGCGTCGGCGCCGGAGCTGGTGTCATTCACCACATGCAGTCTGGTGCGGGTGATGAACTCTTTGACCACGGCAGCGGTCATTATTTGTTCCAGCCGGTAGTCTCGGGTCTGGTTGATGAACACCGGGATCGCAATGGCGTTCACGTTGGTGGGCAGCTTGCCGCCGGTCGCGGTGTGGTATCCGCAGCCGGTGAGCAGAAAAAGCAGGATGAGCGCAAAACTCGCTGTTTTCATTATTCGCCTGTGGGGACCGTCTTTGATGTCAATCACAATGGGTCCGTTTTCATCGCGTTCCAGCAGCTACTGCACCTTATCCACCGGATAACTGGCCGCCAACCCCGCCGCACAATCCGCGGCAGTAATAGCGGCAATCTTGAAGTTGTCCGCCGCAGCCCATAACCAAAAACCCTTTTTGTTCTCGAGATCCTGCTGTACTGAGACCAGGATTTCGTTGCTGCCCGCGGCAGTCAGGTTGCTCGGGCTCTCGCCGGTTCGCTCGTCTCCAACTAGATGAGGTCCCGCGCCGGTCAAAGCCACATGTTCGCCCCCCAGGGCCTGCTCGATCTTTTCGGCGGAGGTTTCCCCCACCATTTCCAAATATATCGAGAAAGTGTAGGAGTGAAACACCGGCGCCTGCACCAGCTTTACCGCCGGCGCCACAGTGCGGCCCGCGGTAATCTTCTTGAAATGCGAGGCGATGCGCCGCTCCGTTTGTTGCAGTGAGAGCGTGCTGTCTTCGCCGTAACGCGTGATCAGGTTAAACGCGATCTGACCGCCGTAAATGTTCTGCGGAACCGGCTTGAAACCCAGCAGGTTCAACGTCTGCTGGTGGAGCTCGTCCATCCCCAGTTTTCCATTTTCGGAAACCGGCTCAAAGATGGTAGCGTTGGCCTGCCGCACCTCCCCCGTTTTCTGCGCCCGCACCAGCAACAGGGCCAGCACCACCGCCGCCGGATGGGCCGCCACCACGGCCGTCGTCTCCAGGTCAACAGGAATGGCGGCATCGAGGGCCAGAGCCACCCACGGGCTGCGGACCTGCAAACCGGCCTCAGACTCCAGCGCGTAAGAAAGATCGATCACCGCGCTGCCCGCGTTCCTCGCCGCGCTCCAGTTCTTGAGCGTCGTTTCCTGGTCTCCGGCAAAGAAAACGAAGTCAATTTTCTCGAACCGCTCGGGCCTGATGTTTTGAATGAACGTGGGCTCGTCCCCTACCGCGTCCAGTTGGCCGGCGGCTTCGTCGTCATCGAGCAGCTTCACTTCCAGGGCAGGAAAATTCCGTTCCTCGAGCACGTCCTTGAGGTCCCGGCCTTTCAATGTGGTGGCGCCGACAATGGCAATGCGGTACATTCGCCGGCCCGGCACTAACCCACTTCTTTCAGGGCCGGCGGCGGCCCGGTGCTGGGCTTGCGAAAGACATACCGCAAACGCATGGCCACCCCGGAGAACATGTAAGTGATGGCCAGCACGATGAGCGTCCACTGGGAAAAATAGCGGACCGCGGCGATCAGCACTCCCAGAAACATGATGGTGCGATAGCGGTGTTCTTTGCGGAAATCAATTTCCTTGAAGCCGTAGTAACGCCAGGTGCTGACCATCACGAACCCGGCCACCAGCACCACCAAGGCCCATAGCAGCGACAACCACCACACCGCGATGGGCTCGCCGCGCGCGAAGTGGACCACTGACGCGATGACCGCCGCACCCGCCGGAATGGGCATTCCCACAAAATATTTGCGGTCAGGACGGCCGGGGTTCGATGGCTGGGGATTGACCTGAACGTTGAATCGCGCCAGGCGGCTGGCCCCGGCAATCAGGAACAGGAAGGTGACGATCGCGCCCAGGCTAATCACCTTGGTCACGGGATCAGTGCCTTCCGGGTTCAGGATGCGCCACAACGCTCCCGTCCCCCCGGCATCGTTCACAACTGGCAGAAAACGGAAACCCCACATCCACGCCAGCACCGCCGGGGCCACCCCGAAGGTGATCACGTCCGCCAGCGAATCCAGTTCGCGGCCGAACAGGGTGGCCGTATCCGTCATGCGCGCGATCCGGCCGTCCAGGCCGTCGAACACTGCGGCAAACCCGATGGCGATGGCAGCGACATCGAAATGCCAATAAAAATCCGCGCTGCCCTGCAGAGTCTGCAGAATCGCATAAAAACCGAGTGCGATGTTGCCAATCGTGAACAACGACGGCAGCAGGTACATGCCCTTGCGCATCCGGCGGCGGCGGGCGCCCACCGGGGAGGCTGCGGGGGAGACTTCGACCCTCATCGGCTGGCTCCTGTGCCCGCGCCGGCAGCCGAGGAATTGCTCGATTGCAATGGCATCTGTGCGATCACCGACGAGCCCCCGGCAACGTGGTCACCGACCTTGACCAGGACCTGGGCGTCCGGCGGGAAGATCACGTCGACCCGTGATCCAAACTTGATCAATCCGACGCGTTCGCCTCGCGCCACCTGGTCTCCCACCTTCTTGGTAAACACGATGCGGCGCGCCAGCAGCCCTGCAATCTGCTTGAAAACGATCGTGGCGCCATCCCCTTCGACGGTCACGATATTTTGCTCGTTGGCGTCGGCGGAAACTTGTCCCATGGCGTTGCCAAACTTTCCCTTTTGATAGTCCACCCGCCGAATTACACCCGCCATGGGAGAGCGGTTTACGTGCACATTGAATACATTGAGGAAAATGCTGATGCGTGGTCGGGTAGATCCTTCAAGTTGCACCGAAGAGACCAGGGTAATTTTGCCGTCGGCCGGGGATACGATGGTTCCGGGCGCGGTCGGCACCGTGCGCTCCGGATCACGAAAGAACCACAGGAAGAACACCGCCAGGGGGATGGGGATCAGCGCGTAGGCCGGGCCCGCCAGCCAGCCCAGGATGGCCGCGGCCACCAGCAGGCCTCCACCGAGATATATGCCGTCTCTCACCATGAGTGTCAGATGATTATAGTCGGGCGGCGCAGCACGGCATCTTGAAACGCGCCGGGAGCAGGGTCTTGCAGGGTTCTCCTCCGCCCTGAAACATCGAGTTTCAGGGCTGAAGGGTAAAGGCCTGGGGTTACGCTACCTGGTTGGCACGTGTTTGTTCGTGTTCGATGAGCTCCATCTGGTCTTTTAAACGGAGCTTGAGCTTCTTTAATCGAACTTCTTCCAGTTTATCTTCGTCGGTGAGGTACTGCTTCTTTGAGAGGTTGTTCAGTCGTTCTGAGTGGTGGGAGTGTTCCTGCGCCAGCCGTCGAAATTCATCGTGGTTGGCTAAAAGCTGGTCTCGTGCATCGGACAACATTCCGAAGACCTCCTGCTTTGACTGTTCAAGCAAAAACTAACACATGGTCAGATGCCAATCAATGCAATTCCATCGTCTTTTTTATTCTTTTTCACCCCAACAAATCTCATAAATGATTGCGTCTTCTTCTGGAAAATGATAATAACCGGCGCGCCGCCCACGCACAGCGAAGCCAAGTTTTTCGTATAACGAACGCGCCGCCCCGTTGGATTGCCTGACTTCGAGCAGCATTTTCCGTCCGCCCGCAATGCTGACCTGGCGCATTAATTCCGAAAGCAATTTCTGGCCAAGACGCCGCTTACGAACATCGGGCGCGACCAGGATCATCTCCAATTCCCATTCCAAAGCCGTTCCGTCGAACTCGCTCGCGCCCGCAGCCACCGCGAACCCGGCGATCTTACCGGCGCTGCCTACCACCAGCGATATTCTTTTTCTCCCGCCGTGTTCCGCCAGCAGTTTCTCGTAATCAGAAGATGACCATTGCGGAACTTCACCCGATGCCCGAGCGAGATCATGCAATAAGCCCAACTCCGCGGCGCCGGGAGCGCGGATAAAAATCCCCTCCGGATTTAACGTTTCCATTTTTCCGGCGCTGCTTGCGCGGCGAGCGCCGCGTGCGGCGCTTCGCGGGCAGGGACCTTAACGTCGGCCTCCCGCAGGTAATTGGCCGTCAAATCCTCCGCGGTTACGATCTCGCCGCGCTCGATCTTTTGCATTCCAATCCGGGCAATCTCCCGGCTGTCGGGCCGGGCAATCATCTGCGTCAATTTCCCTGAACCCTTGAAGACTTCCTCAACTTGAGGTTCGCAAATAATGACGGGATCATTCCCGGTTACCCCCACGAGCTCGTCGCGGCCCACCAGTTTGCCCTCTCCGTGTGTCGGCAGCCCGCCGGGTTCGCAGGTAAATACAAAGAAACCTCCGCGCCCGGCGTCCAGCACCGCGTGTCTGCGAGATTGTTTCCCCGCGTCCGCGGCGCATAAAGCCATCGCATGCAGCATGCCCACTGGTGCAATCGGCCTCGGCAGCACTTCGCATAACCCCTTGATCGCCGCCAGTCCGACCCGCAATCCCGTAAAAGACCCGGGGCCGGTCACGACCGAGTAGCCGGCGATATCCTCAATTGCCAGGTGATTGGTTTGCAGAAGAGCGAGAATTTCCGGCGCCAGTTGCGCGGAAAAAGTGTGTGTACCCAGGGTGGCGTAACCCAGAACTGCCAGGCGCTGCGAAGTTCCCCGGCAAAGAGCGACGCTCCCCGCTGCTCCGCTGGTATCAATTCCCAGGATAAGTATGGACGCAGCATCCGCCATATTTACTCCTCGAACGACTCGCGATTCATCTTCTCCCGGTGCAAGGCTTTGGCCGGCGAATTTTCGCAGAGCTCGAGCAAAACGCCCCCCGCACTCGATGGATGAACGAATATGTAGCGATGGCCCCCAGCCCCGATCTGGACCCGATCCGAAATCAGGCGAACACCTTTTTCCTTCAACCGGGCAATCAATGGCGGCAATGAATCTACGAGCAAGGCAATGTGATGCAGGCCTTCGCCGCGCTTGTTGATAAACTTTGCCACGGTTGAAGCCTCTTCAGTAGCTTCCAGCAGCTCGATCCGGCTGGTTCCCACCGGGATCATGGCGACTTTCACCTTTTCGTGGGCTACGGTCTCTTCGAAGGAGACCTTCAATCCCAGTTCCTCGTAAAACGCGCGGGCGCTTTCGATCGACTTTACCGCCATCCCCAGATGGTCGATTTCCATGTTCTGCTCCTTGATCATCAACCGAATGCTGCTGCCCAAATCAACGGGTAAAATTGCTTACGATTTCTTCCACCAGCTTATACGGGTCGCGCCGCTGTTCAGCGATCTCAGCCGCATACTTTGCCAACTCTCCGTCGGAAAGCCGCTTTTCCACTACTCGCTCCAACAATTCCTGGCGAATCATTTCGAGAAGTCTTTCAGTCCAGTTCGCGGTCTGCTTCCTGACCATCCGGCCATCTTTATGCATGTAATCCTGGTACTCGGCGATGGCCGCCGCAACCTCGGGAATTCCCTCCCCGCGGGTGGCAATGGTTTTCACGATGGTGGGCGCCCAGTTGTCGCCGCGCGTCGCCAGGGACTGCATGGCGCGGATTTCTTTTTCCACCTGGTCGGCGCCGTCGCGGTCGGTCTTGTTGATGACGAAGATGTCGGCGATCTCCATGATGCCCGCCTTGATGGTCTGCACGTCGTCTCCCATCCCCGGTACCAGGATCACGATGGTGACCTCCGCCAGCCGCACGATATCCACTTCATCCTGCCCGACGCCCACCGTTTCCACCAGCACAACGTCTTTGCCGCTGGCGTCGAGCACGGTGGTCACGTCGGCGGTGGTGCGCGCCAGTCCACCCAAAAATCCGCGGGTCGCCATGCTGCGGATGAAAATTCCCTGGTCGGAGGAATGGGCATGCATGCGGATGCGGTCGCCGAGGATGGCGCCGCCGGTATAAGGGCTGGTGGGATCGATGGCAACGATCCCCACGGTTTGTTCCTGCTTGCGGTAGTAATGCGCCAGTTGATCCACCAGCGTGCTCTTGCCCGAACCCGGCGAGCCGGTGAGGCCGATCACGCTGGCGTGGCCGCTGTGCGGGAAGAGCGCCTTCAATAATTCAGTGGACTCCGGCACCCGATCTTCGATCGAAGAGATGGCGCGCGCCAGCGCTCGCACGTCTCCCTGGCGGATTCGTTCGACCCAGCTTTGCAACGCAGTGGATGGAAGGGCTTGGTTCATCCCGCTGGCGCGAGCCACGGACCTCAATCTCCCAGAATTTGCCGGGCGATCACCATGCGCTGGATCTCGCTGGTGCCTTCTCCGATGGTGCAGAGCTTGCAATCGCGGTAAAACTTTTCCGCGGGATAATCCTTGATGAAACCATAGCCGCCATGGATCTGCACCGACTCGTTGGCGCAGCGGACCGCGACCTCGCTGGCAAACAGCTTGGCCATCGACGACTGCAGCGTTGTTTTCCTGCCTGCATCCTTGCGGCTCGCGGCTTGATTGGTGAGCAGCCGCGCCGCTTCAATTTCTGTTGCCATATCAGCCAACTTCCACTGGATCGCCTGAAACTCGGCAATGGATTTGCCGAACTGCTTGCGCTCCTTGGCATATTTCAACGCCGCTTCGTACGCGCCCTGCGCGATTCCCAGCGACAACGCCGCGATCGAGATGCGTCCTCCGTCAAGGATGCGCATGGCATCGATAAATCCCGCGCCTTCTTTGCCCAGCAGGCTCTCCGCCGGCAACTCACAATCTTCGAAGATCAACTCGGCCGTGTCCGACGCCCGCAACCCCAGCTTGTTTTCCTTCTTGCCGGGACGAAATCCCTTGCTGTCTTTTTCCACGACAAAAGCCGAGAGACCGTGGGTCTTTGCCGTCTTGTCCGTCACCGCCAGTACCACCACCACGTCGGAGTAGTGGCCGTTGGTGCAGAAGGTCTTGGTCCCGTTGAGCACCCATCCCTTGCCCCGCCGCGTCGCCGTCATTCGCGCGCTTCCGGCATCGGAACCAGCGCTGGGCTCGGTCAGCCCCCAGGCCCCGATAAATTCTCCCAATGCCAGCTTCGGAATGTATTTCCGCTTCTGCTCTTCGGTGCCCGCCAGAAAAATATGGTTGCTGCACAGCGAGTTGTGGGCGGCCACGATGATTCCTACCGAGCCATCCACCCTCGATAACTCTTCCACGGCAATCACGTATTCGACGTATCCCAGGCCCGACCCGCCATACTCGGTGGGGAAAATAGTCCCCATGATTCCCATCTTGCCGAGTTCCTTGATGGTGGCCAGGGGAAACTCGCTGGCTTCGTCCCACTTCATTACATTGGGCAGAATTTCACGTTCGGCGAATTCGCGCACCGACTTACGCAAATCCTCCTGCTCATCGCTGTATTCGAAATCCAAAATTCCTCCGTGGAAGCGGTCAAGCCGGGGAAGAGTTTTTACTTTGCGGCTGCGACCGGTCGTACGCCTGAAATCTGATTATACAGAGGCATTCCGGGCCCAACTTCGCGCCTTATGAACCGCAAGTGTTCAACGTGCGGCCATGGTTGCCGCCCATACCCTCTGCCCCTTCGGTCTTAATGAAGTTGCTGGGCGATTTTCGCGGCCGCCCGCAACGCCCTGCCGCATCCGCCTTCGGAAACGTCGAAATGGGTCACCATGCGCACGGTGGTGGGACCAATGCCGCTGGCCAAAACGTTTGATCCTGACAGCTTCTGGGTAAATTCGGCGGAATTCATGCCCAGCCCGCTGATATCGAAGATAACGATATTAGTCTTCACTTTTTGCGGATCGATTTTGATTCCGGGAATTTGCGCCAGACCTTCCGCCAGAATGCGGGCGTTATTATGATCCTGTTGCAGCCGCTGCGGCATTTTTTGCAGGGCGATCAGACCCGCCGCGGCCAGGATGCCCGCCTGCCGCATCCCTCCGCCCAGAGCCTTGCGATAAATGCGCGCCTGGTCGATGAATTTCCGGCTTCCTACCAGCATCGAGCCCACCGGCGCGCCCAGTCCCTTGGAAAGACAGAACATCACCGAGTCGAAGCCCCGGGTGATCTCCGCCACCGGCCTGCCCAGCGCGGTGGCGGCGTTAAACACTCGTGCGCCATCCAGATGGGTCGGAAGCCCCGCGTCATGAGCGCCGGCGCAAATTTCCTCCGCAACTTCGGTCGGGCAGACCGTCCCTCCCGCCATGTTGTGCGTATTTTCCAGCACCACCAGGCCCGTCGTCGCCCGGTAATAAATCCTCGGCGCAATCATTGGCGCAAGCTGTCGCCAGTTCACGATGCCGTCCTCACCGCGCACCGTGCGCGGTACACATCCCGAGAACGCCGCCATCATCGCCATCTCCCAGTTATAGATATGGGCGCGCTCCTCACAAATCACTTCCTGGCCATGACGGGTATGAATCTTGATTGCGATCTGGTTTCCCATGGTCCCGGTGGGCACGAAAATTGCGGACTCGCGGCCAAACACATCCGCGGCCACCTGCTCCAGGCGGTTGATGGTAGGGTCTTCTCCATACACGTCGTCCCCAACCTCGGCCTCCGCCATGGCGCTGCGCATCTCGGCGGTAGGCTTGGTGACGGTATCGCTTCTAAGATCAATCATCGGAGGAGGATCGGCCGAGTTCTCGTCTATCGCTTCCCTCTTCGTTTCCAACGGGGTGACCACGTCCAGGACTTTCGTTTTTCCGCGACGCACCTTCAATTACCTCCTGCTTTCAATGCCATCGATCTCTGCGCCCCGAATCTTAAAGAATTCACCATCGAATAGCGAGGCGGGCCGCGACGTAATCGGCGTTCTAGGTCAGGAAACTTTGAAATACCTCGTTCGACAGCAAACGCCCCGCATTGGTAAGCCGCAGCATATTGGCGCCCTGCCGCTCGATCAAGCCTTTGGATTCCAATTCCGCCAGTCGCTGCCGATAATCGGGTTTCACCACTGCCTGCAGGTCAGAGAGTTTTGCCAGGTCAACCCCTTCATTCATTCGCAAACCCAGGAACATCTCTTCTTCGAAGGCCATCAACGGGGTCACACCGGTGCGGACTAGATCACGCCCGGCCAGATACTCAGTGAGCGAATCGGTGACCGCAAAGCGAACGTCCACAACCGCCGGTTCAGGCCCGCCGAATCGCGCCCGCAGCATGGAATGAGCATCCACTCCGAATCCCATGTAGGGCAGCCGCTTCCAGTACTTTAAGTTATGTTTCGAAACCAATCCGGGCCTGGCAAAATTGGATATCTCGTACTGCTGCAGGCCCGCCGCTTGCAAGCGTTCGACCGCCCACAAATAACAATCGGCGATCAAGTCGTCATCGGGAACGTGGTGAGCGTGGTAGCGCGCGCCCCCCGCCAGCAATTCGGCGCCGAGCCGCGATTCATCATCCACCTCCAACATGTAAAGGCTCAGGTGGGGGACGCCGGTTTGAATCGCCTCTTCCACTGACTCCTTCCAGCTCGCGAGGTTCTGGTGGGGCAACCCGGTGATCAAATCCACATTGATGTTCGAGATTCCGCTGGCCCGCAGCCGCCGGATGTCGTCATGCACCGCGCTACGGCCATGCACCCGTCCCACCGCCCTGGCTTCATCGTCGATGAACGATTGCACTCCCAGGCTGACCCGATTGATGCCGCAAGCGGCAAAGGTCTGCAACAGCTCATCGCTGATCAGGGAGGGAGCGCATTCCACCGTCACCTCCGCCCCGGCGGCCACGGTGAAGCGGTTGCGCGCGCTCTGCATGATTCGTTCGATTTCATGAGGCGGCAACAGGTTAGGGGTCCCCCCACCCCAGAAAACGGTATCGACCTGCGCTTCGAATTGCGCGCCCAT
This sequence comes from Terriglobales bacterium, assembly GCA_038210375.1. Taxonomy (GTDB): domain Bacteria; phylum Acidobacteriota; class Terriglobia; order Terriglobales; family Acidobacteriaceae; genus JBBQWT01. The sequence goes on along the minus strand of JBBQWT010000001.1, from coordinate 153,436 downwards.
CTCCCCTGCGACCTCCGCCGACCGCATAATGTCGGCGCACAGGCGGTCCACATAGGCGGTCATCATAGCTGCCGAAAACACGCCGGAAGCGAAATTACAGTAGCTGCATTTAGTTTTGCAGAATGGAATCGAAATGTAGATGCCCAGCGACATAACCTGAACCGCGCAGCCAAATAATGTAATCATATTAGGTATGGCACGGCGAGTTGTAATTACCGGAATGGGAGTGGTCAGCCCCAATGGCATCGGCAAGGCTGCGTTTTGCCGCGCCATCCTGGGCGGGCAGAGCGGAGTCGCGCGCATCTCGCGATTCGATCCCAGCGAGTTGCCGGTGCAGATTGCCGGCGAAGTAAGCGGCTTCGACGAGCTCGCATGGATGACCGCCCATGAGCGCAAGCATGTGTCCCGGGTGGTGCCCCTGGCCATTGCCGCGTCCCATGAGGCGCTGGCCGACGCCGGCATTGATCCCCAGAACTTGTCATTGGAAAAAAAACGCGAGATCGGGGTGGTGCTGGGCTCGGGCGGCGGCGCGCAGGAATTCAGCGAAGAACAATATCGGCTTTTTTTTTCCGGCCAGATCAAGCATATAAGCCTCTACAGCATTCCCAGCGGGACCATGGGCACGCTCTCCAGCGAGATCAGCATGCGTTTCGGCCTCCGCGGCATGAGCCATGTGATTACCACAGGTTGCACCAGCTCCACCGATGCCCTGGGCTATGCAATGCGCCAGATTCAATGCGGCGCCCAGCCGGTGATGCTCGCCGGCGGGGCCGATGCTCCCATCTCCCCGGGCATCATGCGCGGGTTCGCATTGATGAAGATCATGACTTCCTCATGGAATGACCAACCGGCACGAGCGTCGCGGCCGTTTTCCGCCGATCGCGATGGCTTTGTGGTTGCCGAGGGCGCCTGGATGTTCATTCTCGAAGACTACGAACATGCTCGGGCGCGCGGCGCCGCTATCTATGCCGAAGTTGCCGGATATGGCTCAACCTGCGAAGCGTTTCACCGCGTGCGCCTCGAAGAATGCGGCGAAGAACCAGCGCGCGCCATCTCCGTCGCCATCGCCGACGCCGGTATTTCGCCGCAGCAGGTGGGATACGTGAATCTTCATGGCACCTCCACCCAATTGAACGATCGCATCGAAACCCGGGCCTTGAAGCTTGCGCTGGGCGCACATGCCGCCACCATCCCCATGTCGTCGCTGAAGTCGCAGATTGGCCATCCCCAGGGAGCGTGCGGGGCCGCCGGAGTGGCCGCCACCCTGGTGGCCATGAAACACGGAATCGTGCCGCCCACCATTAACCTCGAAGTTTCCGACCCCGAGTGCGACCTCGACTACGTCCCCGAGGCCGGGCGCGCCGTGGATATCGATAGTGCGGTTTGCAATTGCATTGCTTTTGGATCCAAAAATTCTGCGTTGCTCTTGCGGAAAATCGCTTGAGCTACCAGAACAAAATGCAGGCCCGCACTCTCATAGTCGTCGTGCTTCTCAATGGCGCGTATGTCCTTGGCATCATCGAGAGGTATGCTAAGGCAGGCATCGTGGAAGTCGCCTACGACATGGACAAGTAATTCAGGGAACCTCATGCATAAAACCGCGATTGTGTTGCTCCTGGTGCTGGCCTCATCAGGATTCGCCCAAAAGGTGGGGGATCGCGCGTTTGCTGAAATGCTCCGGCACTTCGACTATGACCGCAATGCGCCGTTCGACATCAAAGTGATCGGCCTGCAAAAGCGCGACGGAGCAATTATCCGCGACCTCACCTATGCCAGTCCCAAAGGTGGCCGCGTTCCCGCTTATGTGGTCGAGCCCGCGAAAGGGAAGGGGCCGTTCCCTATCGTCCTCTGGGGCCATTGGATGATGCCGGGCTCGCCCATGAAAAACCGCAATCAGTTCCTCGAAGAAGCCATTCTGCTGGCGCGTTCCGGCGCGGTCTCATTGCTCATTGATACACCGCAGGTTCGGCCGGGCTTCGTCGAAGACCCAGACCCTCTGAGCGGTCAGGGCAGCTACGCCAGTGAGCAACAGATCGTCGATCTCCGTCGCGGCCTCGACCTGCTCACCCCGCGCAAAGACGTGGACGCGAAGCGCATCGCCTTCATTGGCCATAGCTTCGATGCGCACGTCGGCGCCATGCTGGCGGGAATTGAAAAGCGGATTGGGACTTTCGTCCTCATGGCGGGCAGCTATGCCGACGAAGAATCTGTCCTGACTTCGAGGGATCCGCAGATTGCGAACGACCACCAGCAGTACGGCGACGCCCGCGTACGCCAGCTTCTCCGCGACTTTGCCTGGGACGATCCCGTGTACTACGTGGTGCGTTCCAACCCGGCCTTTGTGTTCTTGCAGTTCGGCAATCAGGATAAAGAGCTGCACGGCCCGCTGGCCTTGCATTACTACGATCTGTTCGATCAGCCTAAGAGAATCGGTTTCTACGATGCCGGACACGCCCTCAACGCCCAGGCTCGCAAAGACCGCGTCCTTTTCCTGGTAGACCGCCTCAAGCTACAACCGGTCGACCCCGCCGAACTGTCTAGGATCCCACAGCTGCAGTGACTGGCCCCGAGCTCCGCGTCGCCGTCGCCATTTCGTTTGCAGAAATCACCTTCAATTGCGCCTGCTTGTGGTCGCTTTCGCTGCCAAAACAAGTCTTACTCCGGTCTCCTCGAACTTGTTCAGAGTCAACAAACCAAGTTACGTCAGATGAAAGATCGGCCGTCACGCTACGGCACAGACATGAATACTAAGTTGGCGTCAGCATCTCAGTTTTGCCCGCGCCATTCCTCAAACTCGTCCGTCTATAATTAATGCAGCACCCCGCTCGCCGGGCGCTCACCTTTTTCATGGCCCAGGAAGAAGAGATCCTCGGTAAAGCCTACGACAGCCGCCTGATGAAGCGGCTGCTGCGCTATATGCGTCCCTATCGCTGGCAGGTGGCGCTGGTCATGGTCGCGATTTTCTTCAAGGCCGCCGCCGATGTGGCCGGCCCTTACTTTACCCTTGTGGCCGTCGATAAGTACCTGGCGCCGGCGCGCGGCCAGGCCTCCCGAAGCTGGCTTGACCCTTTCTTAAGTTCGCGGCCGCTGGCCGGAATCGCCCAGATCGCCGCCCTCTATGTGGCCGCGCTGCTGCTAAGCTTTGGCCTCGAGTTTCTCGAAACCTACGTGATGCAGTGGGTCGGACAGAAAACTACCTTCGATCTGCGCCGCGAAATCTTCAGCCACCTGCAGGCCATGCACATCGGCTTCTATGACAAGAATCCTGTGGGCCGGCTGGTTACCCGGGTCACCAGCGATGTGGACGCGCTCAACGAGATGTTCACCGCCGGCGTCGTCTCCATCTTCGAGGATATCTTCGTCCTTTCCGGCATTGTGGTCATTATGCTGCGAATGAAATGGTGGCTGGCGCTGATCACCTTTTCAGTGCTTCCCCTCATCTTTATGGCCACCATGGTCTTTCGCAAGAAAGTCCGTGATTCCTACCGCCGAATACGGACCGCTGTGGCGCGCATCAACGCCGCTTTGCAGGAACACATCAGCGGAATCGTGGTGCTGCAGCTCTTTAACGGCGAGCAACGGGCCTATAACCGCTTTGTCGAGATCAACGAAATCCACATGGAGGCGTTCAAAGACGCCATCATGGCCCATGCGGTTTATTACCCGGTGGTGGAAGTCTTTTCCGCCATGGCGGTGGCCGCGGTGCTGTGGTTCGGCGGCAACCAGGTACTGCGCGGCGCGGTAAGCCTGGGCATCCTGGTGGCTTTTATTCAGTACGCCCAGCGTTTCTTCCGCCCCATCCAGGATTTGAGCGAAAAATACAACATCCTGCAATCAGCCATGGCGTCGAGCGAACGAATCTTCAAGCTCCTGGATACCAGGGCGGAAGTGGTTTCTCCCGAATCTCCGCGCCGCTCCGACGGGCCCGGCCGCATCGAGTTCGATCATGTCTGGTTCGCCTACCGCGCCATGCCCACCGGAAAAACCGTTTCGCCTGAGCATTTCGGCAATGACATGGATTGGGTGCTGCGCGACGTCTCGTTCGTCATTGAGCCCGGCGAAACCATCGCCATCGTGGGCCACACCGGCGCCGGTAAGACCACCATCATCTCCCTGCTGGTGCGGTTCTACGACGTGCAGCGCGGCGCCATCCGGTTGGACGGGGTGGATATCAGGGAGCTTGCCATCCCCGACCTGCGCCGCCGTTTTGGCATGGTCCTGCAGGACCCGTTTCTTTTCTCCGGCACCATCGAACAGAATATTCGCCTGGGTTCCTCCTGGATCACTGACGAAGACCTGCAGCGCGCTGCCGCCGAGGTCAACATCGCCGATTTTATCCGCACCCTTCCCGGCGGCTTTCAGGAAGAGGTGCGCGAACGCGGCAGCACCCTTTCCACCGGGCAGAAGCAGCTCATCTCATTTGCCCGCGCTCTGGCGCACGATCCCCGCGTTCTCATTCTCGATGAGGCCACATCCAGCGTTGACACTGAAACTGAAGTAAAGGTGCGCGAGGCCCTCTCCCGCATGGTGGCCGGCAGAACCTCGGTGATCATCGCCCACCGTCTCTCCACCATTCAGAACGCCGACAAGATCATGGTGATGCACAAGGGCAAGCTGCAGGAAATCGGTTCGCACCAGCAGTTGCTACTGCAGCGCGGCATCTACTGGAAGCTTTACCAGTTGCAATATAAAGACCAGGAAAACCTTTCGCCCTCCGGAAACGGCGAACTCGCTGGTCTGGGAGTCAGAGCGGCAGCACGCGAATGAAGACCTCAACTGCAAGAGTTTTTCGCTGCTTTGGGGTTAGTACTTGTGTGCCCTCCCTCCCTGCCATCGTTTTTCGGCCTTTGATCTGGATTTTCGCGAGCATGGTCATCTCTGCATCCGCCTCGCCCCTACCTCCCTCGGACCCACCGCCAATCCACCCTGCTCAGCGGGTGTCTTCGCGTGCGGTTGCTCTGCCTGGGTTGGCATTTCTGCCCATTGCCAAGCCGGTTCCGCCGCCGGTTAAGAAGCAGCTTCATGCCCCCGAGTTGACCGGGGATCTGCCTCGTGAAGTGGAAATGCTGCAGATGGTCAGGCAATTTGCGCCGGTCATCTACCATCGCGTCGCCGGAACCATTGACGAGCATCGCTTCGACTTTCCCACGAACTTCGATTTTGACGGTGACTGGGTCGGCAACAACAACTGGAAGAACGCGGCCGATTCGAAATTCAAGCTGCGCAGCTACGTTTATTACTCGGTGCTCGAAAGCGGGCGCTACTACTTTCTGCACTACGCCCTCTATCATCCCCGCGACTGGTCGCTGGTGCAGAAGGACTACTCCGACATCCTCACGTCGATCCAGCAGAAATACAAAGACATTCTCACCGGCGGGGTGCGCAGGGAAATCGAGTTTAACCACGAGAATGATCTCGAAGGCGTTCTGGAGATCGTCGACAAGAACGCGGTGGGCGGGCCCGCCGTCATTGCCATTGAAACCGTCGCCCACGATTACATGGTGCGCGCCGTGGCCCCCGAAGCCACTCGCCTGATCATCACTTCGGGCAAGGCCCGGCAGGAACTCACTCTCGAAAAAGGGCATCCGGTTCTGTACGTGGAGTCGCAGAAACACGGAATCCATCCCTGGGATGGTCAAGTCTCGCTTCCCGATGATCCCCTGATCGTTTTTCGTGTAGGGGAGCCGGTGGAATATTCCGCCCACACTCCCGCCACCGCTACCTACGGCTTATTGCCGATTTACCGGACCTTCTGGCAGCATGCGTTGCAGACTCGCGAACCTAACATGACATTTGGTACAGTGTCCGACTTCGCCGACCGGTTCTGCGCTCTCGCCGGCGCTCGCCGTCCTGCGTGCGAGATGGGCAGCATCGGCGGCCATTTTCGCGGCGACGTGATGCGGCCCAACAGCGCCGCCGCTCCCTGGGACTGGATTGACAAGGACGACCCGCGTCTGCCCCGGGGCGCATGGTTCTTCGACCCCATCTATGTGCTCAAGCTTCATTTCGGGCAGTTCGATTTTCAGGATACCTATCTCTATAACCCCTACGTCGGCATCGTAGGCGCTCCCGCGACGCCGCCTCCCCCCCCACCCGCGGTCGGCCACTGACCTCCATACTCATCTCCGCGGGAGAAGCTTCGGGAGAACACTACGGCGCCCAGTTGGTCGAAGCCCTGAAGCAAGACCATCCCGATTGGGAATGCTTTGGCCTGGGCGGGGACGAGATGCGCGCCGCCGGCTTTGACCTGGTGATCGAATCCCGCGATGTTGCCGTAGTGGGATTGGTGGAAGTGTTGCGGCATCTCCCGCGCATTCGCCAAAATTTCCAGCGCCTGATGCAGGCCGCCCGAGAGCGCCGGCCCGCTGCCGCCGTGCTCATCGATTTTCCGGACTTCAATTTTCGCATGGCGCGGGCTCTTCATCGCATGGGTATTCCGGTGATCTATTTTGTCAGCCCGCAACTTTGGGCGTGGCGTCCCGGCCGGATTCAACTCGTGCACAAGTACGTGGACAAAATGCTGGTGATTTTTCCTTTTGAAGAAGAGTTTTACCGGCAGCGCGGCATCGATGCCGATTTTGTCGGGCATCCCCTCGCAGCTGCCGTGCCGGCCTCCGCGCCCCGGGAATCATTCGCCATGAAAAATGGCCTTGACACTTCCAAACACTGGATTGCGCTGCTTCCCGGAAGCCGCAAGAAAGAGGTGCTGCTGAATCTTCCCGCATTGCTTGGGGCTGCGCGCCTGCTGGGGGATGACTATCAATTTCTCGTGCCCGTGGCTTCCACCCTTGACCGGGAGTGGCTCCGCGCCCAGATTACGAACCTGCTGACGGCCACGCCGCCCGTATCCATCACCCTGCTCGGCGATGCATGGCAGGCGCTCCTGCAATCGCGCGCCGCAGTGGTCGCCAGCGGAACCGCGACCGTCCAGGCTGCTCTCGCGGGTACCCCGTTCGTGATGGTTTACCGGGTTGCAAGACTCACCTGGCTATTGGGAAGGCGGCTGGTGGACGTTCCCTTCTTTGCCATGGTGAACCTGATTGCCGGGAAACAGGTGGTGCCTGAACTGGTGCAGGGTAACTTCAGCCCCAGCAGGGTCCAGGAAAGTCTCGCGGAGCTCATCGACGACGGCCCTCCGCGAAGCCGGATGCTTGAGGAGCTCGCCGGCGTGCGCGATCAGTTGCGCGTCTCCGGTTATGCCGCGGTCGAAACCCCAGCGCAGCGGGCCGCCAAAATCATTTCATCGGTGCTCGCCGGGGGTGGCCACCAGCGCACCTGATTCTTTTTCGGACGATCGAAGTCGCCTGCGTTTTTAACGGTTTGGGCGCATCTTTTGCCCTCGGCGCTTCATCGAATAACAGTCCTACTTCGGAGTCTCACTTATGCATTTGCGAAGATCGCTGCGCCTTCCCGCCCTGAACTTGTGCTTGTCTTTTTTCCTGTTATTTACTGGCATCGCCGGTTTTGCGGCGGAAAAGCCCCGCATTCGAGTGGATGACTATGAGATCAACGCCGAGTTATTTCCTACGACGCATAAGCTCACCGCCCATGCGGTAGTCCGGTTTACTGCTTTGGACGACATCAGCGTCGCCGTATTCGAGCTGCATAACGGCCTGCGCCCCACTCGCGTGGTTGACGCCGCCGGTCACACCCTCTCGGCTGAGCGGGTAACCCAGGATTCATCGGTGCGTATCGCCCTGCCCGGCGGTCTCAGCAAGAATGTTTCCACCAGCCTGACCTTCGACTATGAAGGCGTGCTTGCCAGTGCCGACGACAGCCCCGTCGAGGGACTGAAACTCGCCTATATCGGACCTGAAACGTCCTACCTTCTCTATGCGGGACGCTGGTTTCCCCTCGCCGGTTACGGGGTTAACCGTTTCACATCCACCATCAACGTCACCGTGCCTGCGGGAATGAAGGTGATCGGCAGCGGACGTGTTCCCTCCTCCGGCGTTCACCCTGCCGGCGCCAAAGTTACTTACACTTTTAACTCCCGCAAGCCCAGCTTCCCGGGGACGATCATCGCCGGGAAGTTTGAGGAAAAGACCACCGGCTCCAACGTTCACGTTTTCTTGAAACCCGGCCACAAGCAATTAGCGGCCGCCTACGCTGAAACCGCTGAAAAGGAATTCGTTTACTTCACCTCGCTGTACGGACCGCCTCCTTCTCCACTGCTGTATGTGGTCGAGTTGCCTGATGACACCGTGCCCTCCGCATGGGCCCCCGAGATTGCCGCCATCGCATCTCGCGGCGTTACCGAAAAAACCAACTACCGGCTGCTGGCCAACGCCATTGCCCATCAGTGGTGGGGAGTTTCTGTAAGTCCCGCGACTCGTGACGATTATTGGCTGCAGGAAGGCGCCGCGCGTTATTCCGAAGTGCGCTATGTGGAAAACGCGGCGGGCTCGGCCGGCTTCGAAGAGGCCACCAAGGATATGTCGGTCGGCGCCCTCGCCTATGACACCATTCCACTCTCCAGCGCCGGCAAGCTCGATCCTTTTTCGTCCGAGTTTCAGTCGTTGACCACCGACAAGGGCGGCATGATTTTCCACATGCTGCGCTGGGTTGTGGGCGACCCCGCTTTCAACAAAACCATGCTGGAATTTGCCGCGAAGTTCGCCGGTAAACCGTCCTCCACTAGCGATTTACGAGCGATAGCTGAAGCCAACCATCAAGAACCTCTCACCGCCTTTTTCACCCAATGGCTTGATGGCACCGGCGCCCCCGAATTCCATGACAAGTACAGTGTGTACCGCGTCGCCAAAGGCTTCCGCGTTGTGGGCGAAATCTCTCAGGATCTCGACTTGTTCAAGATGCCGCTTCAGCTCCGCATCGACACCGACGGCAAGTCCGAATTGCAGCGTATTGACGTCGTCGGCACCCATTCCCCTTACGCCATCGAAACCTTTGGCAAGCCGCGGCGCATCATCCTCGACCCCAATAGTTGGGTCCTGAAAATGAGCCCGGATATTAAAGTCCGCATCGCCATACTGCGTGGCCAGCAGCTGGTGGCGCAGGGCGACTTTAACGAAGCGCTGAAAGAGTTCCAGAAAAGCCTCGACAGCAACAAGAACAGTTCCCTGGCCCACTACCGCATAGGGGAAGTGTTCCTGCTGCAGAAGAATTACCAGGCCGCCGCCAACGCCTACCGTGAAGCCATAAATGGCGACGGAGAACCTCGCTGGACCGAAGTGTGGGGACACATCCAGGTAGGCAAAATATTCGACATTACCGGCCAGCGCGACCGCGCGGTAAACGAATACCGGCAAGCCCTGCAAACCAACGACAACACCCAGGGCGCCCAGGATGAAGCCCGAAAGTACTTATCAACTCCCTATTCCAAAGACGCCGCAAAGGACCCCAGCACCACTTGAGAAAACGACAAACTGCCGGCGACCTAATCAAGCCGGCAGAATTTCGCGTTTATCTGGTTTTCTTGTTGTCTTGTCTTGCTCTGTCGCCAGAATCTCAAGAAGTTGCATGAAGCAATCTGGAGAAGCGTGCACCACCCTTCCCCCTTGTCATCCTGAAGCGAGCTTTGCTTCTTGTTCGAGCAAAGGACCTCGCGTTTTCTTTTGCTTTAAGTTGGTTTGAGAATTCTTCACGCTCGCGCGGAGATCTCCCGATAAAAGCGCAACCCGCTCAGTTGCCCCGCGTCCACACCCGAAAGACCCTTAGCCAGCACCATTACTTGAAATGTCTCTCCCATCCCCTCCGGCGCTATCAGGTGCTTTAGCTGCAACCCCATCTTGGCCCGTTCCTGCGGCAGCGTGGCATGCTGAAAGACGCCGGCAAACTCATCGGCCTCACCAATCCCCAATAAAAACTGCGCCTGCGTTACCAGCCCCAGCAGATCCATTCCTGCCGCGGCCTGCAGTGCCGTGAAGTTGACGTGACTGGTAATGTCCTGCTCGCCGGGCAGATCGTACGGCGATTCCGACAGCCTATGCTGCCGCGAGCATACCAGGGTCCCGCGATGCCTTCCCCGCAGTTGCTCTTCGCGCAGATAGCCATAATCAATCACCACCAGGAACCCGGCCTGCATCGCAACCGAAATATCTTTGATCCAGTGCTGAGCGACCAACCCCGCCTCCAGCCTCTCCCCGGCCTCGGGCAGCACGCTGAACCGGTCAAGATAGTGCAGGACGGCGCTCGATGCCGGAACAATCACCTCGGTGAATCGTGGCCCAGATGCGATCTCTTCGCAGATTTCCACCCGAACTTCGCCGTCAGGCGTAACCAGTTGGACCGGCAAGGCATCGAAAAATTCATTGCAGAACACAATCGATCGATTATTCAATCCGAAATCAAGGCTCGCTCGAACCTGCGCCTTGCCGCGGGATACATGTTCCGCCAACCGGTCGCCAAGCCTTGTCCTGAGCGCCGTGGAAGCTTCCACCAGCCAATAGCGCACTGCTCTATAGAACGCGGGATAATGAGCTTCCAGCCAATCCAGTACGTCGCGCGCGAAAAGCCCGCGGCCCGGCCCCATTTCCACTATCTCAAACGGTTGCGGCGAGCCCATCACCCGCCACATTTCCTCAAATTGCATGGCCAGCAGCCGGCCGAACACCGCGTGAACGTCGCTGGAGGTATAAAAATCTCCATCTTTGCCGAATTTTTCCTCCGGCCGTTGGTAATAGCCCAGCTCCGGCTCATAGAGACACATTTCCATATAGCGGGAAAACGGGACCGGCCCGCATCGTCGAATTTCCTCGGCGATTCGCTGGCGGAGCAACTCTCCCGCTTTACTCACCAGGAAGGTCCCGGCTCTGCGGGGTGCGCACGAACATCTCAATCAGGTAGTCATGCAGGCAATCGAAAAGCTGGCGCTGGAACGTCCACTCGAACTGCGGATGATCAAGGTCGCGCGGGTGCATCTCGAAGTAGTAGGTGTGCACTTTGACGTTGGGATCGGCAAAGTTGATGATCACTTCCACGGCGTCGGCTTTGCGCCGCGCTGAAAACACCAGCAGCGGATGATCGTAGAGCTTGAGCTGCTCCAGCACTAGTTGCAATCGCCGCTCGCCGGCTTCCATCTCTCAATCTTACCCGAGTGGGTTCTTGCTTCGCCGATCTCTATTCGTAACGCAGAGCGTCGATGGGATCAAGATTGGCGGCGCGGATCGCGGGCAGCATGCCGCTCACGATCCCCACCAAGGCGAGAATCAGGGTGGCGGCCAGCAATGTCGATTGATCGATGATCAGCCGGATGTCCGCCGCCTCCGCATTTTTTTCAAACGCGCTGAACAAGGTGAGCGGGCCCACCGCTGCGGAGAGCAGGTAAGCCATGATCACACCGGCTATACCGCCCACCAGGGTAATGGCCATGGCTTCCGATAGAAACTGGAACAGGATATGCCGCTTACGCGCACCCAGCGCCTTTTGGATCCCGATTTCCCGGGTGCGCTGCTGCACCGAGACCAGCATAATGTTCATCAAGCCGATGCCGCCGATTCCCAGGGTTAGAGTCCCGATGAAGGCCAGCAGGATTTTCAAGCCGGTGGTGATGATGGAAAATTCGGCGATGTCGTTGGCCAGGTCAGCCACAAACATGGCGCGGTGATCGGCGATCTGAAAGTTGTGCCGCGCCGCCATGCACTTTCGGATAGCGGCCACCACCTTCTCATGCGCGTTGCCTTCATAGTCAAGCATGATGCCGCTGAGATAGCGAGTGTCCGTCAGGTTTCCCATCACGCTTAGCGGAATCAGGATGGAACTGTTAGCTCCTCCCTGGTCGCCGCCACCATCATTGACTTTGTGTTCCAGCACCCCCACTACCTGGAAGGTCAGGCCATCGATGCGAATGCTTTCGCCGACCGCCGGCTCACCGGAAAAGAGCTTGTCTTTTACGCTGTCGCCGATGACCGCCACGCGGCTCTGGGCGATCTCGTCCTCTTCATTAAAAGGCCGCCCGCTGCCCACTTTCATATTGCGGATACGCTGAAAAACCGTATGCACGCCCTCGACGCCAAATTGTCCGCTGCGGGTATCGCGCTGCACGTTCGCACGCTTGTCCACCACCGCCGAAATGCCTTTTACGAATGGGACCTCGGACGCGATGGCCTCCACGTCGTCCTTGGTGAACCTCACTTCGGTCCCCGCTTTGGTACCGCCCGCCTGCAACGACGTGCGTCCGGGGAAGACCATGATCAGGTTCGATCCGAAGCCGCGAAATACGTAAAAAATTGCGCGCTCGAAGCCGGCGCCGTAGGCCAGCAGGATCACCACCGTGGCGATGCCCCACGCCATCCCAAGCATGGTCAGTAGCGAACGCCGCCGGTTATGCATCAACGCTTCGTAGGATTGGCCCCACAGGTCGCGAATCATTGATTTCTATTCCTTTCGCAAGGCTTCGACCGGTTCCATCCGTGAGGCCTTGATCGCCGGGTACATTCCGGCGAAGATGCCGGCCAGCGCCAGCAATGTGATGGCCGCCGCCGCTGATTGCGGGACTAATCGCGGGGTGTCGAATCCCGGCGGCTGCGGCAACATTCCCAGCAGTCCCATAAAGCCCGACGCCGCTGCCAGGCCGAGCAACCCGCTCAACCCGGTAAGGAACGCGCCTTCCAGTAGGAATTGCGAACGGATGTTGGTGTTGGTGGCCCCCAGGGCCTTGCGCAGGCCAATCTCCCCGGTGCGCTCGCTGACCGAAACCAGCATGATGTTCACGATGCCAATGGCGCCGAGCAGCAGGGTCACAACCCCCACGCCACCCAGGAACCAGTCCATGGTGTCGAAGATCTTGCCTACCATGCGCTCTTCTTCGACGCTGTCCTGTTCTTCAAACGCGTCCTTGATCGCAGGATCAAAATCGTGATTGCGGGCGATGATGTGGTGGACTTCGCCGCGCGCCTGCTCATCGAACTGCGCCGACACCGGCTGCCAGTTTAAAAAGGAAATCGCATCCGGAGCCATGTTCTCGCCCTTCATGGGAAACGATTCCCGCATAGCGCTTAGCGGGATGAATGCCCGTATGTTGGTGCCGTTGTTCTCTTCGCGTCCGATTTTTTCCAGCACCCCGATGACCTCATAGCGGGTTCCGTTGAGCAGGATGGAGTTCCCTAAAGCCGGCCTGCCGGGAAACAGGTTCTTGCGCATCTCAAAACCCAGAATGGCGACGTGGCGCACCTGGGCCTCGTCCTCATCATTCAACCAGCGGCCCTGGATGAGCGGAATTGTGCGGATTTGGTTATACGCCGGCGCCACTCCGAACACCTCGCCATTGGTGTTGTTGAAGTCGCTGCCGGCGCGGATGTCCTGGCGGTTCAATACCGGCGAGATATTTCCGACCAGCTTGGCCTCATCCTTGATCGCGTGGTAATCGTGCATGGTAAGCCGGTACTGGCGAGAGGAGTTGGAGCTGCCCACCACTGCCGGCACCCGGCCGCCAAAGGTCCAGACGATGTTCGTGCCCATGGTCTTCAGTTGGCGGTGTTGCCCGGAGCGAAATCCTTCACCCAAACCCACCAGCAGCAGCAGCGAGCCCACTCCCCAGGCAATGCCGAACATGGTGAGAAAAGCGCGCAGCTTTTGCGCCCACAGAGTTTGCAGGGTCTGCACGGCAATGTCGGTGAACATGCGCATGGTGGTCACACCTTGATACGCAGGGGTGAGAACAATAGTTCAGATATTGCGATTGCCGGGTGAGCCGGTTTGGTGGGTTAGACGGCTGGCTGCAAACTTGGTAAGCCGGCATTCGGACGCAGGAGTTCACCAGCGCAGGAGGAAAGAGCGCCCACTAGGCCGTTCTGACGGTTTAACGAGAGAGCCGGTGCTTCTTGACCAGATGGCGAAACGACCGGTAAGACATCTGCAGAAGTTCGGCGGCTCGGGTCTGCCGCCCCGCGGATTGCTGCAAGGCCGATTCAATCAGCTTGCGTTCCACATCCGCCACCGCCTTTTCCATGTTCATGCCCTGGGGCGGCACGGAAAAACCGTTGAGATAAGCGCCTTCGGGAAAACTGTTCGCCGGCGCTTCCATGCGGCGGCGCTCCATCCACTCGATGACCAGGTCTTCGGCCGAGGACATCGCCACCGCCCTCTCAATCGTGTTTTCCAGTTGCCTGACGTTTCCCGGCCATTCGTAATCGACCAGGGTCTGCATGGCAACGGGGGAAATCTTCTTGCGATCTTTGCCCACCGCTACCGTCAGCCGTTCCAGAAAATAGTTGGCCAGTATCGGAATGTCATCGCGCCGCAGCCGTAAAGCCGGCACTTCCAGGGGGATTACGCTAATGCGATAGTAGAGGTCTTCTCTGAAGCTGTGGTCCGCCACCATCTTCTCCGGGTCGCGGTTGGTGGCGGCGATCACCCGCACGTCCACATCGATCTCGGTACTGCCGCCCACCGGGCGCACCTTTCGTTCCTGCAGTGCGCGCAGCAATTTCACCTGCATGGTCAGCGTCATTTCCCCGATTTCGTCCAGGAACAGCGTGCCGCCATGGGCAAATTCAAATAGGCCTCGCTTGGTTTCATTGGCGCCGGTAAACGCGCCTTTCACATACCCGAACATTTCGCTTTCCAGCAGCGCTTCGGGAAACGCTCCACAGTTTACACACACGAAAGGTTCCGCCGAACGCGGCGAACACACGTGGATCCCCCGCGCCACCAGCTCCTTGCCGGTGCCGCTCTCGCCGTGAATCAACACCGTGCTGGTGGTGGGAGCAATCTTGCGGATGGTTTGTTTCAGCTTCTCCATCAGGGGGCTGACGCCAATGATGTTATCCAGCGAATTACGGGACGCTGCGTCGCGCTTCAGCGCGAAGTTCTGCCGCCTCAGCTTGCTGATCTCGGTGGCTCTTCCCACCGCCACCTTGACCTCTTCCAGCAGTCCCGGGCCTTTTTGAATGTAATCGAAGGCTCCCGCCTTTACCGCCTGTACCGCCGCTTCGTAATCTTCATTTCCCGTGATCAACACCACCGCCGATTCTGGCGAGGTTTGCCGTGAATGGCGCAGCACTTCGAGCCCACTGATGCGGGGCATGCGGATGTCGGTGATGACCACCTCGTAGGCGGTGGTATCGATTTTCTTGATCGCGGTTTCACCGGAGGTAGTGGTTTCTACCGTGTGCCCGTCCAGGCGCAGCGCGATCTGCAGGGTCTCGCAAATGGAGCGTTCATCGTCGCATACCAGCACGCTAGCCATGAGTGGCCTTTATCTGCGCGGGCGCCGCGACCACCGGGGGCTGCGCCATTGCCGCAACCGGGGGTTGCGCCACCGCCTGGGGTTCAGGTTGCAGTTGCAGTATGAACTCTGCGCCTTGCCCCGGCAGCGAACGGGCGCTGATTTTTCCGGAATGGGCCTGCACAATCTGGTACACGATGGCCAACCCAAGGCCGGTCCCGCCGGTGAAACCCGACTGGAACGGCTCAAACAGTTTTTCCGCCTGCTGCACGGTAATGCCGTGCCCGGTATCGGCAAAACTCACATGCCACCACCGCTTTTCCATGGTGAGTGAAACTGTGAGTTGCCCTCCTCCCGGCATCGCTCGCATCGCATTTTCCAGGAGGTTCCAGAAAACCTGCTTGATTTTGTCTCCGTCCGCCCGCGTCATGGCGTGCTCAGCGGAAATGTTGCGGATGATTACATAGTTCGCGCCTGAAGGGTCAGGACGGTTTTCCAGCAATGCCAGAGTCTCGTTCAAGAGTTTCACCAGGTCGGTGGAGGCAAACGTGTAGGTTTTCTCCCGTGAATAGCTTAGGAAATCGGAGATGATCGAGTTCAGCCGCTCCGATTCACGGATCACGATATTCACCAGAGTGTGCTGGTCGTCGCTCAGCGCCGAAATCCCGGCCAGTATCTTCACCGAGCCCGCGATTGACGCCAGCGGGTTGCGAATCTCGTGGGCGATTCCGCTGGCCATTCTTCCCACCGCGGCCAGCCGTTCGCGCATGCGGACCTCACGCTCCAGGCGGCGAATGTCGCTGAGATCGTCAAATGTGTAAACGTGGCCCAGGGTCCCGCGGTCGGGCACCGCCAGGGCGCTCACCATCAAGGCAAACGTCTTCTGCTCCCCGGAAGGGGTGACGCAGCGAACTTCACCCTGCTTGTTTTGCGAGTGCACGTCGGGCAGCCGGTCAGAAAATAACTGGCCCACCGGCAGGCCCTTGACTTCAGCCGCGGTACGTTCCAGCAGTTTTTCGGCCGAAGCGTTCAACAACTCAATGCGGCCGTCCATCGCGGTCGTGATCAAACCGCCGCGCATGGAATTGATGATGTTCTCGTGCAGGCTTTGCAGGTTTTCCAGTTGCCCGCTCTTATCGAGCAGTCTGACGTCGATCTGCCGTAACTTTTTGCTGAGATCGCTGGCCAGGTGTGCGATGGCCAGGTAAGCCGCCAGGTTTACCAGGATGACCGCCTGCAGCGACTTCAAATCCGGACGGCTGATGGAAAACGAGCGGATGATTTCGAAATAAGACAGCTCCAGTATCCCGCCAAAGCAAATGAACGACAAGGCCGCCGTCAGGTATGCCCACCACCGGGGCAGCAAAATGCTGGCGACGATGATCAGCAGGGGATAAAGAAAATTGAAATAAGTGTCGATGCCGCCAGTAATGTAGATGACCGCCGTACAGAAGGCGAGATCGGTAAAAATTTGCAGGCGCGCCTGTAACTTGAATTCGCTGCTCAACGAACTCAAGGCCACGAACAAAACCGCAATCGTGTACCAGAGAACAATGATCGTCAGAAAATATTTTTCTGAAACATTGGTCTTGGTGAGGCGAATGATCACCATCCCGATTCCCAGCAGGAAAGTGATGGTAATTATCCTCACCTTGACCAGCCACGATAGGGATGTGCGCGCGTTGAGATCGCTTAACATGAATTGTGAGTGCCCGCGCGGGGATTCCGCGCCCGCGTCAATCTCCGGCAAGATGGCGGGACATCCCGCCGCCAGCCTGCCTGCCGCGCCAGGCTGGCCGGTTTCTTCGTTGCTGAAGTCCGCCAGGCGTTCGGCCCGAGTGGCCGGGCAGTCCTTAACCGGCGCCTTACCCTGCCAGTTTTCCGATCATGGCAAACAGCGGCATGTACAACGAAATTACGATGCCTCCCACCGCGATGCCCAGGAACCCGATCATCAGCGGCTCCAGAAGGGTAAGCATGTTCTTGGTGGCGGTATCGACCTCGTCCTCGTAGAAGTCCGCGATCTTTTGCAGCATGTTATCCATTGCGCCGGTGGCTTCTCCGACGCCGATCATCTGCGTGACCATGTTGGGAAATACTCCGCTTTCCTTGAGCGGATCCACGATGGTCCGGCCCTCTTCAATTGCCTTACGCACCCTCATGAGGGCCCTTTCCAGCACCGCGTTGCCCGAGGTGCGCGCGGTGATCGACATGCCGTCAAGAATGGGCACGCCGGAAGTGATCAAGGTTCCCAGCGTACGGGTAAAACGCGCCACCGCGATCTTGCGCAACAGCATGCCCAGTACCGGCAGCTTGAGCAGCAACGAATCAAAAAAGTACTCGCCCTTAGGGTCCTTGCGAATCATCTTCACGCCCCACCACAAGGCGCCCAGAGCCACGAAGAACACCCACCAGTAACTGCCGATGAAGTGGCTCAGCCCGATGACGATGCGAGTGGGCAGCGGCAGCTCGACGCCCAGACCCACGAACAGGTTGGCGAAAATTGGCACTACGAACTTCAGCAGTGCGCCCACTACAAGAATGGCGATGCTGATGACCGAAACCGGATACACCAGCGCCGATTTCACCGCGGCGCGAAGCTTCACCGCTTTTTCCACATAGGTTGCCAGCCGCTGCAGAATGATGTCGAGAATACCGCCGGTTTCGCCCGCCTCCACCATGTTGATGGTGAGCTCGTCAAAAATCTTGGGATAGCCTCCCATGGCCACCGCCAGCGTCGCGCCGCCTTCCACCGTAGTGCGTACGCCGGTCAGGCATTGCTGGAACGTGGAATTTTCCTGGTTCGACGCCAGTATCTCCAGGCATTGCACCAGCGGAAGCCCGGCGTCGATCATCACCGAGAACTGGCGGAAGAAGATCGCCACTTCCTTGGTCTTGACCTTGCCCCCTCCGAATTTGGGAAGCGTGAATTCCTTCCCCTTTTCCTTAATGGGCCCCGCCTGTATGCGCTCCCGGCGCAATGCGGCGCGCAAGGCGTCTTTGTTGAGGGCCACTCTTTCGCCCTTTACCGATTCGCCGGTAGCCGTTTTTCCGGAATATTCAAATACCGCCATAGTAGTTCTCCATTTCCTGTAAAACCTTTTACCTTCTTACCGGGGGCGCGATCGGCGCCTTGGTCCGGTCCCCGCGGTTGATCATCTCCACCAGTTCATCGGGCATCGACGACCGCGTGGTCGCCGCCTCCAGGGTGATCTGTTTCTGGAAATACAACGACGCCAGCGACTGGTTGAAGGTTTGCATCCCAAATTTGTCCTGTCCTGATTGCATGGATGAATAGATCTGGTGCACTTTGTCTTCGCGAATCAGGTTGCGGATGGCCGGATTGGGGACCAGCACCTCCATGGCCATCGCCCGTCCCTGCCCGCCCACCTTTGCCAGCAGGGATTGGCAGAGAATCCCTTCCAGCACCAGTGATAACTGCGCGCGAATCTGCGACTGCTGGTGTGACGGAAAAACATCGATCACGCGGTTGATGGTGGACACCGCGGAATTGGTATGCAGCGTGCCGAAGGTCAAGTGGCCGGTTTCGGCGATGCGCAATGCCGCTTCGATGGTTTCCAGGTCGCGCATTTCTCCGATGAGCACAACGTCGGGATCTTCACGAAGCGAAGCGCGCAGCGCGTCGGTAAATGACTTGGTGTCGGAATGGACCTCGCGCTGGTTGACCAGGCAGTTCTTGTTCTGGTGAACGAACTCGATCGGATCTTCAATGGTGATGATGTGCTCGTGGCGCTCCGTATTGATCTTATCGATCATGGCCGCCAGGGTGGTGGATTTCCCCGAACCGGTAGGTCCGGTCACCAGGATCAAGCCGCGCGGCTTGTCGCACAACTTGGAAACGATGGCGGGCAGGCTGAGCTGTGAAAAGGAGCGTATTTCGAAAGGAATGACGCGGAAGACCGCGGCCGTCGCGCCGCGCTGGTTGAAAATATTGCCGCGGAAGCGCGCCAGACCCTTCATTCCGAATGAAAAATCGAGTTCCAGGTTTTCTTCGAAGCGATGTTTCTGCGCGTCCGTCAGCACGCTGTATGCCAATTGCTTGGTTTCAGCCGGCGTGAGCTGCGGCATATCCATGGGGTTCAGTTTGCCGTGCACCCGGATTTGCGGGGGGGAGTTGGTCGTGATATGCAGATCACTGCCGCCCATCTCCAACATTTTTTTGAGCAGATCGCTGAGTGTGACATCCATAGATAAGGCCTTCCCTGTTTGTGATCTGTTGATACCTAGTGCACGGTCTCACGGGCAATCTCTTCGAGAGTGGTGACCCCGTCCATGGCCTTGATCAATCCGCTGCGCCGCAACGTGATCATCCCGCGTTCAATGGCCTTTTTCTTGAGCTCCAGCGCTGACGCTCCCACGAGGATCAACTCCCGAATTTCGTCGTCAATTTCCATCACTTCATACAGCCCGGCGCGTCCTTTATATCCGCTGTTGCCGCAAACATTGCATCCCTTGCCTTTGAATACCGTGATCTTCTTGGATTCTTCCGGAGTGTAGCCTGCATCCACCAGCGCCTGCGGGGGAAGTTTGACCGGCTCGATGCAGCTTGAGCAGATGCGGCGCACCAGGCGTTGCGCCACGATGAGATGCACCGAGGTCGCCACCAGGAATGGCTCAATTCCCATGTTCATCAAGCGGCTGATGGTTTCCGGCGCGCCGTTGGTGTGCAGGGTGCTGAGGACGAGGTGGCCGGTAAGCGCCGCCTTGATGGCAATTTCAGCGGTCTCGAAATCACGAATCTCCCCGACCAGGATGATATTGGGGTCCTGCCGCAGAAAGGACCGCAGGGCGGCCGCAAAATTCAGGCCGATGGATTCCTTCATCTGCACCTGGTTAACGCCCGCCAGTTGAAATTCCACCGGGTCCTCGGCGGTCATGATATTGGTATCCGGTGTGTTGAGCCGCGAGATCGATGAGTACAGCGTGTTGGTTTTCCCCGACCCGGTGGGTCCGGTCACCAGCACCATTCCATAAGGCTTTAAAATCGCGCGCTCGAACTTGGTCAGGGATTCCTGCTCGAAGCCCAGCTTGGTCATGTCCAGCCGCAGGTTTTCCTTGTCCAGCAGCCGCATGACGATCTTTTCGCCGAACAAGGTCGGCAGGCAGCTCACGCGATAGTCGAGCTGCTTCTTGCGGTTGCCAATCTGCATCTTCAGCATGATGCGCCCGTCCTGCGGCAGGCGCTTTTCGCTGATGTCGAGCTTGGCCATGATCTTGATGCGTGACGTGATCGCGTCTTTCAGCTTCAGCGGCGGCGCCATGATCTCGTGCAAAATTCCGTCCACCCGGAAGCGCACGCGATATTCCTTCTCATAGGGTTCAATGTGAATGTCACTGGCCCCGCGCTTCACCGCGTCGCTCAGTATCAGGTTCACCAGCTTCACGATGGGAGCTTCTTCCGCGGAGCTTTCCAGCTCGGAAAGCGTGGCTTCGGCTTGTTCCGCCTCCAGCTCAACCGCGCTCTCGTCGCCCATGGACGCGATAATCGTCTCCAGGCTGGAGGTCTCGTCGGTGGCCACCGCGCCGTAGGCTTTTTCGATGCCCGCCACGATGGAGCTTTCCGACGCCACCACCGGCTCGATATTGAATCCGGTCATGAACTTTACGTCGTCCATGGCGAAGACGTTGGTGGGATCGACCATGGCAATGGTGAGCGATGCCCCCACCCGGCTTAACGGTAAAATCTGGTAGCGTTTGGCTGTGTCTTCAGGAATCAGCTTGACCACCGCGGGATCAATCTCGAAAAATTCCAGGTTGATGGCGGGGACGCCGTACTGGCGCGAAAGGAAATTGGTTACATCATCGTCGGACAGAAATCCCAGTTTCACCAGCACCGAGCCCAGGCGAAGGTTGGGCGAGGCCTTTTGCGCCTTGACCGCCGCTTCGAGCTGCTCAGATGTAATGGCTTTGTCTTTTACTAAAAGATCGCCAAGCCGTTGAGACATTCCCGGGGGTACCTATCCAATCGATAAATTGACACAATCTTGCTATGCGTTCAATGACGCCAGCCCTTTGCAACAAAGGTGGTATTTATTGAGTAGTTTAGCCGACTTTAATGCGGGGTGACAAAAATTGTCAATCATTGCGACCATTACGAAAGTTACTATCTTGATAAGGGGCGCCAACTCTTGAAAATCTCCGCCCTGAATCCTGTCGATTTCCCCGCCACCGAAGATGCCGGCGCGACCATCGCGGCCTACGCCGATACTCTGCTGGCAGCCTATGGGCCCCAGAACTGGTGGCCGGCAAGAACCCGTTTTGAGGTGATCGTGGGGGCCTTTCTCACTCAGAATACCTCGTGGACCAATGTAGAACACGCCATGAAAAATCTTCGTTGCGCCCGAGTCTTGAATCTGGCCGCCATTCGCAATATCTCCGTCGGCGACCTTGAATTGCTAATCCGTCCTTCCGGCTACTTTCGCCAGAAAGCCCGCAACATCAAGGGCTTGGTTGAGTTTATCGACCAGCGCCATGGGGGATCGTTACCGCGGATGTTTGCCCGTCCTACGCGCGATTTGCGCGCCGAACTCTTGGATTTGAACGGCATTGGGCCCGAGACTGCTGATTCGATTCTGCTCTATGCCGGCAATCATCCCGCATTTGTGGTGGACGTCTATACCCGACGCATCCTCGCCCGGCACCACATCATGGCTTATGACGCTCCCTATGAAAGGATGCGTGAACTGGTGGAAAAATCCCTGGTGCGGCATCCGAACAACCTCGGGTATGGGAAGGTTTCGGCCCCACTCCCAAAACGGCCCCCCCATAAAAAAAACTATGCGCCTTCACCCGTAAGCCGGGCCCGGCGTTCAAGTCTGGTGCAGGGATATAACGAGTTGCATGCGCTGATCGTGCGCGTCGGCAGCAGCCATTGCCGCAAGCAGGCGCAATGCGACGGCTGTCCTCTGCAGCCCTATCTTCCTGCCGAAGAAATGCGAAAGTAATTAAGTAGTCGAGAATTCTAGCGGTGGTAAACGGTGGGCTCCGGCCCGCGTTCCAGGGTCTGGCGGTCCCAGATCATGCCCTGCCGGGTATAGCTGGCCAGCTCAAAATCCTGGGTCAGCTCCAGCGCGTCTGTGGGACAGGCGTCCTCACAAAGTCCGCAAAACATGCAGCGGCTCAGATCGTAGGTAAAGTTAGTCAGTTCCTTGCGACGGGTTTTCTCGTTGCGCTCGCTTGAAACCACAATCAAGTTTTCCGGACAAGCCAGCGCGCACAGGTCGCACGCTATGCACAACGTCTCATTGGTTTCCGGGTTGACGTTCAGGCGCGGCGCCCCGCGATAACGCTCGGCAATTTCCGGCCGCTCCAGCGGATATTGCTCGGTGTAAATCTCCTTGGGATTCTGGTAGCGAAAGGTCAAGGCCATGCCCTGAATGAGATCAACCAGAAAAATGCTGCGAAAAAATTTCCCCAGATTCACGGATTGAGTTTACCACCAGCGCCGCCCTGCGCAAGCCCCGCCCCGGGCGCGCGGCGCAACCGCTGAAGCGGGGCGATATAATCCAACTTCGCGGAGGACACGTTGACCGGCGTCGATGCATCGTTTCATCCCGACGAATTTTGGATGCAGCTGGCTTTTAACCTGGCCGCACAGGCCGAACTGCACAACGAGGTGCCGGTGGGAGCGGTGGTGGTGTTTCAAAACGAACTCGTGGGCGAGGGCTTTAATCGCAACATCCTCGATTCCGATCCGTCAGCTCATGCCGAGATCGTGGCCATGCGGCAGGCGGGCCGCTGGCTGAAGAACCACCGCCTGGGAGGCTGCACCATGTTTGTTACAATTGAACCCTGCGCCATGTGTGCGGGAGCTCTGGTCCACGCCAGGTTGAGCCGCCTGGTGTACGCCGCGGATGACCCCAAGGCGGGCGCAGTTCATTCCATCATGCAGGTGCTCAATCACTCCGGCGTGAACCATAAGATGGAGGTCAAGTCTGGGGTCCTGAGCGCAGAATGCGCCGAACTGATCCAGAAATTCTTCCGGCGAAAGCGAGCTGCGGCGTCGCAAGCCTGATCCTGGATGCACGGCCCGCTTCCAAAGCTCTGAAAGTATTTCAATGCGGAGAGGTGCGTGAGCGGTTGAAACGACCCGCCTCGAAAGCGGACATACCTTAACGGGTATCGTGGGTTCAAATCCCACCCTCTCCGCCATAACTCTTTTGGTGTCAACGCCATCGTGGACTCCGTGTCCATGGCCAGATGAGACGAACTGCTGGAGCTTAAGTCAACAGCTTAAGTCAACCGCACATTTGCCCGACCTCGCCAGTTGTCGCCGAATGTCGTTGTATTCCCGCCCCCAAAATCCGTAGCGTACACAGATTTCGCTTTCTAGCGCCTCCTCGGAAATGAAATCGGACAATACTTGGCCGTTCTGAAACACAGCGTATGTTCCATCCTGTCCACGCACAAACTCCCAGACATTTGGCTTGATCGGCGAAGGTTTCTCCACGACCATAATCTTGCACAACCCACTAAGAATTTCCAGCCTGTTCAATGTGCCTCCCCCCCCCTGGAATGCACGGTCAGGAGACTGGGTCAACGTGGCGAATTACGCGCGCCGGATTTCCCGCCACCACCGCATGGGGAGGAACATTTTCGGTCACCACCGCCCCGGCGCCGACCATGGCATTTTCACCGATAATAATTCCACAAAGGATAGTCGCGTTGGCCCCCACCGAGGCCCCGCGGTGTACCCAGGTCTGATCTTTTTTATCGAGATATTTTTTGCTCCGCGGGAAGCGGTCGTTGGTAAATGTGGCGTTGGGACCGACAAACACGTCGTCCGCCAATCGAACTCCGTCCCACAGCTGCACCCCGGACTTGACGGTGACTCGATCCCCCACGATGACATCATTTTCGATAAAAACACCGTCGCAGATGTTGCAGTCTGAGCCGATTTGCGCGCCCGGAAGAATATGCGCAAAGGCCCAGACACGAGTGCCTTGCCCAATTTTGGCGCCCGGTTCCACCAGAGCCGAGGGATGAATGAACATGAGCGCACATGGTACAACAGATGAATCAGTCTCGTGACCACCCGCTCGCATATGAAAGCTTCAACGCCCATTCCCGAGGTCGCTTATGCTCGCCCATCCCGGGTACCCGGCGTTCTTAGCATTGATTTGCCCGTGATCAGCGATGCTCGAGGCTCGCTATCTTTTGCGCAATGCCACGATCACCTGCCGTTCCAACCCCAACGTTACTTTGTCGTGTACGGTGTTCCCCAGGGCCAGGAGCGCGGTGGCCATGCACACAAGTCCCAAAGCCAGTTTCTGGCTTGCGTAAAAGGCGCGTTCACTCTAAAGGTGGACGACGGCACGATCGCGGAAGAGTTTCGGCTGAGTGCTCCCAGCACCGGAATATTCCTGCCGCCCTGTATCTGGAGCACCCAAACTGACTTTACTCCTGACGCGGTGCTGCTCGTCCTCGTGAACGACCTGTATTCGGCTAACGATTACATTTGCGATTATTCCAGTTTCGGCGAACTGCGCAGCAAGTTGACCGCTCCCGGCAACCATCCGCCCACCACTGTTTCTTGATGGTTTCGTGCGTACATGAATAAATTCCCATTTCTCGATCTGACTGCTCCCTATTCCGAGCTGAAAAAGGAGCTCGATGAGGGATATTTCCGGGTCATGAATTCGGGCAGCTACATCCTGGGACAGGAGGTTGCCGCCTTCGAGACAGAATTTGCAAAATACTGCGGGGTCGAATTTTGCGTCGGCGTCGGCAACGGCCTTGACGCCCTGCACCTGATCTTGCGAGGGTACGAGATCGGCGCGGGCGACGAGGTGATCGTCCCGGCAAATACGTACATTGCCACCTGGCTGGCTGTAACCTGCAGCGGGGCCACACCGGTACCAGTCGAGCCGCGCCTAGCCACCTGTAATCTTGATCCCGATCTGATTGAGGCCGCCATTACTAACCGAACCCGAGCGGTGATGGCCGTCCACTTATATGGTCAGCCCGCAGAGATGGAACTGCTTCGGCAGATTTGCGTGCGCCGCGGGGTACGGCTTATTGAGGATGCGGCCCAGGCTCATGGCGCCCGCGACAACGGTCGGCGCGCCGGAAGCCTCGGCGACGCAGCCGGATGGAGTTTCTACCCCACCAAGAATCTGGGGGCCCTGGGAGACTCCGGAGCGGTGACTACCAACGACCAAGCCTTGGCGGAAAAAGTGCGAAAACTTCGCAACTATGGCTTCGCGAAAAAAAATGTGAGCGAGTTGCAGGGCGTCAACAGCCGGTTGGATGAGCTACAAGCTGCTCTGTTGCGCACCAAGCTCAGGTACCTGGATGAATGGAATTCGCGGCGCCAAAAGATCGCCGCAACGTATCTTTCCGGTCTGGCCGGCGGCGGGGTCACGCTTCCTCAGGTGAGCGATTCCTCGGAACCCGCCTGGCATCTCTTCGTGATCAGGACTGCGCGGCGCGACGATCTGCGGCGCCATCTGGCCGCGAGCGGCATTGAGACCATGGTCCACTATCCCATCCCGCCGCACCTGCAGATTGCGTTCGCCGGAATGAAGCTGGGCCGGGGCGCCTTTCCAATTACCGAACGCATCCACGACGAAGTATTAAGCCTGCCTATCGGGCCGCATCTCGCCGTGGAAGACGCCGCCCGCATCGTGCACGCGGTTCAGGCCTTCGCATGATTTGGTTCGTCGTGATTCGCGCCGGAATGGGGGCACGACCGCCTGGGCCGCGGCAGCCACAATTAATGGGCAGGCTTTGGAGCTGTGATTTTCGGTACGCCCGGCACGGCTGAACCATAGGCAGCCGCCAGCATCTGTCTCCCCACCATCGGCCGATAGTGGGTGGTCTCGTAGTAGTGGTGGGGATCGGAAGTGAGAGCGTTGATTCCTGAAAAATCAAACACGTTATCTCGACCGAAGATCGAACGCAGGGTTTCGACATCCTGCGGATTGAGGGATTTCTGGTCGTAGGCTGGATGGATCAAAACTCGGACCTCCGCGCGGTCAGCACGCAGCATGTCAGCGATCTCGATCAGGTCATTGAGCTGCACGGTCCCAATGACCCGCGGACTGCTCTCGGAGGTCACAGTGCGAGGATAGAAGATCTGCTGGCGCCCCCGGTACCACTTCTCTTCATCGGCGCCGAGCGCTTCATCTTCCGAGGCAAAATATAAGTCATTGGTTCTGGGAAGATGCTGAAACCGCCGGTCTTCGATAAATCCTTTCATGTAGGGACGGAATTTTCCGGAAATCCTGCGATCCAGATAAGCCACCAAGAAACGCCCCTTTGCGTATCCTTTGGCGAACTCTAATTGAAAGGTGACGCGGTTCATGCCCGATGTGGCCGGGTGCTTCACAAACAAAGGACCGTCGCTGTTCTGGACATGGCTGAGAGTATCGGCATCAAGGGTGATCAGGCAGTTGCGGATGGCCACACCACGGCCGTGCAGGTAACTGATCTTGGCATGAATGCCGTAAAGCGATTCGTCGGAAGCGTCGAAATGGAATGGGCTGGCGCCCTGCAGATATTGCTCCCAGTCACCGGTGCGAATGGCCAGCGAGCGCGAGCTGCCGAAAATGAACGAATCGTAGCTATAAACCGGGTAGTTGCGCACAAACAATTCCGTGGAGGCATAATCGCGATTCGGCATCACGAATTGTTCATCGGCTCGATAGAAATCCGGGTAGCTGCGTATTACCTTGAACGGGTCGCAAACCACATAGCTGACCACAATGAGCGTGAAGGGCAGCAACAGCAGCGCAACCTTCGAGACGAACAGCCGTAACTCTTTATTCTGCCGGGACATTGGACATTAGAATTGAAAATAAATGAACTGCGTTTTATTGAAGACACCAAACCACAAGATAGTGAACAAAAGGGCATAATAAATACCCCACCGCGACCACGCCGGCAATTGGGCGATCTCTCCGCGGATACTTCGCTTTCCCTGCGCAGCTTCAATGATCCCCAGCAGCGTTATGAAACCCAGGGCAATTGCGACCGAAGCCCGGTCTTCTCCCAGAAGCACTGAAGAATCGATCAATTGTTCATGACCGATGAGTTTCCGGCCTACGCCGGAAAATAAGTGGCCAACGATGTACACCGCCTCGACGCCGTTGCGCGCGCGAAAGAATATCCATGCAAATGTAACCAGCGCGAATATAACCAGTCTCTGAAAGAAGTGGTACAGGCGTGGCCACCGCAACAGTCTCCAGGAATCAACCCATCGTCGGCGCAAGTCCCCTGTCGCGAGTCCAAAAAGCATGTAGAACCCGTGTAAGGCGCCCCAGGCTACGAACGTCCAATTCGCTCCATGCCACAGACCGCTGACCAGAAAAACGATGAATAAGTTGAGATACCAGCGCGGAATGCTGACCCGGTTTCCGCCCAGGCAAATATAAAGGTAATCGCGAAACCAGGTGGAAAGGGAGATATGCCAACCGCCCCAGAAGTCCGCAATACTGCGCGCAAAATACGGCCGGTTGAAGTTTCGCATCAGGCGAAACCCCATCACCTCTGCGGCGCCAATGGCAATGTCGGAATACCCGGAAAAATCGCAGTAAATTTGAATGGCAAAGTAAAACGTCGCCAGGATCAGCGGCAATCCCTGGTAGGACCACGGGTCGTCGTAAACCCGGCTCACCATGCGCGCCAGCCGGTCGGCAATCACCACTTTCTTGAAGAAGCCCCAGGCCATGAGCTTGAGGCCGCCGGTCACCCGGCTATAACGAAATTCATGATGTTCATAAAACTGGTGCAGCAGGTTTTGCGGCCGTTCGATCGGGCCGGCCACCAATTGGGGGTAGAACATTACGTAAAGGGCATAGATATGCAAATTTCGCTCGGCGCGTTGTTTTCGCCGGTAAACTTCAATGGTATAACTCATCGCTTGAAAGGTATGAAATGAGAGCCCGATCGGCAGCGCGATGGCAAGAAAAGGCAAAGGAGTATGCCGCCCAAAGCGTTGCAGCAACCAGTCCAGGTTCCAATCCAGAAAGTTGTAATACTTGAACAGCGCTAACACCCCGACATTGGCAAAAACACTGGCTACCAGGAAGTATTTCCTCTGTCTCCCTTCCGCGCCTTCAATCAGCATGCCGGCAAAATAATCAACGAAAATAGTGAAAGCCAGAATCAGGATGTAAGCGGGCACAAACGACATGTAGAAGACGCAGCTTGCAAATAACAAGAACCACGCGCGGAAGCGCTGCGGCAGAAAGAAATAAACCGCGGTCACGATCGGGAAGAACAGCAGAAATTCCAGCGAATTGAATAGCATTGTCTTAAGCGGGAGCGGGGCTTTATGTTTTCGGCGGGGTCAAGTACCAATCCTTGTAAATCTTTCGCAACTCCTTCTTTAACAATTTGCCGGTGGAGGTATGCGGAAGTTCGCTCACGAAAACGAATTCGTCCGGCAGTTGCCACTTGGCAAATTTCTTCGCTAGCCAGGCACGCAGCTCCTCCGGGCTGGGCTGATCTGCGTCAGCAATGACCACCAGGGCCAGCGGACGCTCCTGCCACTTGGGATGCTCTACCGCAATGACCGCCGCCTCGCGCACCCCTGCATGCGCGACCAGCGCATTTTCGAGGTCGATTGAGCTGATCCATTCCCCACCCGACTTGATCAGGTCTTTTTCGCGATCAGTAATCTTCAGGTAGCCTTCGGCATCGATGTGGGCCGCGTCTCCGGTTTTCAACCATCCATCATCGGTCCACGGTTCGGTCACTTCGGGCATGTTGAAATAGCTGGCGGCAACCCATGGCCCTCGCACCTGGACCTCGCCCGCGGATTCTCCGTCCCAGGGCAACTCGCCTTTTTCGCCCATCACCCGCAGTTCGATGAAAGGCGAAGGCAGGCCTTGCTTGGCGCGCATCTCGTATTTCCGGTCCGCGGGCCAATCTTTCATGTGGGGCTTCAGCTTGCAAATGGTGGCCATGGGCGTGGTTTCGGTCAGTCCCCACGGCTGGATCACTTCGATGCCGAGCTCATCAAAGCTGCGGAACAACGATTCTGGCGCGGCCGATCCGGCGATCAGCACCCGCATTCCCGGCTGCAGGCACCACCTCCCAGGATGCTGCGCCATGCACCGCAGGACCGCCAGCCATATGGTGGGCACTCCTCCGGTGAGGGTTACACGCTCATCTTGCAGCAGCTCAAGCAGGCTTTCGGGTTGAAGATGCATTCCGGGGAAAACCAGGGATGCCCCGGTCATGATAGCGGCATGAGGCAATCCCCAGGCGTTGGCGTGGAACATCGACATGGCGGGCAGGATCACGTCGTTTCGCGATATGTCGAAGTTGTCGGGTAATGCAATCGAAAATGCATGCAGCGCCAGCGCTCGGTGGGAGTAGACCACTCCCTTGGGACGACCAGTGGTGCCGGATGTATAAGCCATGGCCGCGGCTTCGTTTTCGTCTACCTGGGGTGCATCCAAGGGAATGTGATTCCCGGCAAGCAAAGATTCATAGCTCTCGTAGCCGGAAGGCAGTGCGTGGTCGCTATGTTGCACCACAAATACACGCTCAATCCGCACCTGGTCCCGAATTTTCTCGTAAAGCGGAAGAAGAATCTCATCGACAATCAGAAATCGGTCTTGCGCGTGGTTGACGATGAACGCCAGCTCGTCAGCATGTAGCCTGAGATTCAAGGTGTGGAGAACCGCCCCGCTGGCCGGCACTCCGAAGTAAGCCTCCAGGTGGGCGTAGTGGTTCCACATCAGGCTCGCCACCCGGTCGCCGCGCGCCATTCCTATGCGTTGCAGACCCTGCGCCAGCGCCAGTGCGCGCAGGTAAAACTCGCGGTATGAGTAACGATGCAGCGACCCGTCGGCCAGCCGGGAGACGATTGATGTGCCGGGAAAGACCCGGCCCGCGCGATGCAGCAACGCAGAAAGAGTCAGCGGAGAATTCATCATCGTGCCAAGCATGCAAGCGCTCCGGAATGCAGCAGGCATGATGCCCGAAGAGTTACAAAACCACAACTCTTCCTTATTCGCGAGTTACGATCTTCTGTAGCGCCGTCGTTCGCAGATGGCGTCGAAGAGAGTGCTAACGGTGGGCACGCCGCCGGACGAGGGCTGACGAGAGAAGGCGGACGAGGCGGTCGTCGTCAAGCAGCGCAAGGTTGGCTATCTCGACATGGCGGTGCAGTTTACCTGTGCCCCGCAATAGCCCGTCCGGATCGTCCATGGAAGCTCCGCCAACGATGCCTAAATTAACCCCGTTCTTTTTCAGGCTTACGGTGAAAACCAATCCGTTGTAGCCGCGGTCGAATCCATAGCCCAACTCCCGGCCTTCAGCCGTCTCGATCGCGTCCGGAAAGATTCTTAGCAATCGCGCGCGCGCAGCGGACGCTATGGCTTGGGTGACGGGAGGAAAGGGATTGAGGACCGCACCTATGGCTTCTTTGGCGTGCTGATTCGGCATTCCGCTCAGTATATCGGAGAACCGGAGTGACGTAGATCTCGCCCTATGGGTGTGAGCCACCCGCTTTTCACCCTCAAAACAATTGTCATCTCGACCGGAGACCCCGGGCCTTTGCGGGGCGTAGTGGGGAGACCTCGGGGCGGGTCTTGTTTTTGGTTTCGTTCAACTCGGCAAACCGTTGCACGGGTCTTTCCACCTTCAACTGGTGAGTCGGAACAGGCTTTTCCCATTCCGCAGACAGATCAAGCCAATTGGGATTCATCGATTCAATCAGCGCTTCCTTCTTTGATCTTCGCCAATTTTTCAGCTGCTTCTCACGGGCCAGCGCACGACTGATCTGACGGTATGTTTCGTAATACACCAAACGATGGAGCTTATATTTGGCGGTGAAACCCTCGAAGGCTCCGCTCTTATGTTCTCTCACTCGCGCTTTTAACCGACTCCTTATGCCGATGTATAAACACCCCCGGGTCTAGTTTGCCATGATGTAAACGCAATATATCTTTTCGCTCATAAATCATTGCTCGACATTTTCATGGGGAGAAATTTCAGCCAGAGCAAGACCCTTTTCTTGGTCACGCCATTTGAGAACCAAACCAACCGCAAGAGCCGCCCCGAGGTCTCTCCACTACGCCCCGCAATAGAGCCCGGGGTCTCCGGTCGAGATGACATTTATTAGAGAGTGAAATTACAGTCACAGCAAAGATTTCAGCGAAGCATCACATCGTTTAGAAGTCCTTCGATCCCCTCCGAAGCTGCCCGAGCGGTCAACTGACCAATGAATTCGTGGGTCTTATGCATCATTAGGCTGGCCCTGACCTTCACAAATCGCAACCCATCCAAGAGTACCCCCGGTGACTGGCTTTGTTCTTAACCGGTGTGATCGTTAGCTGGGGTGATTCACTCCGCGCTTGCTCTCACCCTTCAAACAATTGTCATCTCGACCGGAGACCCCGGGCTTTTGCGGGGCGTAGTGGAGAGACCTCGGGGCGGCTCTTGTTGTTGCTTTCGTTCAAGGGACATTCAGCGCACATCGTTAAGGATTCGGCGGGTGGCCCATAAGATTAGGGTGCCCCACGTCGTTGCAGCACGCAATCAGTGGGCGAGGAATGCTCAACCCCGACCGCTTGGGTCTCCAATGAATCGGCATTGAAGGTGTGTGGTTCCCCGACCTAGCTAGAAGATAACATCGGTCTTCACCAGATCGGAAGATCCCGCAAAAAGGGGCATACTTCGCTGAAAGATATCTCGCCCACCTTAATCACCTGGGCTGCCCGCCCGCAGTCTATTCTTCCCAGCAATGTTATCTCGACCAGACAGCGCGGGCTCGTGCGTGGCGTAGTTGAGAGACCCGACTTTGCTCTGACACTGCTCCCTGGAATCCCCTGAATTTAATTTCTCCTCCGCATCACGGGCGGCCGCACTGCATTGGCGCAGATTATAATCGCTGCGCACAGATGTCCCTCACTGCCGGCACGAAACTCGGACCTTACGAAATCCTCTCACCGTTGGGCGCAGGCGGCATGGGCGAGGTGTCTCGCGCTCGCGACACCAGGCTGGGCCGCGAGGTGGCGCTCAAGGTCTTGCCAGAAAGTCTTGCCGGCGACGCCGAACGGATGGCCCGTTTTGAGCGCGAAGCCCAGGTTCTCGCTTCATTAAATCACCCGAACATCGCCTCGATTTACGGTTTGGAAGATTCCTCGGGCATACGCGCCCTGGTGATGGAACTGGTCGAAGGGCCGACCTTGGGGGAACGGATTGCCGGCGCCCGCCCGGCCGACTTCTCCTCGGAGGACGAAACTCTCAGCTTTGCCAGACAAATCGCCGAGGCGCTCGAATACGCACACGAGCGCGGCATCATTCACCGTGACTTGAAACCGGCGAACATTAAGATCACGCCCCAGGGCACGGTTAAAGTTCTCGACTTCGGCTTAGCCAAGGCGCTGGAGACCAACGCGTCCTTCGCCACCAACCTCTCTGATTCTCCGACGATGACCGCCGGAGCGACGCGGGCAGGCGTGATCCTCGGAACCGCTGCCTACATGAGTCCAGAACAGGCTCGAGGCAAAACCGTCGACCGTCGCACCGACATCTGGGCTTTCGGGTGTGTGCTCTACGAAATGCTGACGGGAATGCCTCCGTTCCGCGGCGAAACCGTGACCGACACACTGTCGGCAGTGATCAGGGAAGAGCCCGACCCGAAGGCTTTGCCGGCAAATACTCCGCCAAAAATACGACAGATCCTTAACCGTTGCCTGAACAAAGACCCCAGGCAACGCCTGCGCGATATAGGTGAAGCCCGCATCGCCATCGAAGAAACCTTGAAGGGCGTTTCGGATTCTCCTGTAGCCCACGGCTATTCTGTCCTGCCCGGTGATGGCGCGCCCTTGCGCTCCCGCCGGTGGATAGTGCCCTGCTTCGCCGTAACGGCTCTGTCGGTCGCTGCTCTTATGGGTGGATGGTGGCTGCGAGGCCGCCAGGTGACTCCGCCTCCTCGCTGGTCCGGCGACCTCCTGGTAGGTTCGAGCATCGCTTTTGGGCCTCGAATTTCTCCCGACGGTCACACCCTGGCTTTTCAAGCCATGGTGGACAATCAGGCCCAGGTGGCGGTTTTGAATCCCGACTCGGGAAATTGGACCGTCCTTACCCACGAAAGGTCGCGCGGCACCGTGCAGGAAATCGCCTGGTCGCACGACGGCTCCAAGCTCTATTTCGATCGGGTGTCCTCCCTGCCTGTGGGAATCTACACCGTTCCTTCGCTTGGCGGAGAGGAGCGGTTGGTGTTGAATAACGCCGCAAGCCCGGAAGCCCTTCCAGATGGCAGCTTGTTGATCTGGCGGGTTGATGCTGAGCGCAAGAATCGGATCTATCATTTCTGGCCGGATTCGGAACGGCTCGAGCCCCTGCAAGCCTGGATTCCCCCTACCTTCCCGGTCGCACTTATGCGCGTCTTTCCCGATGGCAAGGAGGCGGTGTTCTTTGGCTTGGCTGACGGGATGGCTGCAGGGGAGCCGCCCCACTTATTCGCGATCGATCTCGCCAGCGGCAAAACTCGCCGGCTCGCTCCCGAATTGCCCATCCGCCAGACTAGTGAGGGATTTCTCATCGCTCCAACCCCGGATAATCGTTCGGTCCTGATAGATCTTCCGGCCGGCAATCTACACCAGATCGTGTCCGTCCCCCGCTCCGGTTCAGGGGGCGGTACAAATCCTCACCAGCGTGACCATTCCGGTATGGACCATCGATGCAGGCGCCGACGGCACAATCTTTATCGATCAGGTTGACCGGCCTTTCCAAATTCTGCGCTTTCCTGTTTCTGGCGGTGTGCCTGAAGTGCTCGGCGTCTCCCCCATCCGCGGCAACGACCTTTCCGCGCCAGTGGAGTTCCCCGATGGCCGCTTTCTGCTTACAACACTTTTCGCTGGCCGTTCTCAACTCCTGATTGGCAAACCCGGCGGGAATTTTTTCCCGCTGGTGGATACCTTGGAGGAGACGAGCCTGCCTGCCGCAGCGCTCAAGGACAATCAAGTGGCACTGATGGCGGGAACCGGTAGTCTTCAGACTATCGCGATCGCTTCGGCGAGCGACGGCCGCATCATTCGACGCCTGCAAGGCTGCAAGGGTAAGACCGTGACCAGCCTGGCCGCTTCAACCGATGGAAACACACTCTACTACACTGTCGAAGGGATCCTTTGGGCCATCCCATCCGCAGACGGCCCGCCGCGCAAGATTTCCGCCGGAGATGGCGTGGCGGTCGATCCCAACGGCAGAGATCTCATCGTTAGCCTGGTAGAAAAGGACGGGGTGCATCTGGTTCGAATTCCTGTTGACGGCGGAACTCCACAAGACATTCATGTTCAAACTGATCTTTCCATTGTTCCCCTCGCATTGGGCGCGAGTAGTCTTAATAAAAGCGGGAAGTTGGTGATCGGCGTCGTGCCGCGCGATTCCTGGTTCTTCAGGGCCGCTGTGCTTGACCTGGCAAGCGGAAAATTTACCAGTATCCCGCTGGACTTCGCAGGCGACGTATTCATGTTCGGGTGGACGAATGACGGACATGTGCTGGCATACGGCGAGCAAATGCACAGCCACATTTGGCGCCTCCGGCCACTCCGTTAATCGATGAACGGAACCTGGCCGCCCAGCTCCGCTAGCCCGAAAGACTCCGCTATTGCGGCAGACCTACTTTGCGCACCCATTGCGCAAACCGCGGATCGGAACGCAGCGGATCCAGCATGAAGTCGGTTTTCAATCCTTCCAGCTTGGCATCGTGTTCCTGGTAAGCGGTGTTAAGCCACGTGAATGCCTGATCTTTGTCGCCCAGATCGGCATAAAGCTGGGTGATGGTGTACGCGGACGAGTAGCCGGTCTTGCGTTGCGCTTGCCGCACTTCGATGCCTTTGCTGAGTGCGCCCTTCCAGCCCGCGGCGCCATACCCCTGTGCCAGGGCTGAAGCAAATTCCGCTTCCTTTGGATCCCCGGAAAGCTGGCCATAGGTCTTCCACTCTTCAATGACCTGAGGGTACATGCGCTTGCCCCAATACGCCTGGGCCAGGTAGGCGTGCGCCATGGCGAATTGCGCGTTTTCATTGGCCACCTTTTTACTCAGAATAATGGCCTCGTCATAATGTCGCGCCATGATTTGAATGACCCCCATCCACGAGCTATAGACGGGCGACTGCGGATCAAGCTGGTGGGCGCGGTCGGCTTCGGCAAGGGCCTCCTGTTCCCTGCCCCCAAGCATTCCCAGGTCGTACGCATACAGCCAGTGTTCCGCGGCGTCATTAGGATCCAGTTCCAGGGCTTTTTTGTACTCGGCTTCGCCTCCGGCAAAATCCAGGTCATACTCCATATAATTGGCGCCCAGAACAGCATGGGCATAGGCCAGGGTCGGATCCAGCTCCAGCGCCTTGCGGGCGGCCGCGTTCGATTTTGGAAAGCTCTCGCTCGGAGCGCCTCCAAAAGCAGTCATGGCGCCATAACCGTCGGCCAAGCCGACATAGGCCGGCGCATAGCCGGGATCCCTGGCGATGGCCTGACTGAAATAGGAGATCGCGCTGGTAATCCCGGCGGCAGTTTGTTTGTTCCAGTCATAGCGCCCCTTCAAATACAACTCATAAGCTTCTGGATTCTGCGTGCCCTGGCGGGTGACCTGCTGCTTTTGTGCAGTGCTGAGTTGGGACCGCAACTTCTCCGCGATGTCGCCGGCGATTTTCTGTTGCAGCGAGATGATGTCCGCGCTCTTGCCGCTGTAGTGGCGCCCCCAGATTTCGGTATTGTCGCGAACGTCGGTGATCTCGGCGCTCACTTCGATATTGTCACCGCGCGGGACCACTCGCCCATTTACCAGCGCGGTCACGCCCAGTTCTTTGCCTGCGGTTTGAACTTCCACATCCTTGCCTTTGTAATGGAAAACTGAGCTGCGCGACTTCACTTTGAGCTGAGGCACGTGTGCCAGGTTGTCGATCAGCGATTCGGTGATGCCGTCGCTGAGATAGTCGGTATTGGCGTCTCCGCCGCCATTGACGAAGGGCATGACGGCTATGGAGTCAATCTGTGACGTACTGCCCGAACGCATAAACCAGGCGCCGGCTGCCGCCAGACCGATGAGAGCAAGGCAGGCGGCCGCGAGCCAGGCCGCAGCGCGAGGGCGCGGTTTCCCAGGCTGCGGCGCCGCGGCGCCAAATCGAGCCGACTCGGAGTCGCGTTTCAGTCGCTGCAAATCGGCGCGAATCTCTGACGCGTGCTGGTAGCGAAGGTTCCGGTCTTTCTCCAGGCACTTGTTGATGATTTCTTCCAGCTTGGACGGCAGATCAGGATTGAACCGAACCGCCGGCGCCGGTGTCCCATCCAGAATGGCTTTGAATATCACTCCAGAAGTGTCGCCGCGGAACGGCAGTTGCCCGGTTGCCATCTCGTATAAAACTGCGCCGAACGAGAACAGGTCGGTACGAACGTCGAGATCCTTCCCCCGAACCTGTTCCGGGGACATATACGCCACGGTGCCGAGTACGCTGCCGGGGCTGGTGAGATACTCCCCCGCGCCCAGGGTCGCGGCGCTCGCATCCGCGCCGGCGCCAGCCTTCTTTAACAACTTGGACAGCCCAAAGTCGAGAATCTTCACCTGCCCGCGCCCGGTCACAAAGATGTTGGCCGGCTTGATGTCCCGATGAATGATGCCCCGGGAATGAGCGGCATCCAGCGCATCCGCAATCTGAATTGCCTCATCCAGCAGGGTTTCAATTTCCAGCGGGTTTCCCGCCATCTGATGGCGGAGTGTCTGCCCTTCCAGCAGTTCCATGGAAATAAAAGCGCGGCTATCGGCCTCGTCAATTTCGTAAATCGTGCAGATATTGGAATGATTCAGGGCGGAAGCAGCCTTGGCTTCGCGTTGAAACCGGCTGAGATACTGGGGGTCGTGCGCAACATCGTCGGGCAGAAACTTGAGGGCGACGAACCGGTCGAGCTTTGTGTCCTGCGCCTTGTACACCACGCCCATGCCGCCACCGCCGAGTTTCTCGACGATGCGGTAGTGCGAGATAGTCTGATCGATCATGGGTCGCGCAATGTTAGGCGGGGCGGCAAGGGCAAGTCAATGAACCGGGGTCGGCGGCGAAGTCAATTTGCGTCGACGGCTCCGCAGGAAGAGAATCACTGGAACATGAAATGTTATTTCTTTTCGGTCGCCCTGCTCCTGGGCCTGGTTTTTGATCTGCACGCACAGCATCAAGAGGACCCGCCGGTCCCCATCGTTACACTCCAGTTGCCGGTCGGAATGCCATCGGAGGCGGTACAAATCAAGTATCACCTGGTGGGACCATTCGGCGGCCTCGGGCAGTTCGTCAAACCTGAAGAAAACCGGACGGCATATGTCATATTCAGGCCCGAGGGCAAAGCGTCCACCACGAACATAAAGATCATCGCCTACTTGCCAGGGTGCGAGGTCGTCACGATGGATCTTGCCGTGGGAAGCGAGCCACTACAGCGGCCCATTCCGTGCAAGCCGCTCCCCTGGGTTGCGCTGCATGGCCAGGTGCTTCCCCTTTCGATTACCCAGGATCAACCAGTCCAGGTGGAAGTTTCTTATCTCGCCCTCTGGGGAAACCCGTTTTTTGGGATCATGGACGGGTTTATCCAAACCTTCCGGCTGGGCAGTGTTCGTCCCGGCAAGGAGGGAAAATTTGAGCTGAAGATTCCGGATTTCTACAAACAGTCAGCGTTGGGCGATGGCGAACTCGGTTTCATTCTGCGTAACCCCACCACCGGAAACATCGTAGCAATGTTGGAACCTGAGGAATTAAGTCCGAGATCTCCCTGGCTCAAGATACAGTCTGTTTACCCTTCGTTGCTGCGGCTCATGCCATGGCGTTGTCGAAACAATGGTCCGGAATCCTGTACGCCCCAAGCTGGCCGCACCGGCACAGAACCTCCGTCGCAAAGCATGACAGCGGCTTCCCTAACGGAATTGAAAAATCCGCGCAAGCCCCGTGCCGTGAACCCCTGATTCCGCTCTATTTTCGGCCGCGCCGCGCCCGTTCGTATTGCACTGGCCAGGTTTCAGCGCTGTGCAGCTCATAATTGAGCAAGCAGAGGAAAGCAAGGGTTGCGCAGGAAACTCGATCTCACGAAGTTTGAGCGGAGAAAAAAGGCCGGGCATGGGCATTCGTTGCCTTGCCCGGCTGAATTGATTCTCTGCACGCCGGCAGGGGAATTGCCGCGCGGGTTACACCTCATTATCCGGCGGAGGAACTTCAAAGGACGCCCGGCTCTGTCGGCTTTTCAGAAATCCGGCCACGGCCTTGGGAGTGAATGCCAGTATGACGGGCCTGGCTAAAGTGGTGAGATGTCTTCGGCTCGTGCGTTCAATGAGCGGCGCCGGCTGGCCGAGATGTTTACCGATGATGGCAACTTTTCGCTTTACACCCAGATGGCTGGAAGACTTGAGGACGTTGAGACTGGGCGCGATCCCGGTGTTCCCAAGCTGCCACTCGAGGATGGCCGCGTGTTGCAACCCGCGGTCCAGCGGCGCGTGACAGCTTAAACGATCATCGGTCAAGGTGACCGATGCCGGCGATTCGATGGCGGCCAGCCAGTTCTTCGACCAACTCTCGCCGCAGTGATCGTTTTCGATACGGCTCGTAATCGCGTACCCCAGGCCTTGCCACGTCCCCGGGCTTTGCGATGCCAGCGCAATTGCATGCGCAACGTATTCCTCCTGGGTGGCCGCCGCCGGGCAAAGATCTTCGTACGAAACATCATCTCCGGAAAGCAGCGGCGCCACGCGATTGGTAAACCGCTGCATCGGGAGCCCATGCAGACCGGCTTCCAGCATTGCGGTCACAGA
This sequence comes from Terriglobales bacterium, assembly GCA_038210375.1. Lineage (GTDB taxonomy): Bacteria > Acidobacteriota > Terriglobia > Terriglobales > Acidobacteriaceae > JBBQWT01. The sequence continues at coordinate 114,545 of JBBQWT010000001.1, read as the reverse complement.
CGTAAAGGGGAAGCCTTCGAAGTACAGGTTGGCCGCTGAATACCAATCTCGCAAGACTTTGGGATTTTGAATCAGACCCATGGCATGAAATCGCCCGATGGTGTCATGGTGCAGCTTGCGCCACTTTCCCTGATTGGGAATCCCGATCGCGAACAAGTGCAACGCAGGCGCAGACTTTAGAATCGCTGCGGCTGCGGTACAGAAATCCCAGCCCATCGACGGGTTGTACTTGGGCTCGGGTCCCACGGTGATGGCCACGATGATGTCGTCGCGCAGGCCGAGAATGCGGCGCGATTCCGCGCGCCGCTTCCCTCGATCTCCCGCCTTGAGGGCCTCCATCGGAATCGGCAGCATTTTCTTTACCGGGCGAGAACTGCGTTCGGTCAGAGAAGCGCTGGCCCCCGACCACCGTAAATCGAGCACTACGTCGCAAAGATGCGTTCCCAGCGAGAACACGTGGTCGGCGTGGTTCAGGAAGTATGCTTTCCAGCGGCGCGGCTGGGCCAGCGTGGAAACGCTCGCTGAATCGTCGGGATGAACATGCAGCACCACATCATCGGCCCATGAATCCGCAAGCTGGCGCAATGCCATCGCCCTTTGCAGGAATGAATAGCGCCGATTAAGAACGATGAGCGCGCCCCCGCCTTGCCGGGCCGCGGTACGGAGCCATTCGGGCACCGGCTCCGTCCCCTGCGAGGTGACAACCACCACGTGGCGTTCCTGGGGCCGCCATAGCGCGCAGTTCTCCATCCATCGCGCAACGATCCGGGTGTGCCCACCCGATGCATAGGCGGCGGTGAGTACATGGATCATGCATTTGCCGGCGCCCCTAGGGGGAAGATGAGCGACTTCGCGCGCGATCCATTTCTGCGCGCTGTGAGCTAATGGTATGGCCGAAAGCGTTGACTCCAGGCCGGCGTCAAAGAAGAAACCCGGGTCAGCGCGCCATGCCAGCTTGCTGGCATACTCCGCCCATTCCAGGGTCGCTGCCGGATCATCATGGGCCGCGGCCGCTCGGTCGGCGGCCCAGTGAAAGATCTGACCAATTTCCGCTTGCAGAAGTTGTGTTTTTGCCGCCGGACGATTTGATTGGGTCAACCTGGTCATCATTTCACTTGCGAGGGGAAGACTGATGTCGGAAGGCCCGCACCCATCACGGTTCTACTTCTCGCGCGTGTAGCGCAGGTGAAAGATCTCATTCCACTTGTCATCTTTCACTGAGGAAACATTCCAGTTATAAGAATCGGGAGTGTCGCGGACTATCAGCGAGCGCAACTTGTCACCGCGGCCATTGTTGTGAAAAATCTCGAAATCCTGCGTGAGAGTATTGCCGCTCATCACCGCTGTTCCCTGGGTAAAATTGCCTTCTCTGTCTGTGTACCAAAAACTGATCTGCTTCGTAGACGGGTTCCATGCGTAAACACCTTCGTAATGCACCTCAGGCTTGTTGTGCGAGATGAAGGTGGTGATGAACTTAATCAGTTGGCCGTTTTCTGACCATCGCATGCGGTTCTCGATTCGCAGAGGTTCCCCGCGCTCATCCTTTAATTCTGCTACCCAGGCGCCCCCGGTGATCCAGTCAAGCTGGTGGAGAGAGCTGGTTTCCGCGGTTTTAGGCGGCGCCTGGGCGCCGGCTAAGGTTGAGCTCGCAACGATCACAGCCAGCAACACCAATACTTGAAGCACTCTACTTCGGTTCATCTCTCGCCTCTTCTAGTAAGTGGGTTAGTGTATCGCTCCAGGCAGTTGTTTTTAAAGGAAACCAACCAGTTAATTTTGATCTAAGTAATTCTGACCATATGAATAAGGTGTGGTCCCCTGCGCCCCATCCGGGACGCATGTTGTGCCGCACTTTATTTGCACCAACTTGTAGAATTGACGCCAGCACGAATCTCAAGGCGCGACCGCGTGTCGCAGGGTTCTCATGCGCTGGTTCATTGGAAGACACATACCGAGGGGGTGGGGCTTGGCCCTGAATGCCATCGCAAATCTGTTCGTTCTGGGGATTTTTCCCTGGATGTTGTCTTCGCTGGCCATGCGGCACGGCTGGCGGGAAGGCCGGCCGAGCGGTTGGAACCTGGCGGGGATCGTCCCCGTAGCCGCCGGGTTCATGGGCATCCTCTGGAGTCTTCGTGGTCATTCCATGGCAGCGCCCCGCGGTTGGACGATTGAAGCCACGCCGCATTACCCTACTCCCGCTTACCTGTTGGTGAGTGGCCCTTACCAGTACAGCCGCAATCCCATTTATATCGCTGAAGGAGCCATTTTTCTGGGTTGGAGTATCTTCTATGGGAGCCTGGTGATGTTGGGTGTCGTTCTGGCGGCTGCTGTGATTGCGGGACCGGTGATTGTACCGCGCGAAGAGCGCGGCCTCGAAGCCCGGTTTGGAGAATCCTTTCGCGAATACAAACGCACAACACCAATGTTCCTGGGCAGGCGGCGGCGTTAACGCCAAATTTACCTTGTTCGTAAAGCGAGTCCCGCAGGAGGTCTCAGCCATTTTGCGCAGCGTAGTGGGTTCGTATTCTGATTTGGCGGTAATATTGTTTCACTCCCGGCAGCCTGGTATAGACTTCGTTTGTCCCAGAGCGTACCAGCGACGACAGCCCACGCGATGATGAAGGACACAACTATTAAATCGATTCCCACGGCGGCAAACGCTGATGAGCAATCGCAGCCGCGCATCGAACCGGTCGCCCAGCCCAGGAAAGATCAGAGAGCGCGCAAGCTTAAGCCGGCGATCCAGCATTTGCGCGGCCACCGGACTCTCTCTTCCATCGTCGATTATGCCTATACCTTCGACCGTGAGGGACGATTCATTTATGCCAACCAGGCATTGCTTGACTTGCTGGGAATCACTCTCGACGAGATTGTCGGCAAGAACTTTCTGGATCTGCCGTACCCCCATGACCTCGCGGTGCGGCTGCAACTGCAGATCGAGCAGGTCTTTATCACCTCGCGAAGGCTGGTCGATGAGACCCCGTACACCAGCCCCTCGGGCGTATTTGGATACTACGAGTACATTTTCAACCCGGTCCTGGGGGCCGACGGCTCGGTCGAGCTGGTGGCGGGTTCCACCCGTAATATCACCGCCCGCAAGGAGTCGGAGGCGGCGCTGATCAGGACCGAGAAACTCATCGCGGCCGAAGGCTTGGCTGGCGCCCTGGCCCACGAGATTAACAATCCCCTGCAGGCGGTGGTGAACCTGATCATGCTGCTAAGGCAGTCCCCCAATCTGAATGCCCAGGACCTCACCTATGCGACCCTGGCTGAACAGGAGCTGGGACGCCTTTCCCACTTGACCAAGCAGTCCCTGACCTTCTACCGCGATTCCACCCTGCCAGCGGCAGTAAAAGCTGAAGACTTGATCGATGGCGTGCTCGAGCTTTACGCCACCAGGATTCGAGGCCGTAAGATCTCGATCCAGAAGTTGATTGTGCCGAAAGAAGCGACTATCAACAGTTATTCCGGTGAGGTGCGCCAGGTGCTTTCCACCTTGCTGGTGAATGCAATCGAAGCTGTCCCGGTCGGAGGGTCTATCGCGATTCGGGTGCGGCGGTCGTCGCACTGCAAAGACCCCCGGCTTCATGGGGTGCGAATCACGGTGGCGGACAGCGGCGTCGGAATCCCGGCCAACAATCTACCTCTCATCTTCGACGCCTTCTTTACTACCAAGGGGATTCGTGGCACCGGCCTTGGTCTCTGGGTGGCCAATGGAATTCTGAACCGCCTCAACGGTTCCATTCGAGTGCGCAGCAGCGCAGTCCCCGGCAAGAGTGGCAGTTGTTTTTCGATTTTCGTGCCCGACCAGATTTCGAAGAATGCTTAGGTTACCCTTTCCCTCCCGCGAGTTGAGCTACCGACCCAGCGTCCAGCCGGGTGGTGAAGCTCATCAACCGCTACAGTTTAGATACGTCGGCTATCAGCGAAAACACTCCTGCTCTGATGACAAGCTTGGGCGCAAGTGTCAGAATCAATATCGGTCTAAACTAATGGCTTTCCCAAGGAGATTTGAAATGCGACGATTCATTCATGCGAACAAAGTCACCGGTCTGATACTGTCCTTTGTCCTGCTTCTGGCAACTTCAGGCGGCGCTCTTATGGCACAGGACGCTCCCTACCGGCACCACAGCAAGGCAAAAGGAGCACTGGTCGGAGGCGCCGCAGGAGCTGTGGTAGGCGGCAAGAAAGGCGCGGTAATCGGGGCTGGCGCCGGAGCTCTCATCCAGCACCACCGCAATAAGAAGGCCCGCCGTCATTCTCACAGGTGACCGGAAACGCAAAAACATAACTGCCGCTGACCTCTTGTAGCCCATCGTCGATTATTTGACGAGTTAACCGAATCACCTCTCCGCTGAACTTTCGAAGCAAAAAAATCGGGCGCCCGTTAGAACAACCGGGCGCCCGCAAATATCCGCCAAGTTCGTTTACTCGCGCGGGGTGGATCCCGTGGGAGCTCCATTCCCTCCTAAGTTTTGATCGACGTTGTTCGTCCCCTGCCCGCCCTGGGTAAACGAAATTACCTGGCCGCCACCGCTGTTGGCCAGGCCTATCCCGTTATTACCGGTCACCGTGACGTTGCTAAGCCGTACTGTGGCGAAGGGGCCGGCAGCGTGAACTCCATTGCTGTTGTTATCGGTGGACGCCGAATCCGCAATATTCAGGTCAACGGAATTGCTGGTTGATTTCGCCACAAAACCGATATTAAGATTTCCCCCCACCGAGCTGTCCCGCACCCCTACCCTGGCGCCGTCCACGGCTTTGATTCCGAACCCGTTATTGTCTGAGCGCACGTTGGTGAGGACACCAATGGCATTTCCAATCAGGATGCCGCCGCCCGTGTTATTGCGCACGCTGACGTTATTCATGAACAACCGGCTTCGGGGCGCGGGACCCGGTTCAAAATCCACACCCACACCGGTGAAGTTGCCAATCGTGCAATTTTCCACATGCAGCGTAAGACCGGTAAACCCGGCGGGGGCGGAGATACCGCTGCCAGCCGAAACGCCGAAACCGTTGATTTCCAGGTTGCGCAGGGTAACGTTGATGTCTGACTGCGAAAAGGTCACTCCGGTGGCCACCACTCCCGCGACTTGGCCCCCTCCGCCGTCGATGGTCATGGACTTGGCCGCAGGAATGGGGCCGAACTCTCCCCCATCCAGAACATCGATTTCTCCCCCCGAATTCAGGACGGCCACCGCAGCGGGGAACGTTTTGCAGGGAGAGGGGCGAGTGCAGGGATTGCCATCATTGCCCGTGCCCGATACGAAGGCGCGGTTGAGTTGGGCTTGCAGGAACGAACCGGTAAGTACCACGAGCAGCAGTCCGGCGATTTTCACGGTCAATCGAATATTGTTCATCAGAAATCTCCTCAGTAATTATTTGTGCGGCGTCTCCGCCTACCAAAAGAAGATAACATCGGAGGCGAGTCCTAGCCACCCGAAAATAGAACTCTTGGGCCGATTCTCTAAATGGAAATTGGCGACCGAAGAACAGCGTGATTCGGTAGTATAGTCCTGCTCGGAGCCCAAATGCCCAAACCCATACTCGCCCCGCCAAAGAACAAGGCCCGGACCACGGGTGCCGCCCGCCCCCAGACTCCCGCGGAAGTTTCGCGGGCGGTGGCGGCCTGCGTTGGAAAAACCAATCCGCAGTTGCAGAAAGTGGCGACGCAACTGCGCCGCATGGTCAAGCAGACGCTGCCCGAGTCCCGTGAAACCATAAATCCCTGGGGAGTTCCCACATTCGAGGTCAATGGGCCAGTGTGCTTGATGCTGGTGGGAAAGAATCATGTCACCTTCGGCTTCACGCGCGGCACGTCCCTCGCCGATCACGAACAATTACTGGAAGGAAAAGGCAAGAACTTCCGTCACGTGAAGCTGAGGGACCCCGAACAGGTGCGCGACGCCCATCTCACAAAACTCCTGCTGGAAGCGGCGGCCTTGAATCGCGCTACACCCCTGGGCGTGACCGGCCGGCCGAAAAAAACGCTTAAATGAATATCCACCGCAACCCTAACTCGAACCGAGCCCGGGTTCCGGACCTTTGTTGCTGCCACCTCGTTTCGCCTGAGTTTGGTGAGTAGTTTCACTTTTTTGAGGAGTAATCATGATGAACCGCACCGCTCGCATCTCATCGGGAATTGTGACTATAGCCGGACTGGTGATGGCCGGCTGGTTTTATCCCACCTCGATTTCTGCGGGCCAGGTGAGCGGCGGCAGGATGCATGATCGCCGGGCTGATCATAGTTCTACTCTGCTCCCCGACGGCCGGGTGCTGATTACCGGCGGCATGGTGGAAAATGGGGTTTTTCTAAATTCGGCCGAGCTGTACGATCCGGTCAAGCAAACCTTTGTCCCCACCGCTTCGATGAAGTCGCGCCGGGTTGGACACAGCGCCACCCTGCTTCCCAATGGGAAGGTGCTGATTGCCGGCGGTCTGGCTGGCCGAACCGGCCCAGGCATCGTCGCCACCACCGAGATATTCGACCCGGCAACCGGAAGCTTCACTTGGGGCCCTGCCATGAGCGCCGCGCGATCCGGACAGTTGGCGGTAGCGTTGGCTGATAAAAAGATCCTGTTGGTGGGTGGAGAAAGTTATGACGAACAAGCGCTGGCCACGGTGGAAGTTTATGACCCGGCATCAAACCATTTCAGCGTCGCAGCCAGCATGAAAACCCCACGAGTGGCTCATGCGGCGGTGGTTCTGCTAGATGGACGGGTGTTGGTTACGGGCGGCGTGAAGAACCAGTCCAGCGCCCTGGCCTCTTCCGAGATCTACGATCCCAAGACCGGCTCGTGGCAGCCCGTCGCCGACATGACCGCTGCTCGCGAAAAGCACTCCGCAACTTTACTGCCCGATGGCCGCGTTCTCATCATTGGAGGATCGGTCGACGGCGGCTGGCGTCCCGTCCGCACCGCTGAAATCTTCGATCCGCGCACCAACAAATTCAAGGTCATCGGGAACATGCGATCGCCCCGCTTCAAGATCCCCGCCGCAGCCGCCATCTTGCGCGATGGTAAAGTGCTGCTCGCCGGAGGCGCTGCCGAAGTCGAGATCTACGACAGCGCTACTGGAAAATTTTCCCCTGGCGGAAGCGTGGGCGAACCGCACTACTTCGCCGCCGCCACCCCGCTGCGCAATGGCCGGGTGCTGGTTTCGGGGGGATATAGTTCCTCCCCAGGGCGGGCCAACGGGCCGCTCTCCACTGAACAGGCGTGGATCTACCTGCCTTAAACGGCTATCCGCGAATCTTAAGTCGGAAAGGTCTTTCCGCAGCCGAAATATTCCATCCGCACCAGTTAATGCCAGCAAGGCGGCGGGCAAGCCTTATTGCCCCTCTTGGAACAATTCGGGCAGACCATGGCGCTCATAGCCGTGGGAGTATAACCGCTAAAACCCGGCGTCCGCGGTTTTTATGGTTGGGGCGCACTATTCTATAGCTCCTTGCTATACCAGGGTTCAGTTTTACCGCTTATGACCTCTCTTTAATTTGCGCGGGATAGAATATCATCGGAGCGCAGGTTTATCTAACCCGCCGATTTGCTGTGCGATCAACACGGCAGGTGAACGGACCATAACCCAGTGCTATCGAGGCCTTTCATGTCACCAACCCGGTCAGCCGCAAGCTTATTCGCTGCAATCATCGCTTTATTTACTTTGTCCGTAGGGTCTTCAGCCCAGGTTCTGCCCTGGGACGGTCCGTTTCCGGCGGGAGAACCATCGGCCATCCTCAAGAGCGCCGCCAGCGTTGCCCCGCCCAGTAAACACAATTCAGTCTTGCTTCTGCACGAAGAGAAATTCACTTTTGATGCTGCCGGCCGCCGCGTTCAATCACAACACCTCGTCGTTCGGGTTCTTACCGCGGCAGGTGTAGATGAGTGGAGTTCCATGCAGGCGGTTTACGAGCCGTGGCATGAGGAACGCCCTCGCTTGAATGCCCGCGTCATCACCGCCGATGCGGCTGTCCATATTCTCGAGCAGAAAACTGTTTCCGAAGCCGCTGTACACGCTGAGTCCAACGATCTTTATAGCGATGATCGCGTCGTTCGTGCTCCTCTTCCCGCGGTTGCTCCCGGCTCGGTGGTGGAAGAGGAGACTGTCTTTACCGATACCAAACCCATGTTCGAGGCGGGCGTTTTTCATAAGGTTTACTTTGGTTGGCGCATGCCGGTGGCCAAGTCGAGGCTTCTGATCGACGTCCCGGAGAACGCTCCATTGAAGTACGAGTTGAAGTTGCTGCCGGCGGTGTCAATTCAGAAGAAAAACAATTCCGGACGTTTGCAGGTAAGTTTCGAAAACGGGCCGCTGGAGGGCGTTGAGGATGGCGAACCCGACCGGCCTACCGACACTCCCAACTGGCCGCAAATCGGCTTTTCAATTGCCCGGTCATGGGGCGACGTAGCCTCCTCTTATAGCAAGGAGGTAGACGCAAAGATTGACGGGGCCCAAGTGAAGCCTTTTGTAGACATTGCCCTGCAGAACAAGGACAGGGTCAAGATCGCTGATAGCCTGATTGAGCAATTACACAAGAATGTTCGCTACACCGGCATTGAGTTCGGCGAGTCAGCGCTGATTCCTCATCTTCCCTCCGAGACGTTGAGCCGAAAATATGGAGACTGCAAGGACAAATCCGCACTGCTCGTCGCCATGCTTCGCGGCGCCGGAATTCCCGCCTATCTCGCTTTGCTGTCCGCCGGCCCTGGCCAGGATATCTCCAGGGAAATTCCCGGCATGGGAGATTTCGATCACGCCATCGTATACGCCCCGGGAACTCCCGACCTCTGGATCGACGCCACCGCAAAATTCCTGCGGGCGGGTGAGCTTCCATCGGGCGACCAGGGCCGCTGGAGTCTAGTCGTTCGCCCCGAAACCACCACCCTCTTGCTCACCCCGGAGTTGCCTTCCTCCAGCAGCCGCCAGGTAGAGACGCGTGAGTTCTTCCTCCCCGAAGAGGGGCCGGCCCGCGTGGTCGAGACCACTGAAACTTTCGGCCTGATAGATGCCAGCTATCGAAGTTTTTACGGGGGTGCTGAAACCAAGGATATGCGTAAAGGTCTGGAAGACTACGTCAAGTCTGCTTACCTGGCTGAAAAGCTCGATAAGTTTGATCGGGGTGATCCCGACAACCTTGCCAAGCCCTTCTTCATTCGTTTGGAAGCCGGCAAAGCCAAGCGCGGCACCGTGACCGCAACCGAAGCAGCGGTGGCGACGCCTCTAAGCCCGATTCTGCTGCGCCTTCCCGCCTACCTGCGTGAAGACGACGGGCCCGCACCGGATCCTGAAAAAAAAGACGACCATAACTCCACCTACAAGGTGAGGCAGCACGATTTAATTTTGCCGGAAGCTTTCGTGACCGAATGGCATTACAAGATTCATCCCGCGCCAGGATACAAACTCCGCGCTCTTCCCCAGGACGTTACCCAACACATTGGCCCCGCCCTCCTGACCCGCAAATACCAGCAGGGACCCGATAATCTCGTGCTTGCCACGATTAGCTTCGACACCGTAAGGAATCATTGGACGGCTGCTGAAGTAGAGGCAGCACGTCAGGACATTCGTGATCTCGGTAAACAGGACGTCCCTTTCATCGCCTTCAACGAAACTGGGTTTGCCGCGCTACAGGCAGGGAATGCGAAGGAAGCCCTCGAAACCTACGCCAGATTGTTGGCGGCACATCCTCGTGAGGCCCGGCACCATACCCAGGTTGCGTTGGCATATTTGGCCGCCGGTCTCGGCGAGTCCGCGCGCGAGGAAGCCAGACGGGCCGTGCAGTTGGAACCCACTTCGGTAAATGCCTACAAGGAGTTGGCTTACATCTTGCAAGCCGACCTCATCGGCCGCCGCCTCCGGCGTGGGTTTGATTTCAAGGGTGCGCAAGCCGCGTTCCAGAAAGCGCTTGAGCTTGATCCTGACGACCAAACAGCCCGCGCCAACTACGCCATTCTGCTGGAACACAACCCTGAAGGTATCCACTACGAATCCGGTGCCCAACTTGATCGCGCGATTGCGCTTTATGGGCAAATTAAGCAGGAAAAACTGGAGGAGATGGGGGTTTCCGACAACGTACTCTTCGATTTAATGTTTGCGGGGCGTTTTAAAGAATTAAAACTGCGATGCGCATCCCTGCCCCGGACTTCCACCCGCACACAGCTGATGCTGGTGGCAGTGGCGGTTACCGATGGCGCTCCGGCTGCCATTCAGCAAGCTACCAGTTTGACCTCCGACGACAAGGCCCGCAGCGTTGCCCTGGTAAACGCCGGAGAAACTCTCAGCAAGGTAAGAAAGTATCCGTTAGCAGCGCAATTGCTTTCGGCTGGCGCGCCGGGGAGTGAGGATCCAGCTGCTGTTTTGGCCCGCGCCTCAGTCTTTGCCAGAGCAAAACCATATGAGGAGACTTTCTACCCCAAAGCAGACCCGCGCCGCGCTGTTCAGGAAATGTATGCGACCATGTTTTTTTCGCCTGAAATCGATAGAACCATCTTCAAACGTTTCAGCCGATACCACTTGGATGAAAAGTCGATGGCGTCGGATCTGGAGGGTTGGCAGGTTAGGTCTCGAAACGTGCAGCGCAACTTGAGATCGAATGGAGTCCCTTTACAAACTACTGAGGATCTTCTGGCCGCAAGCACCGAATACTCGGTTGAGGGAGACGACCCTAACGGATACCGCGTGCATCTGCAAGCACCCGGACAAACCCTGGGCACGTATTACTTAGTGCGTGAGGATGACAGCTATAAAGTTCTGGAGATCAACTTCAGCCAGGAATCGATTGGGGCCTACATATTGCTCAAGCTTGCCGATTCCGATCTCGGAGCTGCGCGGCACTGGCTCAATTGGGCGCGTGAAGATCAAAAACTTGGAGGAGGCGACGATGCCTTATCAGGAAGAGCGTTTCCATGGTTCTGGACAAGAGGCGAGGTCGGCGAGCGCGACCGGGTGCGGTATGCAGCCGCGGCTCTAGCCTCGCTAGGCCCGCACGCAGGCGATGCCATTCCTGTATTACTGGAAGGCCGCGCCAAAGCGACCTCTGCGGCTGAGCGCCTTCACTTTGACTTGGCTTTGTATCAGGCCTACAACAAGCTGCAGAAATTTGACGATGCCGTGACCGTTTCCCGGCGACTTGTGGACGCAGACAAATATTCGCTGAGTGCTTTCGAAGACCTGGTTTACTCTTTACACGCAACCGGAAACCTTGGCGAGGCTCGAAAGGTCGCAGAAGTGCGACTCAGTCTCCTACCCGATGACCGAGACGCATTAAAGCAATTAGCTGTAACCGCCGCTCTTGGCAACCAGCCAAAGGAGTCTCAGAAATTCAATCGTCGCATTATAGCTCTTGGCAAAGGTACTGCCCGGGATTACAACAGCATTGCCTGGAGCGATGTCTTGGCGGGTACCGTTAGCGAAGAGTCTCTGGAAACCGCTAGGCGCGGCGTGGCTTTGAGCGAGAGCAAGAATGGCGCCATTCTGCACACCTTGGCCGCTCTTTATGCGGAGATGGGCAAAACCAACGAAGCTCGCGACGTTATTCTCCAGACCATGAATGTTTGGGAACTGGATCAACCGGACGGACAATCGTGGTACGTATACGGACGCATTGCCGAGGCGTACAAACTTCCCAATTCTGCCATCAAGGCCTACCAGCGAGTGGAGGCACCGGAGGTAAAGCACTTTCTTAACGACACAACTTATGCGGTCGCGCAACGCCGCCTGGCAATTCTCTTGAACAAAGAGCCGGCCAAACCCGGCAACTGAAACCTCCTTACACCACGAAATACTTGGCCTGCGGATGGTGCACCACCAGCGCCGAAGTCGATTGCTCCGGCTCCAGTTGGAAGGTTTCGGTCAGACGCACCCCGATGTTTTCCCCGGGATGCAACAGTGCGAACAGCTGTACCTGATCTTCAAGGTTAGGACACGCCGGGTAGCCGAATGAGAACCGCGACCCGCGATACTTCTGGTGAAACAAGTCGCCGATGCGCGGCGCATCCTCGGCGCCGATTCCCAATTCCTGCCGCATTACCTTGTGGTTCAATTCCGCCAGGGCCTCCGCGGTCTCTACGCTCAAACCGTGCACGTAGAGGTAGCGGGTAAAGTCACCGCTGTCGAACATCGCCTTGGTGACCGCCGATGCACGGTCGCCGATGGTCACCAGCGATAAACCGATGACATCGAAGCGCGAAGGGGTTCCGCCGGCCCCATTTTCCCGCGGCAGAAAATAATCCGCGATCGACAGCCCACGTCCTTCGCGTTGCCGCGGAAACGTGAACTCCTGCACCACTTTGGCATCCGGCCCATCGTGGTCGTACAGGAAAATGGTATTGCCCTCGCTCAAGCATGGGTAGTAGCCGTACACCGATTTGGGCTCAAACCAGTTCTCGCGGATGGCCTCGTCTTCCAGCTCCTGCAGCACGCCGCGAAATTTCTCTTCCACAATTCGCTTGTAATCGGTGGCGGACGCCGTCTTGAGCTGCCACTGGTTCTTGAACAACGCGGTCTCGTTGATGTACTGGAAGACCTCGCGCAGGTCCCAGTCTTTCTTTACCCGCGAACCGTAAAATGGAGCTTGGGGAATGTTCGGGGCCGGCGAGATCGCCTTGGAGCGCTCCGTCGAAACCTCGGCCACCGCTACCGGCGCCGATGCTCCCGCTTTGCCAAACTCTTTGACCGTGCGGCCGTCCAGCAATCGCTGGGCGCGCACTGATTCCTCTCCCACCAGATCCTGCATGATGTGCAGCCCGGCGAACGCGTCTTCCGCGTAGAAAACCGAATCCTGGTATTCCCGGCGCAGATCGTCTTCCACATATTTTCGGGTCAGGGCCGCGCCCCCGCAGATCACCGGGAACGAAAGTTTCTGGGTATGCAGGTCCTGCAGCACGTACTTCATCTCCAGCGTGGATTTCACCAGCAGCCCGCTCAATCCCACCGCATCGGCGGAGTGCGCCTGCGCCGCCGCGATGATCGTATCCGCCGGCTGTTTGATCCCCAGGTTGATGACCTTGTACCCGTTATTGCTGAGAATGATGTCCACCAGGTTCTTGCCGATATCGTGCACGTCCCCCTTGACCGTCGCCAGGACGATGGTTCCCTTCTGCGTGCCTTCCACCTTCTCCATGAGCGGCTCAAGGAAGGCGACCGCAGCCTTCATCACCCCAGCGGAATCGAGCACCGACGGCAGCTGCATCTTGCGCGCGCCGAACAGCTCGCCCACCGTCTTCATGCCATCGAGCAATACGTTGTTGATCAATTCCAGCGGCGTATAGGTTTTCAAGGCGGTTTGTAGCACCTGGTTGAGGGTCTGTTTCTCTTCGCCCTGGCCAATCGCTTTCTCACCGTTGATGATGCAGTGCTTCAGCCGGTCCTCAACCGAAATATCGGCGATGCTGGCGCCCGCCGCATCGGTCTTCTTTTCCATTCCAGAAAAGAAGTTCATGTACTTGAGCAGCGGGTCGCCATCTGACCAGTCGGCAAAAACCAACTTCTTGGCCAATGAAACTTCAGCTTCAGGTATTTTGTATAAAGGATAGATTTTACTGTAGTTAATGATTGCTACATCAAGTCCGCGCTCCACCGCTTCATGGAGAAATACGCTGTTCAGCACCCGCCGCGGGTAGGCGTTCAAGCCGAACGAGATGTTGCTGACTCCCAGGATGGTCGTGACCTCGGGCAGTTCTTTCTTGATCTGCGCGACGGCGTTCAAGGTCTCGACCCCGGCGGAGCGATACTCCTCCTGCCCGGTGGAAATAGGCAGGGTCAGGGCGTCAAAAAGAATATCTACCGGACGGATGCCATATTTCTCGGTGGCCAGCTTGAAGATGCGTTTGGCGATCGCCGTCTTTTTTTCCGCGGTCAACGCCATGCCCTCTTCATCGATGGTCAGCGCAATCACCGCCGCGCCATAGCGCTTGGCCATGGGCAAAACTTTCGACGTACGCTTCTCGCCATCCTCAAGGTTGATGGAGTTAATGATCGCCTTGCCGGGGATGCGCTTGAGCGCGACTTCGATGACATCGGCCTCGGTCGAATCGACGAGGATGGGCGCCGGAACGCGGGTGGCGATCTTCTCGAGGATCGAGCTCATGTAGGCCTTTTCATCCTCGCCAACGATGGCGCAGCACAGGTCGAGCATGTGCGAGCCTTCGTTGACCAGCTTCTTGGCAAGCGCCAGGATGTCGTCGGTCTTGCCTTCGCGCACCAAGTTACGGAAATGCTCCACCCGGGTGGTGGTGTTCATCTCTTCGGCCACCACTAGCGGCGCGGGATCGAGATCCAGCGGAATTGAGGTATAAGCGCTGGACGCCGCCCGGCCCAGTTTTACATCGCGCTTCGCCGGCTCCAGGCCGGCTACCGCCTTCACAACCGCTTCGATATGAGCGGGGGTCGTTCCGCAGCAGCCGCCCACGATGCGCACTCCGTACTCGTGCACAAATCGTTTCTGGTAGTCCGCCAGCTCGGCGGGCGTGAGCATGTACACCGCGTGCCCGCCGACGTTTTGCGGCAAGCCCGCGTTGGGCAGCACGGAGATATGCTTGGGCGCGTTCAGGCACAGGTAACGCACCGCGTCGTTCATTTCGCGCGGCCCGGTGGCGCAATTCAATCCCAGGATGTCGATATCAAAAGGCTCCAGCGCCGTGACCGCGGCCCCGATCTCGGTGCCCAGCAGCATGGTGCCGGTGGCTTCGAGCGTCACCTGCATCTGCACCGGCAGGCGTTTCCCCTGGTTGCGCATGGCGTCAAACACCCCGGCCAGCGCCGCCTTACCCTGCAGCAGGTCCTGGCAGGTTTCCACCAGCAATACGTCAACGCCGCCTTCGATCAGCGCTTCCGCTTGTTCGCGAAAACATTCCGCCATCTCGTCGAACCCGATGTGGCCGAGGGAGGGCAGCTTGGTGGTGGGCCCGATCGATCCGGCAACGAACCGGGGCCGGGCGGGCGTGGAAAACTGGTCGGCCACTTCCCGCGCCAGCCGCGCTGCGGCGATATTGATTTCCGCGACCTTGTCTTCGAGTTGGTATTCCGCAAGCACGATGCGCGCCGCGCCGAAGGTGTCGGTCTCGACCACGTCGCATCCCACCGAAAAATAGCTGGCGTGAATGTCCTTGATCAGGTCAGGGCGGCTCAGAACCAGCAGCTCGTTGCAGCCTTCCTTGCCCCAGAAGTCATCGACGCTGGGCTGGTGCTCCTGGATGGATGTGCCCATGGCGCCGTCATAAACGACCACCCGTTCTTCCACGGTTTTTATAAATGAACTCATACTTTTTCTGGGGCCGGTAAATTCGATTGGAGTCTAACGATCCGCTTGCGATTCGGAGGGCAACATAGGCATGGGGGCCAGCAATTGCTCCTTGCGGTAAATCAGGCTGGTGACGTCAAAGGTCGCCAGTTCAAAGTCGCGTCCGTGGGTAATGGCGTCGGTGGGACAAGCCTCTACGCAGTAACCGCAGAAGATGCAGCGGTTGTAATCGATGTTGTAAACCTCGGCATATCGCTCGGCGCCGCTGATTCTATGGGTGGCCGTGTTCTCCGCGGCTTCGATGTAAATACAGTTGCTGGGGCAGGCAGCCGCGCACAGAAAACAGGCAACGCATTTCTCCAGCCCGTTTTCATCGCGTTGCAGCACATGCTTGCCGCGAAACCGCTCCTCCAGCATCGCTCCCTTGTACTTGCCGGGACCGTCAGGGTAATTTTCCACCACCGTGGGCGCGAACGCCTCCATGAACGTTACCGACATGCCTTTAGCCAGGGCGGCGATGTTCCGGAGTATTGCCATGGCTTCAGTATAAACGATTCGCGATAGAGGCTGCCTGAACGGGATTTTCCTTGGTGCGGCACTCTCTTAACGCGTTGTCATTCTGACGGCC
Source organism: Terriglobales bacterium (assembly GCA_038210375.1). GTDB lineage: Bacteria > Acidobacteriota > Terriglobia > Terriglobales > Acidobacteriaceae > JBBQWT01. The sequence continues at coordinate 98,685 of JBBQWT010000001.1, read as the reverse complement.
CCACCCGACGTAAATTCACCGGGGAATCCTTTTTATTGCCATAGGATACGCCCTGCCCCCTTTTAATCTACCTACCCGATGCCGTGCTTTACTCTTATTCGATATTCATTGCTGTCTTCGAAGCCGCAGCAGAATTTGTGACCGCTCCGCCTCCAAAACCTTGACCCTGTCTACTTCATCAAGGCTTGGATACTTTTTAGCCGTGATGTATTCGTCCCGTAATTCGTAAAATCCATTCTGCTGTTCGAATAGATAGCTGGAGATTCTAAAGCGATGGCGTGAGAAGTGGGTCTCCCCATGATTCCACACGTAATTAGCGGTTATGAATAACTTGGTCTTGGAAATGACCGGCTCGCTCCAGAATTGATACTGGCTCTGCTCCGTAAGGATTACCTTCGGAAGCAAATTTTCCAGATCCGGCGATGACGCATGGAGTGAGGAATTTTGCAGCAGGGATATAAAGATGGCAGTACCGCTGCCGCCGCCGCTCGCTTCGACGGTATACAAAATTGCCTCTTTCCCCAGCCCAAGCTGGACCAACTTTGCTTTTGGATTCAGCCCAAACGCGGGGCCCTGGGTTGGAGGCGAGAAACATTGCTGTTCGCCTTTCGATTCCAAGCATATTGTTACAGCGCTGGTGGGAAGGCCAGAAAAGGGGTCAAGGGCAGGTTGGCTGAAGGTGATGTGCTGGGAGCGCAAGGGCGGAAGATTGCTTTGGGCCAACATTGTTAGGACACTCAACGTCAGCACTGCCTGGCAAAGCGCCATCTTGAGAGTCTTCATAGACAAGCCACTCTCCCTGCGAGTCGAGATAGTTCGCCCTAAATCTCCCCGCGGGTGCGATGTTTCAGGCGTGAATAAACAAACCAGCCGATCGCGCCCACGATGACCAGCAGAAAGATCGCATCGAAGCGGTGAAAATATTTGCCCAGGTACTTCCAGTTCTCACCAGCCTTCATGCCCAGGTAAGCCAGACCAAAACACCACGGCCACGAACCGGCGAACGTGTACACGTGGAATCGCAGTCGGGGCATCCGGGCAATGCCCGCCGGAAGCGCGATGAAGGTTCTCACTACTGGAAGCAAGCGGCTGACGAATACAGTAATGCTGCCGTGGCGTTCAAAGAACGAAACCGACCAATCTACTTCTTTCTTGCTCAGCAGAATGTAACGCCCGAATTTGTTGACCAGCGGACGCCCGCCGTAATAGCCCACTGAATACGCCAGCTCCGAGCCGAGGTTGCAACCGATGGCGCCCGCGGTCGCCACCCACAGCAGGCTGAAGCGGCCGGTATAGACGAGGTATCCGCTGAAGGGCATGATGATTTCCGACGGCAGCGGGATACAGGCCGACTCGATCGCCATCAGCAGGGCGATGCCGGCATATCCCCCGTGCGAGATGACCCAGATCACGGCCGCGGCGATCGGCGCAAGCAGTTGTTCGATCAAAATTCCTGCGACTCCTGGGTATAGGTGTACGCCGGCAGGGTCTCGCGGCCGTCCTCTTTATGCACCTTTACGCGGACGGTTTCCCCGCTGGCCGCGCTGGAATCAGCCACCCGCAGCACCGCATATTGCGAAAAAACTTCGTTATATACCTTGGTGACGAGGTAATTCTTCTCCGTCTCGTCACAACGCCAGACCTGCCCGGGTTGAATTGATTTGACCGACATTGGTGCAACCAGATTACGAGTGCCCGCACAGTGAGTCAAATACGCCGCCCGGCGTTTCCGCTCCGAGCATTCTATTCTGCTAGAATTTTTAACTGTCCGCTTCCAGGAGGCACCATGGCGCAAGCCGAGACTCTGCCGCGTCCCGAACCCGCAAAAACCGACACCACTGAGCTTAAACGTCAGATCGTTGGATTCACTTTCTTCTCGGTGCAGCCCGAGTGGCGCCGTCTTGCCCAGAGCGAGAAAGCAATCCAGCGCGGCGAATTTGCCGCGGTCATTGAAAAGTGGACCATTCCCGGACGGATGCGTACCCTCACCTTTTCCACCGTGGGCATGCGCGCCGATTGCGAAATGCTGCTGTGGCGCATTTGTTACAGCATGGACGACATGCAGATGATGACCAGTGAGCTGCTCGCGACCCGCATGGGGTCCTATCTCCACATGCCGCACAATTTTCTGGCCATGACCAAGCGGTCAACCTATCTCATTGGCCACGAGCATGAAGGCCAAACCGATTCCCGCGGGGTACTTTCTCCCGGCAAGTTCAAATATTTCTTTGTCTATCCTTTCGTAAAAACCCGGGCATGGTATCTGCTGCCGGCGGCGGAGCGCCAGCGCATGATGACCGAGCACATTCGCCTCGGGCACGAGTACCCGCGGGTCAAACTAAATACCACTTATTCCTTCGGTCTGGACGATCAGGAATTTGTCGTGGCCTTCGAAACCGATTATCCCGAAGATTTTCTTGACCTGGTCATGCGGCTGCGGGAAAGCGAAGGCAGCGCCTACACCTTGCGCGACACTCCCATCTTCACCTGCATTCAGTGCCCAACCGAGCAAATGCTCCTCCGCCTGGGATGATCAAGGGCGACAATCGAGGATGATGATTGAGAATGTCCGTCTCCAAACCCACTCGACGAACCGCCGGTAAGGCGGTTACCGGCGCCCGTCCCTGTAACAAAAAAGTCGCTCCATCATCGCCGGCCAGGGCCAGCCGCTCGAACCCTGCGCCCGCCGGCGCAACCGCCAAGTCCAGGATTACCACCAAGGTTACAAAGACTCGCGCCCGAGATGTTGATCCACTTGAGCCCGCGCGCGTAATCGAAATTCTCGCTCGCCTCGAAGCTACTTATCCCAACGCGGTCTGTGCGCTCAAACATCGCAGCGCGTGGGAGTTGCTGGTCGCCACCATCCTGTCAGCCCAGTGCACCGACGTGCGCGTGAACCTGGTGACGCCCGCTTTGTTCGCAAAATATCCGACGGTCAAACATTTCGCCGCGCTTCAGCCCGAGGACCTCGAACCCGATATCCGTTCCACCGGATTTTTTCGTAACAAGTCGAAATCGGTGGTCGGCGCCGCGCGCCTGGTGGTCTCTGATTTCGGCGGGAAGGTCCCCCAGACCATGCCGGAACTGCTGACCTTGCCGGGGGTAGCGCGCAAGACCGCCAACGTCGTCATGGGATCGTTTTTCAGAATCCCCGAGGGCGTGGTTGTTGATACCCACGTGCACCGCATCTCGCGGCGGCTGGAACTCACGCGCAATCAGGACCCCGTCAAAATCGAGCAAGACCTCATGCGGATTATTCCCCGCGATCGATGGATATCATTTTCCCACCAGGTGATCTATCACGGGCGCGCTCTGTGCATCGCGCGACGCCCGCGATGCGCCGAATGTCCGCTGGAAAATATTTGCCACGCCGCCGATAAAACCTGGTCCACCGTTCCCCTCCACCCGGCGGCCATTTAGGCCTTGGATTCGGCGGCAAAGTGGCGGCTCAATGCCTCGGTCAATCCATCCATCGTGTAAGTGCGCGCTTCGATGTGGGGCGCCAGCCCCGCCTCAACCAGCGTCGCCGAGGTAATGGGACCGATGGACGCCAGCCGGATGCCGGCCAATCGTTTACGCAGTTCTCGCAGGTTTTTCGCACCAACTGCGGAATGGGCCGGCTTGATCAGATCCATGAAATTCTTTACCGTCGATGAACTGGTGAATGTGATGGCCGCCGGCCGGAGCCGTGGCTGGCTCAGCATCCGGCGGAGCCGGCTCCGCGACTTCGCGGGCACTACAGTTTCGTATGCCTCGACCACAGTCACCGTCGCTCCCGCCTGGCGCAGCCCCCGGGGGATCACGTCGCGAGCCACCTTGGCGCGAACCAGCAAGACTCTCTTCCCTTTCACTCGCCGGCGAAGGGATTTGACCACTGCCTCGGCCACATACTCGGCCGGTACAACCGCAACCCTGTAACCGTTGTCTACGATAGCGTCACGGGTAGCGGGCCCAATGGCCGCAATTTTCAAGCCGCTAAGTGTTTCGCCACCAGCGTCGGGAGATCTCGCCCGCTGGTACCGCGAGAAAAAAGCGCGCACACCGTTCACGCTGGTAAGTATCAGCCAGTCATACGACGGGAGGCCTGCGATGGCCTGGTCGAGCTCGCGATAAGACCTGGGTGGCCTGATTTCAATCGCAGGAATTGAAATGACAGTCGCTCCCTTTTTTCTGAGCTTCGCCGAAAGCTCCCCGGCCTGGCCCGCCGCCCGCGTGATCAGGACGCGCCGCCCTTGGAGTGGCCGGGATGAAACAGGTTTCGCTGCGCTCACCCCCACGGTTTTTTTCGCGATGGCCTTCATGACTGCGCAGGCGCGCTGGCCGAGGCGGCCGCCACGTCCGCCAGGATACCGGCGGCTCCTTGTTTCCAGAGGGCTTTGGCGACTTCGTTCCCCAGGCGTTCCCCATCTTTTCCAGTGGCTTGATGACGCAAAACCTTGGTTCCATCAGGATGCGCCACCACGCCCGTCAAGTACAGCTGGTCCTCGCGGGTTTGCGAGAAGGCGCCTATGGGAACCTGGCAACCGCCGCCCAGCGCCGACAACAGCCAGCGTTCGCAACTGATTTCGTTCCGCGTGGGGCCGTGCTCAAGAAAAGATATCTGTTCCAGTGTGCGCGCATCCCCGCGGCGAATTTCGATGGCCAGGGCGCCCTGTCCGGCCGCAGGGCACATCACCTCGGGTGAGATGATTTCGCGCACCATCTCCCTCCGTCCCAGCCTGGTCAGACCGGCCGCCGCCAGCAGCATCCCGTCATAGTCGCCGGCCGAGAGTTTTCTGAGGCGGGTATCCACGTTGCCGCGCACCGGCAAAACTTTCAGGTCAGGACGCATGGCCTTCAGCAGCGCCTGTCTCCGCAAACTGCTGGTGCCGACTCGCGCGCCCGCCGGCAATACGGCAATACCGGCGAAGTTCGGCGACACAAATGCGTCACGCGCATCTTCGCGCCGCAGTATGGCGCCCAGCTCGAAATCGGGATGCAGCTCGGTGGGCACATCCTTGAGGCTATGTACCGCCAAGTCGATGTGGCCGGCGGCCAGAGCGTCTTCGATCTCTTTGGTAAACATTCCCTTGGTGCCGACCTGCGAGAGGCTGACCTCGAGGATGCGGTCGCCGGTAGTAGTGATAATTTCGATCGAAGTTTCCATGCCCCGGCTGCGCAGCGCGGCGGCCACATGTTCGGCCTGCCACAACGCCAGCTGCGACCCTCGCGAGCCTATCCGCAAAACGGACATTAGTTCGGCGGCCGCCCGGGCTTATTTTTGTCGCGCGGCGCGTCTTCGGCAGGGGCGGCGGTGCGTCCTTCGCGGTCACGCGTGGGTTCTTCTGCCAGGTTAAATATTCGGCGCATCAGCTCCACCAGACTGGTGGCCTCGGGCTGGCTGGCAGCGGTCTTCAGCGTGGTCAGCGGGCTGTGCAGAATCTTATTTACGATGCCGCGGGTGAGCGAGTCGATCGCCGCCTCCTGCTCCGCCGATAGCTTTCCCAACCGCCCCTTCACCCGGTCAATTTCCGCTTCACGAATGAATTCCACCCGTTCCTGCAGGGAGATAATAGTCGGAACCACCTCCAGCGCATGCTGGCGCTCGCTGAATTTCTGCACCTCCGACTCGATGATCGATTCCGCCCGCGAAGCCTCCTGCTGGCGGTGGTTTACGTTCGACGCCAGCACCGATTGCAGGTCATCAATGTCGTACACGAAAATCCCATCCACCTTGTTCATCTCCGGATCGACGTCGCGCGGCACCGCTATATCGATGAAGAACATGGGACGGTTTTTTCGCCGGCTCATAAACAGTTCACCGTGCTCGCGGCGAAAGATGGCATGCGGCGCGCCGGTTGAGGTGATCACGATATCGGCGCGGTCCACCGTGTCATAGAGCTGGTCGAAATGGATTGCTTCCCCGCCAAACTTTTCCGCCAGGTGCAGCGCCCGCTGGTGGGTGCGGTTGGCCACGATGATGGCCGACGCCCCATGCGACATCAGGTGGCGCGCCGCCAGCTCACTCATCTTTCCCGCGCCTACCAGGAAGACCTGCTTGCCCTGCAGGTCGCCAAATATCTTGCGCGCCAGGTCCACCGCCACCGACGCCACGGAGACCGCCGAGTTGCCCACCGCGGTTTCCGCTCGCACCCTTTTGGCCACCGCGAACGAACGCGTAACCAGCGCATCGAGCTGGGAATGCATGCCTCCCACCGCTCGCGCCACCGTATACGCCTCTTTGACCTGCCCCAGAATTTGAGGTTCGCCTACGATCATCGAATCGAGGCTCGAGGCCACCCGAAACAGGTGCCGAAAGACGTCGCGCTCGCGATACTCGTAGAGAAATTGCTGGAACTTACCCACGTCCAGCCCGAAATATTCTCCGAAAAACCGCCGCAGGTCGGTGCCTTCGTCTTGCGACCCAGCCAGAAGCTCCACCCGGTTGCACGTCGAGAGCACCAGGCCTTCCTCCACCCCGGGAAGCTGGATGAGATGGCGGGTGGCTTCCGCCAGACGCGATTCGGGAATGGAAAGACGTTCCCGCACCTCCACCGGTGCGGTCTTGTGGTTGACGCCGATCAGCATGAAGTTCATGGAGTTATGAATTTGTGCATCCAGCTGAAATAGTTTGCCGCCCAGGCGATCAGCGCCGCGGCGAATGCTGAGGTTGAGAGGTAGGCCGCCCTGCGGCCGCGCCATCCCGCGCTCCACCGAGTATAGAGCAGCACCATATAAACCGCCCACATCAACAGGGACAGCAGAATTTTCGGATCGCGCAGGAACATTGCGCCAAAACTTGCCTGCGCGATGATGGCCCCGGCGATCAGCCCGAAGGTCATGAAGGGAAAGCCCAGCAGCAGCGATTGGTATCCCATGTCATCGATGGTCTCGAGGGCGGGCAGGCGCGAAAAAATGCCGCTGCCGGTCTTCGATTTCAGGTTGCGCTCCTGCAGCAGGTACAGCATGCTGGCTACGAAACTGAAGAACAATGCGGCATAGCCCGCGAATATCAGCGCAATGTGTACGAACACCCACCCGCTGCGCGTGCGCGGCGAAGAAAATGGAGCGGCTTCCGCACCGATCGCCGCCGACAAAGTCAGCAGAAATACCAGGGGGAAGATGAGGATTCCGGGCGAGGTGGTCTTGTACCTGAAGTAGAAGCCCATGAAAAAGGCCATCAGCAGGAAACCCAGCAGGGATTCATACTGGTGGGCGGCCGTGGGCATCAGGTTTCCCGACGACTGGAAATTTTCGATCAAGGCGACGAAATGAAAAACCAGCCCGGTGCCCACCGCCGGCAATACCAGGCGCGACAAGGCGGTGCCGCGGCCGCGTAAGGCCAGCAGCGCGTAAATAAGGCCCATTCCGTAGAGGGCGGCCGCAAATCGCAGCCAGAGATGTGGCATAAGCGCTTGAGTTCACTGTGCAGCAGGAACTTGCATTATACAAACAGGGCTGCCGCTTATGCCGCCGCGAATCAATCGAGGTTGAGATCGGCGAGCAGGGCTTCGATATTGCCGGCGTCCACCAGCAGTTGCCGGCCTCCTTCCCGCATATCGGGAATATCGTCAAAAGCCAGAAAGAGACGCATCTTCGCCGCCGCGTATTGCTCGGTGGCGGTCAGTTCGCGACCGTGGACCGCGGCCCAGGTTCGCGGGGCTTCGGCGAGCATGAAGACGCTGGCGGCAAACATGGTCTTGCGGTCCGCGGTCACGTCGAACACAAATTCCTCGGTGCCGGTGGGATACGCGCTGCCCGTGGCCGGCCGCTGGCCTACAAAATAATATTGGTACACGTAGCCCGTGGCCCCGGTGTACGTCTTCATGCGGCGGATGGTCATGGCGGCAGCACTCTGTCCTTATTTGTCGGAGATGACCCTGCCATAGGTTGAAGATCGTGCCATGCGATCGAAATATTGAAACGCCGCCAAGGCCACCTCGCCGATCGCGGCTTCGCCCGCTTTTCCATCTTTCAAGTAGGTTGTCATCACGCAAATCACAAATGGCCGGTTCTTGAGAAAGATGATTCCCGAATCAGCGCGCACCGCCTCCAGCGAGCCTGGCTTTTCCGCAATCATCACGTCGTCGGGCAACAGCCGCGGAATGTAACTGTCCTTGAGCGTGCTCAGCACCTTGAAGAAATCGTCGGTGCGCGCCTGGTTGAAGACTCTGGCGCGATAGAGAGCTTCGAGGAACTGCATCATCTCCCGCGGAGTGGACGTGTTCTCCCGTCCTTCGGTGGCGGCCTGCAGGTCCATCATCTTGCGCCGCAGCCGGGTTTCGCGCAATCCCATTTCGGCAAGCATCTGGTTGACGTTGGCCATGCCCAGGCGGTCGATCAGGATGTTGGTGGCGCTGTTGTCGCTGACCGCCACCATAAAAGTGGCGAGATCGCGATTGGTGACTCGTGTCACCCCGCGCGTCAGCCCCGCCATGATCTGGCTGTCGGGCACAAGGTCGGTATCCCGAAACGTATAGAGGTCGGTCAGGCGCGCGCGATGCGCCATACCTGCCGCCGCCTGCTCATCCTGGAGGTAAAGGTTGGCCAGCACCGCCAGCTTGATGCAACTGGCCTGTGGCATCACTTCGTCAGGATGCAGTAACACCTTGTCTCCCGAGTGAAGGTCGAGGATGGCCACTGCCACCACCCCGTCTAGACTGCCTGCAATCTGGTTCACTCGACGTTCAAGGCTGGTGAGCAGAAGGTTTTGTTTTTCCGCCGGGGTTGTGTCCCGGCTGGCTGGCTTTGTTTCCGCGCGTGCCTCCGGTCCGGTTGGCGTGGCTTTAGTTGCATGGCTCGGCGCAACTTGAGCTTTACTCAAGCCGGGCCGACTGCCCGTCAACAACAAGCCCAGCAGGCACAAAGCACAATTTTTCAGGGTCCGCCTCATAGTGTGTCCTGCGAAATAAAAACACTAAATATAGCGAGAGTCAAACCTTCCTGGTTCTCTTTTTGCGGCAGGTACGGGGGCCAGGTTTGGAAACCCGATTTGGAGTTAGCGCCACATCGGTTTCAGTGATGAAAGAACGTCCGATTAACGAGTGAAATAGAGACCAGTTAGTCTGCAAGGTGGCTAGAGTGGAAACAGATGCTCATGAAAGGATTATGTGAAAATAAAATTGCTCGCGCTGATTGCAATTGTGTTCCTCGCTGCAACCTTTAACTCTCCCTTGATCGCTGTTCCGATTTCGACCAATGCGATTCAGGCCGTCCCTACCGTTTCGGCGACCTAGGTGGTCACCACCTGCAACATCCTCGCGTTTGACGACTTCCACCGCTCCGACCGACCACTTTTACGCGACGAACTGCCGGCCGGGCAAGTCTACAGGGTACTTTCCGATGGCTCGAATTCCACCGCCTTCATCAGCAATCACCTGATGGTTTCAGACCCGACATTTATGCCTATCTAAGGTTGAATGGCACGCTCTCTCATTCTGACGAACCCCTGCTTGATCGGGGCGAGGAATTCCTCCCGCCCGCTACCCAATTTCCACTTTGATTACGTTTTTTGTAGCAGGGCGCACCCCGCGCTGCCCGAAACCAGGCCGCAGACCCCTTTGTTATAATCCGCAAAACCCTCTGTGCGCAGCCCATGATTGAACCATCCACGCCATTGATGCGGCAGTATGCCGCTATCAAAAAAGAACATCCTAACGCGCTATTGTTCTTTCGCCTGGGAGACTTTTACGAATTGTTTTTTGATGATGCCGTCGTAGCCGCCAAGGAACTGCAGATCACCCTGACTTCGCGCAACAAGGAAAAGGGCACGGCCATTCCCATGTGCGGCGTGCCCTACCACGCAGCTGAAGGGTACCTCTCTCGCCTCCTGCGCAAGGGTTTCAAAGTTGCCATCTGCGAACAGATGGAGGATGCCCGCATGGCCAAGCAGCTTGTGCACCGCCAGGTGACCCGCGTTCTGACCCCAGGGACGGCGCAAGACCTTTCCCTCGATTCCGAAGAAAACAACTTTCTCGCTGCCGTGGCCCATTCAGGTGACATCGTTGGGCTGGCCGCGCTTGATCTTTCCACCGGCGAATTTCGCGCCACCCAGTTCCAGGGCGAAGGCGCCGATATCAAAATCAAGGAAGAATTGCAGCAATTGCGGCCGCGCGAAGTGCTGTTCGCCTCGTCGCTGCCCATCTTCGACCGCAGTGACGCCATGTGGGGCGCGTCTTTGGGAAACCACAAGGACAATTTGACCACCTCCCGCTCGCTCGGCGGGGTCACCGAAACCCCTCTCGATGATTGGGTGTTTGCCCCCGACTACGCGGTGCCGCTGCTGGAAAACCAGTTTGGCGTTCTTTCTCTCGAAGGCTTTGGACTGGCGGGCGCTCCGGCCGCGGCCTGCGCCGCCGGCGCCATTCTGCATTATGTCCGCGCCACCCAGCGTGGCACCCTCGATCACGTGGACCGGGTCGCATTTTACGACCGCCAGGATTGTCTGGTGCTCGACGCCGTCACCGTCCGCAACCTGGAGCTCATCGAACCGTTGTTTGCCAACTCCGGCGACGATGCCACCCTTTTTCGCAGCCTCGACGAAACCCTTACTCCCATGGGCAAGCGGTTTCTGCGCTCCTGGATATTGCGGCCTTCGATCGATGAACAGGAAATCAATTCGCGGCTAGACGCCGTCGATGCCATGGTGCGTGACACCGTGCGCCGAGAAGAGCTGCGGCGGTCACTCGACGGCATCCTCGACATGGAGAGGATACTCAGCCGCATCACCCTCGAAACCGCCAACCCGCGTGACGTGCTGGCGCTGGCCGCGTCGCTCGCCCGGTTGCCCCAGACCAGGAGCGCTCTGCAGCCATTTACCGCCGAACGCCTTGCCGCCCTCTACGCCCGACTCGATGAGCTCGCCGATGTTCGCGACGAAATCACCCGCACCATCGTCGAACAGCCTCCGCTCACCTTCAACGACGGGGGGGTCATCGAAAATGGCGTGGATGCGGAACTCGACGAGCTGCGCAACCTCAGCCGCAGCAGCAAGCAGATCGTCGCCGAGATCGAAGAACGCGAGCGCCGCCGCACCGGCATCAACTCGCTGAAAGTTAAATTCAATTCCATCTTCGGCTACTACATCGAAATTTCAAAAGTGAACCTGCATCTGGCGCCCGCCAATTACGAGCGCAAGCAGACCTTGGTGAACGCCGAGCGCTTTACTACCCCGGAGTTGAAAGGTTACGAAGCCAAGATTCTCGACGCCCAGGACAAGATCGTCGAAATCGAGCGCCGCATCTTTGCCGCTCTCCGCGCCCGCATCGCCGCAGAAGCCCGCCGCATTCGCCAGACATCCATCACCCTGGCGGAAGTGGATGTGATGGCTTCGTTTGCCTATACCGCCGCCAATCGAGGATATTGCCGGCCGCAAATCATCTCCTCGATCGAGGAACCGACTGCCGCTCCCCAAATTGAGATTATCGGCGGCCGCCATCCCGTGATCGAAGCTCGCATCAACTCCAGCGAGCGCTTTGTGCCCAACAACCTTTTCATGGGCCCGGACAACCGGTTCATCCTGCTGATTACCGGCCCCAACATGGGCGGGAAATCCACCTACCTCCGCCAGACCGCGATGATCGTCCTGATGGCGCAGATGGGCTCCTTCGTTCCCGCGCGCTCCGTCCGCCTGGGATTGGTGGACAGGATTTTCACCCGCATCGGCGCCAGCGATAACCTGGCGCGCGGACGCTCCACTTTTATGGTGGAGATGACCGAGACCGCCGCCATCGTCAACACCGCCACTAGGCGCTCGCTGATTTTGCTCGATGAAATGGGACGCGGCACTTCCACCTACGACGGCCTCGCCATCGCCTGGGCGACCGTGGAATATATTCATTCCCGCCTGCGCGCCAAGACCCTGTTCGCCACCCATTACCATGAGTTGACCGAGCTCGAAGAGCAGTTGGATGGAGTCAAGAACTTTCATGTTTCGGTGAAGGAAAATTCCGGCGGCATCGTCTTTCTGCGGAAGGTTGAGCCCGGCGCGGCCGACCGCAGCTACGGCGTAGAGGTCGCGAAACTGGCAGGACTACCTCCGGAGATCATTCGCCGCGCCCGCGCTGTGCTCTCGTATCATCAGGAATTGAACCGCGCCGCCGGCGACCAGCTCTCCCCGGCCCTAACATCAGGCCCCGCGCAGCTTACGATTTTCACTCCTCTTTCGCAAAAGATCGTCGATCACTTGAAAGAATCGGACCTCGATAATCTCACTCCTATCGAGGCCCTGAATCTGCTGCATGACTTGAAAAAACAGATCCAGTGATGGCGGAAGAAGCACTTACTTTTTGAGGGACCTATGACCAGACCTTTGGCCAATCTACGCCGCCAGGTGGGACAGGTAATGATCGTTGGCTTCGACGGCGCCGGATTTGAAGGTGAGCTGCAGTCCACGCTGCGGGATTTCTCCCCCGGAGGCGTGATCTATTTTGCCCGCAACTTGACCGGCATCCGTCAGACCTGGGACATGCTGGCCGCCACCCATCGCCACTCCGCCACCCCGCCATTTCTGTGCGTCGATCTCGAAGGCGGCACGGTGGATCGCCTGAAAAATATGCTGGCGCCCGCGCCCTCGGTGTTCGAGGTCACGGCCTCGCGCCGGCGCGCACTTTATCGGCGACATGGCGAAATCATCGGACGCGAATGCCGCGCCCTGGGTTTCAACGTAGATTTTGCCCCGGTCCTCGATCTCGGCCTTCCAGCATCAGCCAAAGTGCTGACCACGCGCACCATACCCAACGACTCCGCGGAAACCATAGTGTACGCGCGCGAATTTCTTAAAGGCCTTTCAACGATGAAGGTGCTGGGCTGCGGAAAACATTTTCCCGGCCTGGGGGCCGCCGATCTTGACTCCCATCACGCGCTCCCCGTGGTGAATAGAACCTGGAAGGCCCTGTGGTCAGAGGACCTGCTTCCCTACCGGTCAATTCACCGCCAACTTCCATTCATCATGGTGGCGCACGCCGCGTATCCCGATGTAACTAGAGATTCCACACCCGCCTCGTTATCGCGAAAGTGGATCACCACCATCCTGCGCGACAAGATCGGCTATCGCGGGCTGATCGTCGCCGACGATCTGGAAATGGGAGGCGCGCAGGCCGCCGGCTCCGTAGGAGAGATCGCGGTAGAAACCATGGCCGCCGGCTCCGACATCTTCCTGATGTGTCACAACCAGCAACTGGTCGCCGAAAGCTATGAATCGGTTCTGCGCGAAGCCGAGCGCAGTGCGAAGTTTGCCGCGAAGATCGCGCTCGCGGCCAAACGCGTCCTCGCCTTCAAGAAGCGCCGCCCCATACTGAAAGCGTTTCCCCCGTACCCCTCCGCGGCTCGGATCAAAGCGCTGCAAAAAGAGATTCACGCTTTTAACCAGCAGCTCGCCGCCGGAACAAACATTTCCTCTTACGCAAAAGCGGCCTCGTCCACCGCGAGACCATGATCGTTGCCGGCGTAATGAGCGGCACCTCAGCCGATGGAATCGACGTCGCCGTGGTGAATGTTCGCGGCTCAGGATTCAAGACCCGCTTCGAGCTGGTGGCCCACCGTGGCTTCGCCTATCCCGCAAATCTGCGGCGGTTCATTCTTTCCGCGATGAATGCCGGCAGCGCCAGTGTCGCGGATTTATCACGCCTGAATGTGCTGCTGGGCGAGCTCTATGCGGATTGCATCGCGGAGCTCGTTCACCGCTCCGGCGCCGCCATCGAGCTGGTGGGATGCCACGGGCAGACGCTTTACCACCAGGGCCAACCTCAAAATTTTCTCGGACGGAAGGTTACGACCACTTGGCAGACGGGGGAATCTTCGCGCATCGCATCACGCCTGGGCGTGCCGGTGGTTTCTGATTTTCGTCCCGCCGACATGTCCGCAGGCGGCCAGGGCGCACCGCTGGTTCCCTTCCTCGATTACCTGCTGTACCGAAACCGGCTCAAGGGACGCATCGCCCAAAACATCGGCGGCATCGGCAACCTCACTATCATTCCCGCCGGCGCGTCTCCTGAGGATGTACTGGCATTCGATACCGGCCCGGGAAACATGGTCATCGACGCCCTCATGGCATCGCTCTACCACCGGCGCTTTGACCGTGGAGGCGCGGTTGCCGCTTCCGGCAAGGTCTTACCCGGCGCCTTGCGGCGGGCCCTGGCTCATCCTTTCTTCGCCGCCAAGCCCCCCAAATCCGCGGGACGCGAACAGTTTGGCGACAAATTTGTCCGGCAATTTGTCGCTCTCTGCGGCAACGCCGCCCGCGCCGACATCATCGCCACCGCCACCGCGCTTACTTCCGCCAGCATTGCGCAGGCGGTCATGAAGAATGTGCAGGACATTCATACCTTCGACCGGTTCATCGTCGCCGGCGGTGGGACAAAAAACCTGACGCTGGTGCGATGGCTGGCCGCCGAATTGGAAGTTGCCGGTTCCAGCCCAACAGGAAGCGGGCGCCGCACCCGGCTTCGAGTTTGCGGCAGCGAAGAATTTGGCTTGCCCGCCGCCGCCAAGGAAGCCGCCGCCTTTGCCATCCTGGCGTACGAAACCTGGCGCCGAAGTCCCGGCAATATACCTTCGGCTACCGGCGCGCGCCGCCCGGCGGTGCTGGGAAAGATTGCCTATGACTAGCAGAACAATTCACCTCCGGGCAATATCCTTCCTGGGCCTCGCCGCGCTTCTATTTACGGGATGCACCGCTCCGCCTCCCCGCAACACGTTGGTGATGATCATCGAGAGCGGACCCGCCAATCTCGATCCTCGAGTGGGCACCGATTCGCAATCCGAACGAATTGGAAAGCTGATCTTTGACTCGCTGGTGCGCCGCGATGAGCACTACAACCTGCAGCCCTGGCTGGCTGAGAGCTGGGAAATCCCCGACCCGCTCACCTATATCTTCCACCTGCGCCGCGACGTGCGTTTTCACGATGGCGCCCCCCTTACCTCGCGCGACGTGAAATGGACGTTCGATTCCATCATCTCCGGCAAAGTAGTGAGCCCCAAAGCCAGCACCTTTCAGTTCGTAAAGCAGGTGGACGCGCCCGACCCTTACACCGTGGTATTTCGCCTCAAAGAACCTTATGCCACGCTGCTGTGGAATGTCTCCGATGGCGCCATCGCCATCGTCCCCTATGGCAGCGGCAAAGACTTTTCCCAGCACATTATCGGCAGCGGTCCCTTCCGTTTCGTCAGCATGGTGGCCGACACCGAAGTCGTGATTGAACGCAATCCAGATTACTGGGCGGAAAAACCTTCGGTCGAGCGAGTACGCTTCGCCGTCATCCCCGACAACACCACGCGGGTCCTGGAGTTGCGCAAAGGAACAGCCGATGTGACCAGCAATTCGCTCACCGCCGATATGGCTCTGGCCCTGCGCAAGGAACGCAGCCTCATAGTCGAGGAGGCGCCGGGAACGACCTACGCCTATCTCGCCTTTAACCTGCGCGACCCGGTCCTGCGAGACGTGCGCGTGCGCCAGGCGATGGCATACGCTATCGACCGCCAGACCATTATTAGGTACCTCTGGCGGGACCAGGCGCAAGTGGCAGCCAGCATTCTGCCGCCACAACATTGGGCCTACACCGGCGACGTGCAGAAATACGCCTACAATCCCGAAAAGGCGCGGCAGTTGCTCGATCAGGCCGGCTATACCCTCATCCACGGCCATCGCTTCAGAATCACAATGAAGACGTCCACGGAAGAAACCTCGCGGCTGCTGGCCGCCGTCCTGCAGCAGCAATTAGCGCAGGTAGGCATCGAGCTTGATATCCGCACCTACGAATTTGCCACTTTTTATTCCGACGTGCAAAAAGGAGCATTCCAGGTTTACTCATTGCGCTGGATCGGCGGCAACGAAGATCCCGATATTTTCGAGCACGCCTTCCATTCCAGAAGCTTTCCTCCCAAGCGCGCCAATCGCAGCTTCTACTCCAATCCCAGGGCCGACACGCTCATCGACCAGGCCAGAAGCACCACCGACCAGCCCACCCGGGCAGCGCTATACAAGCAACTGCAGCAGATTCTGGCCACCGACTTGCCTTACATTAATCTATGGGACCTCGATAACGTGGTAGTGCATTCTTCGCGCGTGACCAATCTGCACCTGAGTTCGTCAGGCAACTTTGACTTCCTCCGCACCGTCCGTCTGGCGCAATAATCAGGAAAGTCTATTTCGTTTTGTGCGGAGAATTACCGAGGTTCTGAGGAGTTTTTCGGCCAATAGAAATCTCGCCACCGGCATCACCAATTACCTGCAACCAAAACCGCGTCAGTGCTAACATTTCAAGCCTATGCGAATCTTGTTCGTGGGTGATGTCTTCGGCAGTCCCGGCCGCAAAATTGTCCGCGACCATCTCGCCCACGTGGTCGAATCCAACGCCATTGATCTCACCATCATTAACGCGGAAAACTCCGCCGGAGGTTTCGGGGTGACTCCATCGATTGCCGAGGAACTCTTCGACCTCGGCGCCGACGTCCTCACCACCGGCAATCACGTCTGGGACAAGAAAGAGATCATCGAATACCTCCGGTCAGCCGACGCAGCCAGCCACGGCCGTCCGCGCCGCCTTTTACGACCCGCCAACTATCCACCGGCCTGCGCCGGTTTTGGCTGGTATGAAGGCCAAACTAAAGCGGGAATAAATTATGCCGTGATCAACCTGCAGGGACGCACGTTCATGGTCGATAACGACGATCCTTTTCGCACCATTGACGAGTTGCTGAAAAATATCACCTCCAAAGTAATTTTTGTCGACCTGCATGCCGAGGCGACTTCAGAAAAAATTGCGATGGGCTGGTACCTCGACGGGCGTATTACCGCCCTCATCGGAACCCATACCCACATCCCCACCGCCGACGAGCGCATCCTGCCCCAGGGTACGGCCTACCTGACCGACTCCGGCATGACCGGCCCGTACGACGGAGTGATCGGGGTGCAAAAAGAACAGGTCATCGAACGCTTTCTCACCAGCATGCCCGGCCGCTTTCAACCCGCCACCGGCGATGTGCGTTTTTGCGCCGTGATCGTCGATTGCGACGAGCACACCGGCAAGGCCAGCGGCATCAAGCGGCTGATGCTCACCGAATAGCCGTACCCTACGCACACCATAAAAAAGAGCAGCCCCCTTTTAGGCTGCTCGTCTGATTTGCAGGTGGTGAGTCTAGCGACGGCGGCGCTTGGCAGCGGGACGTGTCGCCCGCCTTACCGGAGCCTTTCCCTCAATCTCTCCCTCGGTAACTCTCATAATGAATGGCGAGGCGTCATATGAACTTGGTTCACCGACGAATTTTACGGTTGATCCCACCGCTGGCGCAACGGCTACGGGAGTCTTCAACGTTACTTCCACGTCTGCTGTCTTGGACGCTGCGTCGTCCGGACTTGATGCAACAGTCAATTTTGTTCGGGTTGAGCTGATCACTTGTCCCTGAAAGGCGACTCTTTTCCCTTTGATCGCCGTCCACACCTTGTCCGCAGCTTCTTGATTACCTGACGACATAATGAATTCCCAGGCATTGAATGGTAGTTGGGTAGGTTCGTGTTCCTTTAACATGCTCGCCGCTTGCTCCGAAGGGGAAGGCTGCGGCGGTCCGGCTGTGATTGTGAAATCGGCCGGCGGAACCGCGGTGGTTTTCGTCTGAGCCAGCAATTGCTGCCAGCCATCTTCCGCGTGGTGATATTTCAAATAGCGGCTGTGTCCATACTTCATATATGCGGGATTGTTATTGCTCAGGTTGATCGCGCGGGCGATAAACCAAAGTCCGTTTACGTCGTCAGCCGGCTTGGCTTCGAGGTAAGCCAGGGCCAGGGGATAAACATCCTGAATAGAGGACGGCTCGTTCGACGGATTGGCTTCCACCGCTGCGCGCAATTCCTGCTGGGCCTTGGTGTAGTCCTTCACTTGCAGGGCGCCAAACCCCGCGGCTCCATGGAACACGCTGGCGGCGATCGATTTCAACTTCTGGTAGTCCGCGTCGGCCATTCCTTCGGGCTTGCTATAACTCTGCAAGGCGGTCACACCCTGCGCGCCCAATTGGGCGGCTTCGGCCAGCGATGCCGCGGCGTTAGCCCCGCCCGCAGCTCCAGCGGCGCGCTTTACATAGACCTCCAACAGGAGCGCGCGAACGTTGTTAGGATTCAATTGCAAAGCGCGCGCCGCCGCATCGGCGGCCTTGGCGACATTGTTGCTCGCCTGGTAGGCGGCCATCAAAATCTCCATCGCATCTTCCTTCTCGATGGTGTTGGGATATTGCTGCAGGAAGGCTTCCATGGCGGCGGCTTTGGCGGCCGGATCAGCCGTGTTGTAAGCGGCAATGTAAGCGTTGTATTCGGCGGCATCCTTGATTTGTTTTTGCCCCTGGGCGGTTTGTCCGGCGGCAGCCAGCGTGAAAATCACCGCCAACAGGGATGTAAGAGCCAGTTGTTTCTTCATTTTTATCGAGTGCTCCTTGAGATTTGAGAAATTTTGGGAATAGGGCCGGTCAACTTAAATCTATTGGGATAGCTTCGAGTCTAATATCTTCTCCCTCTTATCTTAGCTTGATTCCTAAAATGGGAAAATACCGGCTACCCTAAGCTCATCTCCAAGCTACCTTGGCGGCTGCGCAATTCCCTGCTTTGGTTATTTAGATGCGTTCTATGAAGGGAACGCAATTATAGAAATCATCCGCTGATATGGCAAGGATTGCGGACGAAGATCCATGGATTCCCCGCCCTGCTGACCCGGAGCAACTGTAAGTAAATGCGTTGAATCTAAAAGCTGGTGTGGCGAACATTTTTAAGGAAGAGGTCGTCGTCGGGCACAAATATGAAACTCGTGAATGGTAAGACCCTTGGGCGTAAGACCGTGAAAGTTGCATCAGCGTTGATGAGCGTCGCGCTGGCGATGACGGTATGCGCCGGGCTGGTGTTTGCCGCCTCGTCCCCTGCGCGGAAAACTTCCCACAGGCGTACCAGGACCGCCCCCGCCTCGACCGCCAGTTCCGGATCCAGCGACGACGCCGGAACGCTGGTACGCAACACCGTCCAACATGAGCTCAAGGCGGCCGATGAAGACCACACCCGCTGGCGCTACAAGCTTCGCAAGACCACCGCCACCGGGACCCAGACCCGGGAAATCGTAGATACCGATCAAGGCGGCGTAGCCCGCACCATCGCCATTAACGACAAGCCGCTCACCCCGGAGCAGCGCGCCGCCGACGACAAGCGACTGCAGGATTTTCTCGCCAGCCCCGCCGCCCAGGAAAAGAAGCGGCGCGAAGCCAGGCAGGATGAAGCCCAGGTCAAGAAAATGTTTCAGAGCTTCCCCGACGCCTTTATATATAGCTACGCCGGCCCTTCAGCCCAGGGGCAACAGATCGTGAATCTCAAGTTTGAACCTAATCCAAATTACAAGCCCACGTCGCGTGAAACCACGGTTTTCGCCGCCATGGCCGGCAACATGACCATTGATAAACAACACCAGCGCATCGTGAAAATGGACGCCCACCTCATGCGCGAAGTGAAGTTTGGCTATGGTGTGCTGGCGCGCCTGGAGCAAGGCGGCAAATTTTCCATGGTGAAAACCAAAGTCGCCAATGACTATTGGACCTTGACCGCCCTGAAGCTCAACTTCAAAGGCAAGGCATTGTTTTTCAAATCCTTGACCTTGGACGAAGAGCAGGAGTTTTCAGATTTTCACCGCGTTTCCCCCGGCATTTCGCTCAAGCAAGGCGTAGAGATGCTCAGCACACCAGCTTCTGACTACCCGGTTTCGAAAAACTAGCGCGGGAAGACTTTCTAGTTGGTGCGGGGAGCGATGCGGATCTTGCGGGTGGTCAGGCTCTCGATCATTTTCTCTTTGATCGCATACCCCGTTCCCGGCTGGTCCCGCGTGGCGATATAGCCCTCAACGGAAACCGTGACCTCGGGATCGATAATATCTTCGGCCCAGTACCTGGCTGAAGCGGAAACATCGCCCGGCAGGCTGAAATTTTCCCGCGTGGAGAGCGCCAGGTTGTGCGCTCTGCCGATCCCTGATTCCAGCATGCCTCCACACCACACCGGTATGCCGTTCGCCCGGCAAACGTCGTCCACCTTGATGGCCTCGCTGAAACCACCCACCCGTCCCACCTTGATGTTGATAATGCGGCACGCGTGCAGCGCCGCCGCCAGCGCGGCGTCCCGGCTGTTACGAATGGATTCGTCCAGGCAAAGCGGGGTGCGCAGCTCCTTCTGTAACGCCGCGTGATGGAAAATATCATCGGCCCACAGCGGTTGTTCAATCATCATCAGGTTGAATTCATCGAATTTTCGCAAATGACCGGCGTCCGCCACCGTATAAGCGGAGTTGGCGTCGCAGCTCAGCGTGATTCCCGGCCACAACCGCCGGATCTCCGCGAAAATTTCGATGTCCCACCCCGGCTTGCATTTGACCTTGATGCGCCGGTAGCCGGCTTCGAGCTCGGTGGCGATCTTCTCCATCAGCTTTGGCGGCGATTCCTGAATGCCGATGGAAACCCCGCAAGGCACCTGCGTGCGGGAGCCGCCCAGCAGCCGGAATAAAGGGACGTTCTTTTCCGCGGCCTCGGCCGCCCATAACGCGTTTTCCAGGGCCGCCTTGGCCATGCGATGGCCGCGCACCTGCGAGAATAGCGGCGCGCACTGCGCGCCCTCCGACAGTGTCTTTCCCGCCAAAGCCGGGGCCAGGTAGTTTTCGATCGCGTACCAGGCTGTTTCCACCGACTCTTCGCTGTAATAGGGATGCTCGCCGGCCACACACTCTCCCCATGCATCGTGACCGTCGCAATGCAGGGTAACCAGCAGGATGCGGCGACCGGTAGTGCGCCCAAAGCTGGTCTCGAAAAAATGCTTGAGCGGCATCTGGATTTCGCGCAGCGTAATGCTCTCAATTTTCATAATGGCTTCTTCAAGTGAACCGCTTCGGCGGAGAATTAATTCCTAATTTACTTCGGCTCGGTGAAAGAAAGATTTTCATCCCAGCGACCCAACAAGTAGGTCCCGTTGCCTTCCCGATCGCGCTCCAATCCAACCACCGCCAGGCCCGCTGAGAACGCAGCCAGAAATTCCTCCCGGTTGCGCGAATGTACCTCCCGCGCCCGCGGCCGTCCTTCTTCCGAAGTCTTCCACTCGGCGATGGCGGAGGGCACCGTAATACGCTTTTCCGCCACCGAACTTGCGCGGGTGGCGGCGCCCCCCGCGTCCAGTAGGCTTCGCACCCGCTTCGATCCCAGCCACCATTCCGCCACCAGCCGGTCGGTGGGCAAGCCTCCCTGCAACGGCGAGGACGAAGGCCCGTACTGGTTGATGGTGTAGCGCCGGGCGATGGCGCCGAGTTTTTCGACATTGAGGTAGGCGTTCTTGATCTCCAGCGGGTCGAAGGTCCACTCCAACAGCGCAAAGCCCCGATCCATCGCGTCCTGGCGCTGCGCCAGCTTGATGCGGCGGCCCAGGCCGCGGTCGCGGTAGCTGTCCTTCACCGCCAGCATGTGCGAATGCAAGTAAGGGTGCCCAAAGCGGGACCCGGGAATTGACAGCGCGAAACCCACCATCAGCTCGCCGTCAAAAGCGCCGATGACCTGGCCGCCGATCTTGTCGGCCACTACGAACAGCCGCAGGGGAACGAGATCTGCGTCAGAAAAATTCCAAACTTCTTTCTGCAGCGCGACACAAGCCGCGAACTCATCGGTGCCGCTGCAATGGCGGATGATGATGCCGTCCGCGGACGGCGAAGCTGAAGAAGCTCCGGCACCCCCACTACCCTGCCCGGCAGTCATTATCTTTCTTCCCCGAGCGGCGGGGGCGCCAGCTCCGCTTGTTTCGCTTTCTGCCAATACTCTTCCATCTGATCGGTGGATAATTTTTCCAGGTTCGTTCCGGCTTTAAACATCTCGGCTTCCATCGCTTGAAATCGCCGCTTGAACTTCTGATTGGCCTTGCGCAGCGCCGATTCCGCGTCCAGCCCCAGAAATCGCGCGATATTTACCATGACGAACATCATGTCGCCGACTTCGTCTTCTAGTCTATTTCGCGATGCCGCCGGGTCGGCGCCCGGCGCATCTTCCAGTTCCGCACGCAGCTCTTCAGTTTCCTCTTCCAGCTTCGCCAGCAAATGCTGGATGTTTTGCCAGTCAAATCCCGCGTGGGCGGCGCGGCCATTCAACTTGCCGGCCGCGATCAGCGCAGGCATCGCCAGGCTGATGCCCTCCAATATGGATTCCGGCGGCGCATCCGCCAGGTCTTCCTCGCTCTCACTGTCCTGTTGTTCGCGGTCTTCGGTTAGCCCGCTCTCACTCTCTTCGTTTTTTCCGCTCTTGCGCTCCTCTCTCTTGAAGTTTTCCCAGTTGCGCAGCACCTCCGCCGAGGTGCTGGCGGTGGTGTCACCAAATACATGAGGATGCCGTTCCACCAGCTTGTTGCTGAGACGGTCAAGCACATCGCCGATCGCGAACAACTCCTGCTCTTGCGCCATCTGGGCATAGAACAACACTTGCAGCAGCAGGTCGCCCAGCTCGCCCGGCAATTCCTGCCAGTCGCGATTCTCGATCGCTTCCAGGACTTCGTAAGTTTCCTCAACCGTATAACGCTTGATCGAATCGAAATCCTGCTCGCGGTCCCACGGGCACCCCCCGGGAGCGCGCAGCCGCGCCATGATCTCCACCGCGCGGGTGAATTTCTCTCCCAGACTCGCATTAGGGTTGGCTTGTTCCAAGTCGGGCATGGCAGTCGATTCTAAACAGTTTCGCTTTTTAGTGCTGCGCCGATCTTCTTGAGCGAGAAGCGCGCGCGCTGCCAACGATGACGTGCTGATACATCCCCAGCCGGACGCCGTACATCTTTCATTGGGTGAGCCCGCATGCATGACAATCTGCCCTCTGCCGCACACCGGCCGTGGCCGCTGCCCCAGCGACCATGGGTAATGCGGCAAACCTGGCATGACCTTCTGTTCGCCCACTGGCCGCTGCCGGTCGAAATCTTACGCCCGCTGGTGCCTGCGGAATTGGAATTGGATAGCTTTGATGGCCAGGCCTGGCTGGCGGTGGCGCCATTCTGGATGTCCGGCATCCGCATGCGCCGCTTGCCCGCCGTGCCCGGTCTCTCGACTTTTCCCGAGCTCAACGTGCGCACCTATGTGAAAGGTCCCACCAGCGCCGGGTCACGATTGGCTTCACCGCCAGGCTCACCGCACAAGCCGGGGGTGTACTTTTTCAGCCTGGATGCGG
This sequence comes from Terriglobales bacterium, assembly GCA_038210375.1. Classification (GTDB taxonomy): domain Bacteria; phylum Acidobacteriota; class Terriglobia; order Terriglobales; family Acidobacteriaceae; genus JBBQWT01. The sequence goes on along the minus strand of JBBQWT010000001.1, from coordinate 75,513 downwards.
GCAACGCGCTCGCCGTGACCGCCGCCCGCGCCTGGTACAAGCTCCCTTATTTCAACGCTGATATGAAGGTTGAGGTGAACGGGGATGAAATCACATATTCAAGCCGCCGTCGCGGCCCTCCAGGTCCCGGCGACGTGCAATGTAATTACCAACCCACCGGCCCCGGCACCCAGTCCAAGAGTGACCTTGAAACTTTTCTCACCGAACGCTATTGCCTCTACGCGGTGTCGCGCGCCCGCCGGGTATTCCGCGCTGAAATCCACCATGAGCCGTGGACTCTGCAACCAGCCCAGGCCGACTGGGGGATTAACTCCGTCGCCGCATCCCATGGCATCGTCCTGCCCGACGTTGCGCCTCTACTTCATTTCTCCAAGCATCTTGATGTCTATGTGTGGACCCCCGATCGACTGCCCTGAACATTCCCGCGGCGCGTCCTCATGCCGCGACTTATTGCCGCCTGGTTTAACATTGACCTCATGATCCACGAGGTATTCCCGGTAGGTGTGCTGCAGTGTAATTGCTCGGTGATCGGCGATGAAGTCAGCGGCGAGGCCATGGTCGTCGATCCCGGCGACAACATCGACCGCGTGATCGCCATCGCGCTCCGCCACAAGCTGGTGATCAAACAAATCGTGGTGACCCACGCTCACATCGATCACATCGGAGGCGCCATGAAACTGAAGGCCATCACCGGGGCGCCAATTTTGTTGAACCAAAACGACCAGATGCTGGTAGATCTCATGGACGTGCAAGCCACCTGGATAGGCGTCGCTCCACCCGGCGAAATCACAATCGACCATGACCTGCAAGATCAGGAAACCCTCAAGGCGGGGAGCCTCAGCGCGACGGTACTGCACACCCCCGGCCACACCGAAGGTAGCGTATGCCTTTATTTTGCCGCGCAAGCAAAGTTGATCGCCGGCGACACCCTGTTCGCCGGCAGCATCGGCCGCACCGACCTGCCCGGCGGCTCTCACAAGAAAATCATCGCATCCATCAAGGATTCGCTACTGGCGCTCCCCGATGAAACCATCGTATTCCCCGGGCACGGCCAATCAACCACCATAGGCGCAGAACGCGAAACCAACCCATTTTTGGTATAGCGCCAAGGCTTGTTTCTTGTTTCTGCCTCTTCACTACAACCTCAAGAAGTTGCATGAAGCATCCTGGATAAGCAAAAAAAACCTCAACCTTGTCATCCTGGAGCGAGCTTTTGCTTCTTGTTCGAGCGAAGGACCCCGCGTTTTCTTTTGCAGTTGCCGTTGTTCCGGCGAAATCTCAAGAAGTTACATGGACGCAATCTGGAGAAGCGAAGACCCTGTATGAATTGTCATCCTGGAGCGAGCTTTAGCTTCTTGTTCGAGCGAAGGACCTCGTGTTTTCCTTTGAAGTTGTGGTTTCCCGCAAGAATAGACGCGCCTTAGAGTTTGCTATCAACGCTAAGATTCAAGGCAATCTCCTCCACCGGCTGCGCCCGCAGCGCGAACCCGACAGCACACAATACCACCGCGGCAGCGAGCCTCATCATCAGCGGAATCGGTTCGTGCAGAATCAACGCGCCTTCCGCCATCGCCACCACCGGAACGATCAGGCTGATAGTCGCCAGTTGATATGGCGCCATCTCTTTCAGCAGCCAGTAGTAGATGGCAAAGGCCGCTGCCGAACCAAAAGTTGCAAGAAACAGCAGCGCCATCAGGCTGTTGCGGTTCCAATGCGCGGTGCGCCCATGTTCCATCAGCAGGCTGGCCGCAAACAGCATCAGGCCCCCAGCCACCAGTTGCGTGGCCGTGCTCACCGCCGCGGGCAGGTGATGGATGCGGGTCTTGGCAAAGATCGACGACCACGCGCTGAAAACCACCGCCAGCAGCACCGCGGCGCCCCCCAGCAACGCCTTCGGGGTGGTGGAAATTCCCGCATACAAGATCGTGAGCATTCCGCCGCTGGCTACCACCATGCTGGCGATGACTCGCCGCGGCACCACGCTGCCGGTCATCAGCGGCGTGAACAGGGCGACCCACAGCGGCAGCGATGAAAACAGCAGCGCGGTCATCGACGAGGTAACGCTCTGCTCCGCCCAGAACAGCAACCCATACGGGATGGCCATCATTGTGGCCCCCAGAATGCCGATGCCCCCCCAGTCTTTGCCCTTGCGGGGAAGGCCGAGGCGGCCGGCAAGAATTCCCACTCCCAATATTGCGGCGGCGATCATGAAGCGCATCGCCGCGGCATAGAGCGGCGGCACGTCGCGCACCACCACTCTGATGGCCAGCCACGTTGTGCCCCAGATGCAGCACAGGGCGATGTAGCCCGCGTAGTGTCGCAGCCGAAGAATGGGAGGAGTTGAGCTCATGGTTGCGGTCAGAAGTTTTTCTTTCCAGCGCCAAAAACGATAGCCGCTTACGCGGCTATCTGTCTTTTTATCAATGGTTCAAGGCAATTGTTTAAGGTTGTAACTTAACGTCTAGGGCCGCCACCGCTCCCGCCGCGACCGCCGCGGTTTCCGCCACCGCCACCGCCGCCGGGACGACGGCCGCCACGGCCACCGCCTCCTCCACCAAACCCGCCTCGTCCCCCACTGGGACGCGGACGGCTGGGGGCGCCGGCAGACACGCCTTCAACCCGGTTGAAGTTTGGCTCGCCCGAGTTCCCGTCGTCAAACGACTGGCCATCCAGCGTCGGGTCCCCGCCCTCGATCACAATTTCACCATCGTCGGAGGGAGCGATTCCGCCTTCGGCTTCCATCTTGGCGCGCTGTTCCTTCAGAATGGCCTTGCGGGAGAGCCGAATACGGTTGCCTTCAACTGCCAGTACCTTCACCAGTATCTGGTCGTCGAGGTGAAGCTCGTCGGCCACGTCGTTGATGCGATGCTCCGCCACTTCGCTGATGTGCAGAAGCCCGTCGGTGCCCGGTAGAATTTCGACGAATGCTCCGAAATCAGCCAGCCGCACCACCTTACCGAGGTAGGTTTTGCCCACTTCAGCGGTTGCGGTGATGTCGCCGATCATCTTCAGCGCCTTGGCCGCGGAAGCCCCGTCGTTCGATGCCACGCTGACCTTGCCGGAATCTTCCACGTCGATCTTCACGCCGGTGGCTTCGACGATGCTGCGAATCATCTTGCCGCCGGGTCCAATCAGGTCGCGAATCTTATCCACCGGAATCTGCAGGGTGTAGATGCGCGGTGCGTAGGCTGAAATTTCCTTACGCGATTCGGCGAGCGCATGTTCCATCTTGTCCAGGATGAACAAGCGTCCCACCCGGGCCTGTTCGAGGGCCTCGCGTAAGATCTGGAAGGTGATGCCCTGCACCTTGATGTCCATTTGCAGAGCGGTAATTCCTTCGCGGGTGCCGGCAACCTTGAAATCCATGTCTCCGTAGTGGTCTTCGGCGCCGGCGATGTCGGTAAGAATCGCGTAGGCCCCGTCTTCAATGACCAGTCCCATGGCTACTCCGGCCACTGGGGCCTTGAGGGGCACACCGGCATCCATCAGCGCCAGGCTGGCGCCGCACACCGTGGCCATCGACGAAGAACCATTCGATTCCAGGATGTCGGAAACCACTCGCATGGTGTAAGGCCACTTGTCGTCGGCGGGAAGCACGGCGTCAATGGCGCGGTACGCCAGGGCCCCGTGACCGATCTCGCGGCGCCCGGCGCCGCGCAGGAAGGCCACTTCACCCACCGAGAATGGCGGAAAGTTATAGTGCAGCATGAAGCGTTTCTTGCCTTCGCCTTCGAACGTCTCGAGGCGTTGGCGATCATCTGACGTGCCCAGCGTGGTGGTGACCAACGCCTGGGTCTCGCCGCGGGTGAATATCGCCGAACCGTGCGTGCGGGGCAGGACCCCGGTCTCGATGGTGATCTCCCTGATCTCATCGAATTTCCGGTGATCGGGACGAATTCGGTCCTTGGTGACCTGCTGCCGGAAGATTTTTTCCCGCATCAGCTCGTAATATTTCGAGACCTTGGCCGCGCCCACCTTGTCATCCTCAGGCACTTCAGCCTTGAGCTCGGTCTTGATGGCCTTCACCAGCGCCGCGCTCTCGTGCTTAGGATGCGCGTGAGTATCAAGGGCGTCCGCCAGGCGGCTGCCGATTTTGGCGGTCAAGTGCTGCAGGTAAGCGTTGTCGGTTTCAATCGGGGCAACCACGCGCTTGGCCTTGCCCACTTTGGCCGCCAGCTCGCTGATCACCTGACAGATCTTCTTGATTTCCACGTGCGCGAATTCCACCGCGCCCAGCACCAGCTCTTCGCTGACCTCTTTGGCGCCGGATTCAACCATCACGATGCCTTCGGTGGTGCCGACCACGGTAATGTTGAGTTTGCTCTCGCGCATCTCGTCATAGTTGGGGTTCACAACATATGCGTCGTTGATGTAACCCACCCGCACCGCGCCCAGAGGGCCCATGAACGGGATATCGGAAACTTCCAGCGCGGCCGATGCGGCATTGATGCCGATCACGTCGGGATCGTTCTGGGTGTCAGCCGACAACACCATGGCGATGATCTGGGTTTCGCAGCGGAAACCCTTGGGGAACAGCGGCCGCGTGGGACGATCAATCTGCCGGCTGGTCAAAATTTCGCGCTCGCTGGGACGCCCCTCGCGCTTGATGAACCCGCCGGGGATACGGCCGCCGGCATAAAAATATTCGCGGTAATCGACGGTCAGCGGGAAAAAATCGATGCCTTCGCGCGGTTCCTGGTTGGCGCATGCCGTCGCCAGGATTACGGTTTCGCCGATTCGCGCAACCACTGAGCCATGCGCCTGCTTGGCCCATTGGCCGGTTTCAAATGAGATTTGTTTTCCGCCTGTGAGATGGACGGTTACTTCATGCTTCATACGGTGTTCCTCTTTCTTAGGTTGAGACGTACTACACCCGCAGCTTATGCGCAGTGGATGATAAATCAGGATTTTGGGCAGGGAAAGAAAAGCGATGGAAAACGGGCTTGCCGATTTTTACAGGGATGTCTTGCAATGGTTACTTGCGGATGCCGAGCTTTTGGATCACGTCCTGATAGCGCTCCGAGCTCTGGTCCTTCAGATAGTCCAATAGCCGGCGCCGCCGGCTGACCATCCTCAGCAATCCTCGCCGCGAAGCGTGGTCTTTCTTGTGCGTCTGGAAGTGATCGGCCAGTTCCCCGATGCGTGTGCTCAGAATTGCAATCTGGACTTCGGGGCTTCCGGTATCCGTACCGTGGGTACGGAAACTAGTGATGACTTTCTCTTTTTGCTCTCGGGCTAGCACGTGGAACAATCCGCTCCTGATCTCTTGTCTGTGATTTATCTTAATCAGAATAACATGCGTTGCATTGGCTGTAAAGTTGAGCCCGCGAACCACAATCAAAGTGATGCCACGTGGCTCACGGCCAGGACGCTCACATTGGAGCGTCATTATTCTGCATGAACTCGTATTTGATCGCTGCCTTAAAAAAAGGCCCTGGTGTGATTCGCCAGGGCCTCGAAACTTCTGACCAGGCTACAGGCGCACGCACACCGATTTGGTCTCAGTGTAGAGCTCCAGCGCTTCTTTTCCCATTTCTCTGCCCCAGCCCGACTGCTTGTATCCACCGAAGGGCATGGCGGCGTCGAAAATGTTGTAGCAGTTGATCCACACCGTTCCGGCGCGCAGTTGCGCCGCCAGGGTGTGGGCTTTGCTGATGTCCTTGGTCCAGATCCCCGCGGCCAGTCCGTAGATCGAATCGTTGGCGGTCGACGTGATGTCCTCGGGATTGTCGAACGGCATGGCGGTGACCACCGGGCCGAAGATTTCTTCCTGCACCACCTTCATGTGCGGCTTGGTGTCCACCAGCACAGTGGGCTGAAAGAAATATCCCGCGGTACCGTGACGCTTGCCCCCGGCCAGCGCCCGCGCGCCTTCACCGGTGCCGCTATCGAGAAATCCGCTGACCCGCTCCAGTTGCTCGGCGGAAACCAGCGGTCCCATCTGGGACTTGGCATCCATGCCCGGGCCTACGCGAATTTTCCCGGCATGCGCCGCCACCCCTTCGACCACCTTGTCGAAAATAGGTTTCTCAACATACAGCCGTGAACCCGCGGCGCAACATTGACCGTGGTTGAAGAAAATAGCGTTCGACGCTCCGGCGATGGCAATGTCGGTGTCACAGTCTTTGAAAATCACGTTCGGAGACTTGCCGCCCAGCTCCAGGGAAACTTTTTTCAAGTTGCCCGCGGCCGCCTTCAAGATCAGCTTACCCACTTCGGTCGAGCCGGTGAACGCCACCTTGTCCACATCCGGATGCGCCGCCAGCGCCGCTCCCGCGGTCTCGCCAAATCCGGTAACGACGTTGACCACGCCATCGGGGAAACCCGCTTCCTGGAACAACTCGCCCAGCCGCAGCGCGGTCATGGGGGTCTGCTCCGCCGGTTTCAGCACCACAGTGCAGCCCGACGCCAGCGCCGGCGCCAGTTTCCACGCCGCCATCAACAGCGGAAAATTCCATGGGATGATCTGCGCTACCACCCCCACCGGCTCGCGCAGGGTATAAGCAAGGTATTGCACGCCCGGCGTGTAGGGCACGGAAAGAGGAATCGTACTGCCCTCGAGCTTGGTACACCAGCCCGCCATATAGCGGAAGATCTCAGCGGTCAGGGGGACGTCGGCGGCGCGGGCAATGGAGCGCGGCTTGCCGTTGTCCATGCTCTCGAGGGTGGCCAGCTCATCGCCGTTCTGCTCGATCAGTTCCGCCAGCTTCCAGATCATGCGTCCTCGGTCCGATGCCGTCATCTTGCGCCACGGCCCGTCATCAAACGCCTTGCGCGCGGCTTTCACCGCCAGGTCGACTTCGGCCTTGTCGCCTTCCGCTACTCTCGCCATCACTTCTCCGGTGGCGGGGTTAAATACATCGAAATTCTTGCCCGACTGGGCGGCAACCCACTTTCCGTCGATCAACATCTTGCGTGGGGCGGCCAGAAAACTGCTGACCCGATCATTAGTTTCTGCTGGTGCGGCTGCAATTCCCATGTGCGTATCCTCCTGAAGTTTTATGGTTTTTCGAAAATGTTGCGAAGATGGAATGCCAAGAATGAAAGTGGTAAACGCGGGCAGCCTTGAATGGCTGCAAAGATTCGGGTCGGAACCAGATCGGAAGATTCATGAAGCTTCACCGCAATCCGCAAGTCAGAGGCTGGCGAATAGAAGGAGACGATTATAACGCTAGAAATCCGCCTACGCGAATCATTAGCGTCGGGCTGCTATGATCCTTTGCTCTTCGCGATAAACTCAAGAAGTTGCATGAAATAAGTTCAATTGCTGACATACCCCCACCCTTGTCATCCTGGAGCGAGCTCTTGCTTCTTGTTTGAGCGAAGGAACTCGCGTTTTCCGTTGCTGTTGCTTTCAGTTTCTCGCTGTTTTTGGAGATGCTTCTGAGTCTAGAATTTCTCCTTGGTACCGAAGAATGCAGGCTCCCTTGCGTCTTTTCCTTAGAATCCGCATCTGTTAACCACATAGCCATATTATATACTTTACAAAAGTCAATCAGTCGCATATCCTCGTTCCTATGGAAGCAAACCCTACTTCTTCTTTGGCTTATCGGACGAAGCAGATACCGTTAATTGCTTGCGAATGTCTTTCTTTATTGAGGCCAGCAGCATCCGCGTTGGCACCTTCTTTAGCTGCTCCTTCTTTTGCTTCTCATCCATTGGAGGCCACCCGATGACAATTATTGACGTTAATAATCTGTTCTCTACTGATGACAAATGCCGTGAACTGCTTGAGCGGTTGCGATGGCCCGAAGGTCCCGAGTGTCCACGTTGCAAGACAAGGGAACTGGCGCGGTTGAATCACAAACTCTTGTACTGCAAAGTGTGTGATTATCAATTCTCTGTCACCGTCAATACCATCTTCCATGATTCCCACTTGCCGCTGGGAACATGGTTTATTGCCGTCCTGCTGCTTGTAGAGGCCCGCAAGGGAATGAGTGCCAATCAGGTTAAGCGAACTATTGGAGTCAGCTACAAGACCGCTTGGTATCTCTGCCATCGTATCCGCGCTGCTATGAAAGAAGTGGAAACACCCTTGCTCGACGGTACTGTCGAAATGGATGAAACCTATATAGGCGGTAAGAATCGTGGTGCTGGACGCGGACATGGAGCGAGAAACAACAAAGAAGTGGTTGTAGGCATACGTCAGCGCGGAGGCGAGCTTCGCTTCTTCCATGCCGCAGATGCCAAGTCTGGCACTCTGGCGCGGTACATCAAAGAAAACATCAGCACCGATGTTGATGTAATTGTCACCGATAGTCACAAGGCGTATCCCAGCGCAGTTGGCGAATTGGAACATAAAAGTGTTAATCATATGGCGAAGGAATACGTTCGCTATGAGGACGACTTTTGCGTCACCACTAACGCGATAGAGTCCGCTTTCAGTTTGCTTAAACGCGGCATCATCGGAAGCTGGCACCAGGTCAGCGCAAAGCATCTTCCCTCTTACTTGGATGAGATGACTTTCCGCTTTAATCGCCGAAAGAAATCCGATTTGTTTTTGGATACTCTGCAGCATATGGTTACCGCTGACCCGCTGACGTTTGAAAAACTTACCGCATAAAAGGAGACGCTAAAAACATGAAGGAAATACTTAGTGCTTTAGTCGAATCTTTGGGTCAACAGTCTTTAGCCTTACAGGCCGTTGCCGACCACGTTTCAGCTTTGAAAGCAACTTTACTGCGTCACTACCCTGAGATTGAGGATGATTTAAAAGCGGAGATAGCGGCGGAGCAGAAAAAGAGTCAAGCACGTGTTTTGAGCTTGCACAAGAGTCTCGCACAACTGCGAGTAGCTGTTTCGCAAATGTCGAATTAATCATGGGAATCACTCTGGCCCTCTGGCTTCCCATTCATCAAACGAAAGAACCACCTTACCAATGTCGCCACAGATATTCTCTGGTATTCGCGGTGCGCCTTCTTTTTTCCATGCGGCTTTTATTTTGCTGTTGATTATCGACGGCGGGATCCATTTTGTGCTTTTGTCCTTCATTAAAACTAGCAAGATCGTGGAGTCCCTGCCCACATCTCCAGACGACTCAGCCATAAACTTCGCTTCGCAGACATGGTAGATTACCTGCTCCATACTGCTCTCCCTGTAGTTTCCGGAATCCTTCTGAAATGCTAGGGAGCTCAGGGCAGCGTGAGCACCACTCCCTATTGCCCACATGCCAATGTGGTCATAGCAGCGTGGAGCGCTTTGACCATTTACCTCAAATATGTGCCCTTGGCCGATAGTGTCAAATCCGCACAACAAAAACTTTAAAGAGACTTCCACCCTGGAAATACGTTCGCACAGATTGTTGTATACCGTAGCAGTGCACTTCTGCTTTCCCCTGTCCCTAAAGGTATCCACAGTAAATCCATGCTTGCGCAAGACGCGGGCCTCGATCTCGTGGTGGATTCTTTCTTTGTAAGCAGTATCGAGAGCACCAACTATTTCCCCAATATTAGGTGGTTTTTTGAAGTCCTTTAAAAGGTGCCTCGCCCGCCGGATAATAACCGGAACATGCTCCACATCATCGCCGGCATAGAGTACCTCCCAATTTTTTAGCAATGGCTGAGTTTTTATCGCTGCATTTTCCGCTGAGTAGTTGCCAAAACTAACCTTTTCATCCGATGCGACTACGATGCCCTCACCATTACCAAAGAACGCTGCTAAGCAGATACTCACGCGCCACCCCCAATGCACAGGTCTAGGTTCCTTGACATCCGCCCCTAGCCTAGAGGTCACGATGCACCCCCAGCCGCGCTTTTGTCAAGTAAACAATCTTCCCACATAGATAACGGAGGCGAATTATGATCACAGTTCGCAAGTCGGCGGAGCGCGGCCACGCGCAGCACGGCTGGCTCGACACCTATCACACCTTTTCTTTCGCGGATTACCACAATTCGAAGTTCATGGGATTCCGCAGCCTGCGGGTGATGAACGAAGACCGTGTCATCGGCGGTGAAGGCTTCCCCACTCATCCCCATCGGGACATGGAAATTCTCACGTACATTCTCTCCGGGTCGCTCGAGCACCGCGACAGCATGGGCACCGGCGAGGTCATCCATCCCGGCGAGCTGCAGCGCATGAGCGCCGGTACGGGAGTGACCCACAGCGAATTCAACGCATCCGCCACCGACCCGGTGCATTTGCTGCAAATCTGGATTATGCCAACCAGCAGAGGCATCAAGCCCTCCTATGAACAGATCACTCTGCCCGCGGAAAAGCTAGACGGACTGCACCTGGCCGCCAGCTCGAATGCCGGATCGAGCGAAGCAGTGCACATCAACGCCGATGCGCGGCTCTATATTGCGCGGTTGGAAGCCCAGAAAAAAGTTCAGGCAAACCTGGCCCACGGCCGTTACGGGTGGGTGCAGGTGGCGCGCGGCAGTGTGGATATAAATGGAGTGCAACTCCAAGCCGGCGATGGAGCAGCGATCAGCGAAGAAACCAGCGTGTCGATTTCCAACCCCGGGAAAGCCGGAAACGGATCAGCGGAGATATTGTTCTTTGATTTGGCTTGATTGCGCTCAGGTTACGATAACTCTTTGTCCATCTAACGCGGATTTCTAATTCAGCCCAACCCGCACTCTAATTAAGGCAGCAATATACTAGACACACAAGGCAAAGTGTGTCAGGCTGGCTTCGTGACAGGCAGCGCAGCTATTCCTCGTCGGTGTTGTTGTATTCGGAGCACAGGCTGGAAGCCTTCCTTCCAGAGCGATGACCAATATTCGCAACGTCGCAAGCTGTAAGCCAGTGGTTTCTACCGGAAGCGTCTTTGTAGGTGAACCGAAGGTGAGTAATTACAAGCAGACCATCTCCGGTAATCAGTTTGTGTTGCGAGGGAGTGAGTTCCAGCGGTTGCGGATGTGCAACGGCGGGATTGGGCAGAACGCACGATTCGAGAGTCGCGGGCAGGCCAGGCAAAAGGAGAGTACTAGGAAATCGCCCATGAGGCCTTCCTTTGTAGACAAACTGCGGTTCGTCGGTCGGTCGCACCAGTTCAGTAACCACATCCCCAGTCAGTACCCTAGCCGGAGTCTTGCCCGTATTGTTAGCCTGAATGGAAATGCACAATGGCTGGCCATCGACAAGTACCGGGGTAGCAAATCCAACATGTACCCATGGCCTATAGTCCATACGGAAAGCTCGGGCAGAAATCTCGGCAGACTGGAACGCCGCATCCGCAGCTTTCTTAGTTTGGAGTCCTTGGAACAAGTTAGCGATCAGCAGTCCGATGGCGACCATCACAGCCAACCCCTCAAACGCTATTTTCCACCATGGCGTATTTTGCTGGCAGCATGTATGGGAATATTGGGTATTCAGTGGGGATGGTGGAATCTGCGGCGACAGCGCAGGGAGTTCTTGGGCACGGTGGGTCTGCTCTGCGGAATAGTCGTGTGGGGGTATGCTTGTTGGGGATTGTTGATTTGGAGTTCTAGATTTTGAGCGAAACGAGAAAGCGAACGCAACAATACCGAGAAGGAAAAGCGGCCAAAGAGAGCTTTGACGCGGCGATGAAGACTCTATTTCAGGCTCCAAAGACCTTCTCCATGTCACAACATAAAAATACACGTAATAAGTCTAAGACTTCCGCCGGTGCGGGCCGCGGTTCAAGCACTTCGCCCAAAGAGGATTAGAAGACCTCTTGGTGAAGCTTGCCGGTGAGTTCGCTATAGGTCAATCTCTTACCGGCGATGTTGGACATGACCATATTAAAGCGCTGTCCGTCGTTGATTGGGTTACTGCGATTCCCGCGATGGTTGTATCGAAAAGATTGCTCATCAAGGTAGCGAAACAAATGGAACGGTTCAACATTCACGTAGGTTCCACCCAGCCCGCGCTTCAAGAGGCTCCAGAAGTTCTCCAAGCCATTGGTATGCACTCTGCCATTAACATAGGCAACCGCATGGTCAATGACCTTATGGGCGTAGTCAGTAGCCAGGCCGTCGTACGAAAGCAGGGCATCGGTATAAAGAGCAGCCCCGGCACTCACATGTTTTTTGACTTCTTCTTGCAAAACATGTTTACGGCGACTGGGAACCACTGCCAAACGAACTTCACCGCCACGTTCCAGTATTCCCATGACAGCGGTTTTGTCTTTGGTTCCAGTTCCCGTTATACGACGTTTGCGAGCGGCAAGGTGCATGTTGCGTGCCTTACCTCCTATGAAAGTTTCGTCAGCCTCTACTTCACCACCATCTCCGCCGAGCTTCACGATGGAGTTGTGGCTCATGGCGCGACGGACGCGATGCAGCATGAACCAGGCTGTCTTCTGAGTGACTCCCAATGCCCGGTGAATCTCCCAGCTACTGATTCCATTCTTAGCATTGACTATCATCCAAACGGCAGTCATCCACTTATCAAGGCCGAGAGCGGAATCCTCGAAGATGGTTCCCACCTTGACCGTGAATTGCTTCTTGCAGCCCTTACAGAACCAATGGCGGCGAGTGCTAATGAACGAATGGTTGTCGTGGCCGCAACGTGGACAGAATACTTTTCCATCGGGCCAGCGCAACTCAACTGCATATTCAAACGCGCGGGTTGCATCGGAAAAGTAGATGATTGCTTGGGTGAGGGTTACTGGCCTTTTCATGGTCGTTCTTTCCTAACAAAACCAGATTACACCTCACCGTCTTGTGTGTCAAGTATATTATTACTCTAATTAATGTCATCTCGACCGGAGACCGCGAGCTCTTGTGGGGCGGAGTGGAGAGACCTCGGGGTTGCCTGGTCTTGATCTCCCACAACCCCACGAGCCACCATCCACAGGTATCGCAGACGATCGTAATCTAGCCCGCTCCCGGTTCGGCGGCTACAGTTAAACCATGGTCCAGTTTCCCCGAGCCCACACCTGCGTTCGTTCTCCCAGAATGACGGTACCCGGCGATCAGCGCTTCTGCTTGCTGGTTGACGGACGGAGCGTATCCGGAACTCTGCAAAAGCTTTCACTTACCGGCGGCTGCGGGACGCTGGACCGCCCCCTGAAACAAAACACCATCGCGGAACTGACTCTGCAAACCCGATTTGGCCCCATTGCCGGTGTAGTGGAAATGCTGCACGTGATGCCCACCCAACCCTCATCGCAGGCCTTCCGTTTCATTGCCATCAGCGACCAGGCCCATTCCCACCTGGGCAAGGCCCTGCAACAAATGTCTCGCTAAAGCCGAAGGAAATGCCCGAAATTTGGCTGCCCCCCAGGGATTCGAACCCCGATAGGCTGCTCCAGAGGCAGCTGTCCTACCATTGAACGAGGGGGCAACTTGAAGGCAAGTGCGCGCCACCAAGCGATGGCCGCTGTCTGAGATTGTACGATGCGCTGAATCCGAGGGTCAATTACCAACATCACGTCATTAGCGGACTCCACTTATTTCAGGGCCACTGCTCCTGGTTATTTTGATTGCTTTTCGCCGGCAGGTTCTTGATTTACAGACCGCCAGACTTCGGCGCGGCGGATTTGCTTGATAGTGCCACTCCACATTCCCATATGCCCTCGGTCACTTGAACTAAAGACCCCTTCGAGTAGAACGTAGTTCATGTTCAGGCTCGCCTTCTGCTTGGTTATGGCAGGCGTAACATCAACCCAAATACCGTTACCTAATATGGCATTCTCGTAGTCTTCGCGATGTAGATACAGAACGTCCCCTTCAAATTCCAGCCGCAAGAATCCGATCACCCGAACCCGCTTTCCGTTGAATTTTTCGGGGTTTGCAATTAGCTGAACGAGTGTGACGTTGATTCGCTCCTCGGCCTTCATCGGCCCAGTTAGCAGGATTCCGATGATGCAGATCACAGCGATATATTTCATAATCAGCCTCCACCGCCTTCAGGATAAGCCCTTTGTCAATTCGCAGAGGGGAAAGGTTTCGACGCACAAAACGGGTAAAATAACTAAAAATCTGCACGGTTGGGACTTCACTTAGCGCCTGAAGGAAGGTTCTGTAATAGCTTTAACCGGCAAGAGGGAGTATGGCTGAACCTCAAATCGGAGCCCGGCTCATGATGCCTGGTGCGCCAACGCGCAAACACTCAGCCGAGATTCGGCAACAGCCCTTCCAAGTGCCAGGCAAAAACGTCGATGATGCTTTGCTTGAGTTAGCGGCAACTACCGTGCCTTGGAAGAGCGGGGCAAGAAATTAAGAGCATTCAGTCTATCGGCTGGCCGAAGTCAGATCCCCTAATGGAAAGCCCCTCACTCAACTCGCCCTCGCAAAGCCCGGACGACGACGTAGCCCGCCGGCTCCTGTCCCGCGACCAATGTTTTCTGGTAGTCGTCGACATCCAGGAGAAACTGCTGGCGCCCATCGCCGGCACAGACCCCTTCCTGCGAAACTGCCGCCTGCTGATTCAACTGGCCGGAATCCTGCAACTGCCGGTCCTGGTCAGCACGCAGTATGCGAAGGCCCTGGGTGAAACCGTTTCCGCCATTCGCGAACTGCTGCCCGAGATCCAGCCCATTGAAAAACTGGAATTCGGATGTTTCTGCAGCGATGAATTCGTCGCCGCCACCAAGCGGCTCCCCGGTTCACGCACCACCATGCTGCTGTGCGGCATGGAAACCCACATCTGCATCATGCAAACCGCGCTGGGGGCGTTGCACCGCGGCTACAACGTGCACGTGGCATCCGACGCAGTGGTTTCGCGCGATGAGTGGAACTGGCAGATCGGCCTCGAACGCATGCAGCGCGCCGGAGCGCTGATCTCCTCAACTGAGATGATGATGTACGAGCTGCTGGGCGCGGCGGGAACTCCGGAGTTCAAGGCAATGTTGAAGCACCTGAAGGATTAGGGACGAAGGAATTGCGATCCGCGAAAAAGCGTCTTACCTTCTTCTACCCCATATGAAACGGCGCATTCAGATACTTGCGCGCCTGCTCAGCCTGGTTCGAATCTGAATTTTCGTCGATGACCTGCTGATATTTCTTTTTGGCTTCGGCTCGGCGGTTCAGTTGGTCCAGCATTTCGCCGGTGCGCAGCACGCAGGTTCGTTCCATCTCGGTCTTACGGTATGCCGGAGGGGTCACTACACTGAATGCGTCGAAGGCTCCCTTTACGTCGCCTTGCGACTGCAGCGACGAACCCAGACCGAAGTAGGCGAATTCCAGATGCGGCTGGATGTAAGCCCCCTTTGCGGCATCCGCCAGAATCTTGCGGTAGGTGGCCGCCGCCTGGCTGTTCTTGCCCGCGTCGCGCTGCAGGTTCCCGATTTCCAGAGCAAACAGGTAATTTCTAGGATGGTCGTTGGTCAGTTCCCGGGCCAGGGGGAGAGCCTCGTCATATCTTCCCTCGCGGCGCAGGAACAGGCCCAGCGCCACCTTGGCGTCCTGGCTCGATTCCCCGCCGGCGGCCGCGGCCTCCCGCAGAAAGCGTATTCCCTTCTCGCGATTGCCGCTGAATCCCACCACCCCAGCCATGGCCTTGACCGCGAAGGGCAGGCTGCCGATTACGTAATTGTGCACGCCCACCACTGTTTTCGCGTCGGCATACCCCGGATCCAGTTCCAGTACGCGCTCGTGATCGCGCCGCGCGCCCAGGGCGTTGCGCAGAGCGGCAAACCACGCTTTCTCGGCGATGCCCATGTAGGTTGACCGCAAGCCGCGCGTCACTCCCCGGGCGTACAAAGCGTCGACGTCGTTGGGATTCTCTTGCAGGCGTTTTTCCGCAAGGTTGATGGCGTCGTTGGCCAGTTGCTCGATGCGCGCCTTGGTACGGGCGTCGATGGGCACCGCAACTTTATTGTCGAGAAAGCTGTTGCCCTTGGAATAGATGGTCGTATCCAAGGCATCAGCGCGGTACAGTTCGCGAAACAAAACCGCGGTCAGCAGGTGGTTTACGGCGAACGGGTCATCTCTATGCTCGGCGACAATCTTCTCAAATTCGGGAATGGCCCGGTCGTAGTCGAGGCTATCGAAATGCTCATAAGCCTTCTTGGTAGCGGAATCTGCGCCCGCCATGGTGCGGTGGGTACCGGCTGCGGAAAGCGCAGCCATGAGCAGTGCGAATAAAGCGATCAGGGCGGGAGCGGCGAGAAACTTCAGGGTTAGACGCATACAGGGATTGGATCAAGTTTACAAGATTGCACGGAGGTGGGCGCGAGCCCCTTTAAGGGATTTCAAAAAGAAACTACATCCCCGACGTCTTACCCATCCCAAAGAGATGATTTAGCGGGCCCCGCCCCCGACCTAGCGAATAGGCCGCAGCCATGGCGCCGGCGACATACTCTTTGGCGAGCTTGACCGCCAGTTCGATTTGGCATCCCAGGGCCAGGTTACAAGCCAGAGCCGAAGCAAAGGCGCAGCCGGTCCCGTGGGTGGAGGTGGTCGCCAGTTGCGGCCCGGAAAACTCGTATGTCTTGAAACCTTCGGCGGTCATACAACTCAAGATGTCGGTGGCCGGCGACAGGTGCCCCCCGGTAACCACCACATTGCGGGCGCCCAAGGCATGCAATCCCCGGGCGGCCGCCCTCATCCCATCCTGATTCTCGACCGCCAGCCCGGTCAGGGCGGCCGCCTCTTCTATATTGGGGGTCACTACCGCGGCCAGGGGCAAAAGCCCGTCTTTTAATACCAGCAGTCCCCGTTCATCAATCAGCGGTGTGCCTGAGGACGACCTGAGCACGGGGTCCAGAACGACATTAGCCAGTCCCCGGCCCGCCAGGAAGTTGGCTACTGCCGAGGCCACTGCTGCCGAGCCCAGCATCCCGATGCGGACCGCGGCAATCGGCATGTCCCCGGCCAGGGCTTCGAGGGTCGCCGTCACCCGCTCGGCGGGTTCCGGGCAAACCTGGTTGACGCCGGTTGTGGTCTGGACGGTCACCGCCGTCAGGCAGGTTACCGCATAGCACTCGTGGGCGGCGATGGTCTTGATATCGGCGGTAATTCCCGCGCCAGACGATGGGTCAAAGCCCGCAATGCTTAGGACGACCTTGGGTGAATGGGAAGGCATACTTGGCGGCACAACCGGCGGCTGAAGATGGCCGGATTCTTATCTGGCAAAACACCGGGTTTCTGGTAAAATGGACCGGCGTTGATGACACCCTAGTGCCTCGGCAGTTAATTGACTAAGGGTTTTATTTCTTATATAGTTAGCTTACATAAGAGGGCCAAAGTTTCCCATCAATTAATCCCAGTCTGAGGTGTTCAATGCGTAGAGGTCTGACCTGCTTTTTGGCGGCCGTATCTATGGCTGCCAGCGTAGGGGCGGCTCCCGTCACCAACCACCAGAATTTTAACGATTCCCGAACTAAAACCGAGGTACTGACTCAAACTCCCGGCCACAAACCGAAAACCAGCCTTACCCAGTCGAAAGCGTCAAAGTTCGCCAGCGCCGTCGCCAAAGCAGCCTCCAAGCCAGCCTACCAGCTAGGCCTCTCCAGTTGGTACGGACGGCAGTTCCACGGCAAGAAGACTGCCAGCGGCGAGCCTTTTGATATGTACCAGTTTACCGCCGCCCATCGCAACCTTCCCCTAGGCACATGGCTGAAGGTCACCAACGTGAAAAACGGCAAATGGGTAGTGGTTCGCGTCAATGACCGCGGACCGGTTCCCCAGAGCCGCATTCTTGACCTTTCCTACGGCGCCGCCCAAATGCTGAAGTTCGGCAATGCCGGCGTGACCCGGGTCCGGCTTGATCTGATGAAGGATGCAGGAGCCAGGGCCGTTGCCGAGAACGTCGCGGTTGCCGCGGCATTGCCCTAACCCGCCGACGCTCAACAAGCGTCATCGATAAGGTGGACCCAGCCTGTGGCCGTCCCTGACCTGCGAAAGCACCTGATCGTCGCCCTGGACGTGGCTACGGCCACCCAGGCGCAGCACCTGGTCTCCCAACTTGGGGACACTGCCGTCTGGTACAAGGTAGGGTTACAACTCTTTACCGCCGAGGGACCCGGAATCGTTCGCGATCTGGTTTCCTCAGGCCGTAAAGTGTTCCTCGACCTCAAGTTCAACGACATTCCCAACACCATGGCAGCCGCCGCGGCCTCTGCTGCCGCCCTCAACGTGGGCATGTTTACCGTGCATGCCAGCGCCGGCTTTGCCGGACTGAAAGCCGCTGCCGATGCCGCCAAAGCTTCCCCCGCCAATCCCATCGTTCTGGCTGTGACCGTGCTCACCAGCATGGATTCCGGCGACCTCGCCGAAATCGGCGTCTCGGAGCCTTTATCCCAACAAGTGATGAGAATGGCGGATCTGGCCCACCGCGCCGGCTGCAAAGGGCTGGTGGCCTCGTCCCACGAGCTAAGAGTCTTGCGCCAGAAGTATCCCGGCATGAGCGGATCGGAAGCCGTAACCATCGTCGTTCCCGGGATACGCCCGGCGGGATCAGACCGCGGCGATCAGTCGCGCACAGGCACGCCCGCGGAAACCATTGCCGCGGGCGCCAGCTGCATCGTAGTGGGCAGGCCGATTACCCAGGCGGCGAACCCGGCCCAGGCGGTACATGATATTTTGCGGGAAATTGAATCAGGAGTCGGCGTAAACCGCGCCGGCTAACCCGAAACCCTACAGCCGCTCGTAAAACTCACAGGCAGAGCACGAGATATAAACCCCGCCGCCCACGCCGCGTTCGCGGTCCTTCACCCGCTTGACGATGCGAGTGGGCTTGCCGCATTTGGGGCAATCGGTGCTCTTGGAGGTGTCCATTACCTTCTGGCGGTCGCCGGTCTTGGCAATCTTTGCCATGTTTGTAGCTCCTTGTGCCAGAAGAGAATTTGCTGGCGGAAATGTTTGTGGCAGCAAACTCGCAGTTCAATCGCAGCGGAAGTTCACTAGCAGTGTGTTTAATTTTATACCACTCTCTCGGGACTGTCGCGATGAGCGCTCAGGCAGCGCAATTTGACCTGGGAGCGAATCGGATTTGTGACCTGAAGCGCTCCGATCTCACAAGAAGTTGCATCACAAACTGTTGGCGAGCGAAAACCCACTAAACCTTGTCATCCTGGAGCGAGCTCCTGCTTCTTGTTCCAGCGAAGGACCCCGCGTTTTCTTCTGCTCGTGAATTTGCTTTCAACCCGATAGACGCAGTTCCGCTCTGCTGTTACACTTGCGCCCCGTGCCGGTGCGCGGCGCTCCCGCCTGCATGCCGCCTCCGCGCAAAATGAAACGAGATATGAATGGCGCTTAAGTTCAAAGGAGTCGATTTCATCGAGTTCGATTCCCTGCTCTCTGAAGACGAGCTGCTCATCCGCGACAACACCCGCAAGTTCATCGAAGATAACCTCATCCCCATCATCGAAAGCTGCAATCGTGACGGCCGCTTTCCCCGCGAGCTTGTGCTGCCCATGGGCGAACTGGGCTTCTTCGGCGCCAGCCTCAAGGGTTATGGGTGCGCCGGCATGGGCAACGTCGAATACGGCTTGTTGACCCAGGAGCTGGAACGCGGCGACAGCGGCTTGCGCTCATTCGTCTCCGTGCAATCCGGCCTGTGCATGTATCCCATCTATGAGTTTGGCAGCGACCAGCAGAAAGACCGCTGGCTGCCGGGAATGCGCAAGGGTGAAATA
This sequence comes from Terriglobales bacterium, assembly GCA_038210375.1. Classification (GTDB taxonomy): domain Bacteria; phylum Acidobacteriota; class Terriglobia; order Terriglobales; family Acidobacteriaceae; genus JBBQWT01. Next base: position 56,024 of record JBBQWT010000001.1, on the reverse strand, counting down.
CTGGGCTGCTTCGGACTCACTGAGCCTGATTTCGGCTCCAACCCCGGCGGCATGCGCACCCGCGCCAAAAAGATTGGGGATGAGTATGTGCTCAACGGCGAGAAGATGTGGATCACATCCGGCAGCATCGCCGACCTGGCCATCATCTGGGCCAAAGTCGAAGATGAGGATGAAAAGGTCCGCGGGTTCATCGTCGAAACCGATCGGCCGGGCTTCCGCGCCACCGACGTGCACGGCAAGTGGTCGTTGCGCGCCTCCGTCACCTCGGGGCTGTCGCTGCAGGATGTGCATATCCCGGCAAGCAATCTTCTTCCCCAATCCGGCGGCTTGAAATCTCCGCTGATGTGCCTCAACCAGGCCCGCTACGGCATTGCCTGGGGAGCGATTGGGGCGGCCATGGCATGCTATGACACCGCGCTGCAATATGCGCAGGTGCGCAAGCAGTTTCGCGACCAGCCCATCGCATCGCACCAGCTCGTCCAGGAAAAGCTGGTGTGGATGATCACCGAGATCACCAAGGCTCAGTTGCTGGCGCTGCAGGTGGGCCGGCTCAAGGACCAGGGCAAGGTTGCCCACCAGCATATCTCCATGGCCAAGCGTAACAATGTCTGGATGGCGCTGGAATGTGCGCGCATAGCGCGCGACATCCTGGGCGCCAACGGCATTGCCGACGACTACCCCATCATGCGCCACATGATGAACCTCGAATCGGTCAAAACCTATGAAGGGACTCATGACATACACGCCCTGATCATCGGCTCCAACATCACCGGCATCGACGCGTTTTAACCCAGCAGCAGAGCGTCAACCGGGCGAACCGTTCCGCAATCCCCGCGCCTGAAACATGGCGATGCCAGGAGAAAAGATGGCCCCACGCGAAAAGTCATCCCCCGCCTACCCCAGAAATAAGACTACCTCGGCCGCTTCCGCTGCCTCGTCCAACCCCGACGCCCCATCTTTCATTGGATCCCCGTCCGCTGGGACTCTCGCGACGAACAACCGCGCCGAAAAGGCGACGTTCACCACCCACCTCGAGAAAGAACTTTCTCTGGAATTCGTGCGCGTGGTGGAAGAAGCGGCTATCGCCTCCGCCCGCACCATGGGACAGGGCGAGCGCAAGCTCTCTGACCAGGCGGCCACCGAGGCCATGCGCCGGGTGATGGACGAGGTGCCCATGCGCGGCACCATCGTCATCGGCGAAGGCGAGCGCGACGAGGCGCCCATGCTCTACATCGGCGAGCAGGTAGGAGCGCGGCCGGGCGATGGCCAGATTTTTCCCGCGGTCGATATCGCGGTCGATCCCCTGGAAGGCACCAACCTCTGCGCCACCGGCGCTCCCAACGCGATCACGGTGCTGGCCGCTTCAGAAAAGGGAGGCCTGCTGCACGCCCCCGACTGTTACATGGAAAAAATCGTGGTCGGCCCTTCGAGCAAAGATGTAATCGATCTCGACGCTCCTCCGGCCGATAACCTCAAGGCCATCGCCAAGAGCCTGGGACGCAAAGTACAAGAACTGGTGGTGATCGTCCTGGACCGGCCCAGGCACGAAGGCCTGATCGAAGCCATCCGCGCGGCGGGGGCGCGCATCCAGTTGATCGGCGACGGCGATCTTTCGGCGGGAATCGCAGCCGCGGTGCTAGGCTCAGGAGTTCACGCGGTCATGGGCACCGGCGGCGCTCCCGAGGGAGTAATCACCGCCGCCGCCATGCGCTGCCTGAACGGCGAAATCCTCGCCCGCCTGGTCATCGATACTCCCGAACTGGAAAAACGAATCGCCAAGATGGGCATCACCGACAAGCGCCGGGTATACCGTTCAGCCGACCTCGCCCCCGGCAGCCACATAGTATTCGCCGCCACCGGGGTTACCGACGGCTCGCTGATGAAAGGCGTGCGCTTTTTCGGTGAAGGCATAAGAACCTCGTCCCTGGTGATGACCCGGGCCAGCCGCACCGTGCGCTTCATCGAAAGCATTCACCTGGTGCAGAAGCCGGATGTTAAGGTGAGGTTCTTCTGAGTAGATAGAATTTCGCCCGCTCGTAATTAGAACAATTCCAAGTTTTAGTTGTCATCCTGACGACCCCCAGTTTCATCGGGGTGAGGGAGGAACCCTACCGTCTGCAAACTCTCGCTCATGGTTCATCTTCACCGTGAACTTAAACGTTTACTTGGTGGATATCCTTAGAACCAAGTATGTAACCATCGGCAGTACGGTACGAAAACCCATCGCCAGGGAAAGAATAGTTGCCGAGCAAAGGTTCTTCCTCATCCCGATAAAGCCGGGAGACGTCAGAATGACAACTGATGGATGGTACCTTTTTCTCTGGCCGCGATTTGCGCGACCTGATGGGTTGGGACTTTCGTCCCAGCAATGGACCTGGAGCAGTCATAATTCTTGCTCTGTCGATAAGAACGATTGGGTGAAGACCGATGTTCTATAAGAGATTCGCCGGACACAATCAAAGAGGGGCATTCGTTCTCCTCGTCTTAATCGTTCTTACCCCTGGCATGGTCACAGCGCAAGGATCGCTTGACCAGACTAATCAGGCGTCCCCTCGGAGTGGTCGGAGTGCTTCTTCTTCACCAGACGAACGAGTAAAGACCCTCCGCAACACTCCCGAGATCACTATCCACACCACAACCAAACTTGTATTGGTGGATGTAGTGGTTAACGGACGCAATGGAGAACACCTGAAGGGACTGACCGCCGCTAATTTTTCCGTCACGGAAGATTTGAAAAAACAGAAGGTCGTCAACTTCTCATATACAGATCTCAGCGAGTCCAACATTGACGCCCGAAAGTCCCTTCCTCAGCTTCCTCCGAATGTCTTCACAAATAGACCTTCATACTCGGCCAGCCCCGGAGAGATAGCGGTAATTCTCATCGACGCTCTTAATACTGAATCGAAAGACCAAAGCTATTCTCGGCTGCAATTGCTGGAATATCTGGCTACTCAGTTGAAGCCAGGACAAGAAGTTGCGGTTTACACCTTGGGGCGCTCGCTTAAGTTATTGCAAGGTTTCACCAGCGATTCAGATGTCCTGCGCGCTTCAGTCCAGAGCTTTTTGCCCAACGAATCACGGGAATTGGGGATGAGCAATGTAGAAAAGGACTTGCCTCCCCCTTCTCGTATTGGCGGTGGGGTGAGAATGTTGCAGATGCTGCAGAGGTTCTATGCCGAACAAGAGAAATTTTCGCTTAATGCGCGAGTCTCGCAGACGCTTTCGGCGCTACGAGAGATTGCTCGCTCTGTAGCTGGTTATGCTGGGCGCAAGAGCATTGTGTGGGTCACGGGTTCATTTCCCCTCAACTAGTATCTACTAAACACTTCTTACAGCGACGAGATTCGAGAGACTACAAATCTATTGGCCAGCGCACAAATCGCTATCTATCCAGTAGATGCCCGTGGCCTGGTTGGATCGTCTTTGATGGATGCGAGCAGCCCCGGGACCGATCCCGCAAGTGGACTTCTCATGACCGGAAGTGATTTTGGGCAGGCATTGCAAAAGGCTGGCGACAAGGTGCTGACCACCCAGCAAACTATGGAAGAGTTCGCGGAGTCCACAGGCGGAAAGGCATACACAAATCGAAATGATATTGGCAATGCGGTGCGGTTAAGCATCGCAAACGGCAGCGCATTTTACGAATTGGCATACCATCCAGAACGCGAGGAGGCGGACGGAAAGTTTCACAAAATCCAGGTGAAAGTCGATGTCCCGGGCGCCACACTGCAATATCATCGCGGATACTTCGCTGTGAAGGAATCGGCGTCGAACGCAAAGACGAAGCTAAGCGACCTGGATCTTGACGCACTCTTCAATCCCGATGTTCCCGGGGCAAATTCGGTTATTTTCGATGCCAAAATAACTCCAACATCCACAACCAATCTCCGCCTGGCGGTGGAATTTCTCGTTGATGCACGAAGCCTGACTGCCGAGCGACTCCCTGATGGGACGGTCAGATTTGACGCCGACTTCCACCTCGTTGTGATTGACCCAACCGGGAGGTTCACGACGCGGAAAGACACGAGAGTCATATCCAACATTTCGCCTCGGAATTCCGATCATGTGCAGCAAAGCGGTTTACCCTACCGCATCGATCTCGACCTGCCGCCGGGGGAGTATCAGATGCGATTGGCGGTGCGGGATTCCCAATCGGGTTCTTTAGGCTCCATCGATGTACCGTTGTCGCTGCAAACGCCAACAGAGCGAGTAGTCATGCACTGATAGTCCTAGCTAGCGGCCGGAATACACGTCTTACTCCCACTAAGCCGCGCAAAGGCGCGCGGTCCCCGGTCGAGATGACATTTCGTAAAGCGTACGTTCAAACCATCTTCGCTCTATCACTTTCACTTTCGGTGGTACTGTTACCCAATCGTCTGGGAAAAGGACTGCTTCCAAAGACGAGAAAGTTTTTCGAATGTCTGACAAAGCGCCTTGGTAGCTAAGGAATCCCGAATGACAAATCGCTTTCGATTTGTATTGTTTTTGGCGCTGATACTTCCGCTGTGGCACGGAAATCTTCATGCAACTTGTAATCCGCTGGCAGGGGGAACCAAGGATGTCAGGCCTGCCAGCAAGTGGGTGCGGTTTGTCGATCCGGACGGTCGAATTTTGGACCGAAGTCCAGATGATGGTAGCGTGTGGCAACACGGGCGGGACCTAAGAGCACTGATGCCCACCGGCGCTGAACTGCGATTGCTTCCCAGGAAACATGCAGTAGTCTCCAGGGACCAACTGACTTGTGCGGAGAATGGATGGAAGATCAGTGCGATTGCATCCGTTAACACCGCCAAACTCAGCGACGAGTACACACTCAGTGTGTTCCTGGAAAAGGACAAACTGACGAAGCTGATATTGAGGAAGCGATTACACGAAATTGTGGCTATCGACCTGGGGGATATCAACGGTGATGACAACCCCGTGCTCGCCGTGAGTTTTATGGAGGATTGGGCGTTAGGTCCCAGCACGTTTCTTAAGCTTTGGGCGATTTTACCCGGTGGAAATCTTGAACCGATTAATCTTGATTTCGTTTATGCTAAGGCTCGAACAGTGGATTATAGCCGCAAAAGCGAATTGTCCATTGGCGACTACAAGATTAAGAGCTACTCGCTAGTGCTGGAGCAGGAAAGCCCTGTTAATGGTGGCACTGAGAGAATTAGGCACTACTACAAATGGGCCAAAGAAAAACACAGATATATTCCAAACGGCATGACCAGGATTAAAGAAGAGATTTCTGCAAAATAAGCCTGGGGGGCTTCGCTTACCCAGGTCCTGCATGCAAATTCATGAGTATTCGCGAAAAACTAAACTTTAAGGGCAACCCCGAGGTCTCTCCACTACGCCGCGCAAGTGCTCGCGGTCTCCGGTCGAGATGACATTTCGTAAAGGGATGTCTATCGGATCCGCCGAGTGTTCCTTCGATTGAGGTCTTGTGGAGAAGCAAGATCATGGCACTCAATACCCTCACCGCGCCCGCGGATGCGTCCGGTCATAGACCTCCATAATGTGCTTGATGGAAAGCTGGGTGTAACGCTGGGTGGTTGATAGGCGCTCGTGGCCCAGCAGCTCCTGGATTGATCGCAGGTCGGCGCCTTCTTCCAGCAGGTGGGCGCCGAAGGCGTGGCGCAGGGTGTGGGGATGGACATCGGGAGACAGCCCGCTGGCCACTGCCACCTGCTTCACGATCCGGCCTACGCTGCGGGTGGTCAGGCGGCCGCCGCGGGCGTTGATCAGCACTGCTCTGGACTTCTTTTGGCTGCGCGCCAGCACCCTGCTGCGCACTGGCAGGTAATTTTCTAAAGCTTGGCTGCAGGAATCGCCCAGCGGAACGAAGCGCTGCTTCTTGCCCTTGCCTTTTACCAGGATCACGCCGCTGGGTCCGTGGACATCATCGACGTCGATGCCCACCAGCTCCGAGTTGCGGATGCCGCAGCCGTACAGCAGCTCAAAAATCAAACGGTCGCGTGCCACGAACGCTGAATTCCCTGCCGCGCCGGCGTCGAGAACGGTGTTCAACTCTTCCACGGTGGGGATGCGCGGCAAGTTCTTGGATAGCCGCGGAGTGCTTACCAGCCGCGCCGGACTGCTGCTCACGATGCCCTCGCGCGCCAGCCACTTGAACAGCGAGCGCACCGCGGCCAGGGATCTTGCCACCGAAGTCTTGCTCAGGCCCTCTTCGTAGAGTTGCGAGAGAAATCCGCGGATGTGCAGGTGGTCGATCTCTTTCCATCCGGTTTCCGGCCCCACATGGGCGGCGAAACGCCGCAGGTCGGATTGGTAGGCGCGCAGGGTATGCGCCGACGCGGTGCGCTCCGTGGCCAGGCTGCGCAGGAAGTCTGCAATAGTCGCCGCCAGAGTTCCCACAGGTTTTTCAGGCGCCGGCGCTTTGGTGTCGATCGCGATTTGAAGTTCCTCAGGCATCGGGGCCACTGCTTCGCTCCGCGGCGGCCGGGCGCAGCCGCGCCCGCGGATGATGCTTGCGGTACACGTCTTTGAGATGGTCGATGGCGGTGTGGGTATAGACCTGGGTGGTGGAGATGTCGGCATGGCCGAGGATGCTCTGCACCGTGCGCAGGTCGGCGCCGTTTTGCACCATGTGGGTGGCGCAGCTATGGCGCAGCATGTGAGGGCTGGCATGGCGTCCCGCCTGTTTTGCAATCTCGGAGACGATTTGCCAGATCCGCAGCCGTCCCAGGCCCTTGCCGCCGCGCGCCACGAACAGCACTGGTGAACTTTCCGGCAGTGAGTCGGCCCTGGCCCGGCGCAGCAAGAGCTGCGGACGCGCTTCTGCTAAATAGGATTGCAGCACGGCTTGCGCCGATTTCCCCAGCGGCACGATCCGTTCCTTATCCCCCTTGCCCTTGACCAGGATGTATCCCGCATCGAGCTTCAGGTCGGCCAGCTTCAGACTGGTCAGCTCGGAGACCCGCAGAGCCCCTGCATAAAGCAATTCCAGGATGGCGCGGTCGCGCAAAGCCATGGCGGCCTTTGCCGTGCCCGGCTTTACCGGCCGCACCTTTAACATGGCCTCAACCTCGCCATTCGACAACGCCTTGGGCAGCACCTTCCATTGCGACGGCGAATCGATGTTCAGCGTCGGGTCTTCAACGATCAGGCCATCGCGCAGCAGAAATTTGTAGAGGTGGCGCAGGGTGGAAAGCTTGCGCGCGATCGATCGTCCGTCGAGCGAATCAGAAACCGATTCCAGGTAGTCGCGCACATCGGCTCGGGTCACGGAATTCAAGGGTTTGTCTTTTTTCGCGACAAAATCGGCGAACTGCCGCAAATCGCGGCGATAGGCGGAGATCGTTAGCGGAGCCAGCCCGCGCTCCACCCGCAGGTAGCCGGCAAAATCGGCGATCACGCGTTCATTCCGCATAGCCCTATTATCCTCGCTGCTTCGGCTTTCGCAGAATGACTAACCCTATGCTCCCCCTGGGGAATCTGATTGATCTCTTATCGAATCAGAGGACGTGCGTTAGCGGTTTAGGTTCGGTGGGTTTGAGTTTGGCTTGAGTTTTACTTGATCCGGGGCAGTCTGAAGAATTTGAATGAGACTCAGTCGCCAAGCAGAGCCACTCTATGAATTGGTCTAGGAATTTTTGTTCGCCAGCGGTGTCTCATACAACTTCTTGAGATGGTTGCGGCTTGAGCAAACCCAGCCGCAAACTTCCAGGCCGAAGCGCATGCCCTCCGCCTCCTTCAACCCCGCCGCGGACACTGGTACAATCCCCGTAAGCAAAAGAGTCCTTTTTTCCCACTCCTGGAGGTCTGATGAACCGTTTTCCTACTCGTCTTGTACTGGCTTGCCTGCTGCTTGCGGCCACCGGAGCCTTCGGCCAGAACATCGCTTCATTTGAGAAGCGAATCACGGTCAAGACCCTGCCCAATGGCCTCACCTTGCTGGTCTGCGAGCGCCCCGAAGCCCCCGTGTTCAGCTTCTTTACCCACGTGGACGCCGGTTCCGCCCAGGACCCCGAAGGCAGCTCCGGACTGGCGCACATGTTCGAGCACATGGCCTTCAAGGGCACCGACACCATCGGCACCAAAGACATTGAGAAGGAAAAGACTGCCATCGCCAAGGTCGAGCTCACCTACCAGGCCTATGACACCGAGCGCCACCGCGAGACCGGACGCGACGACCGCAAGGTTGCCATTTTACAGTCCGCGCTGAAAGCCGCCATCAAAGAAGCCCAGCAGTATGTGGATGTAAACCAGTTCGGTCGCATCGTTGAAGAGAACGGCGGCGTGGGGATGAACGCCTTCACCAGCATGGATGAGACCGCCTATTTTTACTCCATGCCTTCGAATCGCGTGGAATTGTGGGCGTACCTCGAATCCGAGCGCTTTCTGCACCCGGTCTTCCGCGAGTTTTACAAAGAGCGAGATGTGGTCACTGAAGAACGCCGCATGCGTGCCGAGAGCAACCCCGTCGGCCGGATGGTCGAGCAGTTCCTGGCGGCGTCGTTCGAGGCTCACCCTTACCATCATCCCGGCCTGGGGTGGCCATCGGAACTGAACTCTTTTTCCGCCACCGACGCGCAGGCGTTCTACAACAAGTATTACGTGCCCTCCAACATGGTGATCGGAGTGGTGGGCGATGTGAAGGCCGCCGATACCATGCCCATTCTGGAGAAATATTTCTCGCGCCTGCCCTACCATCCGCAGCCGCCGCCGTTACGCACCATCGAGCCCGCGCAGAAGGCGGAGCGCACTGTGATCATGCGTGAAGCCACCCAGCCTTTTTATCTTGAGGGCTACCATCGACCCAGCGTCAAAGACCCTGACGACGCGGTGTACGACGCCATCTCCGACCTGCTGTCTGACGGCCGGACTTCCCGGCTCTACCGCTCACTGGTGCGCGACAAGAAGATCGCGCCCTTTGCCCAAGGATTCAACGGCTTCCCCGGCAAGAAGTATCCTCACTTGTTTGCGTTCTTTTCGCTGCCGGTTCCCGGCCACACCACCTCCGAGATTCGCGACGCCATTCACGAAGAGATTGAAAAGGTCAAGACGCAGGATGTGAGCGACGAGGAATTGCAGATGATCAAGAAACGCGCCAAGGCCAACCTGCTGCGCAGCCTGGGCGACAACGAAGGCCTCGCCAATAATCTGGTCACCGCGCAGTCTCTTTACGGAGACTGGCGCGAGGTCTTCCGCAACGTGGACCGCATCGATAAGGTCAGCAAAGCCGATATCCGCCGGGTCGCCGCCAAAACGTTCCTCCCCACTAATCGGACGGTCGTGTATGTAGAGAACGCCGCGGTCGCCCAGGGAGGCAAATAATGCGAACCCCACTCAACAAAATTTCCCGCCAAACCGGCCTCACGAAGTTTCGCGCAACCAGAATCTGCGTCCTGATCGCCATGCTCGCCATCGGAATTTCCGCCGGCGCCCAGCCACAACCGTGGCAGACCATCCCAGTAACGCCGCTGCACCCTTTCTCTCCGCAGGAGCCGCGCCGGTTGCAGTTGCCCAACGGCCTGGTGATTTTTCTGCAGGAAGATCACGAGCTGCCGTTGATTGAAGGCTCCATCAACATTCGCGGCGGCAGCCGCGATGAGCCCGCCGCCAAGGCCGGTCTGGTCGATCTGCTGGGAGAAACCTGGCGCACCGGCGGGACCACGTCGAAGTCCGGCGACCAACTGGATGACCTGCTCGAATCGAAGGCCGCCAAGGTGGAAACCGGCGGCGACATCGATAGCACCCAGGTTTCATTTTCGAGCCTCAAAGGTGATATCGGCGACGTCCTCGCGGTGGTCGCTGACCTGATTCAGAACCCCGAATTCCGCAACGAGAAACTGACCCTGGCCAAGGCGCAGATGAACACCGGGATTTCCCGGCGCAATGATGATGCCTCCCGCATCGCCGGCCGCGAAGCTGCGCGCCTGGGCTACGGCCCCGACAGCCCCTACGCCCGCGAGCCTGAGTATTACACGGTGAAATCCGTCACTCGACAGGACTTGCTCGACTGGCACAAGGCCCACGTCTCCCCCAACAACATGATCCTGGGGCTGGCCGGAGATTTCAATTCCAAAGAAATGGAAGCCCTGCTGCGCAAGACTTTCGGCGGAATGCCGCGCGGTCCGCAATTCCAGAGCGCCTCCATCGAGTTCAAAGATCCCCAGCCGGGAATTTATTTTGTGCCCAAAGATGACGTCAACCAATCCGCCATCCGCATGGTGTACCTGGGCACGACCAAGAAAAATCCCGACTACTACGCCATCGAAGTTTTGAACGAAGTTTTCGGCGGCGGATTTTCGTCGCGGCTCTTCTCCAGGCTGCGCTCCGAGAAAGGACTCGCCTATGCAGTCGGCGGCGGCCTGGGGACCGGCTACGATCATCCCGCGCTCTTCCGGCTTTCCATGGGCACCAAGAGCCAGACTACGGCTGAGGCCATCCAGGGATTGTTCGACGAGGTCGATAACCTCAACAAGCAGCCCATCACCGACGCGGAATTGAAGTCGGCTAAGGATTCCATCCTGAGCGGCTTCGTCTTCAATTTCGATTCCAAAGATAAGGTCCTGAGCCAGCGGATGCGTTACGAGTTCTACGGATATCCGGCTGACTTTCTGCAAAAATATCGAGCGGGGATCGATGCCGTCACCGCCAGCGATGTCACTAAAGCCGCCGCCAAGTACGTCGATCGCAGCAAGCTGGCGGTGCTGGTGGTGGGCAAGGCCGCCGATTTCGACAAGCCGCTCTCCACCTTTGGCCCGGTAAAGACCGTGGACATCACCATTCCCGACACCGCGCCAGTGGCATCCGCCACGCCGGCCCCAGCCACTGTCGCCGCCTCGTCCACCCCGATGATGCCGGTGCCCGCCACGGCGGTGACGCCTAACCCCGCGACGCCTCCGGCCACCGAATCGGTACGCATCACGCCGCCCGCGGAAACTTCCGCTCCGCCCAAGGCAACCGCCGCGTCGACCCCGCCGCCTTCATCAATGGCGCCAATGACCGCCGCCAGAATTACGCCTCCGGCCGCCGCCGTGAACCCAGGTTCGCCAACTCCTTCCACCGCGCTGACCACGCCTTCAGCCACGGCAACACCGATGACGGCTGCCCCGATCCCCGCGGCTTCGGCACCGGCGCCGCAGAGCACCCCCAGCGCACCGCCCATGGCCCCGACAGTTGCGCCTGCTGTTTCCACTCCGCCCCCCGCTTCGCCGGCAATGACCTCTGCACCGGCTGCGGAGGCTGCGGCCACAACTTCCACAACCCCGGCGCCGGTCATGCGCGCCGCTGCTGAGCCGCCGCCCATGGCCCCGGCACCACCCGCGGTTACGCCGCCTGCCGCTACACCCGGCGATGCCGCCACCCTGGTGGCAAAGATCATCGCCGACCTGGGCGGCAAGGCCAAGCTGATGTCAATCAAATCGGTGCGCCAGAAAGCCACCATCCTGGCCAATACTCCGCAGGGCGAGCTTTCACTTGAATCCGACGCCGTCGTGGTCTATCCCGATAAGGTGTACCGGAAGATCAAGAGTCCCATGGGAGACATGATCACGGTCATCTCGGCCAACAATTCGTTCATGAAAATGGGCTCGGGCGATGCGCGCGACCTGCCCGCATCCGGCAAAGCCGACATGGTGAAAGATATGAAGCGCGACGTCATTTATGTCGCCCAGCACGCCGGCGATCCCAGCATCAGCTTTGCGGTGACCGGTGCGGAAAAAATTGGCGACGTGGATGCCTCAGTGCTCGAAGTCAAAGTCGAGAACATCGCGTCCAAATGGTATGTCGATCCCAGCACCGGGCACGTGATTCGCATCGTCACCACCGACGGTCCTAACGAGCGCGTGGTCGATCTGTCCGATTTTCGCCGCATCGAGGGCGTGGCCATGGCATTCAAGCGCTCGCTCAGCAGCAATGGCGAAGTGGCCGGATCCGCTACCCTCAATGAAGTCCAGTTCAATCCCACCATCGATGGCGCCATATTTGACCGCGGAGCGGCGTCCCCTCCACCCGCTCCCTAGGCGCGGCGGAACTGCAACAATTCGAGCCACTTGGCAGGGGTCTTCCTTCTCGATAAATGAACCCCTGCGGCCTCTTTCCGGCATCTAAGTTAAGTGAGAGCACCCATCTCAACTTTTTAAGCCGGAGAACCCTATGAAGAGTCGTAAATTTCAGTGGATGTCGTTCAGCCTGATCTCGTGCCTGTGGCTGGCCTCGATGATCGGATGCACCAGCCAGCCGGTGCCGGCGGGAAAAACCGATGCGCAGATCGCCACCGACGTGCAGAACAAGATCATGGCCGACGGCAACGTTACCTCCAAGCAGGTATCGGTAAGCTCGTCCACCGGAACGGTCACCCTGGCCGGAACCGTACACTCTGAGTTTGAGCGCACCGCGGCCGCCAATGACGCCTCCCAGGTGGATGGAGTCAAGGCGGTGGTCAATAACCTGGGCATCGATCAGGCCATGGCGGCGGTCGCAGCCGCTCCTTTGGTTGCCCAGGCGCCGGCCCGAGCCCCCAAGCCAGTGGTGATCTATCGCAACGCGCCGGCGCGCCGCGAAGCTCCCCGCACCGAACGTAATTCTCCGCCGCCGCCGCAGACCGCCAGCAATACCCCGCAGAACAATGCGCCGGCGCCGCCGCCCGAGCCCACCAGCGCCACCATTCGTGAGGGCACGCAATTGGCTATCCGCACCTTGGAGAATCTTGATTCCGATACCAGCCAGCCCGGCGATGTATTTCACGGGACCCTGGATGGACCGATCTCTGCCGACGGTCACACCATTGGTGGGGGCCGGAGTGCGGTCGAAGGACGCGTAGTTTCAGTGAAACCTTCAACCCACTTCAGCGGACGCTCAGAGCTTGCGTTGCAATTGACGCGGCTGACCATCGGCAACAAGTCCTACCCGATTGAGACCGATACCTGGAGCCGCGAAGGCAACGCTCGCGGAAAAAATACCGTCGCCAAGGGCGCGGGCGGAGCGGCGCTGGGAGCCTTGATCGGCGGTCTCGCCGGCGGTGGACGAGGCGCTGCAATCGGTGCCGGGGCGGGCGCAGCCGCCGGAACCGGAGTCAACGCCGTGACCAAAGGGCAACGCATCAACCTGCGTCCGGAAACGTCTTTGACCTTCCGGTTGCAGAGCCCGGTAACCGTGGCCTTGTCCGGGCGCGAGAGCGACCGGCAGAGGTTGCCGCAGTAAACGTTACGCGCGCCCGGAATACAAAGCCAAACCTGATCCATAAATCGATTGGGTTTGGCTTTCTCTTTTGACTTGCCGGAAGTCAAAGGCAGGCTTCGCGTAGAATCTATTCGAAGGCCCCCGGTGAGATTTCAGCAGCAGGCTGACACTCTTACCGCCCTAAAGGAAACAAAAGGTTCCTCGGCTCGCGCTCGGAATGACAAATCTCTGGGAGTGCGAGGGGCATCCAGTCACCGATCAGTACGAAAACAACCGCGCCAGCGCCCCTTGCAAAACCCCAACATCTACCCCGGGAAGGGGCCGCGGCATACCGTGATCCCAGCTCACATGGCCTCGATGAACGAACCGCACCTCCGGCGATAGCTCGCGCCATCCTCCCTCGAACTCCTCGCTAATGGCAACGCGATAGGCGAGGGGCCCATCGAGCGCAACACTCTTCCAGTCGTAAAGTGACGCCTCCAGGGCCTCGAACAACGCCTCATCAGGACGAATGCATAACACCCAGTCGTGATTAACCTTGGGCGCCCGCCCGGTTTTTCGCACCACCCGCGCGCCAAACCGCTGAGCCACTTCAGCGGTATTATCGGTTGACCCCGCATCGACCACCAAGATTTCATCGCACGGATGGAGAGACTCTATGGCGCGGCCGAGGCAGTGGCCGTGGTTCAGTGTGTGGATAACGGCGCTGATGCAAGTCATCTAGTCGAGTATCGTATAGGCGTTCAGGGCAAACGTATAATCACACTCAGCCCTGCCGCAGCGGCACGGTACTTTGCGAAAGGCGCGGTGAATAATTTGTCGTTGAGCAGCGCCGATATCTCTCTCGCCCCCGTTCCTGTTCCCATTCTTTTTTTTGCCGGCATGTTCGGCCTCGTGTTCGGAAGTTTCTTGAACGTCCTCATCTACCGGCTGCCGCGCGGCCTCTCCGTCGTCTATCCCGGCTCCGCCTGCCCGCGGTGCAAGACCAAAATCAAGCCCCGCGACAACATCCCCGTTATGGCATGGCTGTTGCTTCAAGGCCGTTGCCGCACTTGCCACGCTCCCATCTCCGCGCGCTACGCCATCGTGGAGATTCTTGTCGGGGTTCTATTTGTGGCGTCCCTGTTGTTTTTCGGACTGAGTCTGGCCGCGCTCAAGTACTGCATCTTTGGCTTTCTGCTCCTCGGCCTGATCTTTACCGACGCCGAAAAGAAGTGGTTGCCCGATGCGATGACCATTCCTGGCCTGGTTCTAGGCGTGCTGTTCAGCGGGTTGGTGCCGGTGTCCGGTCCCGCCTATTTTCTTCTCATTGCCAGTGGCCTGCCGAATTTGGCCAACATCCAACCCTTTCCCTCGGTGTTCAACGCGCTGCTGGGCGCCGCGTTCGGCGCCGGGTTTATCTATATCGTGGGCGCGGGATACTTCTACCTGCAGGGCATCCGAGGCATGGGTTTCGGCGACGTCAAGCTCATGGGAATGGTGGGCGCCTTCCTGGGCATGAACCTGGCCATCTTCACCATGCTGGCCGCATCGCTCGTGGGACTGTGCTTTGGCCTGCCCATCGTGGTGATGTACTGGCAGAAGCGCAAGCGCCGTTTCGCGCGAACCCGCACAGCTGCCGAGGCCTCGGCCCGAGCCTGGCAATCCGCCCGGCGCTATCAGATCCCGTTTGGGGTCTTCCTCGGCGCGGCCGCCCTCATCGCCGCCTTTGCCGGTGGCCCGGTCATCGAATGGTATAGCGGTTTGTTGGGCTGAGGCCCACTTCACCTCTCGATTTCCCGCCACCGGCGGGAGCACTTTCGTCATTAGCCCCAAATCGCCGATTCTGTCATGCTGGGAATTGGAGTTTATTGTGATCGGCCGTTGCCCGGGGGTGGAACCGCGCTAAAATATGGGAGCAGCCTGATTCGTGGAGGGACATTCGCTATGAAACCGATTTTTGCAAATTCAGGGCGCACCCTGGCCATTGCCCTGGTGGTCATTTTCGTCGCCGGGTTCACGCAAGCCCAGGCGCAGCCCTCGCTGGGAGAAGTGGCGGCGCAGGCCCGCAAGAACCGCGTCCTGACCACGCGCAGGGCGCGCGTGATCACCAACGACGACCTGGTGACTGCTCCCACGATTAGACGCGAGCCCTCGACCACCACCTCCCACCGCGCGCGCTCGACTTCATCAGAGAGCGTCGAAGACAATACCGTGGATTCATCCGGCGCCGTGAGCGACGATTCCCGCACCGCGCTGGCCACCGGCTCGCATTCGGCCGACACCGATAAATCCAAATCAGCGGATGCCGCCGTGCCCGACAATGACCCGGTGAAGCGCGCCGACAAACTTGACTCCGCGTGGACCGCGAAAATGGCCGACCAGCGGGCCAAGGTTTCGCTGCTGCAGCGTGAGCTCGACGTCACCGAACGCGAAACCCGCATGCGCCAGGCGGTCTATTACTCCGACGCCGGGGCCCGGTTGCGCGATCCTGGCGCCTTCGACCAGGCCAACCTGAAGGACCACGATGAAATCGAGGCCAAGCGTGAAGCCCTGTCCAAGGCCACCGCTCAGCTCGATGCATTGAAAGAACAGGCCCGCCGCGCCGGAGTGAGCAGCCGAATTTACCAATAGAACTTTTTCGCCGACGTGATGAGCAGGCGTAAGTCCCGGGATGCTTTGGATGCTGCGCCTCCTTTTTTATGCCTGCGATCGCAGTTTCCTGATTTGTCTCATGTGATGGCGGGTGTGGACATAATGAAATTTTCGCCACTGCTCGATATTGAATGCTCCCAGGATGGGATGATCATTCAGCTTGACGCTTAAGCCGAACTTCTCGGCGCAACGAGTCAGTACGACTCCCATCTCTTCGAGGTTTCGGCAGGTCCACGACAACGCCTCTTCCGGTGCAATCTTTCCCGGGATGACCATCGCCGGGGCGGGCCGCCCGTGAGGGAGGTGCCCCAACCCCACCACCACCACCGTAAAAATCTTCTGGCTAAAGCTCTTGGGCGTGGCCGCAGGCCGTCCCATCTCCAAAGCCCTTTCCAGGCTGCGCGCCGTTCCGGAAAAAGCCAATCCCAGGTGCTCCAGAACTTCGGCGGCACACCACTTCCCTGCAGGATGCCGGGTGAGCTCCGCCAGCGTGATCCCATTGGTGGCCCGGTCGATTTCATTCCGGGTAAGCTGGACGTAGTCGGTCATATGGTCTCCTGGCGCCGGGGGATGCCCGCCCGAGCGGCGCTGCCACGATAGAATTGTAACGGCAGCCAGCGGAGTTTGCCGCTCCCATGCCGGCTTCGCTTATGAAAATCGCGGAAGCTTATATGATGGTGTTCCAAATTCAAGCCGAGAATAACCTTGTGTCCCTTATGAAAAATCTCATGGTAAGCACAGCGATTCTACTTAGCCTCGCCGGATGCACCGCCAAGCCGCCGGTCGCCTCCGAATATTCCGCGCCCAAAACCGTGCAGACCGATACCGGACGCATCGCTTTCCAGCGTCTTTACGTCACCGCCCGCTCGTGGGCCTCTGACGCGCAGCCCGTGACCTTGAAATCGCAGGCGCTGCCCGAAGCCAATGGCCACGACGGCAAGGCTGCGGTGTGGAATGCGAGCTTCGCCTCGGACGGCAAGAAGCGCATCAAGCCGTGGACCTGGTCGGGCGCGATCGGCAAAGACGAGCCCTCCGCCGGTGTCTCCACCGATGCCGACGACAGCTATACGCCGTCGAACCTTTCCACCCGTCCATTTCGCGTGCCGTTTCTCAAAGCGGATTCTGACAAGGCCTATGAAGTCGCCCAGCAACATGGAGGCAAGGCCCTCATCGAGAAGAACCCCAACCTGCCGGTCACGTACTATCTCTCGTGGGACCCGGCGCAGGAGCAACTGGTTTGGAACGTTCATTATGGCGCTTCCGAGGGAAGCCTGCAGGTGGTGGTTAACGCGGCGACGGGAAATTTTTTACGAGTCGAGAAGTAGATTTCGAGTATTTGGCGGCTTTTCTTTTTTCCACGCCACCATCCGGGCCGGCGCTGGCCAGGCGCTGTACCGCCGCGTTTGATTCCCTGGCATAAGGTCCTGCGGGCAGCACCTGCAGATATTTCTGGTAGCTTTCGCGGGCTGCCGAATTTTTTCCCTCGTGTTCGAGCGCGGTTGCCAGGCGGAACGTCGCCACCGCGTCGTTGGGCTTGTATTCCAGCGCCTCGCGATACCGGCTCTCGGCCGCCGCATAATTGCTCAGCTTGAAGTAGTAATCTCCGATTTCCACGTTCTTTTCGGCGCGGTGCGGGTCGTAATTGTGGAACTCCTGCACGTCGCCTTCCGGTTCGATGGAGCTCTCGGGGTGGTCCTTCACGTCTCCCGGCGGCGGGCTCAAATCAATCTTGGTGTCGCGGCTGGAACTTTCCTCAGAGGACACGCGGGATTCTGATCGCTGCTTCCGCGAGCCCTGACCCGAACCAGGCCGCCGGCTCTGGGGTGATACTGCCTGATCTTCGCTGCGCGGAGCCGCTTCATTGCCGCGGGGCGGATCGTTCTGCGGCGATGCCTGGGACACGGCCGCAACCGCGCCCAGCAGTACAAACATGCAGGCAATGGAGAAGGTCTTCACCCGTTCATTTTACCGCAAAACATCAGCCCATCAGCGCCGGGAAATACGCGGGCGGCTGCCGAATCCGGCGATATCTTGAGGTCATCTAATCTGAGCCCGCAGGCGGAGACGGGGAAGGTTTGCCGGAGCGCCGCTCATGCTTTGATCCTCCTGCCGCGGAAGATTGTTGCGGCATCCTCTCCTTGTTTAAGATTGAGTCCTGGCATGGATTTTCGCGAAAAAATCCGCACGCTGACTACGTCTCCCGGCGTCTATCTCTACAAGAACGCCGAAGGCCAGGTCATTTACGTGGGCAAGGCCAAAAACCTTCGCGCCCGCGTGCGCTCTTATTTCCAGGACATTCCCGGGAAAGACGCCAAGACCGGCTCCCTCTTGCGCGAAGCAGTCGATATTGAAACCATCGTGGTGGCCAATGAGAAAGAGGCCCTGGCGCTGGAAAATAACCTGATCAAGCAGCGCAAGCCGCGTTTCAACATCCTGCTGCGCGATGACAAGACCTACCCCTACATCAAGCTGACGGTAAAAGAACGTTTTCCCCGGGTGTTTGTCACCCGCCGCCTGAAAAGAGACGGCAACCTCTATTTCGGCCCTTATTTTCCCGGCAACCTCGCGCACCGCATCGTGGATCTGATCCACCGCAATTTCCTGGTGCCGTCGTGCAAGCTGGATCTGACCCGCTACTACCCCCGGCCCTGCTTGCAGTACTACATCAAGCGCTGCCTGGGCCCGTGCGTGATGGAGCTCACCAGCCCGGAAATCTATTCAGAAGCGATCAACGACGTGAAGCTGTTTCTGGAAGGCCGGCAGAGCGATCTTTCCAGCTCCCTGCGCGCGCGCATGGACCAGGCGGCTTCGTCACAGGAATATGAGCGGGCCGGAAAATATCGCGACCTCATCTCCACGGTCGAGCAGTTGCGTGAAAAACAGCGCATGGATACCGCCGACGGCGACGAGGCCGATGTGTTCGGCTATCACTGCGAGACCGACATGCTGGCGGTGAACCTCTTTCATATGCGCGGCGGGCGGGTTCTCGACCGCCGCGAAATGTTCTGGGAAGAGCTCAGCTTTAACGTCTGCGGCGCTCCCACCGGGGGCAACCATGACGCCGCGAATGCGCCTGGCCATGCTGGGGCGCCGGATCTCACCGCCCCCGGGTTCGCCCCTGCCGAGTTCTTTTCCACCTTGCTCAAGCAGATTTATATCGACCAGCAACACGTACCCCGCTTCATTTATGTGCCGTGGGATTTCGAAGACCGCGAGACCCTGGCGGAATTACTGTCAGAAAAACGGGGAAAGCGGGTTGAGATCATCGTCCCTTTGCGGGGAGACAAGCGTTCGTTGATCGATCTGGCGGCGCGCAACGCCCGCCAATCCTTCGAACAGCGCTTTAGGGTAATGAAGCCGGCCACCCAAGCCATTCAGGAAGCGTTGCAGGATGCTCTCACCCTGCCCGAACTGCCCACGCGCATCGAGTGCTTCGACATTTCGCACATCCAGGGCAGCGAGACCGTGGCCTCCATGGTGGTTTGGGAGGACGGCAAGATCAAGAAATCCGACTACCGCAAGTTCATTATTCGCACCGTGACCGGAGTGGACGATTTCGCGTCAATGCGCGAGGTGATCACGCGGCGCTATGCACGCATCCTGCAGGAACAGAAACCGATGCCCAGCCTGGTGCTGATCGACGGCGGAATCGGACAGCTGCACGCCGCCGCCCAGGCACTTGAAGAGCTATCCATGGTGAACCAGCCGCTGGCTTCGATCGCCAAGAAGGAAGAGATCATTTACGTTCACGGCCAGGAAGATGAGCCGATCTATCTCGACCGGCACTCGCCGGTGCTACACATGGTGCAGTTGATTCGCGATGAATCCCACCGCTTTGCGCTGACGTTCCATCGCAAGCGAAGACAAATGCGCGATCGCAAATCGGAGCTGCTCGATATTCCCGGCATTGGCGAGCGTTCGCGCCAGCGGTTGATCGAGCATTTTGGCAGCCTGAAAGCGGTGCGCGAGGCCGATGCCGCGGCGCTGTCGGCGGTGGTTACTCCCGGCCAGGCGGCCGCCATCTTGCAGCATCTCAATTCCCCCGCGGCGGACTAACCGGCGAGACGCCTATTCCGGCTTGCGCTCCGCCTGCATCTTCAATTCCCGCTGGTGCAGCTCCTCCAGCAGGTAGATTTTCACGCTGGCATCTACCCGGGAATGAGAAAGCACGTCGCGCAGCATGTAGCTGGGCAGCGAGCGCGCGTACACCAGCACTCTGCCCAACGGGGTGAACGGATGGCGAATCAGCGCCGCGCGAATGTCGCGGCGCACCGACCATTTACCGTGCACGCAAACCGACTCGGCAAAGCTTTGCGGACCGTTTTCCATCATCAGGCGTTTCACTACCAGCACCTCGGTGAGATAGGGGTTGTCCAGCGCGGCTTCAATGATGCGCCGGTCAGGGTCAAACAACAGCGCCGCCGCCACCCTTCCCGAGGAGCGCCGCGCCAAGGTCAGGCGCTCGCCGGATGAGAGTTTCCCCATGCGGGATTCAATGACCTGCTCCACCGCCAGCTTGATATCCGCCGGAATGGCGGGGGCCAGCGCGATCTGCATCAGCTCGAAGGTGTAGAGATGCCGCGCCATGGACAGCGTGACATGGCGCGGAGTGTGCGGGTGCCTCACCACCGCTTCTTTCAGCTTGCGGCTGTGCATCAATCCCGGGTTCCTGGCCAGGGCCTCGATGACCGCGCCGGGGAGGTCGCGGCGCGCCAGCATCAACAGCGCCAGATCTTCTGAAAGCTGGGGACTGGCCGCCGCTTGCAGCAGGTCCGCCCGTGATTCGCTATGCACAGTTTCCGCCATCCGTACGTCGGCACCAGGCTTCGCCGGCATCGTAGGAAGTTTGCGCGGGGTGTCCATTTCGCTCATCAGTTCCCGGTTCGCGGTACAGCGGGGCTCAGGCCGTGGCCCTGGCTAAACGGCGAGCCAGGGAAAGAGCTCCCAGCACCGGCTCCCGCTGCGAGGTAGCTACCTCGCTCAGCGAATGCAATTTGCCGATGGTTTGCGCAAACGCCAGGCGCACTTCGGCTGAACTTTGCGCCACTCCTCCGACCAGTGCGAAATTGACCGCTTCAGAATCTGTCCACAGCGAGTTGACGACCTGGAAGGCAAGCTCCGCCAGCTCACGGCCGGCGGCATGCAGCAAATCCTGCGCGATGCGGTCGCCTTCCGAGGCACAATGCAACACCAGAGGATAAAGCCCGGCAAAATCGGGCGCAGGGGTCGAATTGGCGGCATAAGCCAGGTCAGCATTCCCGGTGACGCGCCACAGCGCAAGGATCGCTTTACGGAGGCATCCTGGGTTGGGATTGGGTACTACCGTATTGCGGTCGAGATCAGGACGCAGGCACACCGCCACCGCTTTGCGCCCGATCCAGGTCCCTGAGCCTTCATCGGAAACCATGGGACCCCAGCCGCCGGCGCGCTCTTCTTCTCCGCGCGAATTTCTTCCGTACACGATGGAACCCGTGCCGGCGATGATGAGCACCCCGGGAGCGCCGCCGAAGGCGGCTTCGTGCGCGATCACATGGTCACCCACGACGGTGATGCGGCGGGCGGCGTCGCTTTTGGCAGAGCCGGAATCCGCGGCCATGACCCTCGCCATTACGTCCACAGCCCAGGCCGCAATTCTTGGCTCCGCGGCGCCGGCCAATCCGAAGCAGGCATGCGCGATTTGCGAAGGCCCAATTCCCGCCGCGGCGCACGCGTCGCGGATGGACGTTTCGAGCGCCGCCGCCGCGATCAGCGGTTCCACCCGCTGGATCTTGCTGGTGCCGCTGTGGCCGGCGCCCAGCACCCGGGTCTCGTCGCCCACCGCCGAATCGGTCTTGCTTCCTCCGCCGTCAATGCC
This sequence comes from Terriglobales bacterium, assembly GCA_038210375.1. Lineage (GTDB taxonomy): Bacteria > Acidobacteriota > Terriglobia > Terriglobales > Acidobacteriaceae > JBBQWT01. The sequence goes on along the minus strand of JBBQWT010000001.1, from coordinate 34,399 downwards.
AAGGTAGTAGGCCATCTCGTCTTTCGTCGCTCAAATCGTCGAATCAACTCTGCAAAGAAGATAAAATCTTATCGAATTCGCAACCAAATTGAGCGGGAAAAAAGTTATTCCCGCATAATGAATCGACTTTCCATATTATTTCGCTAAGACTACGGACTCTTCATGGGACTCGGCCGCGTCGATTTACTGATTGTCGCGTTGTATCTGGCGGGCATTACCGCCTTCGGCCTGCGTTTTCGCAAGGCCGACCGATCGCTGAAAAATTATTTTCTCGCTGATCGCAATGTCCCCTGGTGGGCGATCGCGCTTTCCATCGTCTCCGCCGAAACCAGTACCCTCACCATCATCAGCATTCCCGGCCTGGCTTATGACACCAACTTCAGTTTTCTTCAATTGGTGCTGGGCTACATGGTCGCCCGGGTCATCATCAGCATCATTTTTATACCCCAGTATTTTCGCGGAGAACTGTTCACCGCCTACCAGTTGATAGACCGCCGCTTCGGCAAAAAACTCTATCGCTTCACGGCTGGCCTGTTTCTCGCAACTCGCGCCGCCGCCGAAGGCGTTAGGGTCTTCGCCATTTCTATCGTGGTCAGCATCGCCCTGCAAAGATACCTGGTCAAGTTTATCTCCCCGGCCTCGAGCGACATTGCTTCCATCGGCATCATCACTCTTCTTACCGTGGTTTACACATTCGAGGGCGGCATGACCGCCGTAATCTGGACCGACGTGGTGCAGATGCTCATCTACGTTGCGGGCACGATCATCGGTTTCTTTACCTTGCTGCACCTGGTGCCGGGGGGACTCACGACCGTGCTGGCCACCGCCAGCGCCGCTCACAAATTCCAGATATTCGATTTCACCCCGACATTTTTCAAGACCTACACATTCTGGGCGGGATTAATCGGAGGAACATTTCTCACCACCGCCAGCCACGGCACCGACCAGCTTATGGTGCAGCGCCTGCTGGCCGCGCGCGACCAGAAGCAGGCAATCGTTGCCCTGCTGGCCAGCGGCGGCGCCGTTCTCTTCCAGTTTTCACTTTTTCTCATGGTGGGCGCGGGCTTGTTTGTCTTCTATGGCCTATTTCCCCCCGCGGTTCCTTTTCTGCGCTCCGACCGCATATTTCCCACCTTCATCGTCAGCCAGATGCCCGTCGGGATCGCCGGGGTGCTCATCGCCGCCATTCTCGCCGCGGCCATGTCAAACCTGAGTGCGGCCCTCAATTCACTTTCGTCCACCACGGTCATGGATTTTTATTTGAAAATGCGGCCTCAAACCAGCGAGGCCAAACGCATGACCGTTTCCCGCTTCACCACCCTGTTCTGGGCGGCGGTTCTGTTCTCTTTGGCGATCCTGACGCGCAGCGGAGGGCAGCGGGTGCTCGAACTGGGCTTGCAGATCGCGTCTATCCCCTACGGCGGCTTGCTGGGTGTGTTCCTGCTGGGGGTGCTCACTAAGAAAGCCAACGAAAATGGCGCGTTGATCGGGATGGCGGCCGGCCTGGCTCTCAACGCTTACCTCTGGCTGGGAACCAAAGTGGCGTGGACGTGGTACGTATCCGCCGGCGCTACCGCTACGTTTGTCATCGGATATCTCGCCAGCCGGCTCCTGCGTCAAGCCTCACCGGAGCCTTCAGGGAATGGCGTGCAGACGTCCGCGGGCTCCGCCTGAGCCCCCAGCGATGAACCCATCCACTCAACCTCGAGCTGAGCTTGTCCGCGACCTGGGCGTCAGCCACGCCACCGCGATCGTGGTGGGCACGATTATCGGCAGCGGCATCTTCCTGGTGCCGCGCGAGATGATGGAAGCGGTCGGCTCCGCGCAGTTGGTTTACCTGGCATGGGTGGTCGGCGGGTTCCTCTCATTCTTCGGCGCCCTGACTTACGCGGAACTCGGCGCCATGAAGCCCCAGGCGGGCGGCGAATACGTTTACGTGCGCGACGGCTATGGTCCTCTGGCCGGCTTTCTTTATGGCTGGACGTGGTTTGCCATCGCCAAGCCCGCGTCCATCGCCACCATCACCACCGGGCTAGTGCGGGTGCTGGGAAACTTCAACGCGCTGTCATTCCTGGCGGCGCCGCTCTTTGCCTGGAACCTCGGTTCGCGCACCTTTACCTTCACACCGGGACACATCGTCGCCATCACCGCCACCATCCTGGTTTCGTTCCTCAACTACCTGGGAGTCAGGAAGGCGGGCTCATTTCAATTCTGGACCACGCTGCTCAAGGTGGTGATGATCGGCGCCATCGTGGTATTCGGGTTCGCGGCCGCATCCGGAAGCTGGCATAACTTCAACACCCAATACACCGCCGCCCACGGTGGCTTTGCCGGGTTCATCGCCGCGCTGGTGGCCGCGTTGTGGGCTTACGACGGCTGGAATGATCTCAACATGGTTGCGGGCGAAGTGCGCGAGCCCGGCCGCACCATTCCCCTGGCCTTGATCGCGGGCGTGGCCGCGGTAGCGGCGTTGTACATGGGAGTGAATGCCGCGGTGCAATACGTGATGCCCGCCTCCGACATCGCCGCGGCGCAAGTGCCCGCGCTCACCGCCATGAAGATCACCATGGGCGCCAGCGGCGCCGCGCTGGTATCGGCGGGCATGGCGCTTTCCATGCTGGTCACCTTGAATGGGACGATCATGAGCGGGGCGCGAGTTCCCTATGCCATGTCCCGCGATGGATATTTCTTTTTGGCGCTGGCCGAGGTGCATCCCCGGTTCAAGACCCCGTCTCTGGCGATCATGGTGCAGGCGGTGGTGGCCATCGCGCTGTTGTTAGTAGGCGGCGCCTTTAAGGAGTTGTTCGCCCTGGCGATCTTCGCCGAGTGGCTCTTCTACATGATTGCCGCCAGCACCATCTTTATTTTCCGGCAGCGAGAACCCGATCTCCCGCGCCCCTACCGCACCTGGGGATATCCCGTCGTGCCCGCCCTGTTCATCGCAGCGTCCGGCATCCTGCTGGTCTTTACCTTCAAAGAAAACTTGTGGAACTCGCTCCTGGGGTCACTCGTAATCCTTGCCGGTATTCCGATTTTCTATTACTTCTCCCGCCGCCGTACCGCGGGAACGCCAGCCGGTTGATCATCCGCGCGACTGCTGCGCCCGCTCATACACCCGGGCATACTCCCGCGCCGAGGACCTCCATGAAAAATCTTTGTGCATGCCGTTGCGCATCAACTTTTCCCAGCTGTCGCGGTACTCGTAGGTGGTCAGCGCCCAGCGTATGGTCGCCAGCAGGGCGGCGCTGGTGTACTCCCAGAATTTGAACCCCGTTCCCTTTTCGGTGTGCGGCTCCCAGTTTTCGATGGTATCGTCGAGGCCGCCGGTGGCGCGCACAATGGGCACCGTCCCGTACTTGAGACTGTAAATCTGGTTCAGCCCGCAGGGCTCGTAGCGGGAGGGCATTAGAAACATGTCCGCGCCCGCTTCTACTTTGTGGGCAAGGCCCTCGTCGTGGGCGATCCGCAGGGCGAATTTGTCGGGAAAGAGCTGGGTCAACCGCCAGAACAGATCTTCGTATCCGCGATCGCCGCTGCCCAGCACCACCATGATCATGTTTTCGGCGGCCAGCTCTTCTGCCATGCCGCCCATAAGGTCAAAACCCTTTTGTGCCGCGAACCGCGAAACAATTCCAATCACCGGAATATCGAGTGGCGGGTTCTTCGCGCCAAACTGCCGCAGCAGGTCGGCTTTGCATGCGCGCTTCCCCGCCAGGTCCTGCGGCGAGAATTTCGCCGCCGTATATTTGTCCCCCTGCGGGTTCCATTCGGTGTAGTCCACACCATTCAGGATGCCAGTCACCGTCGCCTGGCGATCGCGCAACACTCCGGACAGCCCGAAGCCGTACTCTTCGGTTTGAATTTCCTGGCTGTACTTGCGGCTGACGGTGGTAATGATGTCGGCAAACACCAGGCCGCCTTTGAGAAAATTGACGCCTCCGAAAAATTCCATACCGCGAGAGTTCAGCAGCCATGGGGGCAGCAGCAGGGTGGTCAGGGTGTGGGGGCCGAAAACCCCCTGGTAACCCATGTTGTGGATGGTGAACACGCAGCGCACGTCGCGAAACATGGGATCATCGGCGTACACGCTGCGCAGCAGCACCGGCAGCAGGGCGGTCTGCCAGTCGTGGCAGTGGAACACTTCGGGAACGCCCAGGATTTTGGCGGCTTCCAGCACCCCGCGCGAAAACAGGCAGAAGCGCTGCGCATTATCGGGAAAGTCACCCCCGCCATCGCCGTACAGTCCCGGGCGGTCGAAAAATTCAGGGCAATCGATGAAATAGAATTGCACCCCGAGATGCTTGCCTCCATCGAGCACGGTGCAGAAACGATAGCGATCGGCAAACGGGATGGTGATGCTGCGGACCGCCACCCGCGTATCCGGAAGGCGGGTTTCCCGGTAATGCGGCAGGTACACCGTGACCTCATGGCCCAGTTCGCTGAGCGCCGCGGGCAGCGCTCCGACCACGTCCGCCAGGCCGCCGGTCTTGGCGAAGGGAACACATTCCGAGGCCGCGAAAACGACGCGCATGTTTTTTTCCCTTCCAGACCATGCCGCCCAAGGTCGGCAGCTTGAAAATATTTACCAGTGACGGGTCAAGATTTCAAAGTCTACTTGCGATAATGAAATCAGGTCAAACTTATGGCAGACAACGCGGGTGGCAAGGGCACGAAGCGTCCTAAACTGGGGCAGCATTTTCTCACCGACGCCGGGGTGGCGGAGCAGATTGTGGACGCCCTGGGCGATATTTCCCACAAGAAAGTAATTGAGATCGGGCCGGGCGAAAGCGCGTTGACGCGCATCCTAGCCAAACGCGCAGGCCGTTTGATCGCCATTGAGCTCGATCGCATGATTGCCGCCCAGTTGCGCATTGAATACGGCCCTGCCAGAAATGTGGAGATCATCGAGGGGGCGGCCCAGCAAGTGGATTACGCTACCCTGGTCAACGACGCCTTTGGCACCCTGCAGGACCGCGAAGCCCGCCTGCCGTCGCGTGCTTCGGTGGCCGGCAACCTGCCCTATTATGCCGCGTCGGAGATCCTGCTGCGCCTGTTCGATTACCACCAGCACTTCGACACTGCGGTCATCATGGTGCAGCGCGAGGTGGCCGAACGCATCGCCGCCCAACCCGGCGGCCGCGAGTACGGGTTGCTGTCGGCTACCACCCAGCTCTATGCCCGCGTCGAAAACCTGTTCACCGTCCCACCCACTGCTTTTAGTCCGCCGCCCAAGGTTCATTCCGGCGTGGTTCGGCTGCACTTCGAATTCCAGGGCGATCAACTCGGAGTGCGGGAAAAACCCTTCATCGAGTTTCTCAAGATGAGTTTCATCCAGAAGCGCAAGACCCTGGTGAACAACTTGAAAGCCGGATATCCGGAACAGGATGTGCGCGACGCTTTGAAGCAGGTGGGATTGCGCGCCGACATCCGCGCCGAAGCGGTTTCTTTGAAATCTCAAGCGGCGCTGTTCAAAGCCCTCACAGTTCGATTCTGATGCTACACAGCTGGACTAAGGTCGTTCCTGGGGCCTCTTTCCAGCTTCCAGAGCCAAGACCGGTGCGCATGTACTTTTTCACCAATCCGGGTATTTTGCCCGGATCTTCTCGAACAACGGCGAACTGGATTTGTGCTTCTTGTGAAAGCCGAGCACCTGGCGCTCCCTGGGCGAAGGACCCGTCTGGCTAGGCGCATTCCGAGAGACGATGCCCGCTTCCACTTCCTGCAAATTTTGCATTCGATCTCGCGCCAAGGCGATCTTTTTGCCGGTCGGTGCAACCCTCACCACGAGATGGTTGCCCCGGCGCACCACCGAGTCTGCCTCAACCACAAAACTTCTCTCCTGCCCGGCAAAGTTGCGGTAGCGAATTGCCAGCGGCCGGACAGGTTCAAAATTTCCCCGGGTTGGCAGAGTGGTTCCGTGCAGGGCCATCGTGGCCTCAAAGTACACGCACGAAGGACTAGGACACCGCACTTGCCCTTCCGCGGTTTTCTGCGCCCCCGGGCTTCCGCAGCTTATACACGTTGATCCCTCTTTGGGAGAGAACAAGTGAGTGATCTTGTCCAGAAATCCCATGACTTCTCTCCGACCAGTGGCAGAACATTCAAGGGGACGATTGAATAAACGAACATCCGCTTCAGCGGCATGTTATTCCATCACACCCATCTACAGGCAGCCGCCCTCTCCCACGGGCGTTGGTGGCTGCTGCTTCTGGGCACGGAGAGAAGACTGGCCCGCGCCGTTGGTGCGGGCCAGCCTGCCAATCGTCCCCTTGAGCGCTCTGCCGGATTTTTGTTTTTGCCACACAAAAAATGAGCTTTCAGTGTGTCCGTGAATAATTAGACTGTGCCGGTGCGCCAGAGACGGCAACCCGAATTCCCTAAGCGCACGAAACCCCAGCTTGGCGAAATTGCCTTTTTTGTGGCCGCCGAAAACCAGACTCAGCACTTCTTCAGCTAACCAGCGATCCAGTAACCGCAGCTGGGTCACATCGGTCACGTGCTTCAAATAGTAGTCAATGATGGCGATGTTACGCACACCTTTTTCCATGGTATCCGCTGCGATGGCAGCCAGCGTCCGAGCGCGCTCTCGCGCATCCACAACCTTCTTCCAGGTCCTCTTCTTGCGGCGAAAGGCAAAGCGAAACAAGTTCTGGATTTTCCGCTGCTTATCGCGCGACAGTAACACCTCGCCGCCAGAGCGGAAGAGCAATCCAAGATGGCGGAACTCGGCGGCATTTTTGAAATGGCGATCCACCGCAACTTCTCTGGTCAATACCAGGTCGGCGGCGTGACTTGGCTTCGTGGTGAGTTTTAACCCGGCCAGCATGCTGAGCAGACGTTCCTCTGCCAACAAGGCATGGTCTCGAACTGGCGCCAGTATCAGAAGGTCGTCGGCATAACGGAAATAGCGAACATCGGGGATGCCCTCAATTGCGCGGTCCAGTTCAGTCAGGTATATGTTCGCTAGAAGGCACGCGCTGGCGCACCCGAACGGAATTCCCTGAGCCGCCTCGTGGTTCCCGGTTTCATCCTGGTATGCAAATTGGATCCGCTGCAGCATGAGGTTGAATAGATAGTCGTCCACGGCTACGAGATGGGATAGTTGGCCAAGCAGAATCTCATGGTGGATTGAGGCGAAGTAGTCGGAGATGTCGCGCTTTACCAGATAGACCGGATTTGGCGAGGACCGCAGAACCGCGGCAATGCCCGACTGGCATCCGTCGAGCCCATACGTGCGATGGCGATAGGCGTAGGAATTCGGCGAGAACCAATGGTGGAGCTTCTGGTTCAGCACGCGGTAGAGCAACAGGTCAACGATGCGCTCTTCCCAGGGAGGTATGTATAGGGTTCGGATTCTTCCGTTGAAGTTGTACCTGAGGCCGACTGAAGGGCGGAACTGGAATTTCTGGCGTCGCAGATCCAGATGGATCGCATCCAGTTTGCGCAGGCCGCTTCCGGCAAGCTCGTAAAGCGTCCTGCCATCGGACGACACGTTCAGAGCCTTGCGCCAGTTAAACAAAGGCTTGGTGTACACGCGCACCGCCGCCTTGTACAGTTCGGCCTCTCCATAAACGTCTTTCCATCGGAGCGGAGCATGGGAATGTGTAGTTGGTTTGGCGCTCATTGGAATGGCATGTTTCTACTCCAAGATTCCGGCTAGTGCAAGCTGCCTGGTTTGCGAGGCCAGCTTAAGTGAAGAACCGCGGAAGCACCCACCGGGAATTGCGCGAGTCGTTGGTTGAACTGGGGGTGCGGGCGACGACTCTTCGCTGGCTGCAAACAAAATTGGCGGCCCGAAGGCCGCCGATTTTGCATCGTTTGTCGCAATTTATTTGTCGTCCTGCCTCGCAGCCCGGGGCGCGCTCTGGGCGGGAGGAGGCGAATTCGTCTGCGGCGGCGGAGAGTAAGTTCGCGCCGGCGGTGTGTACGTCGGTTGCGGCGGGGGCGTGTACGTCCGCGCCGGTGGGTTATAGGTTTGCGCAGGCGGCGGAGAGTAGCTTCGCGCCGGCGGCGAATAGGTCGAGGGCGAGGGCGCAGCCGATTTCGACGGCATGACGCTGCGCTGCTGCACGTCGTCCGCCGCACGGTCCCGGCGCCGGTCGTTTTGGCTGGGGCCGGGCTGGTAGCCCCGGTCCGCTGGAACAATCGCACGGTCGCGCGTGTCATTGCGCGTATCGTTCATCGGCTCGCGCGAAACCGGCGAGCCCGGCAAACCCGGGGAACCAGGCATGCCCGACGAAGTGCCCGGGTAATTGGTGGTGGTCGCAGGCTGTCCCCCCGCCGGATATGCGGTGTAGCCGCTTGCCGGAGCAGCGCCAGCGCCAATGTTTGCGCCTTCACCGGAGGTATTGCGGCGATGCTTGCCGCCGCCCATCGGGCTCCTCTCACCCATGTCGGCGTTATCAGCAGCGCGAGCTGCCGGGCCGGTCAGGGCGGCGCCGGGAAGAATCCCCTGCGGGCCTCGTCCGACGATTACCACCGGTGCGCCCACGCCCGGCGACGGCGGCACCGGCCGAATATGGTGGTAGGGCGGGTTGATGATCACCGGAATCCCGGTGAACTGGTTATAGCCGCCCGGCTGCCAGCACCATCCATAAGCGGAAACGAAGACCCACGATCCGTACCGGTACGGGGTCCATCCCCACGCGTAGGGCGAGACCCAGGTGTATCCGTATCCGGGATAGTTCACCCATGAGCCGTCGGCAAACGGGTCCCACGAGACGCCGAGGTAATAAGGGCGCCACAGAACTCCGTACGACGGATCGGAAAAATAGCTGCCATAGCGGGTCAGGTCTGATTGGCCGTAATACCCCTGGTTGCCGGCGTAGACTGCGCGGGCGCTGTAAGTTTCGCGATCCTGTTCGCGGCCTCGGTCCCAGGCGTCGAAATGGTCGTCATCGACTCCCTTGGCCAAAAAGTAGCGGCCGTAGTCGGTGGGCTCGAGGCGAATGCTTTCGCCCTTGCCCACTTCCACGTTGGAAGCGGTGGCGTTGGAAACCCTGACCTTGCCGTTGAATACCGCGAGGATGCTTTCATTCTTATCCACCAGCAAACGGAAATGAGCTGTGGCCCGGGTGGGCGATACTTCCTGGCGGTCATAGGTGACCCGGAAACCGCTGGCGTCGTGTTTCAAAATATTGAAGTAAACGGTGCCTTCGCCCACGTCGACAACCGTCTGGCGCTGGCCATTATCGAGCAACGTCAAATCCCTGAAGGTGATGATGGCGCCGGGAGTCATGCGGATGGTGCTGCCGTCTTCGAATTCAATTTCCGCCAGCGAGTTGTTGCGCGTCCAAATGCGCGATCCGTGAACCACCGGCATATTCAGGAACGCTTTATCGAACCCGCGTCCGTCGCCGCGATCCATCTGCACATCGTCACCTTCGATCAGGCTGAGACGTACGATGCGCGCGTGAGTATCGGCCCAGGAGGCGCCGCTGAGGCAGAGCACAAAAAGAAAAATGGCAAGAGTGTAAAGCTGCTTTCGGATCGACATATTGAGACCCCCGGGAAACTCATCATTCCCTGTCTTATTAGACGCTAGTTTACTCCCATAGTTGCGAATAGTTTTGGCTTTCCGGCGAGTAAGAAATCACCCCAGCTATGGGGAATTCCCCCATCGAAAAGGAGGTCAGCGAACGTCGGCGGGCTTGCCGGCCACGGTGGTGTCGAACAGTTTCTGGGCGCGCTGCCGGGTGACGTGCATGACCGCGCGGTCGGCGATGATGGTCTGTAACACCGGAGTAATGGCCTCTAATTCCGCCAGACGATTTTCATGGGAAAGCGATTGCAGCGACTTGAGTTCGGCTTCTAGGCCGAGTTTGTCGAAGCGCTGCAGAAACAGCAGGCGGCGCCCGCCTTCCTGGGTGGCGCTGATGCCGAGAAAAAAGTTGGTCAGTTCCTGTATCCCCTGGTTTTCCGACCAGTTATAAGTGGTAAAGGTTTTGCGCGCGCCGTCACTGTAACCCAGAGTTTTTATGCCGGTGTTGGCGATGCGGTGCTTGGTGTAATCGAAATCCCCGTCAAAGTAATTCAGCGCCTGTGCCAGCCTGAAGATATGTTCACGGCTCTTCTCGCTGACGTTGAAGTTGCGCCAGTAAGGGTCCTCACCCGCGGAGTTGGCCATTTCGGCGCTGACCGCCTCGGCAGCGGTTGGTTGCGATGCTCCGGGGCACGCCACGTTGCAGGATGTATAAGTAGCCAGGCCGGTGGAATGCACACTCACCGTAAATTCCTGGGGATGCCCTCCCGGCTGCTTTAAGGTGAAAACGATCGTGGGCGACGGAGAGCTGGCAGGCGCGCCCTCAGGCGGATCAGCATTCGCCTTGCCGCTCTCGCTCGGGGCAGTTTCTCCGAGCAAGGCGGCATCGTGGGGCGCCGCGCCGGGCGCGGGGGCATCCGGCGCGGTTGCGGTGTCAGATCCAGTGGCCGGCGCGGCTTTGGGTTTCGCCTTCCGCGGCCTTACCCTGGAATGGACGAAGGCTGGCTTGGCTGATAATCCGAACACAGCGATCCCACCGGCCGCCGGTCCCCACATCACAAGCATGGCGGCCAATCCGACCATCGATGAGCGGATCCCTCTGTGCGGGATTGTCGTCCTGAAGAACCTGAGTTTCATCGGGTAAAAGGTATTAAGCCCCAGAGAATCTGATGCATGATACAAATCGATTAAGAAATCGCGAGGGTGAGAATTGTCCTCTCTCCCTAGCTTGTCATGGTGCCGAATCCCCAAATCCGCCGGGGTGAGGCAGGGCTCCTACCCTCCGGGTAATCGTGGTACGACTTTGGTTTTCCCGCTTCAGTAGCCAGCAGCCTTCCAGACGCTGATCACAAACACCAGCAGACCCATGACCGAAAACGCCCCCGCCATAAACCGCAGCGGGCTGCGCGGGTACATCCGGCGATGCTCCCTGACCACACCCCATCCTTTTCCCGGCGCCATGATTAAAGGATGTTTCTCATCCGGCGCCAGTTTCTGGTTCACCTCACGCAACATTTTATTAAAAAACATGTTTGCGATCCAAAGCAATAATAGGGCCTCCACGACGTGCGCGATGATGTATGGAGGTACGATCATTTTCTCATCGCCGGGCCGGCGTCGCCTGCTGCCGGGCCAGCGTGGCATAAGTGTTGAGATGGCAGATAGCAATGGCCAGCGCGTCGGTGATGTCTGACGGCTCTGGGACCGATTCCAGCGCCAGCAGGTGGGTCACCATCTGCTGTACCTGCGATTTCTCGGCGCGGCCATAGCCCACCACTGCTGACTTGATCGAAAGGGGCGAATATTCCGCCACCTCGCGTTTGCAGTTGGAGGCGGCCAGCAGGGCCACTCCCCTGACCTGGCCAAGTTTCAGGGCCGACTTTACGTTGACCGAATAGAAGATCTCTTCAATGGCCACCATGTCCGGCTGGTGGGTTTCGATGATTGCGGTGAGCCCCGAGAAAATAGCGGCCAGCTTCTGCGCGGTTTCGGCCTGACGCGCCGGCTTGATGACGCCCAGGGCCACGCAATGCAGCCGGCCATCGGGGTCTTGCTCGACCACCCCGTAGCCGGTGAACTGGGTGCCGCAATCGATGCCCATCGCCCGCATAAGCTACGACCGAAATCTCAACAGCATCGCGGCCTGTGCGCCCGCTGAGTGTTGGTCTCATCGAGAAACCTGGAATAGGAGAGCGGCGAGGCCGTCAGCCGCTGGCGCGTAAGAAACCGGCGATAAGCGTTCTCGTCGAAAATCTCCCGCAGGGTCGCCAGCAGAATGGAGAAGGCGCCGCGGAACATTTTGAGCGTCGAATTGGAATTCGATTTCATCTCTTGGTTACTTCTCCGCCGTATCTTTTCGCAGCAGCGGTTCCAGAAGAATATCAGTTCGGAAGTTCATTCTCCGGTGAAATATTAAAAGTATTGATCGGTCTATTCCCGGAATTTATCGACTGTGCCTGCGACCTGCCGCCCGCATCCGATTTCGATCTTCCGCCTGAATATCAACTGCGACGAATTCTGTTCTTCCCGCAATATATTCAATCACTACAATGAAAGAACAGCATGAAAACCTGGGACGCTATCATCATCGGCGGCGGCATCATCGGGATTTCCCTCGCCCTCGACCTGGGCAAGTTCATGGAACGCATTCTGGTCATCGACCGCGGCGTCGCCGGCCGTGAAGCCTCCTACGCGGCGGCCGGCATGCTGGCCGCCGCAGACCCAGAGTTGCCCTCGGCCCTGGGGGAATTCGCCCGCGCCAGCGCCGCAGTGTACCCACAGTTCCTCGAACAACTGGAAAACTGCGGCGGCATTCACGTGGAGCTGAGCACCGCTGGCGCCCTTTACTGTCATCCATTGCAGGGCTCCGCTCTCTCGCCATCGGAGCTGGCCGAGCTCGAACCCCATGTTGACTTTCATTCGCATGCCACGACCTTGCTGCAGGAGGGCTGGCTCGATCCCCGGCAGCTAATGGCCGCGGCCCTGCAAGCCGCACAGACCCAGCAAATCGAGGTGCGGGCCAATGTTGAAGCCACGGGACTCGTTATCGAGAATGGGAAAGCCACCGGCGTCGTAACCCGCGAGGCAACGCTGGGCAGCGGGCTGGTGGTGAATTGCTGCGGCGCCTGGGCCGCGCAAGTGGACAACCTGCAACTTCCGGTGCGCCCCGTCAAGGGCCAACTCCTCACCGTGGCCTCGCCACACGGAATTCACCTGACTCACGTGATCCGCACCCCCGATGTCTATCTTGTGCCCCGCAGTGAAGCCCACATCCTCATCGGCTCGACCGTCGAAGAAGCCGGCTTCGATAAGACGGTTGATCCCGCCGCAAATCATCGCCTCCTGCAGCTCGCCGCGGACTTCTTGCCCGCCCTGGGCGCCGCCGAGGTGATCGATTCCTGGGCAGGGCTGCGACCCGGTACCGCCGACGATCTACCCCTCATCGGCGAAACCAGCGTAGGTAACTATTACGTTTCCACCGGACACTTTCGCAATGGCATCCTGCTGGCGCCGGCTTCGGCCCTTGCCTTGGCAAGACTGATCTGCGGCGTTGCGAATGATTGGGACATCTCCGAATTCAGTCCTTCGCGCAACGCCAGCGTTAGCTGAACCAGCATTGCATCTCTGTTACGCGTTGCACGAACGACGCGCCGCTCGCGCGCAAGAAAAATCTTGCGGTATATACTTGAACGTCACCGCACCGCCAATCCCTTTATTGCAGGAGCGCCCAGCAGACCCATGGCAAATCCCAGCGAATCTCCGGCACTGAAATATGCGACCGAAAATCAAAAGCGTTTTCTCGATGAGTTGAAGGAATTGTTGCGCATTCCCAGCGTCAGCACCCTGCCCGAGCATAAAGCCGACATGCTCAAAGCTGCGAATTATTGCCATGACAAGCTCAAGGAACTGGGCTTGCGCGCCGAGATCATCGCCACCGCCGGTCATCCGCTTGTCTATGCGGAATGGCTCAACGCTCCCGGCAAGCCCACCGTGCTCTGTTACGGACACTACGACGTGCAGCCCCCCGATCCGCTGGATGAGTGGAAGTCACCGCCCTTCGAGCCTGCCGAACGCAATGGCAACATCTACGCCCGCGGCGCGGTGGACGACAAGGGCCAGATGTACATGCACATCAAGGCCCTGGAATCGCTGATTAAGACCGGCGGCGGAAAACTGCCTATTAATGTGCGCGTCCTGCTCGAAGGCGAGGAAGAGGTCGGCGGCGAGGCCATCGCGCTTTTTGTGCGCGAGCATCCGGAGCGGCTGCAAGCGGATTTTGCGCTGGTGTCTGACACCGAAATGTTTGCGCCTGATTTGCCGACCTTATGCGTGGGCCTGCGCGGCATGGTGTACACCGAGATCGAGGCCGGCGGCGCGCGCACCGATCTGCATTCCGGAATGTATGGCGGCGCCGCACCCAATCCCCTGGAAGCCCTGTGCCGCATCATCGCCGCCCTCAAGGATGCCGATGGAAAGATTTTGATCCCGAAATTTTACGATCGCGTGGCCCAACCCGCCGCCGACGAGCTTGCGGCGTGGCAGCGTCTTCCCTTCGACGAAGAGGAATACCGCGAGACCGAAGTGGGCTCCAAAGTGCTGACCGGTGAGCCCGGCTACTCGGTCATGGAACGCACCTGGGCGCGGCCCACCCTCGAAGTGCACGGCATACCCGGCGGGTTCATCGGCGCGGGTGGAAAGACCGTGATCCCGGCGCGCGCTTCCGCCAAGGTATCGATGCGGCTGGTCGATGACCAGCGTCCCGAAGAAATCTTGAAACTCTACACCGATTTTGTGATGTCGCTCGTACCACGGGGCATCGACGTAAAAATTAAATGCTTCAGCCAGGCCGATCCCATGGTCATCAAGACCGACAACCGTTTCGTAAAGGCGTCCACCGAAGCCATGAAAGAAATCTTTGGCAAGGAAACGGTCTTCATCCGCAGCGGGGGCTCCATTCCCATCGTGGCCGAGTTCGAAAAGCACCTCAAGATTCCCACGGTGATGATGGGCTTCGGCTTGCCCGATGACAACCTGCACGCTCCCAACGAGAAGTTCAGCATCGCCAACTTCAATCGCGGGATACAAAGCATCGTTCGCTTCTTCGAAATCCTGGGGCGCTAACCCGAGCCTTTCCGAAAGTCGTAAGCGGTTTCGCAGAAGGTCCTGGTTACAGGTTCGGTAAGACTTGCGGACTTTTGAAGGCTTGATGATGGCCAAAAAATCGAAATCTGCCGAATACCAACCGGCGAACATGGTCGATTTTGGCACTTCTTTCCACACGACGAGCCTAGCTCCTGTGCTCTATGAAGCGCGGTGCTGGGGTGCAAACGGGTTGCACGATATAGTTTTCATCAGCAGCTACGTACACGACGCTACGTTCCGCGCAGACGAGATTCGCCTTCGCCGCGGCACGTTTTCTTTGTCGCTAGAGCGCGCTCGTTGGGAGCTTTTTAAACATCTCAACGAACTTCTCGCCACTCCGAGTCAATTAATTATTACGGGCGTTGTTTCCTACAGTTTGGAGTTGTCGAACCAAATTCTCAATCCTCTGGATCCAAGTCTGCCCATTACTGGGGTTCGGATGATCCATCACGCTTTTCCGGGCACTTATGATGTGGAAGTGGCGATCGACTTTATCTTCGACAGCAAACTTCGGTTAAGAGTTCGGAGTGATTTCGCACTCACTCTGAGAGATATGCTGCCCGAGAAGCGCAAGGCGGTTCAAAGAAAACAAAAGGCCAAAGTACAAAGTAGAAAATAGACTCTTGGCGAAGCCCGCGAGCTTTGCATTACCCTTTCGGCGGGCTGCGATTCAACCCCGACGATGGTCTTGAGTTTTGGTGGGAGCAGCGGACTTCAGTCCGCTGGAAAGCGAGCCTTATGCTTTGGGCTTTAGCCCCGGTGGCGGGTCATCAGTGATTACCGAGGAATGGGCGCAACAGTAAGGATCTTTCTCTGGCGAAATCGCTAAGCCTGCTCGCACCGGATTATTGCGAATGTAATTGCGATGCACTGCATATTCCCCGCTGTCCTTAATTCGATGTTCGTTGAAACTGCGCTGCCAGATTGCGGTTTTTACACGAGTCTCCTCTCCTGCACGAAAAGAATATCCCCCTTTAATCAGTTGCACGATTTTCTCCAAAGAACGATCGCAACCGGGGGGTGATAAGAAGATGAAAGTGATCAGGCATTAGTACGACTTCATGCAATAAATAGTGATTGAGCTTGCGATGATCTTGTAAAACCTCCAAAAACAACTTCGCCGGTTTGTGAGAGTGAAAGATTGGGCGGCGCTCATGAGTTGCGGAGGTCACGAAGAAGGTCCGAACCTCTTGCGGTGCCTGCATGTGCCCATCTTAACGCCTTGCGATACCGAGAGATTGATATTTCGGTCATAAGGCATAAGTGCGCCGCGGCTAAAGCCAACTATGACGGACCGTTTAATCAGCGGACTTCAGTCCGCTGCTCCCACCAATGTGCGATGGTCATGCCGGTGGAGATATCTCTATTGACCGAATCGCAAAAGCTTCTCAAGCCCTGAAGGCCGCTGCCACCGAAGGACAAAACGCGCCTCAAAAACGACTTTTCAAAAAAGTTCGAGAATTACTGCGGCATGGTTGCGCTCGATTGAGCGTACTGCAATTTCTGCAGTGTCCACCAAACGCTGCAGTCCGTCGGCGATGGAAGCTGGCCTGGCAGGGCACGTTTGGATTTTGGAGGAATTGGTGGGATTATCGGAGCATGAAAACGGTTAGAGCGGCAGCGTGAGCTTGCGAACGAAACTAATCTTTTGCCTTTCTATTGTTTTTTTGTCTTCTTCTGTGTTGGCATCACCGGCAAAGGGCAAAACATACTGCGAGGCAGAATCCCAGCAAACGCCTCGCACACCCAAGTTGATGATATTTATATGGGCGCTGGACTAGCACCTTGAGTGTGGGGATTTGTCCCATCTGGGTTCACGAGCGTTGCAGGTCTGATCCTGCTCCGATTTGATCGCCGTAGAGCCTAACGATCAACAGTGTAGAGGCCGCTTCCCAAACTCGTTAGACCTTGAATCCGGCCGCCAACCGGCCTATAGTGGTCTCAGCTCTGAGATTCTCCCGCCTTCCTTCCTGCTCCAAAACCAAAACGCCACAAGTGTGAGAAAGCCGCGTTTTCCCGCAGCTGTTGCATCAACCGTGCAATATACTGTGGTTGGCGCCTACCCCATACCAGATATTGGGTCTTTATGCTTGACCACCCCGCAACGGAACGTTAAAGTAACGGTCAATTGCGCGAATGCCAATCTCTTCATCGGGATTGAGCGGAGGAAGTCAGTTGCTCAAACTGAAACGGCTGCAAATTCTTGGATTTAAGTCGTTCTGCGACCGGACCGAGATCAAGTTCCACGGGGACGGCGTCGTCGCCATTGTCGGCCCCAACGGCTGTGGCAAGTCGAACATCGCTGACGCCATCTCATGGGTGCTGGGCGAGCAATCCGCCAAGACCCTGCGCGGTTCACGCATGGAAGATGTCATCTTCGCCGGGACGCGTGATCGCAAGTCCACCGGCATGGCCGAGGTTTCAATCACGCTGGTCGATCCCGATCTCTACGGCTCTGACCCGGCGCTGCCCATGCCCAATGATGAAGCCACAGCCGACGCCCGTGAGCTGGAAAGCGGCGCTGATTGGGATGAGGCCACCCTGCAAAGCGATCGCGCCAGTGAAACCGAGCAGGCTTGGAAGTCGGTCCAGCCGCTGGGGACGATCGGGGAAACCTCCCTCGAACAGGATGAACCCGCGGAAGCCACAGTTCCGGTCTCAACTGACGCTGCCGGAGAAAACGACAAGGCCCCCGGAGTGCTGCTCAAGATCCGCCGCCGCCAGTTGAAGCCCATCAGTATTCGCTCGGAAGAAATTGTGGTTACGCGGCGCCTGTTCCGCACCGGCGAGAGCGAGTACCTGATGAACGGCAAATTTTGCCGGCTGCGCGATATTCAGGACCTCTTCATGGGCACCGGCCTCGGGCCGGAGACCTATGCCATCATCGAGCAGGGCCGCATCGGGCAGATATTGAGCAGCAAGCCGCACGACCGCCGCGCCATCATTGAAGAAGCAGCCGGCATCACCAAATTCAAGACCAGGAAGCGCCTGGCTGAAGCCCGCCTCGAACAAGCGCGCGCCGACCTATCGCGCATCAACGACATCTTCGAAGAAATTACCCGGCAGATGAATTCGTTGAAACGGCAGACCGCTAAGGCAGAGCGCTACGCGCGCCTGCGCGACGAGATGCGGGAAAAATCCCGCCTGGTGATGGGCGGGAAGTTCCTGCTCTCATCCGCGGAACTGAAGACCCGCCACGACGAGCTGCAGCTTCTGGCCGGCCAGATCAGCGCCGACACCGAGGTGGCCGCGGAGTACGAGACCGCTCACGGCGAGCGCATGCAGCGCGGCTATGCCATCGAACAGGAATCGCATGCCACCCGCGAGCGGCTGGCCACGGTCATGCTTGAGACCGAAAGGACCCATGCCGAGCGCACCCACAACCAGCAGCGTTGCGCTGAACTGGAAACTCGGTTCACCGAGGCGCAGGCCGACATCGCCCGGGTGGAGCAACAGTTGCAAGCATTGCTGATCGAGCAGGAAGGCAACCGCACCCTGTTGCAATCGGCGGATTCCGACGTGCAGACCGCTACGGCCAGCCTGGGCATTCTGCAATCCGAAGCCAGTGGCGCCGCCGCCGCGCTCACCGAAATTGAAACCGGGCTCGACCGCCAGCGCAACGCGCTGATGGAAGTAATCGCCACCGCGGCCGAGGTAAACAACCACATTAGCCAGGCGGAGGAAGCGCTGGCCGCCATCGAGCGCGAGTGGAGCCGCCTGGAGCGCGAACGGGAGCAGGCCGAATCCGAGGTGGAAGTCACCGGCGCCCGGCGCAGCCTGTTGAAGTCGGAGTACGAGCACCTGGCCGCATCCGCCAGCACGCTCTCGGCGCGAATCACCGATACCCGCGCATTCATCGCCGCCGGCAAGAGCGCCGAAAACCACGCCAAGCACGAACTCGATGGCCTGCGGGCTGAATACGCCACTGCACTGGGACGCCGCAATTCCCTTTCCGCCATCATCGAAGAGCACGGCTATTCCACCGAATCGGTAAAGCGGCTCTTCCAATCCGGCGCCTTGAGCGAGGGCTTCGCCCCGGCGGGCCTGCTGGCCGATTTCATTGAAGTCGATGAACAGTACGAAGCCGTGGTGGAAGACTTTCTGCGCGACGAACTCAACTATGTGGTGGTCAAGTCGTGGGATTCAGCCAGCGAGGGACTGCGCCTGCTGCAAACCGGCGTGGACGGCCGCGCCACTTTCCTGGTGCATCCCGAAGATTCCCAGGCGCGCTTCTCCTTCAACGTGACTCCCGAGACCTATCACACCCCGGTCCCCGCCTCGACCTTCCCCCTGACCCGCTGCATGCGCGTCCTCAACGGCTTTGGCAAGTCGCTCGAAATAGTGTTGCCCAAGCTGGGCGATGGTTTCATTACTCCCGATTCCAGAACGGCGCGCGAGCTGGCCCTCGACAATCCTAAAGCCTACTTCCTCTCCCCCGAGGGCGAGTGTTTTCACAACGTGACCGTCACCGGCGGGACCCAGCGCACCGAAGGCCCGCTATCCATGAAGCGCGAGCTGCGCGACGCCACCCGCCAGGTCATGGAAATCGAAAGGACCATGCAGTCCACCGCCGCCCGCGTTCAGACCGTAACCGTTACATTGGAGGGGCACGTCGCCCTGCTGGCGCAGCTTGAAGACGAGCAGCGCAAGGCCGAACTCGAAGTGATGACCTCAAGTCACACCATGAAACAACTGGAAGTGGATCTGGCCAGAGCGGAACAGCGGATGCACATTTGCGAACAGGAATCCTCGCGGTTGCAAATCGATCATACCCAGCGCGTGGCCGGTATTGCCGAACGCCGGCAGGCCATGACAACGCACCAGCAATCGCGCTCCACTCTCGAAAAGGAAATTACCGAGGCCCAGCGCAGGATGGGCGAGTTGAAGATCACCCGCGACCAGTCGGAGCGTAAAGCCTCAGAGATGGCATCGACCATGGCAGTGATCGAAGAACGGCGCCGGGCGGCGCTGTGGTCGGTGGAGCGGCTCGACCGGATGGTTGTGGAACTGACCACCCGCTCCCAGAGCCTGCAGGCGCAGGCCAGCGCCGCGAAGGCGGAAAAGGAACAGCGCGAGGCGGAAATTGTCGCCATGTCCGGCCGCACCGGGGAGCTGCAGACGGAAGCCGAACAGCTGACCTCCGCGGCGGCCGGGTTGCAGGCGGAATCCGATGAGGTGCGCGCACGCATCGCCGCCATCGAAGCGGAACTGAAGGTCGCTCGGCTCAAGCTCGATAGCGCCCGCGACCGGCGCGGCGAGGTTTCCGCGGTCATCGCCCGGCTCAACTCCGATATCGAATACATGGCGGAATCCTGCCGCACCGAGCTGGGATTGCAGTTGCCCGACGTCGCCGCCCAAATCTCCGGCGATGACCTGTCAGCGGAATCACTGGCCGTCGATGAGACCAGCTATCGCGAGTTGCGCGCCCGTCTCGAAGCCATGGGCCCGGTCAACATGATGGCCCTCGAAGAATATGAGGAAGTTTCAGGGCGTCACCAGTTTCTGGGGACTCAACGCGACGACCTGGTGGAATCCATTGACAACACCCAGAACGCGATTCGCGAGATCGACACCGTATCCCGCGAGAAGTTCGAGCAGGCATTTGCCGCCATCAATGAAAACTTCCAGATGACGTTCCACAAGCTCTTCGGCGGCGGGCACGCGTTCATGCGCCTCACCGATGAAGACAACACCGCGGAAAGCGGCATCGACGTGGTGGCGTCGCCGCCGGGAAAAAAGCTGCAAAACGTGCTGCTGTTGTCCGGTGGCGAAAAAGCGCTGACCGCGCTTTCCCTGCTGGTGGGCATCTTCCAGTTCCAGCCCAGTCCCTTCTGCGTGTTGGACGAAGTCGATGCCCCGCTGGACGAGGCCAACATTCGCCGCTTCACCGACCTGGTGCGGGAGATGAGCGCCCAGACCCAGTTTGTGCTCATTACTCACAGCCGCCGGACCATGAGCATCGCTCCCGTCATGTATGGAGTGACCATGCAGGAGCCGGGAGTGTCGCGGGTAGTGTCGGTGAAGGTGGAGCAGGAACAGCCCAGGCACGCCGCCATTGCCTGAGCCGTCCCGCCGTTGCGCTCGAATATTCCGATCGCGCCTTAGTTTTTCAGCTTGCGGCGCTCGCAGACATCGACAATCTTCATGGGATCGATGGCTTCGCCGTCAATCTGCATTTCCACCACCTTGCCGGTTTTGTCGATCAGGTAGTTGACCCGCCGGGCGGCTTTGTACTTGCTCTCAAACACGCCATAGCTTCGAGCCATGTCGCCGCCCCAGTCACTCAACAGGGGAAAAGTTACGCCGATTTGCTTTGCCCATTCCCGGTTGGAGAATTGGCTATCGAGGCTTACACCCAGAACCTGGGTGTCAGAAGCTTCCATCCGTTGCAGATTGGCCTGGAAGTTCTTCATCTGCCTGCTTCAGCCACCGGTAAAGGCGAAGACGTAAAACGCCAGAGCGACATTCTTCTTGCCGCGAAAATCATGCAGGGACACCGGCTTCCCGTTTTGATCGGGCATAGTGAAATCCGGCGCCATGTCTCCAACTTTGATCTTTGGCATGGTCACTTCTTTGGCCGCGGCCTTGGCGTCGTCCAGGGCATAGGTTGATGGGCCGTTGGGCACGAACATCGAGCCCACCGTGAGCGCCATCACCGCCGCCAGAACCTTGTGCTTATTCATTCATTGACCTCCTGCTGCGCCTTTATGGTATCCGAGTTTATGGTGGCCCCGCCACAATTCAGCGGAATTCAAAAAATGATTACGGCGGTCAATGCGCCAACCTGTGCAATGTAGCGTGCTTGTTGTTACTTTATAAAGGGCCCGGGGAACCGCCTGGCCCAGGCAAGTGACATGCATCGCGACAAACGAGGAGCGCATTGACGACTCGCGGCAGCAACCACGCACCGCAGGGGGATTCCGTCTCCACGCCGGTCACCACGCTCAACGACTTGTTTTTCCTGGTGGCCGATCGGGATTCGGATTGCGCCATGCAGTACCGCGACTCCTGCACCCATAAGTGGATCCCGATCTCGTCCCTGGGGTTTTATCGCCGCACGGTGGCGGTGAGCCGCAAGCTGCGCGAGTGGGGCATCGCCAAGGGCGACCGCATCGCCATCCTGAGTGAGAATCGCCCGGAATGGGCGGTGGCCGATTTTGCCGCCATGTTGCAAGGCGCGGCCAGCGTTCCGGTGTATCCCACGCTCACCCCTCCGCAAACCGCTTTTATCCTGAAAGAGAGCGGCGCGCGCATCCTGTTCGTCTCCAGCGAAGTACTGTTGCAGAAGTGCCTGGGCATCGCCGCCGAAACCGGGCTGGAAAAAATTGTCTTGATGGATAAGCTGCGCGCCGCGGCGGGAGAACGCTTGCCGCTGTTTGCCATGAAGGACTTGATGGAAGATGGCCCCGCGAAGCGCGACCCCGCCTTTGACCTGGCGGCGCAAAGGGTGACCGCGCCGGCCGACCTGGCCACCATTATCTATACCTCGGGAACCACGGGAAATCCCAAGGGAGCGGTGCTCTCCCACGAAAATCTGACGGTCAATTGCAACACTGCTGCCCGCCTCATCGGGTGGCCTCTGGGCGCGCCCAGCATCTCCTACCTACCGCTCTCGCACGTTACCGCGCGCCACGTGGACTACTGCTGCTTCCTGCTGGGAATCCCCCTGGCCTACTGCGGCGGCTTCGACCAGTTGGCCCGCACCTTGCAGGAAGTCAGGCCCAAAGCCTTCGTCTCGGTGCCCAGGGTGTACGAGAAGGTGCGCTCCGACATCCAATCGCGTTTTCGCAAGACCGAGTGGATTTTGCGGTGGGCGCAAAAGGTCGGCAAGTCGCACCGCGCGGAAATTTTTGCTGGGAAAACTCCGAAGGCACTTTCTTACGGCTTGGCAAAACTGATTGTTTATAACCGGCTGCGCCACGCCCTGGGAGGCCGGGTAGAAATCCTCAACTCTGGCGGCGCCCCGCTGGGTGAGGAACTGGCGGGCTGGTACGCCAACTGCAGCCTGCCCATCTACGAGGGCTACGGCCTCACCGAAACCTCTCCCGTAATCGCCGTGAACATTCCCGGCGGAATCAAGGTGGGCAGCGTGGGACGCCCGCTCAAGAACGTGGAATGCCGCATCGCGGGCGATGGCGAGATTCTGGTGCGCGGCCCTTCTATCTTCAAGGGATACTGGCGGCGTCCTCAGGAGACCATCGACGCCTTTGAGAACGGATGGTTCAAGACCGGCGACATCGGCCGTTTGGACGAAGATGGTTTCCTCTTTATCACCGACCGCAAGAAAGACCTGATCAAGACTTCAGGCGGAAAATTCGTGGCCCCGCAGCCCATCGAGCTGCGGTTGAAGGCCAATGCCCTGGTATCGCAGGCGGTGGTGCTGGGCGACCGCCGCAAGTTCGTATCCGTGCTGATCGTCCCTAACTATCCTTTGCTGGAAGAATGGGCACGAGAGAAAGGGTTGACGTTTTCCAGCCGCGACGACCTGATTGTCAATACAGAGGTGCGCCGGCTGTTCGAAGGAATCATAGAGACGGCGAACCAGCGCCTGGCTTCGTTTGAGACGGTAAAGAAAGTAATCCTGATAGCCCGCGACTTTTCCGCGGCCAGCGGCGAGATGACCGCCAGCATGAAAGTTCGCCGGCGTGAGGTGGAGAAGAACTACCAGGCGCAGATTGATGCGTTGTATGAGTAAGGCGGGCGACTAGAGGGTTTGAACAGGCAACGCCTACACTCGTCGTATTCTCAGGTGAACGAAATTGGGGAGCAGGTCAATCGTGTCCAGTTCTGCAGGGGTGCATTACATACGTTGCCCGGGCTGGGGACGTGACTCACTGATCTACGCCTCAGATCTAAACCCGGTGGCCGTCCTCATCAAGAACAATCTTTCTTAAGCGTTCAAAATAGCCTCTTCGATACAGTTCTTTTATCGCATTTTGCATGTTCTCTACAGTTACCTTTGAAACGACTACAAGACCCGGTTCGCCAATGCAAATTCGACCCAACTTGAGGTCTGTTTCCAAGTCCTGAGCCAACCTCACCGGATCCCAAAAACAAACCCTAACCCGCGCACCATTCGGAAGTTGAGCAATCGCATGCTCGAAATAGCCTTTCTGTTCAACTTCATATGCATCTTTTTCATCGAAATCGCAAGTGAAAAATAGCTTCGCGTCAATTTCACTATCCATCGGTGTTTGCCCCATATCCTTAGATTTATCGCTCTATCTTTATTTGACTCAACAGCTCTTGGTACCGCGCCGGAGTCATTGGCTCTCGCGGAGCAATCTCGTAATGGTTAGGATTTCCTCCACGCTGTATAATCTCCAGTTCCGGCGGAATCGACCCGCTATTGATTTTGTAGGCTCCCCCGAATTTATCCAGTCCCCCGGGTTCTGTGTTTATTGAAACCCCCCTTCCGGGTTGGACTAGGCCAGTCTCTTCATTTATCTTTACGTCTTTGCTCGTTGCCTGTAACGTACTCCCACCTCGATAATAAGCTGTCATTCCCATTAACATCACTAAGATGTCCGTCTTATCTCCATTGCTTAGCGGGCTAAACACACCGTTGCGATAAGCATTTACGACCTGATCGTCAGTCAGTTTTGGTTGTCTATTACCGGGTGTGTTTGTCTGTTTGTAGAATTCTCTCTCGTACCATCGAGCGCTTGCTATTTGCTCATCCTTAGTTTGATAGAAGCCTAGCGTGTGCCAAATACACCAGCCCCAATGGTGCTCTTTTCCAATGTCGCAGTGGCCGTCGGGATCGATGCGAGAAACGGGATTGTTTTTAACGTATGCGAACAAATTCAGGGTCTGCGGATCTTTGAGATTCGCATATGGAACCGGTTCCGGAGACGCCGACCAATCCGGTGTCAGCCAGCGTGAAGTGATACTTGACAAGTACCGTGCCCCGAAATAATCCAATCCTGACTCGCCGTCGCGTTCTTTTCCGGTGAATTTGTAGTTATTGACGGTGGCGAGGTTGTCGGTGCTTGCGGGCGGGGTGTACTCCATCCCGTAGGGGTAGTACGTGCCCTGCCAGGTGGGATAGCCGTTGGCGTTCGACAGCAGCCGCGATGAGCCCAGGTGGTCGCCGTGGTAGAACGTCGTGGTCTGGCCGGTTACGTTGCCCAGGTTGGGAACGTGGGTCACGCTGTAAGTTGGCCCGGTGGTCCCGGCTATCTCCAGGTTGGCGCTCTGGTCATGCGAGTAGAGTTTGTGAACCGTGCCGTCATAGCTCAGCAGCACGAAATCCTGGTAATTGATGTTCCAGCCACCGCTGGCGGGAGTGGATTGGGTGGTTAGCCAGGCCGAAGAAATCGTGTTGCCCGCCACCGTGCTGAGACCGAAACTCCGGTAATCCCATTGGTTGCTGTTCGGATCGGAAGCCATGTTGCCAAGTGTCAGGGTGTTGGTGTAAGTGCCGCCTGAAGCGAAGTCCAGACCCACCCCGCCATGCACTCCGGAACTTTGCCACTGGCGCACCAGCAGTTTATCTCCGGAGTGGATCACGTATCCGCTCAGCAGGTAGCCCGCGCCATTCCTCAAGCGGAAGTAGGTAGCGCAACTCGAGCAGCTTGAGCCCTGGGTGACAAGCTGGTCTTCATAATTGTCGGCGCGCGCAATGCGCTTGCCCCCGGCATAGATGTAATCACTCCAGTCGGATGCGCCATTCCATTCGGAGAGGGTCTCCCCGTTGAAGCGGATGTATTCGGTGGAAATTCCGCCCGCCTGCTTGCGCACCCGCTGCCCATCCGGGCCAGGAGTATAAATCGCTGCCGTCCCATCCACCGTACTCACTTGATTTTCGGCGTCGAACTGGTAAGTATGCGTGACATCGTTAATCAAGTTTCCGGAAAAATCATAGGAGTAGCCTGTGAGGGCCAGGCGGTTGCTGTCCGAGGCGGGTGCGTGCAGGAATTCGCCCGAGGTCTTGCTTGTCATCTGGTTCTTGTCGGTCAGGTTGCCCCAGGGGTCGATCACGTAGTCATTGCCCCACTGCGGGCCGGATGTCTGAGCGCTCAATAAACGGTTAAGCGTATCGTAAGTGAAGTTCTGGGTGCGGTTGGGATTGATTTGGTCGGCAATGCTGTATACGTTGCCGTTATTGTGCCCATCGTTATAGGAGTACGCCAGATCGGAAAACGTTCCCAGCAAGGAATTGTTCACCGTAAGTTGCTTGGCTTGCAGCCGGTTATTGAGCGGCGAGGTCTCGGTGATGCCGTTGCCGTAATTTGAGACATAGCCGGCACCGTTGGCAAAATGAAAAGGCACGCTGAGGTACTGGTATCCGTTGCCCACGCCGCCAAAGCTGTCGAACGCTACTCCGGTGTTGCGGTTGGCGGAGTTGTAGGCGTAGGTCACCTTGCGTCCGCTGGGATAGGTGAGTGCGGTCATGTCGCCCGCCAGGCTGTAGGTGGCGGTCACGTCATAAGTATTGCCGCTACCGCTGGACACCAACGAAGGGGTGCGGCCAAACTGATGGTTGACCCTGCCCATGGCGTCATATCCGAAAATGTCTACGGAACTGTAGGCCCCGGTGCAGGGATTATTCCGCTGGATATAACTCAATCGCCCAATTGAAGAGCCGGTGCTGACTCCCCAGATACTGGTGAGGTCATAGACATACGAATAGAAAGGAGTTCTGCCGCCGGTATCGGGACAAGCTGGGTTGCCGTCGTTAAAAGATTTCTGTCCCAGCCGGTTCAGGGCGTCATAGTAATAGGTAGTGCCGATTCCGCGGGCGTCGGTCTTGGTTTGCACGTTGCCGTTGGCGTCGTAGGTATAGTTCTGGGTACCCGATTCCGGATTGCTAGCCGATGTTAGCCGTGACAGGGAGTCGTAGGAAAAAGAACGGTTGCGCGCTGTGCCCGTGCCGTCGCCCTGCTGGTTCACCGAAAGCAAGTTTCCCAGAACGTCGTAGGAATAATTGGTGTTGAATGCGCCGGAAGAGAGCGATCCGGTGGAAGGATTGGGCTCGACGATTGCCGTTAGCCTGCCTAATGCGTCGCTGGTGCTCTTGCGCGGATTCGAAGCCTCGTCAGTGACGGTTACGGTGTTGCCATCGTAAGCAGTGCTGACAAAGCTGAAATCCGCCTTGGTCACAACCGTGGTGCGTCCCAGGGCATCGTAGGCGTACTGGGTCAGGCCGCGAGTCGTGCTGTAGGGCGGGGCGTCACCGATGCGGTATGGATTGGAAACCGTGGCGGTCCGTCCCATCGCGTCGTAGGTGGTGTCAACGTAAACCGCGCCTTCCGAGTCGGAGTTGAGCTGGGTTTGAACGGGCCGGCCTAGATCATCGAACAGAGTTGTGTTCACGATTGAAGGACCGCCAGTTGCCAGCAAAGTAGAAACCTGTGTGCTCACGGGCGAAGGCGTGTCATTGTAGTCATAACTTGATGTCCCGCCATCCGGCGAGTTTTTTGATTTCACCCGGTTCATCAGGTCGTAGGTGAACGTCGTACCATCCCGGTTTGCATTGATATCGTTCTGGTCGCGCTGCGAATTCACCTGCCCGGTGCATGCTCGGCGATCAAACAACGCCACGATCTGGTTCAAGGCGTTTGTAACCTGGGTCACGTATGCCTGACTATTGGTAGCGGGGAGGCAGTTGGCGCTTCCTCCCCACCAGTGGTCGGTGTAATCCCAGGTCGTGGTGTTGGACCTGGGATCGGTAATCTGCCGGATGTTGCCCAGATCATCGTAGATATAGGCCGTGGCCAGCAGGGCGTTGTCCGTGTTCCGCCATTTCTTGACCCGGGTTGCGTTCCCGCGAATCGTGTTGCTGCTGGAGTACGACGTGTAATCGTGGTTTGGCGCCTGCGATGTCCCCGTGATGGGAGTCGAGTCATATTCAAACTGGGTTTGCGCTGTCTGGGCGCCTGCACTGTTATAAACTGTATCCGAGAGCACCTTGTTCACAATGTTGGCGTTAAAATACGCCGAATTGGCGTTGTGAAGATAGGTTTTGTCAGTGTGGCGGATGGGATTTGGCCAGGTACCGCCTGCGGTCATCCAATCCCACTCCCTGATCTCGGTGACATTTCCCCGGCTGGTGGTGTAGGTCTGTGCCGTGCTCGCGTCAATGAGACTGCCGTCGTGCTGGGGATGATAGGTGTAGGTGAAAGTTTCGTAATCAAATTCCTTCTTTTGGGTTAAACCATTCTCCAGGGTAGTGGTAATTCTGACCGGACGGATGGCAACATCTTGCGCGTCCGGCGCAGGGAAGATATCACCTGAATTGGTCGGATCCACCCAAGGGTCACTGTCTTCGTTGTAATCAATCTGATATTGCCGCAGAGGAGTGCCTCCCGCGGTCCCTGCATACATTTTCGCCGAAGTCACCGCCCCAGCGAAAGTTGAATAAACTGTCTGATTGTTGAAGGGGTCGGTAACCGTGCTCACATTGACTCCCGACGACGAAAGGCTAAAGGTCCAGGCGGCGGTGCGGCCGTTAACATACTCCGCCCTGGAAGAGACATACCTGCGAGTTTTAATTCCATCGAGCTTCGTCGCGTAAGTGTAAGTGACATAGCCTCCCGTGGGCAGATCGATGCGGCTGATTTCGCCATATGCGGGCTCGTACTGAAACCGGTAGCTTTGTCCGTTGGGTAGCACTATTGAGCTAATCACGTATTGAGTTGAGCTCAGCTCGCGGATGCCGCCGTTCCCCAATGAAATCGCCTGGAAGTTGGTGTTGATGGGAACCGTCGTCCAGTTCAGCGTATAGGTCTGGGGATTTCCATTGGCATCTTTGACGACAAACGTATCGACGGTCTCGCCTTGGTTGATGGTGGTGGGGCCGGAATACAGACTCCTGCCCAGAGTATCTTGCAGCGAGTTCCTTTGGTTGCCGTTTGCATCTTCGACTCCACCGTATCCATCTGCGTTTGATCCATCTGCCAGCAAAACGTTTGAGTACGGGCCTCCCCACATGCCTTCTCCAGAGAGGTCAGGTCCATGAGCATCGCCGGGTCCGGCGCATTGCCCTGTGGCCGTCTGGCCCACAATGGGATGTTTGCCCCCATCCGCATCGGAGTAAATAAAATTCTGCACATAGTAGGCGTTATAACCCGACGGTAGATTTACGCAATGGACAGTCTGGCGCGTCGAAGTGCTGGTGGCTTTATTTAATTGCCAGCCTGAATACACCTCTGGCCACCATTTGTAATATCCTGACCCGTTGATGTCGAGCCGGGGCGCGGAGACCAGATAGTTGCTGTTGAACCGAATATAAACTTCCGAGTTCATGCCCCGGCCGGGCACAGAAACAATAGGTATCCTCACGTTCAGCGCCGCCGTGGCTACATCCACGTGTTCGATCGCAGTGCCAATCGACGTTGAGAAAGGCAATTCGCCCGTCCGATTCTGGTCCGTAACCCGAGTTGGCGTTTCCTGGGTCATCAAGTTGATGGTCATGCAGCAAGTGAGCACTGCCAGTAGCCACATCGAGACATGATTTCGCACTGAAAATCTCCTGGATTACTTGGATCGCAACTTAATCGAAATCCGATTCTGTGCTTGCTGCCACTACCGAGACCGAGCTAAACGTGGTCTCAGATTCTTTCTGGCCGTCAACATACCGGGTGAGGTGATGAGGGACCATGACTCCGTTTACCAGGCTGTAGTCGCTGTAGTAGGTCTCCGCCACCGAATGGTTGACCGGGGTCTCCGGGGAAAAGACGAAATTCTGGATTTTCACCACCGTGGAATTCTCCTTATCCACGAAGACATGCAATTCAGAAATAGCGGCC
The DNA here is from genome assembly GCA_038210375.1 of Terriglobales bacterium. Classification (GTDB taxonomy): domain Bacteria; phylum Acidobacteriota; class Terriglobia; order Terriglobales; family Acidobacteriaceae; genus JBBQWT01. Next base: position 5,023 of record JBBQWT010000001.1, on the reverse strand, counting down.
TCAAGTTGTGCCGCGCCGGGCTGCGCGGGATCATCCGCAATGAATGCCGATAATTTGAGATGATGAGCAGGACGGCCGTTTACATCTGCAATGCCGGCGTATTCCACATTCATACTGGGCAGCAGAAATTCTCCGATACGAGAAAATGCGGGAATGTGTTCTGGCCCTTTGTGGGCGGTGATCCATAAGGGCAGGCTGTGCTTCTTGCCTCCCTTGAGCAGATACCCCTGGCCATCCTTAATCACGTAACTGAGAGTTTCTCCGCCGATCACCAAGTCGTGCCGCACGTGATCCGCTCCCAAACTTTTCACCGTCATCGTGCCCGTTTTTCCATCGGCATAGGTGATCGTTCCGACTACCATGCTGGTGGCTGCGGGGCCGCCGGTAGCTCCCATTGCCATGAGCGAACTCCCTAAAATGGACAGTGCGGTGGCATCGCGCTTGGCGGCTACAGGGGGTGTCTTGGTAGTTGCGGCGAAACTCAATGAACAAAACAGCACTGACGCAATGCAGCTTTTCAATGACATAAACTTTTCCTCAATACGGTTGTAGCAATCTGATTTGGAACTGCTGTACATCACCCCGATCTGACGACAGGGTCGGTTTGGCGCTCGTTGAACAGCGGCAGAATTAAGCCGTGAAGTCTTCTACCCTTTTAATGAAATCAGGGGATGATGTAAACAGCTTTTTGCGGAATTCGGAGGCTGATTTCGCGGGATTATTTCAGGCAATTTGGTAGTTGCCGAACTTGCAACTTACTAATTTTCATGTAGTTATCCGTTTTGGCATTTGAGCATCATGGAATTTGGGTAATGGAAGTAGTTTTCGTCTCAAGCCGCACACATTACTGATAGATTGTAAGCTGACAGTCCGACACTTCAATTCGTTAGCGCCGGGAAATCCGCGCCGACCCGTTCCTTTAACTCCAAATTATTTGGCTCTGGCTCATCCCCATTACAATATAAATATGGATCCACTCATCATCGCCGGCCGCGAATTTCGTTCTCGCCTGATCGTGGGCACAGGGAAGTATAAATCCGGGGAAGAGACCCGGCAGGCCATCGAGGCCAGCGGCGCCGAAATGGTTACGGTAGCGGTGCGGCGCGTCAACCTCGACCGCTCGCGCGAGTCGCTGCTCGACTTTATTGATCCGCGCCGCTTCTTCCTGCTGCCCAATACCGCGGGATGCTACACCGCCGACGAGGCCATTCGCGCCGCACGGCTGGGACGCGAGGTGGGACTATCAGACTGGGTGAAGATCGAAGTCATCGGTGACCAGCGCACCCTCTATCCCGACGTGCAAGCCACTATCGAGGCCACCCGGGTGCTGGTGCGTGAGGGATTCACGGTGCTTCCCTACACCTCCGACGACATCGTGGTGGCGCAAAGGCTTCTGGAAGCCGGCGCCAGCGCCATCATGCCCCTGGGAGCGCCCATCGGCAGCGGAATGGGCATCCAGAACATGGCCAACCTGCAAATTTTGCGGGAGATGATCACCACTGTCCCTCTGATCGTGGACGCGGGGGTGGGCACGGCTTCCGATGCGGCCCTGGCCATGGAGCTGGGCGCCGATGCCATCCTGATGAATTCAGGAATCGCCAACGCCCGCGAGCCCGTCCTGATGGCCGAAGCCATGCAGCATGCGGTGCTGGCAGGCCGCGCCGCCTTCCTGGCCGGGCGTATGCCTAAAAAACTCTACGCCTCCGCCAGTTCGCCGGTTGAGGGCGTGGTGCGGTAGAGCGCGGTGACGAAGATTGTTGGAGTTCGGGTTATCGCTAGTGATCATCTCGCTGGAGAAAGCCCCGAGGGGGTTATTCCGCCGCCGAATTTTCGCTTAGTGAAGCATTTTGCAAACCAGGATAACTGGCTGATTTCCTGAGAATCGCCTTTGCGTTTCTCTTCCGCCAACATCTCAAGAAGTTGCATAGGTGGATTCGGCAAGCGAAAACCCTCTAATCCTTGTCATCCTGGAGCGAGCTCTTGCTTCTTGTTTGAGCGAAGGAACTTGCGCTTTGTTTGAGTCTGGCTGGGCCGCGGATGACGAGGTTTAGTAGTAGGCTGTTTTGAGATCAACCGCAACATCAAGAACCGCCCCGAGGTCTCTCCACTACGCCCCGCAAAAACCCGGGGTCTCCGGTCGAGATGACACTTCTTTAGGGAGTGAGATTACGGGCAGCGCAGAGATTCCAGCGAGTCATCACACCGTGTAGGAACAAAACCAACTGCAAGAAATGCCCCGAGGGAGAAATTTGTTGAAGAGTAGGGGTTCTTCCTCACCCCCGGTAAAGCGCGGGGATCGTCAGAATGACTACCTGATATTGGTGATTTTCTTTCGGGGGCGGAAGTTGGTCTGGCGTTCAGCCTTACCACACCCCGCAAAAAAAGCGGCCCTCGGGCCGCTTTTTATCTGCGTTTAGCGAGAAGCAGGTTTACTTGTCGCTTTTGTGCATGTCGTCATGCTTGGCGTCTTTGTCTGGAGTTCCCTGGTCGGTCATCATCGCGATGTTGGTGATGTTGATCGACTTGGCGGAGGCGTTGGTTTTTCCCATCACGGTAACGTGATGACCTTCATGACCTTTGACCACGTCAGGATTTTCGATCTTCCAGACCCGTTTGCCTTTATCGGTGACGATGGCCAGGGCCACGCCCTTGTCGGCACACTTCTTGGCGCAATCTGCGTGGGCTGAATTCATGCCCTTGGCGCCGCAGGAAACGTCGCTCACCCAGCCATTGATGCCCTTGCTGGAACTCTTGGCCTTGGCGGTGGCGCCCACCGTCAGTAACGCGGAAATCGCAAACACTACAACCACTAATTTCTTCATACTTCTCGTTCCTCCATGTGAATAGGCGTGCCTGCTGCATGCACCGCTGAAATCTATGCCAAAATCGCGGGATTAGCAAGCAAAATGTGGCTGGCGGCGACTCGCCGAACCACGCCTCAGGGACGGGGCATGGCGGCGGTGGTGCGGGCCTCGGGCGCCGGAGCGGCTGCGGGGATCGCATATACTACTTCGCCGGGGCGCGCGTAGTGTAACTGCTCGCGCGCTTCCTTCTCGATGGTGGACTTATCCGCGCGCCGCAGGGCCTTTACTTCTTCGCCCAAGCGGCCGTTTTCCTGTTTAAGCACCATGATTTCGCGTTGCAGGTTGCTCGATTGCGCTCGCTTTTCGCGGTATACCATCATGCCGTTGGCGTCGAACACCACGTGATAAGCCACCGGAAAAGCCAGCGCCAGAATCGCCAGGGTGGCGATCTTGCGCCGGGAGCGATACAAAAAGTCTGCCAGGTTGTGCAGGGGTTCCATAAGCCTTGTCTTCAGTGGACTAAGGTTCGCTCGCGCAGTCAAGCAAAACTTATATTTTCACCGCCGAAGGAACAAGAGTATTAACCTTTTGATGAGACAAGCGGGAAGAAACCATGAAACTAAAGAACCTCTGTCAGATTGTGCTGACTACCGCGCCAACCGAAAAAGAAGCCGGGCGCCTGGCCTCTGAGCTGGTGCGCCGCCACCTGGCGGCTTGCGTGAACGTCGTGCCCGGGGTGCAATCGGTGTACCGCTGGCAAGGCAGGATCGAAACCGCTGCGGAGTGGCTGCTGGTGGTCAAGACTACGGCCCGCGCGTCCTCCGCCGTTTGCCAAGCGATCGCGGAACTTCATTCTTATGATTGCCCGGAATGTATTACGCTGGATATTATCGGCGGCAGCGAGAATTACCTGGCATGGCTGACCGGTTCGGTGAAGTTTCCGGCGAAGGAGAAGAGCGGAAAAACTTAGCGAATCACCAGCATTTCCCTGATGTGATCGCGCGCCAGAAAAAACTTCAGCGATGAAAATTCTTTGAACAGGTTTTCAGTCTGGCGATTATTGAATACCCGCTGCAAGCGGAAGCGGCGCGTGCTCTGCAGTTCCATGTTGTCTTTGCCGATGATGTGATAGCGGTAGTAGGGGGCGTCAGGTCCGGCGTCGCGAGTGTGGAAGAATGCCAGCACCACGCCTCCCGGCTTCAAAATCTGGAAGATGCGGTCCACCATCGGTTTGACCAGCGATTCCGGCATGTAGTCAGGAATGTCCCAGCACAAAGCGGCGTCAAACTTGGCCTCGGAATAATTCAAATTGCTGTTCAGGTACAACTCGGGACTGATGGCAGGCTGGCCTTCGTCGTTGCTCACGCGATATGCGGGGTCAAACGAAGCGCGCAGCACGTCTTCGGTATAGAGCTTGTGGCCGAGGCCGGTGAGATATTGGATGTTGGTCGGAGAAGTGGGGCCCAGGTCAAGGATGCACAGGGCTTCGCGGCCGGCGATGTGCCGGGCGAACTCGCCCAGGGCGCTGGAGTGGCGCGCCACCTTCTCTTCGTTCATCGCCATGGGCATGACCGGCGCCGGCGAAGTGTGTTCACTGCGGAATAGCCTCATAACAACCTGGATAATTGCAAAATAAAATTAAAACTATAATTTTCCGCACGGCCCTGCGAATCATTGCCGGCGGTCCGTTTTGCGGACCGCCGGCAACACTGAAAGCTGGTACTAGACGCCCACCGAGGTGCTGGCAACGGGGGTGTAAGCGCTGGGGGTGGAAGTCGAAGTCGATGGTGTGACCTCGCGTTCGATCTTCTTGGGCTTCACCGCATCCTTCTGGATGTCGATGGAACCTTTGAAGAATGCGCCATCCTCGATAACAATGCGCTGGGTGGAGATATCGCCGTTCAGGATGGCCGATTTCTTCAGCTCCACGCGCTCCGTGCCGCTGACGTTGCCATCCACTTTGCCGTGAACGACGATGTCGCGGGAATGTACGTTGGCGCGCACGCGGCCATGAGGACCGACAATCAGGCTATGCTCGCGCAGTTCAATGCTGCCCTCAACTTCACCGTCGAGATAAAGATCTTCGCTGGCGGAAAGTTCTCCTTTAATCACGACACTCTTACCAATATGGGCCACATCGGCCCTGAAGTTTTCATTTTTTGTAGCTTCCACCGGTCGAACCTCCTTTTGCAGCGGCGCCATTACCGGAGCCGCAGGCT